>JBFWMM010000017.1:0-5930 GCA_050251615.1 Phycisphaerae bacterium
TTATACCCTTATCTTATATATACCCCAATCCGTGGAGCTGCTCCTCGACATCCGCCTGCTCGTCGTCTGAGTACATTTCGCGCTGTTTCTCTGTGCCGCTTTCATCGCTGTAGTTCGCATTGAGGCCGGCGTCAAAGAGGCTCGCGAGCACTTTCCCGTCCATATGTTCTGGCACATCCGCGCCGAGGCAGGCGAGGATCGTGGGGGCAATATCGATGAGTTTTGCATCCATCTTCTGCGCCTTGACGCCCTCCCCCGATACGACGAAGAATCCGTTGATATGGTGCGTGCCGCCGGAAAGGCCGTCCTTGTACGGCTCAACGATAATCGGGTTGTTGTCGTAGATCGTTGGCGTAACGAGGTTTGAAACGCCGTCCGCAAATACCACCTCCATAACAGGCTTGTTGCCGCGGTTGCCCGTGATGCGGATGTCCTTTATAACCTGCCTCTCCGCGGAGGGGCCGAAGTCTGCCAGGAGCTCGCGCTTCAAGCTATCAAGGCGGGAAAGGTCGAAATCGTCTGTGGCAAAGAGCATACCGCCCATAAGCCCGAGGCAGAACAGGCTCGGTTTTTCGAGGTCTATGATTCTGCGCAGGTGGCTGAGGTCTTCAAGGAATATCGCTCCGCCCTTCTTCCTGCCCGCGGCTTTGAGCGCCTTCTTAATGTTGCCGTATTGCTTTGCAAGCGTCTTTACGAGCGGGTATTTCGCCTTGAGCGATTCGAGTGAGGAGTTTTTCTCAAGCTCCTTCTGCGGGAGGAGGCGGAGGTAGCCCTTGCGCAGGAGCCAGGTATTGAGGCCGAAGCCGTAGCGGTGCGTGCAGAAGCCGTGATCCGAGACGCATATCTTGAGGCAGTCCTCGCCTGCGATTTCCACAAGCTCCTTTATCGCCTCGTCAACGCAGGCGTAAAGCCGCGAGACTTTCGCGAACATCTCTTCGCTGAATTCGGGGTGCGTCGGGTCGATGGCGTACCAGGCCTTGTGCTGGATGAAGTCGGTCATCTGGAACTGAACGCTTGCCAGATCGAACGGCTCGTTCGTGAGGATGTCTCGGGCGAGTGCACGGCGGGCGTTTACCACATCGCAGAAGCGCGTGATATTCTCATCGAAATCGGCCGTCCATTTGCGGTCGATAATGCGGTATCCGGGTACTTTGGCGATATATTTCTCGTAAACCTCGCTCGGATAGACGTTTTCGGGTTTGATGCCCGGGCAAAGCAGGCCCGGTATCATAATCCCGTTCACCTTCGCAGGCGGCGAGGTTACCGGCATATTGATGTTGATAACGCGCTTTCCCTCCGCCGAGAGAAGCTCCCAGATCGACGGCATTTTGTTGAACTGAAATCCGTTGAGGCAGATCTTGCGCTGCTCGTTCACATAGCGGTGAAACGAATAGATGCCCGTCTTATCGGGATTGCAACCCGTCTGCAGCGAGGACCATGCGGGGCTCGTCTCAAACGGAAAGATGCTCTCCAGCACGCCTCCGCTACCGGCATCGGCCAGAGAAGTGAGCGCGGGCATAACGCCCGTTTTACGTATATAATCAAAAATGTACGGCGAGAAGCCGTCGAGTCCTATCAGCAGAACCTTTTTACTCATAGTTTTTTACCCTTACCTAACAGGTGTTTGCGTGACAAACCTAATATAAGGCTTTATAATGAAACTGCAATCAGTAAAATGGACTTCTGTTATGAAGCGAGCTTTTATCACAGGCATAGACGGCCTCAGCCCTGCGGTGCTGGAGCCTGCACTCGAAGGCGGCTATATGCCGTTCCTGGCGGAGATGCGCGCGAGCGGCGCAAGCGGCATCCTCGCCTCGACAATCCCCGCTATCACGCCGGCGGCCTGGGGTACCTTCCAGACGGGCCGTAGCCCCGCCGCCAACAACACGCTTGATTTCGTCTCGTTTGACAAAACAACACGGCGCCTCATCCCCGCCTCAAGCCGTACACTCCAGAAAACCATCTGGCAGTACGCCTCGGACGCGGGGATGAGGGTGTGTGTGGTGAACGTGCCTATGACATACCCGACATACCCCGTGAACGGGTGTATAGTCTCGGGAATCCTCACGCCGAACGAAGAAAGCGACTTCACCTGGCCGCACGAGCTCAAAGACGAGATACTCGCGGCGATGCCGGAGTACAAAATACTCAATCTGGAAAATATCAGCGCCTTGCAGAGCGCAGGCGATTACCAGGCGGTTGTTGAGGCGCTCGCAGATATTGTGCGTATGCGGGCAAGGCTCGGTCGTATGCTGCTCGGGCGCGATGCGTGCGAAGTGTTTATGCTGCATTTTCAGGCGAATGACGTCTTACAGCACCTGCTCTGGCCCTGGATGGACGAGAAAAGCCCACGTTTCAACAAGGAGAGGCGCAAGTATATATTCGAGCATTTCCACAGCGTGATGGATGAGGAAATCCGCTCGCTGTATGAGCTGTTCAAAGGAGACGCCGCAGAAGACGAAATCACGTTTCTCGCTGCCAGCGACCATGGCTTCGAGCTGCATAAATGCGCCTTCAACCTGGGCTTCTGGCTCAAAGAGCGCGGTTTTATAAAGCTTGCGAGCCGGAAGGTGAGCTGGAAAAAGCGCATATCGCGCTTCTTGAAAGTCGGGCGGATTCTGAAATCGTTTATGAAAGAGGAATCCGTAAACAGGCTGGAGGTGAAGGCGGGGGTGCGCGCGGCCTCTCCCGTTGACTACGACAACTCACTCTGCTTCACCATCGGCAAGACGGGCGAGGGATACCTCTACCTGCTCAAGGATGAGTGTGAGGAGACCGATGCGCTGCTCAATGCGCTGAAGACAATCAAATACCACGTCACGGGCGAAAACATCCTGAAGAAGATTGTGCGGCCGGCGGATATCTACAGCTGTCCCATCCCCGTAAACTTCCCCGACTATATCCTGCTACCCGCAGACGGCTTCTCTTTCAACGGCTCGCTCCACGAAAAGGTGCTTTTCGCCGAGCCCGAGCCGGGCATAGACTTCCACCTCGGCAAACACCACGCAGACGGCTTCTATATCGCCGCAGGAGCCGGAATCGGCCCGGCTGCGCAGGACAGAAACATCATCGACATCACCCCAATGCTCCTCGAAAGACTCGGTATAGATTTGCCTGCAGGCCTTGAGAGCGAAGCTGACATCTCTATAAAAGACACCGACGAAGACACTTCGGAAGAAATGCGCCGCCGCCTCACCGACCTCGGATATATGTAAGCTACGGCCGCCAAGGAAGATTGCAACATTGCCGGGGCGCTTGCGCGCCTCCGCTGTGTTTCGCCCGCCAATGCCGGTGAATTCAAACCGATCCCACGGATAATATACGTTCGTAATGCGGCATGAGACGCAAAATCTTGCGTCTCTACAATGCTCGCGCGGTATGTTTTATATCCAGGAGATTGCAATATCGCTGCCGCATCCTGATATCTCCAGCTTTCCGTCAGGCGGTCAAACGCCGTTCACGGCGTTGCGTCCGTTTCGGGCGCTCCGGATGCAGGGTCATAGACGTATCCGCGAAAAACGCACGCATAAACTTCATCCATCATCTCTGAGATGGCTGAGCTGTTCGCTGAGAAGCTGAATGTGCTTCATCTCTTCCTGAACGATTTTTTCAATCGTCTTAGCCGATTTCTTGGGCAGGCCGGCGTTTTTCAGGCCGTAATAGTAGCAGACGGCATCCTTTTCGAGCGCTATCGCATGCTGCAAAACACCCTTGGCATCCATCTGGGCAATGCCGAATTTCTCGGCGCCGGCGGGTGAAAAAACCGCATACTTCGCGAAAGCCTCCAGATACTTCACCGCCTCGCTGTCATTATCTATGACCGCATCAGCAGGCGTTTCTTTAAGGAGATTATCGAAGAGTACATAATGAGACTGCTCCCACACCGAAAACTCTTCCATAATCTTTTTTACTTTCGGGTCGGTAGCGATACCGGCGGCGGTCCTGTAAAATTCCGCACCGTCCTTTTCCATCACCTTTGCTATTTCAAGTAATTCGCAGGCTGTCATGCTTTATTCCCTCAAATCAATTTGCAACCGGTGCAACAAACACCCTTTTCGCAAGCTCTCTGTCTATCATGAACAGCCCGCCTTTCGTTTCGGCAGCCATCTTCATATCATCAAGCACTTCCTTCGCGCTCGCTTCTTCTTCAACCTGCTCATTGATAAACCACTGCAGGAATATCTTCGCCGCGTGGTCTTTGTACTCAATGGCTTCATCCATAAGGGCGTTGAGCAAAGCGGTTACTTTCCGCTCGTGCGCGAGTATCGCCTCGAAAACATCAATGGGGCTCGCCCACTGTGCCTCGGGCTTCTCGATTACTTCCAGCTCCACCTTCCCGTCTCTATCGATCAGGTAGCTGAAAATCATGTCAGCGTGAGTCATCTCTTCCTTCGCCTGGACTTTCGTCCAGTTGGCAGCGCCCGGCAAGCCGTTAGCGGCAAACCACGCGCTCATTGAGAGATAGAGGTATGCCGAGTAGAGCTCGGCATTGATCTGTCCGTTGAAAGCGGAAGTCATCTCATTGCAAATCATTTTTTACGCCTTCCAGAGACCGTGTACATTGCAGAACTCGCGAGCGGTTACGTTCTCCGCTTCAACCTTGAACTCTGCCACAGGCTCATCACCGGGCTGGAGGTACTTGATGTAGCTGAGCCCGTCAGCAACAAGCTCAATCATCGCGATGTAATGCTCGTCTGTCATGGGGTGGATTGTGCTGCCAACGGTTACCTTGTAGCCGCCATCAATCTTTTCGATAATGGGAACGTGCTTTTCGGTAGTCTTGTCCGCCGTTTTGCCTTCTGTGAGCTCCATGGGCTGGCCGCAGCATACGAGCTTGCCGAACGCGCCGAACTGCACTTCTACAACCATGTTGCAGACCGAACAGATGTATGTTTCTTGAATCTTTGTAGCCATTACTATACTCCTTGTACTATTAAAGTAACTTGTGTATCTCAGGCCTCAACGATGGCCTGATGTCTTTCATAAATATCCTGCGCGAATTGTTCAAGCGCCGCAAGGTCCTCCGCCCTCGGCATACCTTTCACCATTACCGGCTCCATTATCTCGCTGCTTGAACCGCTGAGCATAGCCTTGACCTGCTCAACCATTCTTCCACCCCAGCCATAGCTGCCTATGAGGCCGATATGCCTGGCCTTGGGTTTCAGTGCGTTTACAAGCACTGTAATATAAGCCAGTGCGGGATGTGCGCCGGCGAGTACCTGAGAACCGGCAAAAACGATTGTCGCGCAGTCAACAATATCGCTGAGCAGCTCGCCCATTTCGCAGCCGGTGAGGTTGTACGGCGTAACCTTTATGCCGCGCTCCACAAGCGCGTCGGTGAGGTGCTGCACCATCAGTTTTGTGCTGTGGTGCATCGATACGTACGGGATCACGACGTGGTTTGCAACCCTGTCGCTGACGCAGTCGTCATAGATATCGATTGCGAACTGCGGATCTCTAAGTACGGGGCCGTGGCTCGGAGCAATCATATCAAGCTCCAGTGATCTCACAATGTCCATATCCCGCTTGATGATCTTGCGGAACGGCATCATAATCTCTGCGTAATAGCTCTTTATCCTGCGCATTTGCATCATATTGGACATGGCGAAAGTTTCGCTTGTGGCGTAGTGCGAGCCAAACATATCACACGGGAACAGGATTTTGTCTTCCACGGCGTAAGTGCCCATGGTTTCGGGCCAATGCACCCAAGGAAGCATAAAAAATTGCAACGTCTTATCGCCGAGCGAAAGCGTTTCGCGGTCTTCTATAACAATGATATCTTCAGGCTTGATGTGGAGGTGTTCCTGAAGCATCACGAAATTCTTCTTATTCGTAACCACTTTCGAGCCGTGATATTTCGCAAGTACCGCGGGAATCGCGCCGGAATGATCCTGCTCGCAGTGGTTGCTTACGATATAATCAAGCTTCTC
>JBFWMM010000017.1:6030-28914 GCA_050251615.1 Phycisphaerae bacterium
TGGTTTGCTTCCGCTACGGCGATATTTCTGAATACTGCCGCGATTGCAGTGAAGCCTTCTTTCTCGGCCACCTTCGCAAAATCGGGATACATCGTTACCGTTTCATAGTTCTCACCGGCAGCGGCTTCTGCGAGATTCTCGCTCGTTGTGCCGATTACGCCCGCGGGGAACGATGCGGTAATTTCAGCTTCTCCACCTTGAAGGAACTTGAACAGTCTCTTGGCGTGTTCCTTTTCCTGATTTGCGGTTTCTTCAAAAATCGCGGCGATCTGCTTGTAACCTTCCTTGTTCGCTTGTGATGCGAAGTATGTGTAGCGGTTTCTCGCCTGCGATTCACCGGCAAAAGCGGTGAGCAGATTCTTCTCTGTCTTGCTTCCATTAAGTTCCATATGAATCTCCATTTGTTTTAAGTGTGTTTTGTTTGAATATCAGCAATCTGTTTCTTCATTGCACTCTTCACAGTAGCCCTCAAAAGAAACGGTCTTGCGCAAAATCTTAAATCCTTCAGGAAAATCTTCAGGGGTTTCTATTTCGTTGAAAGGCTCATGGCTGAAATCAAAGATTTTCCTGCATTTCAGGCATTTGAAATGCTGGTGTTTTGTCATTCCGGCATCAAAACGCCTGACATCTCCGGTGCCCTCAACAACGAATGCCACTCCAATTTCGTCAAGAAACAACAAGGTACGATTCACGGTATCAAGCGAAATTCCCGGGTACTCCTCACGTAGAGCCCTGCACACCGCCTCGGCGGATGGATGCTCTGTTGTCTGAAGCAGATATTTGTAAACAGCTTGCCGCTGAGGCGTAAGTTTGTAACCGTTGCTTCTGCAAATATTCGCAAATTCGTCTAATTTTTTCTTCATTGATTCCATTGTAGCGTTTTTGCCTTTTCACACAAACATTTTACCCCCCCAACTCCTCCCCCTTACACGGGTATTTCTACCCTCTCATTATAACTTCCCCCTTTCGGGGATGTTCTCCTCAGAACATTTTGACTTCCTCCCGCCTCACTCGCCTGCTACTTTCTCCAAAGCATCTAAACTTCCCCCTCTTCCTCAGCGTTACTACTATTCTCTAAAGCACTTTCACTTCCCTCTCGCTTACCTCGGCGATGACTATATAGGATTTACTCCTATTTGTCAAGCGTAATTTTTAACTTTGCACCCTTTCTCAAAAAGAATTATTGCGGATTGCCGCAACATTCCGTGCGAGGATTGTATTGTGAGACGCAAAATCTTGCGTCTCTTGCGGCGTTAAGAACGTATATTGCCCGTGGCAATGGGAGCGGGTCGTTCGCGCGAAGAATGATTCCCGATTGAACATAATGATTCCCGATTGAACATAAAGCCTGCTCGCGCAGAGCGAAGGCGCACCTGTCCTGAGTTTGTTGAAGTACAAGCGCCCCGCTAATGTTGCAATCTCCAATAACGCCAGGGCTATGGCTTATGGCTTATGGCTTATGGGCAAGCGTCGGGAATACAATGTCGCTCACGCAGCATGGCAGCAACACGGCAAAAAAAATCACGATAACCGCGCCGAGGTAGTTCAAGGCGGTCAACGGGCCTGAGGCATTCATCATAATGTGCCCCATACTCGCCCACACGCTCACCAGCACGTGAAAGAAGTGTGGCAGTTTGGGGTGTGAGCGGATGATAAGAGCGGCGGCGATGCCCGCAAACGCCGAAAGATTTACAAGTATCGGTTGCTCTATGAAGCCGATATGGATTCGGTGCAACAGCGGCTCGGCTTCATGAGCCTCTTCTTCAGCGGCCTCATCGCCGTGCCGGCCGTGTTCGCCGTGAACGGGCACGCTTATCCCCATAATCTCTTCGCCCGCAAAGGGCAGGATGCAGTCGCTGAGCGTCGCAATGCCCACAGAACCCAAATAACCTATTATGAACACTTTGAGCAGGCGTGCGCGCGTTTCCCGGCGCACGAACAGAATCGTTGTTGCCCAGCTGCTGAGCACGACATGCGCAGGGTGGAAGATGTGAAAAATCTCTCCGTTGTCGGCCGGCAACAGGCGCGAGTATAAAAACATGCACAGCACGCCCAGAACCGTCGCGCAGAGCGTAAATGGTGAGTGCGCCACGATTTCACTCAATACTTCCTTGCCTTTTTTGTTCATTTGTACTTGCTCCGTTGCGTTTGTTTTTTCAGCTCATGAGTACAGCTATTCTACGGATAAGTTTGAAAATATCCACAGCTTTGGTTCTTAATATACCGAAGTATGCCTGCCACACATTGGTTTGTTCATTACATTTTGCAGAAGTTTTTTCTTCACCAGCCGGTAAAATATAAACTAATCAAGGGGCAAAAGGAGGCGGGCGACAGTTTTTAGTTGAAAAAATACGCCTTTGCGGTTAGTATTTTGCTGTTAATAACTTCACTTTTGAAGCCATGGCAATTTTACAAAGGTTGAATTATGTTCAAACGTTTAATGATAGCGCTGCCGCTGTTGGTCGCTCTGACCGGTTGCGTAAATGAAACATTCAAGCAGGACGAGTTAACTCGCGGTAGCGAAATGATTGCGAGCCCAATCCTCCAGGAGAATGGTTTCGCCCTCAACTGGCAGGCAGACGTACCGATTAAGCTGGGTGAGAGCATAAGGTACGTCTTCAATACAGGCGACTATGTGCTTGTATTTACAAGCAGGAACACGGTCTTCTGCTACAACGCGCAGACGGGCAAGCTCACCTTTGTACGTCAGATTTCAAGACCCTCGCTGCCTTTGTCGCCGCCGAGCCTTCATGCGGGCAAGGTGTTTACGTCAGTCGGCCAGGAAGTTTGGTCGGTGGATGCTCCGAACGCAAAGGTTGTGAAGGCCTTCGACATCAAATCCCCCACCCGCCAGCCGGTTGTGTTCAACAGCTATTCGTTCTATGTAACAGGTCTCGACAGACGAATCTCCTGCTACAGCGCGGAGGAAGGCCTGCTTTTATTCCAGGTAACCGCGGATAACAACGAAGAGCTGTCCACCTGCTTCGCTTCAGACAACTACTTCTGGTTTGCGGCTAAAGACGGCATTGTATATTGCTGCAAGGCTGATGAGCCGGTTCGCGTATGGGGCTTTGCCACAA
This sequence comes from Phycisphaerae bacterium, assembly GCA_050251615.1. GTDB lineage: Bacteria > Planctomycetota > Phycisphaerae > Sedimentisphaerales > Sedimentisphaeraceae > Sedimentisphaera. The sequence continues at coordinate 9,111 of JBFWMM010000017.1, forward strand.
CCGCACAGATTACCGCCGCTATTGTTGAACGGGGCGATTATGTGTATGTCGGCTCGACAGACACGATCCTCTACAAGCTCAATTCGATCACCGGCAACCTCAACTGGAAATCGCATCTCGGTTCGCCGATTATTGACAAGCCCACTGTTTACGATGACGTCGTCATTCAACAGACAGTATCACACGGTGCGTACATCCTCGACGCGGCCACAGGAAAGGTAATCTTGAACACGCCGGATGCGTTGAGCTTCCTTTCGCGCAAATCCGACAGGGTGTTCTTCCGCTGCGCGGGCGATGTCGTAAAGACGGTCAGCATACGCGAGGGAGCGGTTGTCGGCGAGATGAAGGTCGGACCGATAGCAGGGACCTGCCTCAATGAGCTGAACAGCATGATTATTCTCGTCAGCGATGAGGGGAAGGTTGCCTGCTTCGACGCTATCAGGACAATAAAATAACGGGGCAAACGGCCGCATTAGCATAAGCATATTTTTCTTCGAGCAAAAAATGAACGTAAAGATTAAGACGGCGCTGATAAGCGTCTCGGACAAGACGGGAATCGCGGAATTCGCAGGCAGGCTCAAAGCAATGGGCGTTCGTATCATCAGCACCGGCGGCACGGCCAAGGCCTTGCAAGACGCGGGGATTGATGTAGTGAGCATAGACTCCGTAACGGGCTTCCCCGAAATGATGAACGGAAGAGTAAAGACGCTTCACCCTAAAATTCACGGCGGTTTGCTCGGTCTTCGCGACAACCGTGAGCATATTTCAGCGATGGAGCGCCACGGCATAGACCCGATAGATCTGGTTTGCGTAAACCTCTACCCCTTTGAGCAGACAATCGCAAAGCAGGACTGTACTCTTGAAGACGCTATCGAAAATATCGACATCGGCGGCCCGAGCATGGTTCGCTCGGCCAGCAAGAACTATAAGTTCGTAACCATCGTTACAAATCCCGCCCGCTATGACGACGTCATCTCCGAAATGGAAGCAGGCGACGGTGCCACAACGCTTGAGCTTCGTACGGAGCTGGCCCGTGAGGCGTTCGGCCTCACAGCAGCTTATGATGCCGCAATCAGCAAGTACCTATGTCAGAGAGCAGGCGAGACCTATCCCGAGCGTATTACTATCCCCGTGAAGAAGGTCAGAGAGTTGCGCTACGGCGAAAACCCGCATCAGAGCGGCGCATTCTACAGAATCCCCGACACAAAAGAAGTCTGCATAGGTACGGCAAAGATACTCGGCGGCTCCAGCACCGACATCAGCTTCAACAACCTGCTTGACTCCAACGCGGCCTTTGAGCTTGTAAAGGAATTCACAGAGCCGGCGGCAGTGGTCGTCAAGCATTTGAACCCCTGCGGATGCGCGGTTGACGCGGACATCAAGGTTGCTTATGAAAAAGCATATCTCGGCGATGTAGTCAGCGCGTTCGGCGGGATTATCGCCCTCAACAGGCCTCTGGACAGCGAGCTTGCCACGGTTATTATGGAATCCTACGCCCGCTTCGGCAAGGCAAATGGAGCCAGCGGCTTTTTCGCGGAAGTGATCATTGCGCCGAAATTCAGCCAGGACGCAGTTCGCGTCATCCGTACGCTCAAGGGCTGGGGCGAGAGGGTCAGGCTGGTTGAGACGGGCGAGATTAACGCCGATAACGTCAACAAGAGCGAGTATGATGTGCGCTGCATCACGGGCGGCCTGCTGCTCCAGCAGAGAGACCTCGTCGGCTGGGAGCCTGAAGCGCTCACCTTCCCCACAGAGCTCAAGCCCACCCCCGAACAGCTCGCAGACCTCAAAATGGCCTGGATCTGTGCCAAACACGTCAAGAGCAACACTATCACACTCGTGAAAGGCGCGAGGCTTGTCGGTTGCGGAGCAGGACAGATGAATAGAATAGAATCTGGACTCATCGCGTTCAAAAACGCCGGCGAGCTTGCCAAAGGCTCAGCAATGGGCTCCGATGCATTCTTTCCCTTCCCCGACAACGTCGAAAACGCGGCCGCGGCCGGCGTGAAGTGCATCATACAGCCCGGCGGCTCAAAGAAGGACAATGAAGTGATTCAGCGCGCCAACGAGCTGGGTATTGTGATGGTGTTTACAGGCAAGAGACACTTTCTCCACTGATACTCGCAGATCACGGCAATACAAAGGGCAGCTTCCGATTTTGGACGTTGCCCTTTTTTTTGCGAAGCGCAACGAGCATTCACAACATCGGCGCATTTCTCACGAAATAGCGCTGTTCGCGAGTTCATCAATACAGATTGATATAACATTCCGCGCGAGCAATCCGAGCCGCGAACATGAGGGAGTGTTGCTTAAATCAGCCTAAATACTGCGCCGGATAAGTGAAGTAGCCAAGGTGGGATTCGAACCCACACGCCCTATCGGGCAAGGGATTTTAAATCCCCAGCGTCTGCCATTCCGCCACTCGGCCACAATATTGTTGAAGATTATACATACGCTTATTGCAAATACAAGTCCTGGTGCTATAATCGAATTTCGGGCGAGAGGGGTAAATTCGCGTTATGTGCCTGCCTTGGCGGGCGGTTAGAATATGGTAATAGAATTACGGAGACAAACCAAATGAAGCACAGCATAGCTGTAGTTATGGCCCTTGCGGCACTGGCATTCGCCGGTGTGACAGTCCGCGACGGCGCCGACGACGTCAACAAAATCACCCTCGACACAACGCAAAAAGGCGCACATACAATCGCGCCTGAGATCTACGGACAGTTCGCCGAACACCTCGGCCGCTGCGTGTATGAAGGATTCTGGGTGGGCGAGGATTCAGACATCCCCAACACCGGCGGCATCCGCAATGATGTAGTGGAGGCGCTGAAAAAGATGAAGGTGCCCGTATTGCGCTGGCCCGGGGGCTGCTTCGCGGACGAATACCACTGGAAAGACGGCATCGGCCCGCGCGATGAGCGGCCGAGCATGGTCAACACGCACTGGGGCATGGTAACAGACGACAACGCCTTCGGCACGCACGAGTTTATGGCGCTCTGCGAAATGCTCGGCTGCGAGGCGTACATCGCGGGGAACGTCGGCTCGGGAACGCCCGAAGAGATGCAGGACTGGATCGAATATATGACGTTCGCAGGAAAGAGCGAAATGGCAGATCTTCGCCGCGCGAACGGTCGCGAGAAGCCGTGGAAGGTGAAGTTCTTTGGCGTGGGCAATGAGAACTGGGGCTGCGGAGGCGAAATGACCGCAGACTACTACAGCAACCTCTACCGCCGCTATCAGACGTACGTCCGCAACTACCCCGGCAACCGGATTGTGAAAGTGGCCTGCGGGCCAGGCGGTGCGGATATGGGCTGGCTGGATACCGTAATGAAGAACTGCGAGCGCTTCATGGACGCAATCACAATGCACTACTATGTATTCGAGGGCAATTGGGGCCATAAGGGCAGCGCCGTCAACTTCGACGAAAACGGTTGGAGCGTTTTGATGGAGAATACGCTGAGAATCGATGACGCCATCAAAAACGCGAAGGAGGTTATCGAGAGATACGACCGCCGCAACCGCGTGGCGCTGTACGTGGACGAGTGGGGCACATGGTGGGACGCCGAAGAAGGGAAGAACCCCGGCTTCCTCTGGCAGCAGAACACAATCCGCGATGCCGTGAGCGCGGCAATCTTTCTCAATACGTTCAACAACCACTGCGACCGCGTGAAGATGTCGAACATAGCGCAGATAAACAATGTGCTTCAGGCGATGATACTCACTGACGGCGAAAAGATGCTGCTCACACCTACGTATCACGTATTCGAGATGTTCAACGTGCATCAGGGCGCCGAACTTATTCCGCTTGATATGACCTGCAACGCATACATAAACAGCGGCAGGAAACTTCCCCAGTTGAGCTGCTCGGCATCGAAAGACAAGGCCGGCAAAGTGCATATCACGATATGCAATCTCGATCCGCTCACGCCTGCGGAAATTGAGGCAGATCTGGGCGGCCTCAAGCTCACGAAAACTAGTGGACGCGTGCTGACAGCGGACAAAATGAACGCACATAACACCTTTGAGCATCCCGATGCCGTTAAGCCGAGCAAACTCGGTGGCCTCGAAATCAAAGGCGGCAAGCTCCTTGCCACAATCCCCGCTAAATCAGTATCCGTGATTGAGCTGCAATAAGCCCCTTTATCGGGCTTCTCGCAGGTTATGACAGGTTCCCCATTTTACCCATCCCCTCCGCATAAAGCGGCGAGGGTGGGTTTTTATTTATGGGATTATTGTGTATGCAGGCTGATCTCGGAGAAGCCAAAACGGATTGTAGGGGCGCTATTCATCGCACCCTTGTTGCGTTTCGGGCCGCTCGTGCGGTATTTATATCAATCTGGAATAACGCTTCGCAAAACAGCGCCACAGCGCAAGACGTGCGAAAAACCACCCGCGCAATACGCATTATCTGAGGGCGTTTGCGTAACATTATTACAAACAGAAACGATTATGCTGGACAAGCTTACGGTGGCGCAATTTAGTTTTTGAAAAAAAAGCTCCTCTTCATATAATCACCCATCTGACAACGAATTATGACACAAGAAAACCAACAAATTGAAGGAAAAGAGCTACTGAGGCGCTTCTGCGCGGGCGATGAGTCTGCGTTCAGGGAGCTTGTGAGCCTGTACAAAGACCCGCTCTACAACTTTCTGCGCAAGTATGTCGTAACGCAGGACCTTGTGGAGGATGTCTTTCAAGACACATTCATGCAGCTGTATCTTTCGCGAGATTCGTTCGACCTCAGCCGCCCGCTCAAGCCCTGGCTCTTTACGATAGCTGCCAACAAGGCCAAAGATCAGCTTCGCAGGCTCAAGCGTAACAATTCCATTTCTGTCGGTGCGATTGCCGACAATGCCGAATCGAGCATTGAGGACGTTTTCAGCGCTGTTTCTTCCGATGGCACAACCCCCGATGACATCGTCATAAACGAGGAGACAAAGGAGCACGTGAGGGAAGCGATAGAAGAAATGCCGGAAAATTTGCGGGTTATTCTGCTTATGGCGTATTTTGAGGGCTTTTCGTACAAACAAATGGCCGACATTTTGCGTATTCCCATTGGAACCGTTAAAAGCCGTCTTCATTCGGCGGTGGCTCGTTTTGCGAAAGACTGGAAAATTCGTGAGCCCGATTATGAAAGGTAACAGTTTGGAAAATAAGAGTGCAATTTTTGATTACTTTTTCGGCAATACTCCCGATGGGGAGCTGCTTGAGGTCGAGAGGCTCATCAACGAGGATGAGCTCTGCGCCCGTTTCTACAGCGATCTCGGTGCCGCTCTTTCTCCGCTTGACAGCGTGAGAGAGCAGTGTCCTGATGAGCTGTTTGAGAGATGCGTGGCCGCGGCGAGCAAGTCAGAGAGCCAGAAGACCCTGGAAGGTCTTCTCAGAAAGGAATCAGCAATAAAGCACGGGGGAAGGGATTTCCTCAACACGTTCGTAAAGATAGCCGCCGTAATTCTGGTGATGTTTATGATCACCGCGGCATGGGCCCCGGCAACATCACATATGCGTTCCATCGCCAACTCAATCGCCTGCCAGCGCAATCTCGCTGATATGGGAATTGCCCTCAGCAACTATGCCGCGGATAACGCGGGTATGCTTCCTCTGGCCGAGACGGCCGGCAAGTCGTGGTGGAAGGTGGGGTCGCAGGCGGCCGATGAGCATTCAAACACGAGAAATCAATGGCTTCTCGTCAGAGACGGGTACGCGAAAATGAGTACGTTTGAGTGTCCATCAAGGCCGGTTATGTCGGATGTCAAGTTTCAGGTGATTGATGTCTGCGACTATCAGCGCGACTTCCCCCACAAAGAATTTATCAACTACAGTTTCCCCATCCAGAATACCAATGCAAAGCTTATAAACGTTAAATACAGTGTTTTTGCCGCCGATGCCAACCCGCTTTTCGAGGAAAACTGTCTTGATAAGCAGACCTTCTTCAATACGGTTCGTCTTGATGGCGACGTAAAGAATCTTCGTAGCATCAATCATGCCGGCAAGGGGCAGAACATACTGCTGAAAGATGGCAGCGCGAAATTCACCAGCAAGAGTCTTTTCGGAAGCGATGATATTTACACAGTCAACGGGCTGACGAAATACTTCGGCAACGAAGCCCCTGCCACCGAAAACGACGTATTCCTCGCCCCGTAACAATGGGGTAGCCTTGATTTTGGCGCTTGCTTGTTTGCTATAGTTTGATAACATTAGAAATCTATGAAACTACCCCCTGCAATAACTGTTGAAATTGCGCCAAGCGTGCTTAGCGCGGATTTTTCGCGCCTGGCCGATGAGGTGAAAGATGTCGAACGCGCGGGCGCCCGCATAATCCATCTTGATATTATGGACGGGCATTTTGTACCCAATATTACGTTCGGACCGCCTGTGATTCGTTCGCTGAGGTCGGCATGTGATTTGTGCTATGATGCACATCTTATGATCTCACAGCCGCAGCGCTATATCGAGGACTTCGCAAAGGCCGGCACAGACAACATAACCTTCCACATCGAATCGGAAGGAGATCCCTTTGATACAATCAAAATTATTCGTTCCTTCGGGCTTTCGGCAGGCGTATGCATCAAACCGAAGACAGCCGTTGCCGATGTGTTGAAAGTGGCGGAAATGTGCGATATGGTACTCGTAATGACGGTTGAGCCGGGCTTTGGCGGCCAGAGCTTTATGGCCGATTGCGCAAAGAAATGCGCGCAGCTCAGAAGCGAGCTTGGAGATAAAATCCGCATACAGGTCGATGGGGGCATATCCGATAAAACCGCAGCGATTGTTACGGGCTTCGGCGCCGATACACTCGTGGCAGGTTCGGCGATCTTCGGTTGCCGCGACAGGGCCGCGGCTATTAATTCCATACTCGCCGCCGCACGCGGCGCCAACTGATGGTGCGAAATATGAGCTTAAAGAAACTTCTCCTTACTCTCTGCCTTTTGCAGGGCGCGTTGTTTGCGTATTCCGGCGGCACAGGCACCGCCGCAGACCCCTATATCATCGCAGGCTACGATGATTTCGCCGCGCTTACAACAGACCCGCTCAACTGGGACAAGAGCTTTTCTCTAACCGCAGACATCGCCTTATACTTAGAGCTTCCGCCCATCGGAAATGCATCGACGCAGTTTACGGGCAACTTCAACGGCAATTCGCATACCGTTTCCGGCCTCAATCAGCATTCCACCACTCTGACCTGCATGGGGCTTTTCGGGTATGTCGCGGCTGATTCCATCTTACAGAATTTGAATGTTAGCGGCTATATCGTGCGGACTGACGCTGTCAAGCTGTACGCCGGCCTTATTGCCGGACGTAGCGAGGGCTTTATCCTCGACTGCACTGCAAGCGGTACGGTAAGCGTAACCGCGGCAACGGTTTACGCAGGCGGCATCGCAGGCAGCATTGAGCGGCCGGGGGTAGTGTCGGGGTGCCGCTTTACAGGCCAGGTCTCAAGCAATAATATCTCGGGCGGCATCGCAGGCCTCAACAACAGCCTTATAGACAACTGCTTTTCTTCAGCCGTTGTAATCGCGAGAAACAACGCGGCAGGCTTCTGCTACGCCGGCGGCATCACGGGAATGAGCCCGCAGGACAGCGCCATACAGTACTGCAAAGCAAGCGGCGTGGTTACCTCAAGCGTAACAACGGCGGGCAAAAACGCCAACGCTTATGCCGGCGGCCTCTGCGCCACAATCGGCCAATATGCGCAGTTAGTGGACTGTTTCAGCAGCGTGAACGTAACCGCGACAGCCACAACCACCGGCTCAAGCACGGGCGCAAGCACATACTGCGGTGGCGCAGTTGGGATGAGCTATATCGGCTCGGTAATCTCGGGCTGCGCGGCGGCTTCAGATTTGAATGCGAGCGCCACGGGCGCCAGCGGTTACAGCTACGCCGGAGGCTTTATCGGCCAGAATTCGGGCTACATATACGATTCGACGGCAAACGGCAGTGTACATGCCGACGCATCCGGCTCGCCAGATATTGCTTACGCGGGCGGGTTCTGGGGCTCCTCGGCCACGGGCACCGTACAGCGCTGTTACTCCTCGGGCGCAGTGAGCGGAGATTCCGGCACGACAGGCGGTTTCGGCGGAAGGATTGTCGGCGGGTCGGCGAGCGCCTGCTTCTGGAACAAAACAACAACCGGCCTCACAACCGCCATCGCCTACAACGCCGGCGGCACATTCGACATAATCGGCCTGAGCGCCTCTGAGGCAGCTCTCGAAAGCACATTCAGCGATGCGGGCTGGGATTTTGACGGCGTCTGGATGATGACGAGCCTTCCCGCGCACCTCTGGAACGAACATACGGTATCGTTTTTGCCCGGAGCTTACGGCAGCCTCGCAGCCGGCGAAACAGAACAGCTCGTTTACCACGGTGCGGCGGCTGATGCGCCGCAGGTCTATCCGTTTGCAGGATACACTTTCACGGGGTGGAATGTCGGCTTTGATGCTGTCCTGAGCGACCTTGTCATTACCGCGCAGTATGTCTATGATGGTAGCGATGCACAATTTGACTATGACGTGAATGCGGGCTACAACTGGTTGAGCTTTCCGGTACTTCCCGCAGATGCGAGTGTGAGAAATGTTATGGCGGATTTTGCCGACAAGCTCGTTTCCGACCTCGACAAGCTCGTTTCATCGAACGGTCAGCTCGCGCAGTACTATCAGGGGCAGTGGTACGGCACACTCACCGAAATAATGCCAGGGGCAAAATACGTCCTTTCCTGCGAAAAAAGCGGTTCATTTTCCGTAATCGGTTTGCCTGTTGAGCAGGCGAAGGGAATCAATCTGAGCGCAGGCTACAACTGGATCGGCTCAACGCTGCCGTACAGCATATCCGTAGAAGATGTGTTCAGCTCAATTGATGTGGACGATTGGGATAAACTCATATCATCGAACGGGAAGATTGCGCAGTATTATCAGGGGCAGTGGTACGGCACGCTCACGGAAATCGTACCCGGGGCAGGATACAGCTACCAATGCAGTACTGCGCATACGCTCTACTTCTCCGCGCAATAACTGTACAATAAACCAAAAAACGCTATAATTACCGCAAGAACAGCAAATTTTTGAATTTGTGATTTTGAATTTTACTTTCCGGCCGGAAAGAGGAATCCTGTCGGGAAAAAAGAGGATAGTACAACGGAGCCTTTGCCGGCTCAGCAAACGAGAGGATTATCATGATAAAAGCATGGACAGGTTTTACTGGGGAAAACTGGAAAAGCGTGATTGACGTCCGCGATTTTATCCAGAACAACTACCACCCATACGAGGACGGCGCGGAGTTTCTCGCCGGCCCGACAGCACGCACAAGCGCTCTGATGGAAAAAGTGAGCGATTTACAGAAGCGCGAGCTTGAAAAAGGCGGCGTACTCGACATCGACACAGAACACGCCTCCAGCATCACAGCGTACGCCCCTGGTTATATCGACAAGGATGCGGAGCTGATTTTCGGCCTCCAGACAGACGCCCCCCTGAAGCGCGGCGTAAGCCCGTTCGGAGGCATCAAGATGGCTCAGCAGGCCTGCGAGGCCTATGGCTACCAGCTCAGCGACAAGCTTAAAGACATCTTCAACAACTACCGCACCACTCACAACGACGGCGTGTTCCGCGTTTACACAAAGCAGATGAGAAGCGTGCGCAGGAGCGGGCTGATAACCGGCCTTCCGGATGCCTATGGGCGTGGCCGCATCATCGGCGACTACCGCCGCGTGGCGCTGTACGGTTTGAATCGGCTTATCGAAAGCAAGCTCGCCGAAAAGAACGAGCTCGGCAATGGCGATATGACCGAAGATCGCATCCGCCTGCTCGAAGAGCTGTTCAAGCAGGTGAGCTTCCTGCAGAAGCTCGGCGAGATGGCCGCATCATACGGCTTCGACATCTCCCGCCCCGCCCGCAATGCCCGCGAGGCGATTCAGTGGACGTATTTCGCATATCTCGGCGCAATCAAAGAGCAGAACGGCGCGGCGATGAGCCTCGGCCGTACAAGCACATTCTTCGACATATACATCATGCGTGATATCGAGAGCGGCCTGCTCACAGAAGAAACCGCGCAGGAGCTGATAGATGATTTCGTTATCAAGCTGCGTCTTGCGCGCCAGCTTCGCACGCCCGAATACAACGAGCTTTTCGCCGGCGACCCGACCTGGGTAACCGAGGCGGTCGGCGGGATGGGGCAGGACGGCCGTACGCTTGTTACGAGAACGAGCTTCCGAATCCTGCACACCCTCTACAATTTGAACCCCTCGCCGGAGCCGAACCTCACGGTGCTGTGGTCGAGCGCTTTACCGGAGCCCTTCAAGCGGTTCTGCGCGAAGGTATCTATAGATACAGATTCCATCCAGTACGAAAACGACGATCTCATGCGGAAGGAATTCGGCGACGACTACGGCATAGCCTGCTGCGTATCGGCGATGAAGATAGGCAAACAGATGCAGTTTTTCGGTGCGCGGGCGAACCTGCCGAAGTTGATGTTGTGCGCGCTTAACGGCGGGCGCAACGAATTCTCCGGCGAGCTTATGGCGCCCGAAGGTGAGCCGGTAAGCGGTGAACTGCTTGATTACGAAGACGTAAAAGAAAAGCTGCTGGGGTATATGGAGTGGCTCTGCGGGCTTTACGTCAATACGATGAACGTGATTCACTTTATGCACGATAAATACGCCTATGAAAAGCTCCAGATGGGTCTGCACGATACGAACGTCGAGCGGTTCATGGCGTTCGGTTTGGCAGGGCTGAGCGTTGTGGCGGATTCGCTCAGCGCGATAAAGTACGCGAAGGTGCGGCCGGTGCGCGATGAAAATGGGCTTATACGCGAGTTTGAGATTGAGGGCGATTTCCCGAAATTCGGCAATGATGACGACCGCGTTGACACCATCGCCAACGAGATGGTTGAGAAGTTTTACGCGATGCTCAAAACGCACAAGACCTATCGCAATGCGCGGCATACCCTCTCCCTGCTCACGATAACCTCAAACGTGGTTTACGGCAAGAAGACCGGCTCCACGCCCGACGGGCGCAAGAGCGGCGAACCGTTTGCCCCTGGCGCCAACCCCATGCACAACCGTGATATTCAGGGCGCGCTGGCCTCGCTCAACTCGGTCGCCAAGCTGCCCTATGAGGCCTGCCTCGATGGCATCAGCTGCACGTTCAGCGTAACGCCGCAGGGCCTCGGCCACAGCGAAGAGGATAAAATCGGTAACCTCGTCAGCATTCTTAACGGCTACTTCAAGCAGAGCGGCCATCATATCAACGTGAACGTGCTCAACCGTGAGCGCCTCAAAGACGCGATGGAAAACCCTGGCAAGTATCCGACGCTCACAATCCGTGTTTCCGGCTATGCGGTGAATTTCAACCGCCTTTCAAGGGCCCAGCAGGAAGAGGTGGTCAGCCGTACCTTCCACAACGAAATGTAGCATTGGCGGGCGCGGTCTTTCGCGCCCTGCTTTTTTGATGGAGCTTGCGTTGCACCAGCGAAGCGCGGTTCGCGTAACGATTCTATATCTGCGCGATGTTTATCGCGGTTACATCTTCCGAGAGCGGCATTGACGAATCGCACAGGCATATCACCACGCCCCCGCCGACAGGCATCTTGAGCTTTTTCAGCATAGAGAAATGGCGCATATCGTCCTTGCGGGGCGAGGCGGTCTTCCTGATCTCCGCAGGATATACCTTGCCGTCCTGAACGATGAGCAGATCAATCTCTTTCTGGTCGGTGTCGCGGTAATAGTAAATTGGAGCCGCTTTGCCGTTGTGCACTAAGTACGGCTCAAGAAGAAACATTTGCAATATGCCCACTCTGAGCGCGGTTTTCAAGCATAAGTTCGTTCAATATGCAATCAGGTTGCATATTGAACGAACTTTACGAAGCGGACAGCTTTGCTGAATTGAAATTATCTGCATCTCCGCGACCGCTCCGGTTAATGAAAAAGTTGGCGCGTTTGCATAATGCAACGCGAGACATTATATTTCGGTTGTTTATATGCTTGCCTGAATCAAAGCAACACATAAAAAAGACAGAATGGCTGATAGCAGTACAGATACTTTTCGCAAAATACGCATAAAGCTTGCATATTGCGGCGCAGTCTTGAAAATTACGGCAGATGAAACGAGAAGTATATATATCTCTCGGGAGCAATCTCGGCGAACGCGAAGGCAACATCCGCAAGGCGGCGCTGTTGCTTGGCAAGCTGTGCGGAGGAAAGATGCGCCTGAGCTCTGTCATTGAGACAAATGCGCTGTCGAACCCGTCGCACCCGCCGTATCTCAACGCCGCGGCCGCCATAACGACCTCAATGCCGCCGGAAGCTCTGCTTGCCTGCGCGCAGGAGATTGAGCATCGCCTCGGACGCGAGCGCAATGAGCGCTGGGGCCCGCGCACAATTGATATAGACATCATCTTTTACGGCAACGCCATATTAGACAACCCCACGCTCACAATTCCACACCCGCAGGCGCATCTGCGCGCGTTCGTGATGGAGCCACTACGGGAGCTTGCGCCGGATTTCATTCATCCGCAGCTTGGGCTTTCTGTTAGCGAAATGGCGACGGCGCTGCGAGGGATGAGCTTCTACCACAGCGAACGGGCGCCAAAAATCGTGCATATTGCCGGCAACATCGCCTCAGGCAAAACAACCCTCGCCAAACAGCTCAGCGCTGCGCTCGGCACGGAGCTTGTGCTTGAAGACAAGCAGCGCAATCCCTTTCTCGCAAGCGCCGTGAGAGGACGGGCAGACCTCAACCTCAACAGTGAACTTTACTTTCTCGACGACTTCCGCCGCAAGCTCGACCCGCACTCACTGCGCCCGAGCTCGATCTACATCACAGACTATTTCCCCGAACAGATGCTCGTTTTTGCTCAACACAGCCTGCCGCTCAGCGAAAGGCTCATCCATTCCGAGCAGTATGAGCGGGTGCTTTTTTCGCAACACCGTCCCGCCCTGCTGATCTATCTGCGGTGCCCCGATGAGATATGCGAGCGACGTATGCGCGAGCGTACAAATGCGGAAAATCGCCGCCCAGCGAGCGAGCTGCTTGAGCTTGCCGCCGAATACGATACAATTACCTCCCGATGGCGAAAAACTCCCGTGCTCACGTTCGATTGCGGATTATGCGATTTCAGAAGCGCTGCGGAGATTGACAAAATAGCAATAATAACCGCCGCATACCTGCGCTCGGCGCAGTAGCGGGGAAAATCAAGGACAGCAAACGATGAAGACCGTTACCACTGTAAATGAAGTACGCGAGCTTGTGAGCAAGGCAAGAAGCGAGGGCAAGAGCATCGGACTCGTGCCGACGATGGGCGCTCTGCACCGTGGGCATTGCTCGCTTGTGGAGAAGGCCGTGAGTGAGTGCGGGTATGTGGTAGTGAGTATATTTGTCAACCCGACTCAATTCGGCCCGAACGAAGACCTCGACGCATACCCGCGCACTCTCGAAGCCGACGGCGAGCTTTGCCGCAAGGCAGGCGCCGCGCTGATATTCGCGCCGAGCGCAAGCGAAATGTACCCTGAGCGCCTCACAACCTGGGTGGTCGTGGAAGGCCCGCTGACAGAAACACTCTGCGGCGCAAGCAGGCCCGGGCATTTCCGCGGCGTAACGACAATCTGCGCGAAGCTGTTTAATATCGTCCGCCCTGACCGCGCTTATTTCGGCCGCAAAGACGCGCAGCAGCTCGCAGTCATCAGGACGATGGTACGCAATCTGAATATGCCGCTTGAAATTGTGCCCTGTGAGACTGTGCGCGAGGAAAGCGGGCTCGCCATGAGCAGCCGCAACGAATACCTCTCGCCGGAGCAGCGAAGCGAGGCGATTGTGCTGAATAAAGCACTGAAAGCCTGCAAGGCCGCCTTTGACAGCGGCGAAAAAAATACCGGTACCCTCAAAACGCTTATGCGCGAAATTCTCGGCGGTTGCTCGGAGGGGATAATAGACTATGCGGAAATCGTGGACGCGCTCACGTTCGAGCGCATCGACACAATAGAGCGCCCTGCACTGGCCGCGCTCGCCGTGAGGATAGGCCCGGCGCGGCTCATAGACAACATCACGCTGAGAAACGACACTCCATAGGAGATTGCGGCAATTTAGGCGTGGCTCCGTTTTATCAATCCGTAATGAGGAACCCGCGAACGTTCCTCATCGCGCCCTTGTTGCAGGGCTCGGATTATCATCCCAAGCGCAATATGGGAGGGTGTTTGCCATGGCGAAAATCAGATTTGTGCATATAATGAGCTGTCATGAAGATACTCGCAGATAAACATATACCGCACATTGCCGAGGCAATCGCCGGACTCGGCGAGGCCGTGATAAAGCACGGTAGCGAAATGACGGCGCAGGATTTCAAAGACATCGACGCGTATCTGGGCCGCAGCGTGCGCAAGATAGGCGTAGCAGAGCTTGAGGGAAGCAGTTTGCAGTATGTTTCGACTGCGTCTGCGGGCTTTGAGCATGTCGATACTGCGTACCTTGCAAGCCGCGGGATTGAATTTGTCTCGGCGGCAGGCTGCAACGCAACGAGCGTGGCCGATTACGTGCTTGCGGCGCTTCTGGAACTTGCCTGTGAGCGTGGATTCTCCCTGAGCGGAAAATCCATAGGGGTCGTGGGCGTGGGAAATGTGGGAAAACGCGTGGCACTGCGCTGTGAGGCGCTTGGAATGAAAGTCGTGCGGAACGACCCGCCTCTTGAACGCGAAACGGGTAACAAAATCTACCGCCCCATTGAGGAGGTGCAGCAGTGCGACATTATCACTTTCCACACCCCACTGATAAAGAGCGGGCCCTATAAGACGCTCGGCCTCTTTGATTCCACTTTCGCGGCGAAGATGAAGCAGGGGACGATTCTCATAAACGCCTCGCGCGGCGCGGTTACCGATACAAATGCCGTGCTTGATTCGATAGCGAGCGGAAAGATAAGCGATGCCGTAATTGATGTCTGGGAAGGCGAGCCGAGCATCAGCTTTGAGCTGCTTGGCGCCGCATACATTGCCACGCCTCACATCGCCGGCCATGCGCTCGACAGCAAGGTGCGCGCGATGAGGATGGTGGTTGACGGGCTTTGCCGGCACTTCGGCATCGAGAAGCGCATTAACGAATCAGACTACCTCCCCGCGCCGGAGCTACCTGAGCTGACGATTAAAACATCGGGAGAAAGCCTCGAACAAACGTTGCTCGGAGCGGTGCGCAGGGTTTACGACATACGCCGCGATGATGCGGCTCTGCGCGAGTGTATGGCGATGGACAAAGCCCGTGCCGCGACACACTTTGATATGCTCCGCAAAAACTACCCCGTGCGCAGGGAGCTTCGCAACACACAGATTACCTGCGGGGCGGAGCTTTCAGGCCCTTTTGATGCCGTTTTCGGGCATATTGAAAGCAGGCATTTCGGCTGATGTACGAGAAGCGGCTCAAAGCCATTATCATTATCTTCGCGGTATTTCTTGCGGTGGCGTTGCTCAGGCTGTGCGCGCTGAATCTGTACGAAAGCGGCGAAGCGCGAGAGAAAATAGCAAGTACGGGGGTCAAAGCTCCCGAAGTGCTGCCGACGCTCCGAGGCACGATTACCGACCGCAACGGCGAGTTTCTCGCGGTTGATTCGCCTGTATTCGAGCTTGGCCTGCGCTATAAGCTCGCGCGCCTGCGGGACGAACGCTTCTGGCATGCAAACGCGCTTATCCGCGCCGAAAGCAAGGGAATTCCACTTGATGTGGCGCAAAACTACTGGGCCGGCCGCCTCGCTCCTGACATAGAGATGCTCGAAGAGATCATCCAGCTTGCCTCACAATACTCCAGCCTCTCCGAGCGGGAGCTTGATGAGAATATCGCCGAAATAAACGACGGAATGTGGCACCTGCGCAGGTACTTCGCCTGGAAACGCAACTTTCCAGGCTCTGAATCAATAGCCGATTTTGACAGCCTGCCGGATGAGCAGAGGCTTATGATGGAAGCGGAGGTAAACGATTTATGGGAGATGAAGAACAAATGGTTCACAATCTGCGAGCTGCAGGAAGAAAACATATACGCCGCGCAAAGTAGCCTCTCGCAAAACCCAGAGGCGCTTATAAGCACAAGTGCGAAGCGGAAATACCCTTTCGGCAGCACGGCAGCACAGATTATCGGGTGGGTTAATCCGTCGAGACCGGACAAAGAGCTGTTCGAGGAAGATGAGCTTATAAGCTATATTGACGGCGAAACCGCCGGCTTCTACGGCACGGAATATGTGTGCGAGCCGTTCCTGCGCGGCAGCCGCGGCAAGCTCATTTTCCACTCTCGTAAAGGCGAGCCCGAGCAGCAGGCCCGCGAGCTCGGAGATAACATCCGCCTCTCGCTCGACATCAAGCTCCAACGGATGCTCGAAGAGCGCATGGCAAACCCCTCTCTCAACGCCAATGCCGCAAAGACCTGTTGCGCCGTCGTAATAGACGTATCCAGCGGCGAGATTCTCGCTGCGGTGAGCGAGCCCGGATTCGACCTCTCCCGCGCCCGTCAGGACTACGGCAAGCTGATAAACGACAAAGCCGAACCCCTGCGCAACAAGGCGTTTGAAAAGCTCTACCCCCCAGGTTCAACGGTAAAACCGCTGATACTCGCCGCCGCGCTCACTGATGGCGCTGTGAACGAGAATACGATTATAAGCTGTTCTCTGCCGGCAGACGAAAACTGGCCGCGGTGCTGGCTTCAGCGAGCTTACGGCTGCCACGATGACCAATTCGCGGATGTCGGCGGTAATACGGGCGTAAACGCTATTCGCGGCAGCTGCAACATTTACTTCACGAAAGCCGCCCACAGAATGGACGCGCGCAGCCTCCAGAAGCATCTCTTCGATGCGGGGCTGGGAAGGGAAGTGCTTGCGCCTATAGATTTCTCCCCGCTTACGGGGAAGGTGGACCGGCTTCCGGATTCCGGCCGTCACCTAAACGCCGAACGCGGCATCATCTGGAGCGGCTACAAGAACGTGAGCGGCGATGATTTCGATTTGATTCCCAAACTCAACGACAGCGAAAAGCGCTGGTTCGGCATGGGACAGGGTAATCTTCGCGTAACCGTATTGCAGATGGCAAACTTCTACGCCGCCATTGCGAGAGGTGGCATATACCGCGATGCGATTCTATACAAGGGCATCTCCGTGGACAACGGGCCGCGAGACCTTGGCTGGAATGCGGCTGCAAAGCGCAATGTTCGCGAGGGTACAAGGCGTGTAGTGAACGAAGTTTACGGATCGGCGTACAAGATCTTCCATGGCTATGATCTGTTCGAGAAGGGTGTACATATTAACGGCAAGACCGGCTCAACGCAAGGCCCCGAAAATGCGTGGTTTGCCGGCTTCGCAGAGAAAAACGATTTGCAGATAGCGATAGCGGTGATTGTGGAGGGCGGCCAAAGCGGCACGCAGGACGGCGCCCCCCTCGGCAAGCTGATTTTCAGCACGCTCGATGACTGCGGCTATTTTGATTGACAACAACTGAAGGATAAGAATGAGAAACCAGATAATACTTTTCAAAGAATGCTTCGCCCAAACTTGGCTCGAAACCCGCAAAAACCTGCGCAGGCTTCTGCAATTCGGTTCGGCCTGCTTTCTGCTACTCCTGCTGGCACAGGTTCCGCTGTTGCTGTACCTCTTGAGCTGCGGCTTCGACGCAAAAAATGGCAACCTCTTTGAGTTCATCTCGCTGCTTGAAGGCAGCGCCCTCGTATTGACGCTCTGCCTCAGCGTACTGGCACAGCTCATCGCAATGTGCCTGCTCAGCGGACTCATCAAAGCGGCGATTGAATTGCTCGCAGGCGCCAAACCGCCGCTGAAAAGAATCTTCGACTGCTCCGACAGCTTCGGCCGGCTCGCATCGCTGTTTGCGGTTATGAACCTCGCCGCGCTTGTGCCCGTGCTTCTGCTGGGCGGTTTTGGCGGCTTCTTTTCCATGTTGGCTTTGGTAATAGCGATGTTTGCCGTGATGAGGCTTCTGCTGGCGATTGTACCGATAAGCGGCTCGGATATACCGCTGAGAGCCGCGATTGCCGAATGCATCTTGAAAACCGCCCGCAAAAGCACGCTGATTTTTATATTGATGGGCCTCGCGATCTGCACAATGTTACTCTCGATTTACTCACTCGGCCTGACGAACATCATCGCCCTGCCGTTCATCGCAATGCTGCTTACCAACATCTACAGACGGCTGTAACGGCCATCTACATTGCGCAGAGATATAAACGGGCAGGTTAAAAACCTGCCCTGCCACCGGCGTACATCTTTTTCTCAGTCGAACTTCCACCAGTTAAAATTGAACAGCTTTTCCGAATCTCCCGCAAACCTGAGATAGAGGTCTCTCACACCTCCCACCTCGTTTACGGGGCAGGAAACGGTTATCCAAGTCTGCCGGCCACCTGTGCCCGGAACGGTACAGGTGCCCGCGAGCTTACCATCGGGGCCGTCCAGCCTGACCTCAATGCGGCCGCCTTCTGTTGCCGAGGCCACTCGGGCCGTGAATCTTTCGGCTCCCGCTCCAAAATCCACGCCTTTGACCTTGATATAATCGCCATCATCAATATTACATACATTCATGCCGCCTTCGCTGCAAGCCTGCGTTTTGACACCTTTTGACCAGCAGATAGTCTCGGCTTCTGTCTTTTTGCGGGGATTGAGATAGCCGAGCTGCTGCACGGCTTCGGCCTCTTCCCACCAGGGAAGTTCCGGAATTGTACCGTCCTGATTGTACTCGAATTTCTCCACACAGACCGAACGTCGTTCGTGATGCTCGCTGGTTATGGCGAAATTCAACTTATAGTTGAACCCGAATACATAGGAACCGCCCTTATAGTCGATAATACCGGGATGGTTGCCTGATGAGCGCCTGTCCGGGCGCACAATATAGCCCTTGAACTCCCAGGGGCCGGTGGGGCTGTCGCTCATGGAATACGCTATTCCTTCCGGGCAGCAGGTGGAGGCGTAGGCGTTGTAGTAATGCCCGTCTCGTTTGTAAATCCATGGGCCTTCCTGATAATGATAGAGGTCCTGTTTGCCCTCGATCTTGGCAATTGACGGCTCCTTAACCGGCTCCCCTGTGAAGGAAATCATATCTTCTTTCAACTTGACATACCACATATTGGGATTGCCCCAGTAAAGATAAGCCTGGCCGTCATCGTCAATGAACACTGTTGGATCTATGCTGTCGAATTGCGGACCTATAAGCGGTTTGCCGAGTGGATCTGTAAATGGGCCGAGTGGATTATCGGCCACCAGCACCCCTATGCCGCTCCCCTGCACAGGGCAATACATATAGAACTTCCCGTTTCGTTCAATCGTCTGAGGAGCCCATGCGCCGTTCTCGAAACCGCCCCAGCTGGATTTTGCCCAGGAGAAGTTTTTCAGCGAGGCCACCGAACCGTGATCCGTCCAGTTCACCATGTCCGTGGAGGTATAGCAGAGCCAGTCGCGCATGCGGAAACCGGCCATGCCGGCTGGAGCATAGTCCTCGTCGTGGCTGGTATAAAGATATACCGTGCCGTTATAAACCATAGGCGCAGGATCGGCTGTAAATTTCGTTTGAACGACCGGGTCGGCTGCCCGGCACATCGTGATTGCGCACAAACCGAGAACGGTTACATAAGCCATCTTCATTTTTATCTTGCTCCATAAGCAAATATTATAATTCCCTAAGCCTCTTCAGAACTTCACTGAAACCGGTTTTCCGGTGTAGTTGACTCTCTTCAAAGTCTCATGCCCCGGTTCGATTCCGGCATTTTTCTCTGGAGCAGCAATAACAATATCAAGCTTCCGCTCTGCGACCATACCCGCGAACGAGCCCTCACGCGCACCGATTGTGAGC
>JBFWMM010000017.1:29014-36292 GCA_050251615.1 Phycisphaerae bacterium
GGCGGGCCGGGCCAGTCATGGTCGATTGTCTTCTCGACAACCTTCCCCCTGGGCTCGTCAAAGTTCCTTCCCGCATAATACTGCGCCTCAAGCCCCTGCTCGCCGCTCGGGGTGCTGAGGTATTCTGATGGTATTGCAGGCGATGGTGGCTTCTCAACTCGATACATTGGCCGCGTTACCGGATGCACCAGAAACGCCGGCCCGAACATAAACGCATCGCTTATATCGCGCGCTTGCTTATCATCGGGGAAGTCCATTGGCATAGCCCTCATGATTGTATAGCCATCCGCGGTAACCTTATGACTGAGGCTGTAAAGGTATGGCAGGAGCCTGTAACGCAGGCGGGTTATACCGAGCAACGCTTCATACGCTTCAGGGTCAAGATCTTTGAAGATATACGGCTCCCGCTCGATGTTGGTACCGTGCACGCGGAATATCGGGTTGAATGCGCCAAATTGAAACCAACGCACAAAAAGCTCGCGGTACGCGCTGTTCTTCTCGCCGCCCGGAAAGTCTGCTACAAAAAAGCCGCCGATGTCCTGCGTCCACCATGGATTGCCCGCCATGGTTACTTCAAGACCGCCTGCCATCTGGGCTTTGAGGCTGTCCCAGCCGGCAAACGAATCACCCGACCAGGACGCCGCCGCGTATCTCTGCGCACCGGCCCAGGCCGAGCGGGTGAGCGTAAAGACGCGCTTGTTGTTCACCGCACGCTGGCCCTCGTATGTGCCTTTTGTGGTCATGAGCGTGTAGGGGTTGAGGTAGCGGGAGAAGTCTCCCATGGCGTTGTTGCCGAGCCGCTTTATATCATTGGCAACCTGCTCGGGGTCCCAGCATGCCCCCCCCACTTCAACCTCCGTGCCATCCATCCAAAGCGCATCAACGCCGTTTGCCAGAAGCCCGTCATTTATGTGTTTGAAATAGATCTCGCGGCCTTTTTCACTGAACGCATCGTATATGCGCGCCTTTTTGGAGATCCAGTGCAGCGATTCAAAGCGCAGGCCGTATTCATCAAGCTCATGCGCCAGAGGCGTATCATCGCCGACAGAAGGCCAGATCGAAACCATCAGCTTCATATGCAGGGCGTGGATGGCTTCTGTCATGCGCTTAGGGGCGGGGTATCTCTCCGGATCCCATATCATACCGCTCCATGTGCCGTCTTTATCGGAGCCCCAGTACTGCCAGTCCTGCACGATATAATCCAGCGGGAACTTTTCCTCGCGGAATTTCTCCGCCACCGCAAGAATCTGCTCCTGCGTTTTGTAGCGCTCCTTGCTCATAAACAGCCCGAGCGCCTGCCTTGGATACATCGGCGCAGCGCCTGTAAGATTGCGATAGGCCCCAATCACGTCATCGGCATCCTCGCCTGCGAAGAAGTAGTAGTCAACGCCTCCCGGTGCGCTCTCGGCCCAAAGCGTCGCGCCGGTGTCATCATCTTTGAAACGCATTACAGAATATGTATCCCACATAATGCCGTAGCGCCGTGATGACACAATCATTGGAATTACGATACCCATATTGGTCTGGATGAGCTTCAGCTCCTGGCCTCGGCGATTTATGGCCGCCGGCGCAGAATCGATATAGCCAAACCCGTACCAGCCTTCGTCGGGCTTGAGCGTGAAGCTGTTTGAAACTTCGTATGTGGGCGCGCCGGATATTTCAATCTGCTTGATGGAAGCGTGATTTTCTGCGCGTTCTCGGGTATAGAGCTTACCGGAGCTGTCCATAAAGCTCAGCGCTACATTGCTCTTATCCACCACAACCTGAACCTTCTCCGTTTTTATTATAATCGAGCGAGGGAGCTCTTCCACCTCAAACGCAACGCCCGCAGGCTTATCCGTAACAACAATGCTCGGATGCTGCCAGAAGCTGCGGCCGAGATTTTCGTTTACACGAACTATGGCCGGCCCGTAAAAAATAACGTTCTTCGTAACGCCGTTCAGGTGAAATTGAACGCCATTGGAAAGCTCAGTGCAGGAAAAACCCGAATCTGCGGCTTGAGTTGCCTGCAAATGCCCGAATTCATCGAGCCCCGATGGAGCCGCCTGAACAAACGCGCAAAGGAC
Source organism: Phycisphaerae bacterium (assembly GCA_050251615.1). Classification (GTDB taxonomy): domain Bacteria; phylum Planctomycetota; class Phycisphaerae; order Sedimentisphaerales; family Sedimentisphaeraceae; genus Sedimentisphaera. The sequence continues at coordinate 31,081 of JBFWMM010000017.1, forward strand.
CAGCAAAAAGACAGCTGTATATTTCACCACACAGGTAATTTGGTTGATCTTCATAGATACTCCATCTAATTTTGTAATCGGCTGTTATTACCAAATACCATTATACGAAGTGAAAATAGAAAATCTTAACCATCTTGCGCAACATACTAACCATTTTGCGAACTCAACTATACCGCATTGTTATCTGCACGGTACTTTCTCACATTGCCTGCGAAACGGCGGGCAGGTTGTAAATCTGCCCCTGCAATCCGATACGCACCATTAAGAGCACTATGAATCGCGCCTCTGCTAAAAAATGTTAGATAATGCGAGGCATTTGCTTATAATCAAAAAGGATTTTCTATTCAAACTACAGGATACAACGATGGCGAAAAATGCCTCAAACAATTTGGTTTTCAGTTTACTGGTCGCTATAACCGGCTGGTTCGTACCGGGCGGCGGCTATTTTCTCTTGAAGCAGAAGAGGCGTGCGGTGATGCTTTGCATCTGTCTTGTGCTGATGTACACAATAGGGCTATGGATCGGTTCTGTCGGCGTAATAAACAAGCAGACGCAGATTTGGTGGTACTACCCTCAGTTCTTTTTCTCGCCGGTAACCGCCCTGTTCGGCATGCTCAGCTCAAGCGGGAATTATCCCGTATTCGGCAGACCGCAGGAAGTGGGGCAGCTCTTTACGGGGCTTGCCGGCCTGTTGAATCTGGCCATTATCCTCAAAACAGCCGCCCTGGCCTTCCACGGCGTTGACACCGAGCCGGAGGACGAAGAATGATTCTCGCTTCTTTCACATCCCCGATACATATCGGCTGCGACCTCTGGCATTTCTTCTGGGCTTTGCCGCTGATCCTGTTTACAAGCCTCATTATCCGCGCTTCTGCAGCCGGCAGTTTTGAGCCCGCCGCGGTTGTCCGCTCCGCGCTGAAGATGTTTTTTATAACCGTCGGCGTGATGATTCTCACCGGCATCATATTCTTTGCGATAGTAGAGTATATCTGCTGAAAGCAGGCGCTTGCCATGAAGACAGTTGACAAGTACATAGCGAAGAGCTTTATAACCGGCTACGTTGTTGCAGCACTTGTGCTTGTGGGGCTGCGTATGCTGATAGACCTCTTCATCAACCTCGACGAGTTTGTCGAGGCATCCGATCATGGTTTTATCGTGGTGTTGTGGAACATCGCCAGCTTCTACGCCGTCCAGAGCACGGTGTATTTCAGAGACTTTGCCGGCATCATAACGGTTGTCGCGGCGGCGTTCACATTCGGCAAGATGACTCGCGCAAACGAGCTTGTGGCGCTGATGGCCTCGGGCGTGAGCCTGAAGCGCGTGATAATGCCTGTCGCAGTATGCGCAGCCGCACTTACGGTCCTTCTTGTCGCAGACCAGGAGCTGATAATCCCGTCCTTGGCGAGCAAAATCGTACGCCAGCACGACAGCATCAACGAAGACCAACAGATGGAGGTGGAATGCCTCACTGACGGCCTCGGCAACCTCGTGCATGCGAAAGAGTTTCTCGAAACCGAAGACGGCGGCGAAATGACCGGTCTGACAATAATCCTCCGCGAAAAGACGGAAGATGGAATGAAAACTATCGGCTGGATAAGGGCCAATAAAGCTGTTTATACGCTTAATGGCGAGTGGAAGCTGTTTACAGAAACCGCAGCAGGCGGTTTTGAGGAAGGCGCTCCTGTCGAACTGTTTACAGGCAACGCAAGCGAACAGCTCAGCACAACGCGGCGAGTCGTGTACTCCTACAACACCGACCTCACCCCCGAGCTGATTCCAATCCGCAAGAAACAGAAGAACGTGGCTCTGCTCAGCTCTGCTCAGCTTGCCGCGCTCGCCTCGGACGACGCCAAGCTAAAAGACCGCGCGCGCCTCTATATGCAGCGCTATCTGCGCATAACTGAGCCTATGATAAATTTCGTGATGCTGCTTGTGGCACTGCCTGTTTTGCTGTGCAGGGATAAGCGCCAGATGAAGGGCGCGATTGTTCTCAGCTTCAGCACGACCACCGTCTGCTTCATATTCACATTTGTATGCAAGATGCTCGGCACAGAACCGGTTTTCGGGGTAATCGTGCCAGATATATGGGCGGCGCTACCCGTTTTGATTTTCCTGCCGGTCGCCGTGCTCGAAATTTCGGCTATAAAAACATAATTTCCCGTCCGCTCCGACGGGCAAATGAAAGGAGACGTCCTATGGTTAGAATGCTGGTATGTTTTGCGTTTTCTATCTCGCTGCTCGCTTCTGCTCGTATGATGAGCGTTGCTCCGGACGGGTCTGCGGATTTCAGCTCTGTACAAGCGGCGATTGATTCGATTCCAAGCGGAAGCGATGAGCCGTCCATTATCCTGATCCGCGCGGGACGCTATGATGAAGTTGTGAGAGTGCCGGCGGATAAGAAGGGCGTGCGCCTTGTCGGGCGCGATGCCGTCAAAACGGTCATTACCCACGGCCTCGGTGCGCGCATGAAAGGCCCCGACGGCAAAGAACTCGGCACTTTCCGTACGCCGAGCGTTTATATAAACGGCGACGACTTTCTGGCTCGCAATATCACGTTTGAAAACAGCGCGGGGGATGTCGGGCAGGCTGTGGCGATTGCGGTAAGCGGGGATAGGTGCCGGTTTATCGGCTGCCGCTTCCTCGGCTGGCAGGACACAATCTTCGACGACAAAGGCCGCCACTACTACCAGGACTGCTACATTGAGGGAAGCTGCGATTATATCTTCGGCGGTGCAGTATCATACTTCAAGAACTGCGAACTGTACAACAAGAAAAACTCCTATATCACCGCCGCATCAACTCCGCAGGATGAGCCGTTCGGGTACGTCTTTGACGGTTGTAAGATTACAGCCGCTGAGGGCGTAAAGATGATGCTCGGCAGGCCGTGGCGCGATTATGCGGCGGTGCTGTTTATGAACTGTGATATGGACGACTGCATCCGACCGGAAGGCTGGCACAACTGGAGCCGCCCTGAGCGCGAGAAGACCGCCCGCTACGCGGAGTTCGGCAATACGGGGCCTGGCGCGAACACAGAATATAGGGTTGACTGGGCGAAACAGCTCACGGCCGGGGAGGCCGCGAAAATCACCCCACAGAGCGTTCTCGGCGGAAAAGACAAATGGGACCCGACAAAACGCCCCGATGGATGGAAAAGACCGCGGAGCTGACAGTTTTTTGCGCAACGCAACGGAATACTGTGTGTCTAAAATGACATCAGCGGGCAGATTTGCAACCCGTCCGCTGATGTTTCAATTTCGTATTCCGCTTCTCCCTGCAACAGTTTTAATCAAGCGGAACAAGCTTTACACTTCGCACGTTTATCGGGTGCCAGCCTCCGGAGCTGTCGGGGATGATCTCGAGCTTGTTTCTGCCTGACTTAATTCCCACGCTACCGAGATTCGCAGGGCGGAAGGAGTTGTAAGAGCCTGTCGTTCCGACAACGCACTTCTTTTCGAAATCCCCCGAGCGCAAGGTAAATTTGCTGTTCTGATCCTGCATTGCCATATCCACGACAACTTCATAGTGCCCTGCCTTCACGGCATCGAAATCCCAATCCACAGACACATTACTTTGCGTCCAGTAGCCTATGTTCTGCTTACCGTCCTTTACTTCTAAAGCCACGGCCGTTCCGAATTGATTATCGATATTCGCAAGATACGCCGGCAACGTGATAACGCCGTCTGCATCTGCCCTCGGCACAACCTTCTCAATCTCTATCGCGCCCTTTATCTTCAGCACGACAACCGAATCAATAGCGTCAGGCGCCTTTTTCGGCAGGTCTATCTCGATACCGTTTGCAGTCTTGTTCACGCGCAATTTCTTCCCGCCGTCAAGCATATAAGCCCGCTCGACTTTGCTTTTCAGCCCGTCAACAGCGAGCTTGCCATCTGCCGGCCAGTCAAAGACATGCAAGTAGAGCGTTGCGCCTGAATCTGTGATCTTTTTCGTGCAACGGCCCCAAGGCAGATTCGCAAACGGGCTCGCTGTGGTGCCGTAAATGGATTCGCCGTTAATGTCCATCCATGCGCCAATCCCTTTAAGCCGCTCTATGCTGGGCGCGGGAATGTTGCCTTTTGCGTCCGGCCCGACATTCAGAAGGTAGTTTCCGCCTTTGCCGGCTATGTCCACAAGGTTGCGCAGAAGTGTTTCGGTGGTTTTCCAGTTGTGGTCAAAGTGCTTGAAGCCCCATGTATCGTTCATGGTCATGCAGGTTTCCCAGTCTCGGTTTTTGAAGCCCGTTGCGGGGATGTGCTGTTCGGGGGTTTCGGTATCTCCTGCAAACCCGCCGCCGAGGCGGTTGTTCATAACGACATCGCCGTTAAGCTCGTTCACTACCTCCAGAATCTCATCGGCGTGCTTCTTCTCCATCTCAAACGGCGTATCCCACCATATCACCGCCACATCGCCATAGTTTGTGAGTATCTCACGCACCTGCGGCACGACGAGATTCGTGATGTACTCGTCGAAACTGCCTTTTTGAGCCTCATCCCATGAGCCACCTGCGCAAGCGCCGCCCGGATTTGTCCAGTCCTGGGCCTGCGAGTAGTAGAAGCCGAGCTTCATATCATACTTGCGGCAGGCCTCGGCCAGAGGCGCGAGCAAATCCTTGCCGTAAGGGGTAGCGTCAACTACATCCCAGTCGCTTGCTTTTGAATCGAACAGAGCAAAGCCATCGTGGTGTTTGCTTGTTATAATCATATACTTCATCCCCGCCTCTTTGGCCAGCTTCACCCACGCATCGGGGTCGTAGTCTGTGGGGTTGAACTGCTTTGCGTACTCACGGTAGCGCTCAACGGGAATCTTTGCATCGTGCATAAGCCATTCGCCGATATGATTCGAGCGCCAGCCATCGTATTCGCCCGCGGGCACGGCATACACGCCCCAGTGTATAAACATACCGAAACGTGCCTCGCGCCACCAGTCCATACGTGCTTCTGCGGCAGGCTTTGCTCGGCAAACCGCCTTGCACGGGGCTGTTTTTGCAGTTTCAGCGCAGCCGGCGAGCGCAAAAACGGCAGCAGTTGCAAACAGAGGGAGAGTGCGGCGGAGCAAGCCGCTTGAATTAGAGAATCTCATAAGAAAATCCTTCCATCTTGTAAGTGTTATACAAATTGTTCACCCCTGAACAAACACTCATCACCTAAGAGAAGTATGATAAAGACCTCCCGCCCCTGCGCAAGCGAAAAATCGAGAATACGGCGCAAGCAATGCG
>JBFWMM010000017.1:36392-50981 GCA_050251615.1 Phycisphaerae bacterium
CTTCCATCTTGTAAGTGTTATACAAATTGTTCACCCCTGAACAAACACTCATCACCTAAGAGAAGTATGATAAAGACCTCCCGCCCCTGCGCAAGCGAAAAATCGAGAATACGGCGCAAGCAATGCGGGACTGCGTAAAAATACCCCGATTTTTCTGCGGATTTTTAACCTGCGTCTGTTATAATTCTGCAAAGGCACTTTAATCCCTGAGTTTGAAAGGAAGCATAATGAATAGTGCGATGCCATCATTACAAGGTTTCGATGTAGCCCCGATGATCGGGGGCGTGGTAATTTACATACTCATACTTATCGCCGCTTTTCTTATCACCAGATGGTTCTGGTGCTGGTACTTCAAGCTCAATCGCATAGAACGGCTGCTCGAAGAGATCAGGGATAAGATTAAGTAGGTGCGCGGCAGGCAACGCCAAATTGGTAATCTCTGCATTGCCCCTGACAAACCGAAACGATTTTGCCGGGGCCCTGGCCGTCAGCTTATTGTTTAAAGCTTATAAGGTTGACGGCTCAAGCGTTTAGGGAATAATATAGCGCCATGAGTGAAAAGAAAAAAACAATAGACAAGCCGCGTATCGAGGCGGCGGTGCGCGAGATGCTACTCGCAATCGGTGAAAACCCCGAGCGCGAAGGCCTTCTTGAGACTCCTTCACGCGTGGCGAGGATGTACGGCGAGATATTCAGCGGTCTCTTTGAGGATCCCTCCCGCCACACGGGAAAAATCTTCCACGAAGACTACAACGAGATCGTCGTCCTGCGCGACATCCCCTTCTCCAGCACCTGTGAACATCATCTGATGCCGTTTACGGGGCTTGCGCATATCGCCTACCTGCCCGACGGCCAGATTATCGGCCTCAGCAAGCTTGCCCGCGTCTTTGACTGCTTCGCAAAGCGGCCGCAGGTGCAGGAGCGGCTCACAAATCAGGCCGCCGATTTCCTTATGGACAAATTGAAGCCGAAGGGCGTGGCGGTTATCGTGGAGGCCAGCCACACGTGCACAACCGTCCGCGGCGTACGAAAGAGCGGTTCTGTGATGGTAACGAGCGCCCTGCGTGGCTCATTCATAAAAGACCACCGCACACGTGCGGAGGTGATGAGCCTCATCAAGGGGGCCTCGCTTTGACGCACCGCCTCACGCGCCAGCTCAGATTTACCGTTGACCCGTTCGCCTCCGATGCTGACGGTGCCAATTCATACAGCGCCAAACCCGCAGGTGAGGGCCTCGGCTTTTACATCTGCCTTGATGTGGAGCTTGAGGGGCCCGTGCATCCGGAGACGGGGTTTGTGATAAACCTTGTCGAGCTGGACAAACGCAGCCGCCGGGTTGCCGTACCATTGTTCACCGGCGCCGTACGCAGCTGCATCGCAAAAGGCGTAAATATTACTCTATCAGAGGCTTCAGAGGTTCTTCTGAGCTGCTTTGATGCAATGTTGCCCTGCTTTGATGCCCAGCGCCTTACAAGCCTCGTTCTATACCTCACCCCATACAAAAAACTCACTACTACCGGGGATAATATGATTACATACAGCGAAAAGTTTGAGTTTGCCGCTACGCATAAACTCTGGAACGATAAGTTCTCATGGGACGAAAATTTTGAGCACTTCGGCAAATGCGCGAACCCCGCCGGCCACGGCCACAACTACATTGTTGAGGTTTCCGTACGGCTTGATAATCCGAAGGCGTTTCTTGCCAGTGAATTTCAGCGCTCGGTTATAGATGCTTTCATCGACAAGCTCGACCACAAAAACCTCAGTGTTGATGTGCCATACTTCTCTGACCACAACCCGACTGTCGAAAATATCACGGTTTACTGCTGGGATGTTCTCTCCGGCGTGATAAAGGATGCCGCGCTGCAAAGCGTTACCATCTGGGAAAACGACCGCGCCTGGTGCACGTATCAGGGAGACGCCTGATGAAAGTGCTGATTACAGGCGGCGCAGGCTTCATCGGCTCGCATCTGACGCGCACGCTCCTTGACAAGGGCGATGAGGTTGTCGTGCTTGACGACCTCTCAACGGGCTCAGCGGCCAACATAGCGGACATTCTACACCACCCCAACCTCACATTCGTTGAGGGAGATGTCTGTGAGCGCGCGCTGACCCGCAGCCTCTCGGCCGGCTGCGAACAGATATACCATCTCGCCGCGGCGGTGGGCGTGAAGCTGATTATCGAGCGCCCCATACACACGATAAAGACAAACATACACGGCTCGGAAATTGTGCTGGATATCGCGTTGGAACGCGGCGCGCGGCTTATGATCGCCAGCACGAGCGAGGTTTACGGCAAGCAGGAAGTCGTTCCGTTTCGCGAGGACGACGATACCGTTTACGGTAGCACGAAGTACCCCCGCTGGGCGTATGCTTGCAGCAAGGCGGTTGATGAATTTCTTGCCCTTGCATACTACCGCCAGATGGGGCTTAAGGTGTTCGTGGCGAGGTTCTTTAATACCGTTGGCCCCGGGCAGACCGGCCGGTACGGGATGGTTGTACCGCGGTTTATCGATATGGCGCTGCGCGGCGAACCTGTTACCGTCTATGGCGACGGCCTCCAGAGCCGCTGCTTCGGCTCGGTGTGGGATATTATTGATGCCTCTCAAGCGCTTATGAACGCCGGCGACTCCTTCGGTGAGGTCTATAACATCGGCAACGATGAACCTGTAACGATGCTTGAGCTCGCTCGGCGCATAATCACGCTCACCGGTAGCAGTAGCGAGATAAAGCTCGTTTCCTACGAAGACGCTTATGGCGCCAACTTCGACGATATGATGGTGCGCCAGCCGTCTCTGGAAAAGATTCGCGCCAAAATCGGATACAAGCCCAGGTACAGCCTTGATATGATACTGGAAGAAATGATTGAGTATCAGCGGAGCAGGCTGTAAGGACGCAATTCATCGCGCCCACGCTTACCATTCGCCGTGCAAAAAAGCAGATAACAGAAAAATGGAAAGCATTATGACAAAACGCACAGAGATCGACTCTCTCGGCGAAATGAGCCTGCCGAAAGACGCGCTCCACGGCATACATACCGCCCGAGCGCTTACAAACTTCCGCGCGATTGGTGGCCCTGTAAATCCGCGCCTTATAAGGGCGTATGGATTCGTGAAGCTCGCCTGCGCGCGTGCCAACGCCGCAAGCGGTTATCTATCCGGCGACGTTCTCGCGGCTATAGAGCAGGCATGCGAGCAGCTCAGCCGCGGCGAGATAGATTTGCCCCCTGCCCCCGCTGCGCTGCAAGGCGGTGCGGGCACATCAACCAATATGTACGTTAATGAGCTGCTTGCAAACAGAGCGCTCGAACTGCTCGGCAAAAGCGCCGGCAGCTATTCTTTGATTTCCCCGCTCGACCATATCAACCTGCATCAGTCCACCAACGACACCTACCCCACGGCGCTGAGAGTGGCGGCGATGTTTGCCTGCCGCGAGCTTGAGCAGGCAATAAGCGAGCTTGCGGACGCCTTCCAGCGCAAGGAGCGTGAATTTGCCGGCATAATCAAACTCGGCCGCACACAGCTCAGGGACGCCGTCCCGATGACGCTCGGCCAGAGCTTCGGAGCCTATGCAGAAGCGCTCAGCAAAGACAGATGGCGCATATACAAATGCCAGGAGAGGCTGCGCGTTGTCAATCTCGGCGGCACAGCCATCGGCACAGGAACCGGCGCAGAGCGCAAATACATCTTCGCCGCTTCCGATTATCTCCGGCAGATAACCTCGCTCCCTATAGCACGAGCAGAGAATATGGTTCAGGCAACGCAAAACATAGATGAGATTGTGGAAGTGAGCGGATTTTTGAAAGCGCTCGCAACAAACCTGTTCAAGATCAGCGCAGACCTTCGCCTGCTCTCAAGCGGCCCTGAGGGCGGCTTCGGCGAGATAAATCTGCCCCGCAGGCAGGCGGGCTCGTCCATTATGCCGGGTAAGGTGAATCCGGTTATCGCGGAGATGGTCTCGCAGGCCGCGATGGATGCGATTGCCAAAGACAGCGCGATAACCCTCTGCGCGATGAACGGCCAGCTTGAGCTCAACGCATTTATGCCGCTCGTGGCTCACAGCCTGCTCGGAATGCTTGATGTGCTCATTGAGGCTTGCCGGCTCGCGCTTGAATTTATGACAGACGGCATTACCGCCAACGAAGAGAAATGCGCTGAAAATGTACATAGCTCAACCGCGGTGATTACGGCGTTTCTTCCGATGTTCGGCTATGAGAAATGCGCCGAAATCGCAAAAGCCGCATCCGAGCAGGGCAAATCGATTAAACGGTACCTGATCGATGAAAACCTCTGCGACGAAGACACATACAATTTCACTACAAGCCCCGAGGCCATGGCAGCGCTGGGCTTTCGCAAACGCAGATAGAAAGGATTTATCATCAGTGGCGCCATTCTCCGTGATCGCGCAACCGCCCTCACGTAAACGCCGACCGGTGCCGGTGAATTCAAACCGATCCCGCGGATAATATACGTTCGTAACGCCGGTAGAAACGCAAAGTTTTGCGTCTCTACAATTTCGGGGCGCTTGTGCGCCACCGCTCTACGCGAGCAGGCTTTGTGCTCAATTGAGAATCATTTCACACGCGAACGGTTTTGCGCGGCAATTGGCTATGGGTAATAAATCTTCATCAGGCACAGGCCGTTCGGCGGGGCGAGAAGTCCTGCGGCGGCACGGTTTTTCGCCTCGAAGATTTCATCGATATAACTTTCAGGCCAGCGCCCCCGCCCCACTTCCACCAGCGTACCAACCATATTACGCACCATATTATACATAAATCGATTGCCCACCACGTCCACAGTGATTGTGTCGTCGTGGCGGGTAACGGTGCAGCTGTAGATAGTGCGTATGCTGTCGGTGCGGTAATCCTTGGCCGAGGCGAAGGATTTATAGTCTTTCGTACCCTCCATACGTTTTGCGGCAAGTGCCATCCGCTCGTGCGATAGGGGGTAAGGATAATGCCAGATCGTGCGCCAGTTGAATACGGGCTTTGCCGGCGAGGTGTTTATCGTGTAACGGTAATGCTTTTTTACCGGCGAGCCGATCGGATCGAAATCAAGCGGAGCTTCCTGCGCTTCAAGGATCGCGATATCGTTGGGGAGGATGTTGTTCAGCGCCTTGGCGATATTCTCCACAGGTACCGGTGAATCAATGATGTAGTTGGCCGTTTGGCCGAGCGAATGCACGCCGGCATCCGTGCGGCTGGCTCCGCAGACGTTCACCGGCTCATCATAGAAGCTGCTCAGCGCATCTTCAAGTTGCTCTTGTATGCTGGGCACATCCTTCTGCTTCGCCCAGCCGTAATATGCGTTGCCGTCATAGGCAATTGTAAGTCTGATGTTTTTGCGCATCTTATCTCGCTCTGTTTTTTTGCGGTCGTTTATTTCACCTGCCTGAGGGCGGCGGCCCGGCCGGAATCGGCAGTGGTACTATATTGCGAATTACGTCAAAATCAAGCCCCGATTCGCAACTTGCGAGGCGCCTGCTGAAATATGGCGGCGGCGGTCAATAGCGGTAGTTGAAACGGCGGTTAGGGGCGCTGTCTCCGTAAACTGACATATCGGCGATGTTATCTGTGGGGGAGTTGTCGCAGATGTGGAAATCGAAATGCAGCACCTCGCCGCCTGCAAGAAGCCCCTTTGGTACAGACATCTCCATCTCTTTGCCTGCGGCTGAAAAAACAGATTTCCCGCATTCCTTCCAGCCGGCCTCTGCGTCGTATTTCTCAACCGCCCTTTCGCCGCCTGTTGCACCGGCGATGCGCAAATCATAACCGAAGCGGCCTGTTTGCGGGTTTTGGTCGGCATCGATATAGAAAAGCATCCAGCTGTCATCTGTGCAGGGCGTGAGTTTTTCGGCGGTTTGCACATAGAAACAAACCGCGTCGCCATCACGCGCCACTTTGGCCGATGTTATGTCGTTGCGGCCGCTTTCGTCTTTGTAGTGCAGGGCGCCCCAGCCTTTGTAGTCTCTGTGGGCGGTATCACCGATTGTATCGAAATACTCATCATTAGCGGCGTTCCAGTCGTCGAAGGAGCCGTCAATCTCAATTTCCACCTCCGAATGGGGCTTATTTGGCGCACGCACGCCCTTATACCTGCGCACATTGGCAACGAGCTGCCAGTAGTAGTTGTCGCCGTGGCCGCCTTTCATCGGCTCAATGTCCCTGCTGAACTCCTGATTGTACTGGTCAACGAACCAGGACTGGCCGGGCTTGGTCGGTTGGCCTAAGAGGTGCGGGCTACCGTCTTGCGGAGTGATAAATCTCTGCGCAACCCACTCGTTCCAGCCCGTTACGAAAATCAGCTCGGGGTCTGTCTTCAGAGCGCTTTCCCACTGCTCGGCAAACTGTAAACCGAGATGTTCAGTGCCCGTTATGCCGCGCTCCGAGGATGCGGGCTGGCGGCCGTTTTGGTAACTTCTGCCGAGGTTGAGAGTCGGGTGGCTCGCCGCCGAGACGCTTGTTTCCTCAGGCTTATCTTCGCTTTCGTGCCAGCCATAGCCCTGCGGCGTGCGATCAATCCAGTTCCATGTATCTTTGCCCTTTGTCCAGGCCCAGCAGTCGCGCAGCTCAAAAAAATCGCGCACTTCCTTGCTCTGCCCTTCGAGCGAGGCGAGGAGAAGCGGCTTTCCCTTCCAACTGAACCACAGCTCGGGGTACAGCTGTTTCGAGTAAAAATCATCGTAGAGTTTCTTTGCCGTCTCGGGGCTTCGGGCGTGGGTGAAGAAGGCGATCTGCGGGGTTTCGTTGCCCTTGGTGCGCATTTGCCGGTAAACCTCGCAGAGCTTCATATAGACATCGGTATAGGTGAAGGCGTTGGTAACGTCAAAAATGACCACGTCCACCCCCGCATCGCTGAGCATGGATGCATGCCTGCGAATTATGTACGGGTCGTCGGAGACGTAGTAGCCTGCTTCCGGCTCGCCCCAGTGGTGAAAGTGATGCGGCGGCCCCCACTGAGGCTCTTCGGAGTTTTCTGAGATAATTCTTGTTATGTTCCACGGCCCACTCGTGGAATGCTGGCCGAGCCAGAGAAAGTAAAACATTGCCACGGTTTTTCCTTCACGCGCCGCGCCGCAATCCTCAAACATCGGCAGTTTGCGCCCGAGCGAATCGGTCGCTGCCCAGCTGCCGGAATGCAAGTCGCGGGCAGAAACAGCCACCGCCATCGACAATACCAGGAGATAAATTTTTCTCAACATCACAGGTTCCTTCCATTAAAATATAACAGGATTTTATCTCAAGAGGCCGGCACTTACAATTTTTTTCTCTTTTTTTATTGTCCCTGAGCCCCTCCAAACGCGTAAAAAATGCAGTTTTGCCAAATTTGGAACATAAAGAGCAAAATAATGTGTTGCATTGTTCCTTTTTAACATATAATGGTCAAAATGGTTTACGTGAACCCTTTCCATCTGACCCGGAAAGTTAAAGAAACGGGTCGTAGCCCAGACCTATCAGGAGATTATAATGGGCAAGAGCATTTATGTAGGCAACCTCAGCTATAAGGTTGACTCAGAGCGTTTAGAAGAAATTTTCGCTGAATTCGGCGAGGTTGTAAGCGCTAGGGTAATTATTGACCGCGACACAAAGAGAAGCAAAGGTTTCGGTTTTGTAGAAATGGGCGACGATGATTCCGCCGCCAAGGCTATTGAAGAACTTAACGGTTCTGAATTTGACGGCCGCGAGATGAGGGTAAGCGAGGCAACTCCCAGACCCGAAAAACCGCAAAGGTCTTTCAGAGACAGGCGCTGATTTGATATAGCGAGGAGAGCGTGAAAGCGCTCTCCTTTTTTTTACACAAATTATTATCGTAAGGTGATAAAATGACACGTTTTTCCTCTATCGTACTCCTTCTTATTTCCGCTGTTTCCATTGCCGCGCCCGAGCTTGTTTCAGGCGCCGCGGGAGCATCAGATTTCACTCTTGTTTCCGGCAGGTCATGCGCTTCGGTTCTGTACGACCCGAGCGACGCCGCTGTATGCGGGATTGCCGCGAACTGTTTCGCCGATGACGTCGAGCTGGTAACCGGCAAAAAACCGCAGGTGGTCAAATGGCCCGGCGCCGTCAAAGGCGAGCTGGTTATTGTCGGTTCGCTTGATTCGATTTACATCGATAAGCTCGTAAAAGATGGCAAGCTCGACGTGAGCGCGATCGATGGGCAGTGGGAGAGCTTTCAGATCAGCACAGTGGAAAAGCCGTTCAAGGGCATAAGCAGAGCGCTTGTCGTAGCGGGCGCAGACCGACGTGGCGCGGCATTCGGTTTGTTTGAAATATCACGCCTCATAGGTGTTTCTCCCTGGTACTGGTGGGCCGATGTTCCGGCGAAGCAAAAAGATGAGCTCATCATCAAGGCAGGCACAAGCGTCTATAAATCGCCGTCTGTCAAATACCGCGGCATCTTCATCAACGATGAGGACTGGGGCCTGCACCCCTGGGCAAAGAAGAACTTTCCCGAAGAAGGCTATATCGGCCCGAGTACGTACAAGAAGGTCTTTGAGCTTCTTCTCAGGCTCAAAGCCAACTATATCTGGCCGGGCATGCACCTATGCACGAAAGCCTTTAATTCGTTCGAGGAAAACAAATTCATAGCAGACGACTACGCTATTGTCGTTGGCTCCTCTCACTGCGAGCAGATGTTGCGCAATAATGTGTGGGAGTGGCATAGATGGAGCCCTCCCGAGGGGAAAAAACTCGGCGCCTGGGACTGGTGCGAAAATTCGGATATTATCAAGACATACTGGGAGCAGCGTGTGGAGGAGGTGGGCAAGTTTGAAAACGTCTTTACGCTCGGCATGCGCGGCATACACGACAGCGGTATGCCTTGTAGCGGCAGCTCCAACCGCGACAAAGCCCGTATTATGCAGGATGAAGTTATCCCCGCTCAGCGCGATATGATAGCGAAGCATGTAAACGCAGACCCGGCGCAGGTTGCGCAGATATTCTGCCCGTACAAGGAGGTGCTCGGGCTTTACAGGCTCGGGATGGAGGTGCCTGATGATGTTACACTTGTCTGGCCGGACGACAACCACGGCTACGTCCGCACCGTTTCCACGCCCGAAGAGAGAAAACGTTCCGGCGGTGCAGGCATATATTACCATATGTCGTACTGGGGCAGCCCCCATGACTACCTCTGGATAAGCTCCACTTCCCCCGCACGCATATCCTACGAAATGAGCAAGGCCTATGCCTATGACGCAAAGAGGCTGTGGGTGTTTAACGTGGGCGATATAAAGCCCGCCGAGATGGAGATGGATTTCGCGTTGCAACTTGCCTGGGACATCGACAGCTGGCCTGCGGAAAATGCGATGGATTTTCTTGAGCAGTGGTTCGGCGGCATTTTCGGCAAAGAGTATGCGGCGGATATTGCCACTATTGAGAAGGAATACTACCGCCTCGCCCAGCAGGCAAGGCCCGAACACAGAGAACGGGTAAGCTTTTCTGAAAAAGAGCGCTCAGGGAGGCTTTCAAGCTTTAACGCCATAACAGAGAAGGCCGAAAGCATTTATGCATCTCTCGCAGAGGAGTATAAGGATGCTTTCTATCAGCTCGTGCTTTACCCCGTTAAAGGCGCTGCTATGATGGACCGCAAATTTACCTGCCTCGCAAACGGCGACCTTGAAGGCGCACAGGCAGCCTATGACGAAATCCAGAAATTATCGCACTACTACAACAAACAGATGGCAGGCGGAAAATGGGACGGCATGATGGATCCCGCGCCGAGAAGGTTGAGCGTGTTCGGAAAGCCCGGCGCCGGCAACGTCCAGAAAATTGCGGAGCCAATCATGACACTGAATCCCTTACAAGCTCAATGCCGCGGCACAATGGAGCTTGCCGGCAATAAGCTCATCGCCCGCGGAGAAAACCAGCTGGCTGAAGGCAACGGCTCAGTAGCAGTCTTTACCTTTGACAGCGCCGAAACGCACAATGCAACCCTCTACTTCCTTGCCGTATGCCCCGATGACAAGCAGGATTCGTGGTTCGTTTCTTTGAACGACAGAAAAGTTCTCAGCAACGACCAGCCGACAGGCCTTCACGCCGAGTGGCTCGAAATCATGGATTGCGAGCTGATTGATGGCGAGAATAAGCTCACAATAACGCAACGTGAATCAGGCACTCAAATTGAGATGATAGCCCTTATGGAACAGGGAAAGAGGCCGCGGGATGTGTTCGCTGAGCCGAAACATATCTTCGCGGCAGACGCTTGCAGCAGCTCAAAAGACACTGCCGTGAGCAAGTGGAAAAGGATTGTGGGGCTGGGCATTGAAAGCAGCGCAATGACCGTTCTGCCGTATGAAACGCGGCCTATCGAAGCCGATGCAATTGAAAACGCGCCCTCCATAACATACTCGTTCGAGGAAAGCTCCACAGATTGCAGAATTGAGGCGCGGTTCCTGCCTACGCACCACATCAACAATGATATTGGCCTGCGCTATGCGGTGAGTGTTGACGGCGACGAGGCGCAAATTGTGAACCTCCAGGCGGATGAGTGGACCGGGGAATGGTCAGAAAACGTGCTTAGAGGTTATTCCGCCGGAAACACCGCGCACAAACTCGCCGGCTCTACAATGCATAGAGTTACGATTTACCTGCTCGACCCGGGTATCGTGCTGAGCCAGCTGCGGGTATATTGAGCACCCGATATTGCAATCTCCGATGACGGCGGCAATACCTCATTGCGGTATTGCCGCTACATTGCGCACGAGAAATAATTGAATCTTGGATATGCCATCTTGAATTCTACTCCTTCTCCGCGCGCTCGGCGGTTAATCACAACCCGAGCTTGAATTCTTTCGGCGGCGATTCCCCGAGCAGGTGGCGGGTGAAGTAGTCCCAGCGGCGGCGTTCATAATAGGCCTCGGTGCAGCCGTGGCCGGAGTTCGGGGCGATTATCATATCGAAGTCCTTATTGGCTTTGATGAGGGAGTCTGCGAGCTGAAGCGTCGCGCTGACATGTACGTTGTCGTCCATATCGCCGTGAATGAGCAGGAGATTGCCGCGCAGATTCTTCGCGGCCGCCAGATTCGACTGCTCCGCATATTGGCCGTGATCGGGGAAGCCCATCCAGGCCTCTGTCCACCAGGCCTTATCGTTGCGGTGGTCGTGATTACCGCTCACGGAAACCGCCGTATCATAGAATTCAGGGCGAATAAGCAGAGCGCGCGCAGCATCGTACCCGCCTGCGCTACCGCCGAATACGCCGACTCTCTCCAAGTCCATAAACGGCCATCTCTCCGCCATCTGCTTCATCGCGGCGATACGGTCATCAATGCCGCCATCGCCGAGGTTCTCGAAGGAGTGGTCGCGGAAGGCCTTGCTGCGGCAGCCCGTGCCGCGCGGGTCTATCGCCACTACCACAAACCCCAGCTCGTTATACACCTCCATCCAATCCCACGGCTGAAAATGCTTGCGCGCGTAAAATCCCTGCGGGCCCGTATAAACATGCTCCAACACAGGGTATTTGCGCCCTTCTTCAATCGTTTTAGGAAGGTACACGGTGGCGTAGATGTCGGTTTCGCCGTCGGCGGCTTTTGCGCAGAAGTCTATCGGGCTGCGCCATCCATTTGCCAGAAGCGCGGAGATGTCTGCCTGTTCGAGGTCGAGCAGTTTTTGGCCCGTCAAATCGCGCACGCAAAACTTCTGCGGCATATCCACACGGCTCACCTCATCAATGAAAAAGCGGCCATCGGGGCTGAATTTCGCGCGGTGGTTACCTTGGATGGGGGTGAGCAGGCTTGCGCCCGAGCCGTCAAACGGCACGCGATAGACGTAGCGGTAGTATGGGTCTCCCGCTTCGCGGCAGCCCGCACCCACAATCGCGAAACGCCCCGCTTCGTTTACGGCGAAAATATCTTTCGCAAAGAAAGGGCCTTTTGTGAGCTGTGTTGTCTTGCCTGTGGAGCGGTCTATGAGGTAGAGATTGTTCCAGCCGCTACGCTCGCTTGAAATGAGAATCTCACCGCCGAGCTTTCTCATAACGGTTATCGTCGGGTTGACGGTCGTTTCGCTACGCTCCTCGTTCAGAACGCGCGATTTGCCCGTGGTCGCGTCAATCTCCAACAGCCGCTCTATCTTTCCGCTTCGCGGTCTTGCAGTATAGGTAAAGTGCTTTGAATCGGCGTCCCAGTCCAAGTCGAGGGTGAGGTTGTAGAAGAGCGCAGGCTCCGGTTCCGCTTCACACCTTATTGCCTTGCCACCCGGCTCGCACACATATGGCTCAAGCATGGGCACGTTCTCATCTGCGCCCATCGGATAAACGAACGAATACAGCTTCGGGCGCATTGAATCTGCGGGTACATTCTTTACGATATGCAGCCAGCCGGCTTTGCGGATGTCGAGGCGGCAGAATGCGAAATGCTTTGAATCGGGGCTCCAGCTCCCGCTGAATTTGTACTCGAAGCTCTCCGCCCCACGCTCGAAATCCTCATCGCTCACCTCCCTCGGCCCTGGCACGCTTGAGCCGTAGCTGTAAAACGGCTCGCCGTCGAAGGTGGCTTGGTACTCGGCCTGCGTCTCTGTGTTGCGCAACCACACATTATGCTCCCTCTGGATCGCAAGCCACTTGCCATCGGGAGAGAGCTGCCCGCTCTGGCGCTCTTCGCGGCGGTCATTGCCATTGTGCCCCACGGCGGTATCCTCTTCGGGGGTGATGTCTGAAAGGGCGTTTCCCGAAAAGCAATAATGCCTGCCGAACGCAGTGAAGGTAAACTCGCCGCGGGATTGAAACTTTACACTCTCAAGCGGAAGATTATCCGCATCAACTTCCTTTTCGCTGAGCCCTGCAAGCAGAGCGGCAAGTGCGGCATGGTCGAAAGCGCTCTCCTTCAGCCCGTTTTCCGGCGAAACAAACATAAACAGCTTGCCCTGAGGCGTCTGCTTCTCGTACCAAAAATCCGAGCCGTTTATCCAGTGCGGCGTGAGGGCGACGTTCAAAGCAAGTCCCTTATTGCGTTTGGAAAAGTTTTCGTTGGCAAGCCGATAGGCTTCGCTAATATCCAGAGCGGCGGCGATTGCCGCGGCCGCGAGAATCAAAACGGCAATTTTTCTCATTCAAGTTCCTCTGATTCGTACCCCGTGCAAATGCGGCTGACTTCGCGCATATTGCTTAATCGCGGCTATTTGATAAAAATAAGCAGTGAGACCGCCATAACCGCCATGCCGGCGATGAGCCCGCCTATGGCGTGGTGGTGCTTGCCGTACTTCTCGGCTGTGGGTAGGAGCTCATCGAGCGATATATACACCATAATCCCCGCGACCATCGCAAAGACAACGCCGAAGATCGTATCACTCATAAACTGCCTGAGGATCAGATAGCCAACAATCGCCCCGACCGGCTCCGATACACCCGAAAGCGTGCTGTACCAGAACGCCTTCTTGCGGCTGCCGGTTGCGTAGTATATTGGCACGCTCACCGCGATACCTTCGGGGATGTTGTGTATGGCGATGGCCACGGCGATGGCCAGGCCGAGCGTCGGATCTTTGAGGCCGGCGGTGAATGTGGCGAAGCCTTCGGGGAAGTTGTGTATGGCGATGGCCAGCGCGCTGAAAAGCCCCATGCGCATAAGACTCTGCTGATGCTCACGACTGCTTTTTGTGAGGTCTTCAAGGCCGCGCATTTCATGCGGGTTTTCATATGATGGTACAAGTGCATCGATAAGCGCCGTGATGGCGATTCCCGCGAAGAAGGACAGGATAGTGATCCCGGCGGCCTTCCGCGGCGCAAAGCTGAGAAGCAGAGCGTCGTTGGCCTTGGCGAATATCTCCACGAACGAGACATATATCATCACGCCCGCCGAGAAGCCCAGTGAAACGCAAAGCATTACGGGGTTGCTGCGCTTGGAGAAAAACGCTATCGCCGCGCCAATGCTCGTGGCAAGGCCGGCAAAAAGCGTAAGCGAGAACGCCGCGACATAATGATTAAATTCCATTTGCTTCCTCTAAAACAGATTGATTCTATATCTTTCTTACCGCGATTGTATTAGTAACGCGCCCTTCCACAAGATATTTTCTCTCAAAGTTCGTGCCGGTCATCTCGCCATCACGCGCGCCGGCGGGTCTGGTGAAGTCGATTTTTTCGAAGAGGTGGCTCATCTTGCCCCGCAAGAGCACCTGCTCCATCTGCTCGAAGTAGTCAGGGTGGTCGGTGGCGATGTTGAGCACGCCCCCAGGCGCAAGCGTGCGGTAAAACTCGGGCATATTCTCCTCGCCGATGAGCCTGCGCTTGTTGTGCCGCGCCTTGGGCCAGGGGTCGGGGAAGTATATGTGGAATCGCTCTACCGCGCCGTCTGCCACGTGCTCGCGCAGGAAGTTTGCCGCATCATCGCGCAACAGACGCACGTTGCCAAGGCCGTGGCGGGCGATTCGGTCGGCGGCGTAACGGTAGTATTTCCTCGCCCACTCGATGCCGAGGAAGTTTGTCTCAGGAAACGCCACCGCCTGCGAGATGAGAAACGTGCCCTTGCCCGAACCAATCTCTATCTGAAGCGGCGCAACCCTCCCGAAGAGCGCGTCAAAATCTATAAGCCCGTTGTAGGCGGAGCTGTCTAAAACGAAGTTTGGATTCAGTTCTGTTATCTTTTTCATCTGCTTTCTGC
>JBFWMM010000018.1:0-17079 GCA_050251615.1 Phycisphaerae bacterium
CTGCTCTTCGCTTCAAGTGAGAGGTCTGCGAAGAGTCCCTCGCGATACTTGTAGTAAGCAAGCGAAGCCACCATAACGGCGTTGTCTGTGCAGTACTTCATCGGGGCGGTGAGCAGTCGCAGATGGCGTTTTGCGCAAATCTGCTGCATCTCGTTTCTGAGCAGGGCATTTGCAGCAACGCCACCTCCCATAAGGACCGTTTTAGCCTTGATGAGCTTCGAGGCTCGCATCGTCTTCTTCACGAGCACATCCACAACCGCCCTCTGGAACGAGGCGGCAATATCGGCAATCTCCTGCTCGCTCATCTTTTCCACAAGGCTCCCCCC
The DNA here is from genome assembly GCA_050251615.1 of Phycisphaerae bacterium. Classification (GTDB taxonomy): domain Bacteria; phylum Planctomycetota; class Phycisphaerae; order Sedimentisphaerales; family Sedimentisphaeraceae; genus Sedimentisphaera. The sequence goes on from JBFWMM010000018.1 coordinate 327, forward strand.
CTGCATATTCTTTCCGTTGCAATGGTACAGCACAGCCGTCTTTATCCCGCTGAACGAGAAATCCAAAGACTCTTTCGATAGCATTGATCGCGGAAAGTCCACAGCTTTCGGATTGCCCTTCTCAGCAGCTCTCTGTATGCTGGGGCCGCCCGGGTAGGAGAGGTGCAGAATCTGGGCCACCTTATCAAACGCTTCGCCTGCCGCATCGTCTATCGTATTGCCCATAAGCTCAAGCTCCAGCGGAGATTTGCAGGAGTAGAGGTTTGTATGGCCGCCGGATACAATCAGCGCCACCGCCGGCAGCTTTATATCGCTCTGCTCAATCATCGCAGACTGCAAATGCGCGTGTACGTGGTTTATGCTGATAAGCGGCTTATCCCACATCATCGCGAGCGTCTTTGCCGCTGTTACCCCGACAATAAGCGAAATCACAAGCCCGGGCTGATTGGCCACGGCCACCGCGTCTATATCGCCTGCTTCAAGGCCGCTGTCCCTTATCGCTTTATCGACAACGGGATATATCTGCTCAATATGTGCGCGGGAGGCAATCTCCGGCACAACGCCGCCGAATGGCTTGTGTATGTCGATCTGCGAAGAGATCACGCTCGAAAGCACATCGCTTCCGTTGCGGACAACCGCCGCGGCCGTCTCATCGCAGCTTGTCTCGATGGCAAGTATGTTTATGTTTTTTTTCATAACTGCTAATATAGCGATTGGAGCCGCCGGTTCAATCAACTTCATTCTTCTTCGCTGCTCTACGCTCTATAAAGCTGCATACAAAAATAGAACTCTCGTAGAGCACATAAAGCGGCAGAGCCAGAGAGAGCATGGAGATCGGATCGGGGGGCGTTGCCATGGCCGCAACGATAAACAGACCGAGGAATACAAACTTGCGTACTTTCACAAGCCATTCGAGCTTGAGAAGCCCGAGCCTTACGGCAAACACTATCAGCACTGGCATCTGGAACGAAAGCCCGAACGCAAGCGTGAGCGAGAGCATAAAATTGACGTAATATGTCAGCGTGAGGACGGTTGTAACATAATCCACCCCCACATCAAATTTCATAAAGAAATTCAGGATTATCGGCGCCACGAACAGTATAAAGAAGAACGAGCCGGCCATAAAGAGCCCGCCGCATACCGGCGTAACTATATAAACAAATCGCGTCTCCTTGGCGTAGAGCCCGGGCGAAACAAACTTCCAAAGCTGATAAACCACCCAGGGTGCGGAGAATATGACACCGAAAATCAGCGCGCATTTCATAAACATAAGAAACTTTTCCGCCGGCTGAATCGCCTGCATTACGGGCGTTGTGCCGGCAAGCTCCGCGGCCGCGGCGTACGGGTGCAGAAGCATGGCGAAGAAAAACTTCCCGAACGCCAGCGAAATCAGCATCCCCACAAAAATGCCTACAACAGAGAGACCAATACGGAGCCGCAGCTCCTCGATATGGTCCCCGAGTCCCATTGAACAGCCGCCTTCCTGATGCGGCTTTTTATCCGTATCGCGCTTGAGATAACTCTTCACGTGCCCCTCTCCACTATCTCACGAAACGCTGTTTCGAGCAACCTTGTCCCAGGCCCAACTACTCCCGCAGAGACGGGCTTTCCGTTAAATTCAATCGCGCCGACAATATCTTTAGTCGTTACGGCGATGAAAATCTCATCTGCCTTTGCCGCCTGCATGGGATTGAGAATTCTCTCTTCCATTTCCATGCCGGCAGCCTTCGCCGCAAGTGAAACGTATTTTCTTGTGATGCTGGGCAGGATTTCGTGCCCGAGCGGCCTTGTAACGATGCTGTTGCCGAAGATTGTGAAAAATGCCGAGCTTGAGCCCTCGGTGATGTCGCCGCGGCGGTCAACAAGAATCGCCTCGAAACAGCCCGCTTTGAGCGCAGCCTGCTTGGCAAGCACGTTCGGCAGGAGATTCAGGGATTTTATGTCGCATCTGCCCCAACGCTCATCCTTGGCAAGGCACAGCTTGACGCCCTTTTTATGCGTAGTGTGGTAGTCGGTTATCTCTCTAACCGTGAGAAAGATTTTCGGCTTGATGCCGTCTTTCCAGCCGTGAGCACGGGGCGCGCAGCCTCTGGTTATGTGGATATATATTGCGGCGTCTTCAATCTCGCTCGCCGCGAATGAACGCTCTATCAGAGCGCGTATCTCTTTCATATCGATGCCGGTAATCTGTATCTCGCGCAAACTCCTTTCGAGGCGGGCCAAATGGTCTTCAAGGGCAAAAAGCCTTCCGCCATACGAACGCAACACTTCATAAACACCGTCTCCAAAGAAGAGACCGCGATCCATTACAGACTCGTCAACCTCGAACAGCGGCATTGCCGAGCCGTTCACTACAGCTATTTCCATTACTCAGGATTCCTTTCCTTATCAGTCTCAGAAACGGTATCAATAAAATCGCTCACGTCATTAAACTCGCGATAGACGCTTGCAAACCTTATATAGGCCACCTTGTCTAAGTCGCGCAGGTGATTCATCACGCATTCCCCGATAAACATCGACGAAACCTCTCTGTCGGAATGTTTGAACACATCTTCCTCAACCTTGTCGGCAAGCTGACGCAATTGCTCAGCCGAGATCGGCCGCTTGTAGCAGGCCTTCTCAAGCCCGCTGATGATTCTGTCGCGCTCGTACGGCACGCGTGTGTTATCCTTTTTGATAACACTGAGCCCCATATCCTCGGTTACCTTTTCGTACGTCGTAAAACGCCTGCCGCACTTGTTGCAGCAACGCCTGCGCCGGATTGTCCAGCCGCCGTCGGTTACGCGCGAATCGATTACTCTATCATCATCTATCTTGCAAAACGGGCAAAGCACCATTCACCTCTGTATTATAACACTATATGTGGAACAAACGCCGTATTTTAAGAGCCATATATGGTATGAGTCAAGAAAAAAGTGGGGCGGGGCGAAATTGTTTATATCACCGACGCTACGGCGCGGTATTGTTTTTTTGCGTAAATGGAGTAAAATGATGCGGTTTAAGAATCTGCCAAGAGCTTTTTTGCATTATAACACGGAGACAGATATGGGAAAGACTCTCACATATAAAATTCTCGAATCGCACCTTTTAGACGGCGAATTAACGGCCGGCGCGCCTGTCGGCATACGTATCGACCAGACCCTCACGCAAGACGCCACCGGCACAACCGCATACCTGCTGTTTGAAACTATGGGCGCAGGCAGGGTTAAGACGGAAAAGACCGTCAGCTATATAGACCACAATATGAGCCAGTTCGGCCCCGAAAACCACAACGACCACCTCTACCTCCAGACCGTTTCCACAAAGAGCGGCGCTTACCACTCCCGCGCAGGCAACGGCATCTGCCATCAGGTGCATCTTGAGCGCTTCGGGCGCCCCGGGGCAACGCTCCTTGGAAGCGACTCGCACACTCCCACCGGCGGCGGAATCGGTATGATTGCAATCGGCGCAGGCGGCCTCGATGTGGCCGTGGCTATGGGCGGCGGCGCATTCTATCTGACCGCCCCGAAGGTTATAGGCGTCAAGCTCACCGGTAAACTCACCGACTGGGTTGCCAGCAAGGACATCATCCTCAAGCTTCTCAGCATCCTTTCAACGAAAGGTAATGTGGGCTGCGTTGTCGAATACTTCGGCGAAGGCGTGGAGACTCTCAGCGTACCACAGAGAGCCACCGTTACCAACATGGGCGCAGAGCTCGGCGTAACCACAAGCCTTTTCCCCAGCGATGAGACAACAAAAGCGTTCCTCGAAGCACAGGGCCGCGGCGAAGTTTATCAGCCATTCGCAGCAGATGCGGATGCAAAATATGACAGAGTAATAGAAATCAACCTCTCCGAGCTTGAACCGCTCGCCTCCTGCCCCTCCTCGCCTGACAACATCAAACCGATAAGTGAGCTTGCGGGCAAGAAGGTTAATCAGGTTGTTATCGGCAGCTGCACCAACTCCAGCTTCACAGACCTTATGATGGTAGCAACGGTTCTCAAGGGCAAGCTGGTTCATCCGATGGTAGAGCTGGGTATCGCGCCCGGGAGCAAGCAGGTACTGAATATGCTTGCCGCAAACGGCGCACTGGCAGACATCATCGCATCAGGCGCACGTATCCTCGAATGCGGCTGCGGTCCCTGCATCGGACAGGGCTTCTCGCCCGCAGACGGCACAATATCCCTGCGCACATTCAACCGCAACTTTGCCGGCCGCACAGGCACAAAGGGCGATCAGGCGTATCTCGTGAGCCCGGAAACGGCAATTGCCGCCGCTCTCACAGGCGAGATTACAGACCCGCGCTCGTTCGGCGCAGAGTTTCCTGCGGTTGCTCTACCAAGCAGCTACAAAATTGATGACAGCATGATTGAAGAGCCTCTCAGCGAGGAAGCGGCAAAGAACGCCGAAGTGCTTCGCGGGCCCACAATCGTAGTTCCTGAATCTCCCGCGCCTCTGGCAAAAGAGCTCACCGCGCAGGTAGTTTTGAAGTGCGGCGACAAAATCACAACCGACCACATCATGCCCGCGGGCGCGTTCCTCAAGTATCGCTCGAACGTACCGGAGTATGCGAAGGTTGTGTTCAACTGCTTTACAGAAGAAGGCAAGCCGTCTTTTGCAGAGCGCAGTCTTGAGCTGAAAGCAAAGGGCATCGGCGGAGTAATCGTGGCATCAGAAAGCTACGGTCAGGGTTCTTCGCGTGAACACGCGGCGCTTTGCCCGATGTATCTGGGCATCAAGGCGGTTATCGCAAAGAGCATCGAAAGGATTCACAAAGCAAACCTCATCAACTTCGCCATCGTGCCGATTGAGTTTGCAAATCCGGCAGACTACGACAGCATTGAGCAGGCTGATGAGCTCCGCATTGCAGGCCTCGCAGAGGCCGTTAAAAACGCTGACAGCATCGTCATTGAAAACGTAACCAAAGGCACCCGCTTCACAGGCAAGCTCACTCTCTCAAGTAGAGACAGAGACATCCTGCTGAGCGCGGGCCTTCTCAACTACACGAAAAATAACAGCTGAACCTTATGGATAAGCAAGCGATAGAAGAAGGCAACGTGTTCTGCCCGAAATTCAACACGGACGGCCTGATTATGGCCGTCTGCCAGGAAGCCGGCAGCGGCGATGTGCTGATGTGTGCGTTTATGAACGAAGAGGCGTTGCGAGAGACTATCAGCACCGGCCGCGCCACGTTCTACAGCCGTTCGCGCAAAAAACTCTGGCGCAAAGGCGAGCAGAGCGGGCACTTCCAGAAAGTGGAGCAGATACTTACAGACTGCGACCAGGACTGCATCCTGCTGAAGGTGAGCGTGGACGAGGGGCAGTGTCATGTGGGCTATAAATCCTGCTTCTACCGCGAAGTAACGGGCCCCGAGAGCCTCAATACAATCGCGGAAAAGGTTTATGATCCAAACGAGGCCTACGGCAAATAAAGCAAACGCAAGGGCCCCTTCCTTGTTCGCAAGCAGGCTTGTGGAAGTTTTTACTTGACAAAGCGGCGATTTTACGAAAAATTTGCCTCTCTATGTAACGAAAACAGAGCCCCACTGCACTTAAGAGAGTCGTGGGGTGCGATTTTTAATAGCGAAAGCGCACAGAACTTTAATGTATCGGAGACTATAATGCTTCCAGTAAAGAAAATCAGTCGTACAAGAACCAGGTCGAGAAGAGCACACCACGCTCTCAAGCCGGTTAACTACTCAGTATGCGGCCAGTGCGGTCAGTCAAAGCTCCCCCACAGCGCCTGCGGCAACTGCGGTTATCTTAACAGCAAGATCAGCATTGATCTCAGCGCCGGGGCAAACGACTAAGCATGCGAGTCGCATTGGACGCGATGGGCGGCGACGGCGCACCCGATGTTAATATCGAGGGCGCTATTCTCGCAGCCCTTGAAATGGAAAAGGGTGATATGATTTATCTTGTCGGCCCGGAGAGCCTCATCAAAGAGAAACTCGCCGCCAACAAGTTATACGCCAAGCTGACAAACATCCACGTAGTAAATGCCACGGAAGTTATCGGCATGTGCGAACCGCCCGTAGAAGCGATACGCAGAAAGAAAGACAGTTCGATAAGCGTTATGGCAAAGCTCGCCGCAAACGGCGAGGTTGACGCGATTGTCTCCGCCGGCAATACCGGCGCGTGCGTTGCGGCAAGCCAGCTTCGTGTGCGCAATCTGCCCGGCGTCAACCGCCCCGGTATTGCAACAGTCTTTCCGACGCAATCAGGACCGCATACAATCTGTGATGTAGGAGCGAACGTATCCTGCAAACCCATCAATATATACCAGTATGCCGTTATGGCTAGCGTTTATGCCAGGCAGATGCTCGGCATAGACAACCCGCGAGTGGGTCTCTTGAGCATAGGCGAAGAGGACAGCAAAGGCAACGACATCACGAAGAAAACAAGAGAATTGCTCAAGGCAGATCCAAGGCTCAACTTCATCGGCAACATTGAAGGCCGCGACATATTCAAGGGCGTATGCGATGTTACGGTATGTGAGGGATTTGTGGGCAATATCGTCCTCAAACTCACAGAAGGACTCGTTGACCACCTCTTCAAGGCGATAAAAGACGAAATTAAGAAAGAAAACATTTTCCTCGCCCTGAAATTCAAGGGTATGATGAAAAAGTTCTATAAGAAGTATGACTATCACGAGTACGGCGGAGCGCTACTGCTCGGGATCAACGGGACGTCAGTTATATGCCACGGTTCAAGCGAACCGAGGTCCATAAAAAATGCTGTGCTGGCGGCCAAAAAATTTACCAACAAACACATAAACGATAAGATAGTCGAATGGCTGTTGAACTCGTCTGTGGAGACACCAAATGAGTAATTCTTCGGTGAAAAGGAAATCACTGAGCGCCGTTATCAAGGGTACCGGCTCCTATCTTCCTGAAAAGATTCTTACTAACTACGACCTCTCCAAAATCGTTGAAACAAGTGACGAGTGGATAACCACAAGAACGGGTATCAAGGTTCGTCATATAGCAGCCGAAAACGAAACCACTGCAACAATTGCAACAGAAGCTGCCCGCAGAGCTCTTGAGGCCGCTCAGATGAGCGCCGAAGAACTCGATCTGATCATCATCGGAACAGTAACGCCCGAGATGGTATTCCCGTCAACTGCCTGTTTCGTGCAAACAGCTATCGGCGCCGTAAACGCGACTGCTTACGACATCAGCGCGGCATGCAGCGGTTTTATATTTGCCCTTACCAACGCAGCAACCGCAATCAAAGGCGGATTGTACAAAAACGCACTGGTAATCGGCGCTGAAACCCTCAGCAAAATCACCAACTACAAAGACCGCGCCAGCTGCATTCTCTTCGGAGACGGTGCAGGAGCGGTTGTTCTGAGCGGTTCAGAAGAAGAAAACACCGGCGTAATCTACAGCACTACCGGCTCCGACGGCAATGGGTGGGAATGCCTGAACTGTCAGGCATATGGCTCGCGTTACCCCGCCCCTAAACCTCTTGAAGATGAGTCGCTCAAATATATGTTTATCAACGGCAGAGAAGTTTATCAGCTCGCCGTAAGACGCATCATTGAAGTAGTTGAAGAATGCCTGAAGGAAGCAGAGATTAAAATCTCGCAGATCAAGCAGTTCATACCGCATCAGATGAACATTAGAATTATAGAATCCAGCGCTAAAAGGCTCGGCCTCGAAGACGAGCAGATTTTTGTGAATATAGACAAAACCGGTAACACCAGCGCCGCTTCCATTCCGATAGCGCTTGATGAGTGCTACAGGAGCGGAAAGATCGGCAAGGGCGATTATGTTTCGATTGTCGCTTTTGGTGCCGGTCTCACCTGGGGCGGCAATATAATCAGGTTTTAACCGGAGTTTTATTAAATGAAAACTGCATTCATATTCCCCGGCCAGGGTGCGCAAGTCGCCGGTATGGGTAAGGACATTGCCGGTGCCTTTCCTGAAGCTGCGGCTATATACCGTAAAGCCGATGAAATTCTCGGCTACGAAATCTCAAAGTGCTGCTTTGAGGGGCCGCAGGAAGAGCTCAACCTCACAAACATTTCCCAGCCCGCCATCTTCGTAACTAGCGCGGCTATTCTTGAGGTTGTCCGCAACCGCACTGAAGCCTCCGCAAATGTGTGTGCGGGGCTCAGCCTCGGTGAATACAGTGCATTGTACGCAGCGGGGTTGCTTTCCTTTGAAGACGCTCTCACGCTCGTTCAAAAGCGTGGCGAGGCCATGCAGAAAGCGGCGGATGAATCCAACGGAACAATGGTAAGCGTGCTCAACCTCGATGCCGACAAGATTCCGGAAGTACTGGAGCGTTCGGCGAAGGGTGAAGTGCTTGTGGCGGCAAACTACAACTGCCCCGGGCAGATTGTTCTGAGTGGTGAGCCGGAGGCCTGCCGTAGAGCGGCGGCTGTAGCGGAAGAGCTTGGAGCAATGAAGACTGTTGAGCTGGCGGTTGCCGGCGCGTTCCACAGCCCGCTTATGCAGCCCGCGGCTGATGCGCTCAGCTCCGCGCTTGAGAATACTAACATTAACTTCTCCGAAACCCCGGCCGTTATCGCCAACTACAACGCGGATTTCTACAAGTCTGCGGAGCAGGTTAAAGAGGGGCTCTGCGTACAGCTGACCGGTTCGGTTTTATGGCAGAAATCAATGGAAACACTCCTTACCGATGGCGTGGAAGACTTCTGCGAAATAGGCCCGGGGCGCGTCCTCACGGGGCTGATGAAGAAGATTAAAAGAAAAACAAAAGTTACAAACCTCAGCACGGCCGATGCGCTTACTGCGTTTATCGGCACCGATGAGTAATCAAGGAGTTAATAAATTATGTCTGAAAAGAGATTAGCAGTTGTTACGGGAGCGGCAAGAGGCATCGGAAGAGCGATTGTGCTTGAACTGCTTGCCGAAGGCAGAGCTGTGGCAGGGCTTGACATCAACGCCGACCAGCTCGCGGAGCTCAAGAAAGTTGTCGCAGAGGCCGGTTATGAAGTCGAGACGTGCGTCTGCGATATAACCAACATAGCTCAGCTCACCGAAACTCTCGAATCGCTTTCCGCGAAGTACAACGGCGTCGGAATTCTCGTCAACAACGCCGGCATCACACGCGACAAGCTTATGATGCAGATGGACGAGCTGGACTTCGACCTGCCCATAAACGTAAACCTCAAGGCCTCGTTTATGGCCACGAAAATTGTCCTTCGCTCTATGGTTCGCAACAAATTCGGCAGAATCATTAACATCAGCTCGGTTGCGGGCGTCATGGGCCAGGCAGGCTCAGCCAACTACGCGGCGAGCAAGAGCGGCCTTATCGGCATGAGCAAATCGCTTGCGAGAGAAGTCGGCAAGAAAAATGTAACGGTAAACTGCGTCGCGCCGGGCTTCATTGAGACAGATATGACAAAAGACCTCCCCGAGCTCGTCAAAAAAGCGGCTATCGCGGTTATACCGATGCGCAAGTACGGCCAGCCGGCCGATGTAGCAAAAACAGTAGCCTTCCTCGCAAAGGATGAAACCGGTTATATGACCGGCCAAGTTATCTGCGTTGATGGCGGAATGGCTATGTAAAGCCTTTCGCACCCCCCTCTCAGGGATGTGTAAGGCCGTATTGTTAAAATATAATTGAAATTCTTCGCGGTTTAGGTATTATACCTCCGCAGGTTCTATACAACGAAATAGAAGATCTACAGTAACAGGAGATTAAGTTATGGATCGCCAGGAAGTATTAAAAAAAGTAATCGAAATCGTAAGCGAGCAGATGGGTGTTGATGCAGACGGCATTACAGAAGAAACATCCTTCATCAACGACCTTAACGCAGACTCACTCGACACAGTTGAGCTGGTTATGGAATTTGAAGACGCTTTTGACACAAGCATCCCCGAAGAGGAAGCTGAAAAGATTCAGACAGTCAGCGCTGCTGTTGACTACATCATGAAAGTCTCCGAGTAATCCGGAGAAACCCTACCCTACTATGAACAAACGTAGAGTTGTAATAACGGGGATGGGCTGCGTAACAGCTTTTGGAGATAGTGTCGATATTCTTTTCGACAATCTCTGTAAGGGTAACAGCGGCGTATCCAACATAGAAGGCTTCGACACCACCGACTTCGATGTGCACATCGGCGGAGAGTGCAAGAACTTTGATCCCTGCAAATATATTGACCGCAGGGAGACAAAACGACTTGACCGCTTCTCGCAGATGGCAATCGCCTGTTCGGCCCAGGCAGTTGAGCAGAGCGGCCTCGATCTCGGCAATCAGGAGATTGCCGAACGCACGGGCGTAGTAATCGGATCCGGTGTCGGTGGCCTGCAAGAATTAGAGATGCAGCATAGCAGGCTCGAAGGCAAAGGCCCGTCCAAGGTATCCGCGTTTTGCGTACCGAAGATGATGGTCAACGCGGCTGCCGGAGTCGTTTCAATACTACACGGCGCAAAAGGGCCCAATATATCCGTAGTAACTGCTTGTGCCTCCGCGGCACATTCGATCGGTGAAGCGTTCAGGATGATACAGAACGGCGATGCCGACGCGATCATAGCCGGCGGCAGTGAAGCAGCGGTAACGCCTATCGGCCTTGCCTCCTTCTGCTCGCTCAAGGCTTTAAGCACGCGCAACGACGACCCGACGCACGCATCACGTCCATTCGACAAAGACCGCGACGGTTTTGTGTTGAGTGAGGGTGCGGGCATTCTCGTTCTCGAAGAGTACGAGCTCGCAAAGAGGCGCGGCGCGAATATCATCGCTGAAGTAGCAGGCTACGGCGCAACCGGCGATGCATATCACATCACCGCCCCACTGCCCGATGGCGCAGGCGCGGCGAGAGGTATGCGTATAGCACTGCATGATGCGGGCGTTAATCCGGATGAAGTTGATTACATCAACGCGCACGGCACCAGCACACCGCTCAACGATATGGCCGAGACACTGGCCATCAAGAGCGTTTTTGGCTGCAAGGCCAATAGACCTGCCATAAGCTCCACAAAGAGCTGTACAGGGCACTTCCTTGGCGCCAGCGGAGCTGTAGAGCTGATAGTCGGAGCAAAAACGATTCAGGAATCGATTGTTCCGCTCACAGCCAACACAACTGAAATCTGTGAACACTGCGGCCCTGAACTCAACCATGTGCTTGGCGAATCAAGAGAGCAACAAGTCAATGTAGTGCTGAGCAACTCGCTCGGATTTGGCGGACACAACGCTTCGCTTGTTCTCAAGAAGGTCTGAAGCGGAGTAAACCAGTAACACAAAAGCCTGTTCGATTCTGTCGAACAGGCTTTTTTTGATTTATACCGCCGGCGGCATTGGAGATTGTAACCGCCGGAGCAGGTTTATAAACCTGCCCGCTTTAATTCAAGTTTCCTGATTTATGTGCCGGGCGTGGGCGTGGCAGCCCGCCAGTTTGCAGGGTCATTGCCATAGAGAGATAAGCTTCCGGCCGGTTTTGTCAGCGAGAGCCCGTCTCCATCCGCCTCTGCGGGCCAGGGAGCAACGTCCTCATAGCTTACGCGGTCAACGCGTATATAGTATCTTGTAAGCGTCTCGTCAATATCTCCGCCCATCTGAAGCTCGGGCTTTTCATCGGAGTTGCTCAGGCTGCCATTGCCGGCACCCCACTCCAGCCACTGCACGCCGAGCGTCGAAATATCGGCTCCGGCCAGAAACTCCTGCTCAAAGGCAATAACATCTTTTATCAGCAGCATCTTCCCGCCTGCGGCAAGTGTAAGCGGGATAGCGGAGGGGAAGTTCAGCTCAAGGCCGATATCGTCCTTATCGTCAACAAACCGCCACGGCACCCCCGTTTCGCTGTCAATAAGAGTTACAAGGGCATCGCTGATGTTCATCAGCTCAACGTATTCCGCATCGGAATTACCCGCCGGATGATACATAACCTCGCTGATAATTACCGGCCCTACCTCGGGATACGCATTCTGCGCGCCCGGTGTATTCTCGCTCATCGCAACGAAATTCACGCCGCCAACGCTCTTTTCATAACGGCCGAATGCCACATCCTTCATCGAAGCGCCGAAGCTCTCCACTTCTACATACCCGAGCAACATATCGCCGATACCAGCGCTCAAGCACACTTTCTCGCCATTTTCGCTCATCTGGAACGGTACAAGACAACCGGCCGCCGAGGGATTGCCGAAACTGTAGTTTTCATAGAACAGCTTGTAAGCGCCGCCGTTTATGACGGTGCCGTCGGCAATGCGAAATTTCTTTCGCGAAGCCTCATCGGAATCGCTGTCGGAGAGGTACCAGCCGCCTATATATACAGGCTCATCGGTCGTATTGTACAGCTCGATCCAGTCGTGCTCCTGCTTGTCGGAGTGCGCGAGAACCTCGTTGATTACAACCGCCCCTGGCATTGGTACAATCCCATCGTCATTAGTGGCAGGCGAGCCGCCCGCGATAACGCTCGGGCGCCAGAAGCTCTTGTCCTCGTATAGTTCGGGGGTTATGGTGTATGGCGAGCCAACGGTCAGCGAAAAGCCGGCGCCGTCGGTCATATCGTACCACGAGTCTTTATAATCGAAATCAAGTATAACATTTCCAAGCGGGTCAACAAGCTTGATCCGTTCGCCACTGTTATCAAGATAGCCTTCATACACACCTGCAATTTTAGCGGCATTCTTTGGATAGACCGCGCTGAACACGGCAGCATCCTGCACAAGAATCACACGCTCTCCCGAAGCAAGAGTCATTGGGCCGAAATCAAAGTCAATGCCTTTGGTAAAGCGAACCAGATTCAAGCCCACGCTGTCTGTGCCGACATTCATCAGCTCAATAAACTCCATCGCAGGGTCGTTTGTCGGATGGTACATAATTTCCGTTACGCGCAGGCTGTCCGCCAGCGGGCCGACCGAATAAACAGCCTCCATCAGCGCGCTCCACTCACCGTTGACATACGCCCTTGCCTTGATGAGGCAGCTTTCCTCGAGAGCAAACGCGCCCGCATAAGCAATCGCGGATGCGTTCACCGCCCCGCCGACAAGACGCGGGTCGCTGCCGTCAGTCGTATAGAAAACCGGAGCCGAATCGTCTGAAAGGTAGTTGGTAACGGTAAGCTTGGGCAAAACTATCATATCGGAGCTGGAGGTAGAATAATTGATTCCATGAATCGCGAGCACGTTTACCCCTTCAACGAGAAGGCCCTTATACGCGCTGATGTCGAAGTCTTCGAAGGAAGTTGCGCTTGCCTCGTGGTTCGAGGCGGATGCGCTACCGGGCGTTGCGTTTGTGATGTTGGAAGTTCTGCACACCTCAACCCCGTTGAGATATGCAATGAAGCCGTCATCATATTTCATACTGAGCGTAAGCGATTCGGCATCTGCGCCTGAATATTGAAACTCAATACGGCAGTAGGCGGATGTCGTTGACTGATAAATCGTGCTGCGAATATCGGTTCCAATCAGGTTTGCGTAGCCGACGCCAGCCTCGTAGCCGACGCCCGTGCCAGTTGAGCCGTCTGTCCACAGCGAATCGGGGGTAAAACTTGGCTCTGTCCAAGTGAGGGCGAGCGAATCATCCTGCGGAATAAACACACGCACGGGAGCGCCCTGGTCGAGAAGTACTGTAGAGGCGGTTGCTGTTTCCCCCGGGACATTTATAGTGAGGAGGTCTCCCGCGGCGGCGTATCCGCCCGTGCTCGAGACGGAATTGAGCTTGAACTCCGGCGCACTTAAAGCGGGATAGTAGCCGGCATCCTTTATCTGCTGCAACACCGTAGCGGAGCGAGTCGGGAGGAAGGTGCCGAGAATCTCATCCCTCTTTGCGCGCCATTCGGCAAGGCCAGGCGGTGTATCGTAATGCATATCGGCCCATCTTGCGGATTCCGCAACGATCGCCAACTCCACCTTGTCGGCAAGAGCGCTGTACCTGGGGATTGTCATTCCGCTGGTGAGTGCGCCGTCATTGAAAAACAGCTTCTGAACACGGTCGGCAAAGAGCATACGGTACTCGGGATTATCCTTCATCCTGTAATGCGGTACGCCCGCTCCGGAATTGAAATCCGCCGTAACCTTGTTATACTCCATAAACGGCGAGGCCATTGTGCCCTCGTAGTCCCAGCAATAGAATTTGAATCCTTCGCTGTTTTCCGTGCGGTCGCGGGCAACCCAATAATTACGCCAGGGCCAATCGCCATTGCCGCCCCACATATTAATTATCATATAATCGATATACTCCGCCATATCTATCAGGACGGGGTAATCGAGGTTTCGCGAGCCATCGGGGTTATTGCCCTGCAACTCCTCGAAGTCCGCAGCCGTGGCAATACCCGCGTTGCACTTCTCTATCAGCAGGTTCCACATATCCATTGTGCCATCGCTGATGTCGCCGCTGTTGATGGCGTCCCACTCTTCCTTCTCGCCGCCGTAATAGATTGAGCTGAAAGAGTTATCCGGCCGCTCAACAGCATTGTACAAGCCCCAGTAGAGACCATTGAGATAGAGGTGAAAAAAATCGCCGTGCGAGCCAGGGCTTCCGGATGCCAGTTGCGTGCTTCGGCCGAATTCATCGCGAATATACTGTTCGGTTGCGTATGCCGAAGACCACGAATAGCCGTCGTTTGCGCCGGCGCGAAGTGTGATTGTGTCGAAGCTGTCAGTCGCATCGGGGGCGTAGTCAAAGAGGGGGAATTTAAGCTTTCCGGGGCCGTAATCGGTTTTGAATAACAGCCTGAACGATTTTTTCTTTGTGAGATCGAAGCCGCGGAACGCGCCGCCCTGTATGCGCAGGCCACAGTCGATGCGGAATGTTTCACTGCCATCAGCGCTGAGCAGCTCAACGCTCGCCGGCCTTTCCCACTCAACGCCCTCTTGAAGCGGGTTGGAGTAGATCCCTGATGACGCATCGAAGAGGTTATCCATTTCGGTAACAATCGACAGCGAAGGCAATGAAAGCAGAGATGCATTCAGAAGCGGGCCGTACTGAGCGTGATTAACGATATACGGATCCATTTCGTAATCGGGTATTTCGGTCTTCCAGATGGCAGGCCAGTTCTCAGGCTGCGCTGGCTGCGAGGCAACCGTAGCGGGGAAGATGTACGAGCGGGTCTGCATTTTTCCAGGCAGATAGCCCTCTTTGAATGATGCCGCTCTTACGCAGGTGCTTGCGGCAATATTCAGCGGAGCTGTATAGAGAGACGATTCAGCAGTGGGCTCGGAGCTGTCGAGCGTGTAACGAATATCACAGCTCGGGTCTTCAAGGCTCATAGCAATCGTAACAGGTGCATCGAATATGCCTGAATCCACAGAAAAAACAGGCGCTCCGGGCGCTCTGGCGTCACCGTTGCTCGTTCCGGGCGTGGGCGTTGAGAGCAGCGCGGTTACGAGCCTGTCTTCGCCCTGCAACACCGTAAGCCCGTAAGACTCATCATTGCCGAGGCTCGGATAGCTCGGGAAAAATTCATGCGCTATGGTAAAATCGGGTTTGGTCAGCGCGAGATACTCGCCATCGCTACCAAGCTTGAAATTCGTGTGCAGATTAGCTGGGTCGGCGGTAATATTGAGCCCGCTGGCATAAACGATGAGATAGCCGCCGGCCTCAATAGAAACATCAGGGAATGTCCATTTATCAGGTGCTTTTTCGTCATCTGTGAGATGCCATCCGGCAAGATTCTGAGCGGTCAGGGCAAGATTTCTTATCTCTATCCAGTCGCTTGCTTCACCGAAATTATCGGTAAGCGTGTTTTCGTTGTCGGGCATTATCTCGCTGATAATAACGCTCTGCCCCGTTTCAGACCATCCCTCGCCGAGGATAGCCATATCGGCAATGTCAACACGGCCGGACTCGTCAATATCGGCATAGCCGCAGAGGAAATCCGCGCAGGAGCTGTCGAGCCAGCGCAAAGCAAGGAAGAAGAGGTCTCCCAGGCCAGCTTCACAGTCGCCGTCAATATCGGCCGGAAAGCTCAGGCAGCCTATATAGGGCTGCGCAGTGCGGAACTGCCAGATATTGCCGCGGCTTCCATCGCCGAGCACATCAACCCGCCAGTAGTATGTTGTGAAGGGCTCAAGGCCGCTTACCACACAGCTGTTTTCAGTCTGCTGTGATATAAAAGCGGAGTTGTCGCTGTTATTCACGGCATCGGAAGAGGACGAGAGATAAATTTCGTACTCCGGCTCAGCGATCTCGGCAGGCCCCTGCCAGGAAAGCGTGAGCGAGTTGAACGGCAGAGCCTCCGCAGAATTGGCAGGTTCAGGCGATGAGGCAATGAGAATATCCTCCATAAGCTCCATCTCGGAAAAGCCGGTCAGGTTGGAGCTGCCGTTGTTGAGTGAGATATCAAGACGGTAGAAGTTGTACGAGCCCGGATATGCGCAGGCAAACTCTCGCCTCTGAAAGCGGTCTGTCCAGCTCTGGTCCTCTCTGTAATCAACAATACTCCAGTCGGATTCATTATTGGAACCGAGAAGAGTCCACTGGCGCGGGTCTCTCTCGGGAAAGTCGTTGGCAGAGGATATCGAATAAGCCGAAACTGTAAAACGCTGGTTATTCGGAAACTGAAACTGTATCCAGCCGGTGGGAGTACTTTGTGTGAGCCATTTTGTGAGGGTAGTGTTGTCAAAAGCCATCTCCTTCGATTCCCCCTCGTGAATCTGGGAACTCGCCGTTACGATTCCGCCTGTGTCTGTGCGGTCAACAAGCACCGCAAAGGAGTTGAGAGTAAGCGAACAGACGAACAACGCTACGAATAACGTATTAAACCGAAAGCAAGGCATTTTTGACATAGCCGGCCCCTTATGTTTGCACCTTCTTATTTACGAATCTGCCATTACAACTCGCAAAAGCGAGCCCCAAAAC
>JBFWMM010000018.1:17179-49959 GCA_050251615.1 Phycisphaerae bacterium
GTATAAGGTGATGGAGTTTCGCAGAAAGAACAAGCACAACCCGTTTCTTCTTGATGATGATGTCCTTGAGCTGCTCGACAGGGAAAACATCTCCAATTTCGACAACACCGAAGACCGTACACAGGCGCTCGCGAGTTGCGTGAAGAAGCTACCTCGCAGCGACCAGGAATTCGTCAAACTGAAATACGCAGACGGCTTCACCCTGAAAAAGCTGGCCCAGAGATGCGGGCTGTCCATCGCCACAGCATACAGAAATCTCGCCAGAATACACGGACTTCTCATTGAATGCGTTCGCAGGGATCTTGGAGTAGGAGCGTAATATGAACCCGAAGCAGATGAAATACACCGAACTGCGCCTGTTGATATGCCAGTCCACCGAGGGCAGCATAACGCGGGAAGGAGCAGTCAGGCTCAACAGCATACTCAAGAATGATGCCGAAGCACGGAACTACTACCGCGAGTATATACAGACGAATTTGATTTTGAAATCGCTTTTCGCTTCCGGGCAGCCGGAGCTGCTAAACATTGAGTTTGGCGCTGAAGACCCAGGCGCCTGTGGCAGATTTGACATAAAACTGCTCGATGAGCTGGCTGAATACGAGAGACGGGCGCCGAAAGTAGAAAAAACCGATGTCCAGAGCGAAAAGCTTCATTCGGTCGTCCATACAATCCCCGAGAAACGGCAGATGAGCAAATTCAACAAACGCATCTTTGCAGCTTGCATCGCGGCGGTTTTGTTTATGATCGGCCTCTCGTATATTCCGCAAAAACCGTACAGCGTTGACGTTGCCGTGCTTGTTGATGAGATGGATGTCAAATGGGCAGATTCGAGAGTCAATTTCACAAAAGGCGCAAGGCTGTTCACTAATCAGGATCTGCTCAGGCTCGACAAGGGCCTTCTCAACATCCAGTTTGATGACGGGGTTGATGTGGTCATTGAAGGCCCCGCAAAATTCGCGATAGAGCGCTCGGGCGTGTATATGGAGTATGGCAGGCTGTTCAGCCACGTACCGCAGACAGGCCTTGGTTTCTGCGTCGAGACACCGGCGGCGCGGATAGTCGATCAGGGCACAGAGTTCGGTGTTCAGGTTGACGTGAACGAATCAGCCGAATTGTATGTAACCAGGGGCAAGGTGCAGCTGTTTGCAGGCCTGGCGGGGAATAACAAGTCCAGCCAGATTGTGGAGCAGAGCAACGCAAGAAGATTTAACGCAAGTACCGGTCTTATTCAGACAATCCCATTCTCAGGAGACAATTTCACCCGTCAGTTCAACTCCGAAACGGGAATCGTTTTGCGGGGTAAAGAACATCTCGACCTCGCCGGCATATTGGCCGGCAAAAAAGGTATCTCGCATCCCGGAGATATTGTGGGCATAAACCTTCTGGACGGGACGATCGTTTCCGGCGAGAAAAGCCAATACTTCAAAAGCAGCAACGAGTACCGGCTCGTTGAATCCTCCTCGCTCATAGACGGCGTATTTATCCCCGATGGCGGAGAGGGAGCAGTAACCATTTCATCCGCCGGCCATGTTTACGAGTGCCCCGACACCAGCGGCACCAACTCCCACTGCATCTATATGTTCAGAGGGGGAGTGGAGAGGAAATCGAAAATCTCGCCGGTCATCTTTGATGGCATAAATATCGAAGACACCCCCGAATCCATTCTGTTTATGCACAGCAACAGCGGCATTACAATTGATCTTGAAGCGATTGAGGATTCGGTAAGCAATTACGAGATAACCTCCCTGAAAGCTCGCTGCGGCATAACGGAATTTGTCAGCAACCTCGCAGGCCGGAAAGCAGACGTGGATTTCTGCGTGCTTGTGGACGGGAAAGTGAAGTTCAAGAGAGAGCTGCTGAAAGTTGAGAGTGGCGTTCTTGATATTGATATTGAGTTCGGTAAAAGCGACCGTTTTTTGACATTTATCCTTACTGACGGGCTCAGAGATACCGACAGCAGCAAGGCCTCGCCATGGTCGAATGATTTCTTCTATCTGGTGAATTCACAGCTGACGCTTGAAAGCAAATGGAAATAGAAGGGGTTAGTGTAACCCCGTGGGATATTGTGTTTTTAAGATTTTTTGTTATTTCATTTACGGGAGAGTATTTGTAATGAAGAAAACAATTATGTTAATGTGCATGGTTGCCGCTGCTCTGTGTTTTGCAGATGCGACGGTTCTCAACCCTGGCTTTGAGTCTATGTCTGCCGAGCTCACTCCTGACAACTGGACTCTCTACAAAGGCAACGGCGCGACAGTTTACTTCGCCGCCAAGACGGACGTAGTTCACAGCGGCACGTATTCAGAAAAGATTGCCGCGCGTCAGGGTTATGGCATGATCTACCAGGAAGTAACCGGCGCTGTAGCAGGTGAGTCATACAGCCTCACTCTGTTCGGCCGCGGCGACACCAACAACGACTGGCAGATGGATGAGCCGATGGACAGAATTATTGTCTCCGTAAAGTTCAAGAATACTGCGGGCGGCACAATCTCGGAGCCATCTATGGTTATTTTCGATGCAGACCCTGAAACCGCTGCACCGATCCTTTCTACAAGCGAATGGCTTCAGTCTCCCGCAATGCGCTTCACAGTTCCGGAGGGAACCGCATCATTCCTGATCAAAATTAACGCTGACGATGGTTCCATCGACGGCAATCTTGGCGATGGCACTTCAATATATCTTGATGATATTACACTGGCCGTCGAAGCGCTTCCCGCAAAGAATCCCACTCCCGAAGACGGTGCGATTGAGCAGAGCGCTACGGCGCTTACTCTCGGCTGGGAGCCTGCGGACGATCCCCGCAACGCAGGCTCGCCGAATCCTGATGTTACAGGGTACGACCTTTTCATTGAGCAGTATAACAGCGTGGAAGCACCGGCAACGACCGATTTCGCCGCCACATCACCGATCAATCTTTCGACCGCTCAGTACGCCGCCGGCGCCCTCGGCACCGACCAGGTTGTTTTCTGGCGCGTTGACACGCTCCTTTCCGGAGACCCGAACGTAATCACGGGCGAAACATGGACTTTCAGCACGGAAAGCTCATTCCCCGAAATCATTACACAACCTCAGAATGTTGAGGTTTTTAAGGGAGAAGACGCGACACTTTCGGTTGATGCCATCGGAATGATGAGCCCGATTGTCCTCTATGAATGGTACAATTCCTCCGATGAGCTCGTGGCATCGGGAGCGGATATGTCCTCGCTGAACATAGCCTCAGCAAGCACGCGGGACAGCGGTTCATACTACTGTGTCATCAAGAACAGCGCCGGCAAGGAAACACAGAGTGAATCGGCTCTGCTGTATGTCAAGGGCATTTTGGAGAGCTACGCTTTCGAGAACAGCCTCGCGGATTCGGTCAATTCATTCGATGCGGCAGCGGCCAATATCGACCCAAACGCACCGGCAGTCATCGCATACGACACCACCGGTATTGATGGCAGCGCCCTGCTGCTCGACGGCGAAAACTATCTGCTGCTTCCCGAAGGCGCATACCCGAATTCAGAGATGGGGCTTTCACGAGGTTCTATAGTATGCTGGGTTAAGACAATCTCCGCCGATAACGGAGCGATTATCGCTTCTTACAACGACAGCCATACAACATGCATCAACTTTACCGTACAAGCCGGCGGAGGATTGTATTTCTATATCCGCTCGGAAGGTAACTCTGTTACCACGATTCAGGCAAACTCTCTCGGCCTCAACGACGGCAACTGGCACCAGATAGCGGTTACCTATTCACAGGGAAGCAACTCTGCGGCTTATGTGGATGGCGAGCTTCTCGCCACGACAACCGGCATCGGCGCTTCTCAGGTCTTTGCGCCCTGGACATACAGCCTGCCGATAGGCGCCGGAGACACCCGTGGCGTTATCGATAATGTAATGGACGGCTCAATAGACGCGCTGACATTCTACAACTATGCCCTTTCAGACAAGGACATTCTCGACCTGTACAACGCATTTGCCGCTGAAACAAAGGCGCTCTGCCTCGACTCGTACGAATCAGCTTTTGACTTTGCCGGCCCCGACGGAGTTGGAAGTGAGTTTGCAGACTGCCGCGTTGATATGCTTGATTTCGCCGCCATTGCAGGCGCCTGGCTCGATTGCGGCCTATACCCGAGCTGCGAATAACTTTTGTCAAGAAACGTGTTTAATTAAAGGAACGACCAATGAAAAAGATAATTCTATGTATGTTCGCATTTGCGGCTACGTTGGCCAATGCGAACATGGTAAACAACAGCGGCTTTGAGGCTATGTCCGGCGACCCGCTCGCTCCGGAAGAGTGGTCTCAGTACAAAGGCAACGGTGCGACGGTGTATTTTGCTCCGAAGACTGACGTTGTCTATGAAGGCACATACTCCATGAAGCTTGCCGCGCGCAACGGCTATGGCATGCTGCACCAGACAATCGGCGGCTTCTCCGGCGGCGAAGAGCTCAGCTTCTCGCTGCTCGGCCGCGGCGACACAAACGGCGACTGGCAGATGGATGAGGTCGGCGATCAGATTGATGTCTATGTTAAGTTCAAAGATGCCGCAAACTCACAGATCGGCAACGAAATCAGCACGCTGCTGTTTGACTTCGACGAAAGCACCGAGGCCGGTATGCTTTCATCGAGCGAATGGTTGCAGTCTTCGGCATTCAATTTCGTTACGCCTGAAAACACCGCTTTCGTTCAGATCAAGATCCGCGCGGTTGACGGCACCGTTGACGGCGGAACCTACGATGGCACAAGCATATATCTTGATAACGTGTCTCTTACGGCAATTCCCGAACCGGTGAGCATTGCTCTGCTCGGTGCGGGAGCCATTGCTCTGCGCAAACGCAAAAAATAAACTGTAAAAAAACTTACCAATAACGTTCATAACGAATAGAGGCGAGGGCCGCATGCAAGGGGCTCTCGCCATTTCAAACCTGAGGGAAAACCAGTGAAACATATGCTCAGAATCCGCCGTCTGACTTTTATCTTTGCGACTGTGTTCGGAGGCCTGGCCTCCGCCGCCGTCAATAATTACGACATTGTAGTTTACGGCGGCACCTGCTCGGGGATTACCGCAGCCATACAGGCAGAAAGAATGGGTAAGAGCGTTGTGCTCGTGTGCCCGGAAGAACATATCGGCGGCCTCACAATAAGCGGCCTCGGCTGGACAGACACCAAAGACACAGGCTGTATCGGCGGCCTTGCAAGGGAGTTTTACCACAGGATATGGCTATACTACAACTCACCGGAGACATGGGTTTATCAGAGCCGCAGCTCGTACAATGCCAACTGGCAAGCCGGCCCCGCAGTTCAAGACAGCAACCAGACGATGTGGACGTTCGAGCCGCACGCGGCGGAAGAAGTATTCGAGCAATGGCTCGCAGAGGAAGGCATTACAGTTGTGCGCAACCGCTGGCTTGACAGAAGCGCCGGAGGCGTTGAAAAGACCGGTAATCGTATTACAGCAATCAAGACACTCAGCTACGATGAAGATTTTGGTTTCACACCCGCCGAAACATACAACGCCTTGATGTTCATCGACGCATCATACGAAGGTGATTTAATGGCCTCTTCGGGCGTATCATACCGTATCGGACGAGACTCCAGAACCGAATACAACGAAACACTCAACGGCATTTACTTTGGTAGTACAAACCTTACCCCCTCGAATTCCCCATACAAAAACATAAGCCCTTACGTTGTACCGGCCGACCCTGACAGCGGCCTTATCGCACAGCTTGCCGGAGAATTTACCGACATGTCCCGAATCGGCGGCGAAGACGACCGCTTGCAGTCGTTTAATTTCCGCATGTGCCTGACGGATGTCTCGGCAAACAGAGTGCCGATACCGCAACCTGAGGGATACGACGAATCGCAGTACGAGCTGCTGTTCAGGCTGTATGAAGCAGGGCAAAACCCTGGCTTTACAACGCAGCGTATGCCGAATTTAAAATGCGACAACAACAACAGCGGTCTGATGTCTCTCGACTGGCCCGGCGGCAATTACTCCGATGAAACCGGCTGGGTATATTCGGAAGCAAGCTACAGCGAGAGAATGAATTACGTTCAGAAACAGCGCGACTACCAGCAGGGCCTGCTCTGGACAATGCTGTACCATCCACGCGTACCGCTGAGCGCTCGCAACAGCCGAATCAAATGGGGCCTCAGCGCGGACGAGTTTGCCGACAACGAAAACTGGCCCTACTTCTCCTACATTCGCGAAGCTCGCAGGATGGAAGGCGAGATGGTCATGACAGAACGCCACGTAAAGAAGGCCCCGGGGTACGATGTCAGTGATTCCATCGGCATGGGCTCATACTCCCTCGATTCACACGTTGTGAGACGCGTGGTAATTGACGGCGCAATATGGGACGAAGGTGGATTTTATCAATGGTGGGCTGACGGCTACCCTATCAGCTACCGCACTATTCTGCCGAAACAGGAGCAGGCGGCCAATCTGTTTGTGCCGGTTTGCCTCTCGGCCAGCCACGCGGCATTCGGCAGCATCAGAATGGAACCGACTTATATGATTCTCGGCCAGTCCGCCGCAACCGCCGCATCAATCGCAATCGACTACGACTATGACGTCCAAGATGTGCCCTACGGCCTGCTGAGAACAAGACTGCTCTGCGACAAACAGCAACTCGGCACAGCGCTTAGCGTTCAGCAGAATGCTTACCTGCTCAACTTCGGCGCGGCAATATCCAACGACAACAACAGCCCCGCGCATTCGGCAGGCGGAGCAACCGGCACAAGCTGGAACCTTATAATTGCCGACACATCCTCGGGCATAATTGACTCAAACGGAAATGCCGTCAATCTCGGCATCGACATCGGCAAAACGCAACCGAATTCTACTATTTTGGAATGGGACAGGGGCGGATTTATCAACAGCACACTCGGCGCTGACTACAACACGGGGATTTACGCTGGCAACGCACGAAGCGCAATGTACGTAAACGACGGCGGCGGTAGCCATACCGCGCTTGGCGTGCGCGTTTCAGGCTTGAACGCAGGCCTCTACGCCATTTTCACCACGGCAATCAACACAAACACTTCCGCAAACGATTACTACAACATATACGCGCTTGCCGCAGATGCCGATTCCGGCAATACCGACTTCGCCGGCCTCTCCCCTGCCTTGATGCGCAACACCCGTGAAACATCCGCCTGGCTTTGCAACTCCAACTTCGTCGTCGCGGCGGCAGAGGTTGTAAAGGGGCAAGACCTCGTGATTGCGGTGGAAGGACTCGCCGAGGCAGACTACAGGGCTTTCGTAAACACCATAGAGATTGTTCAGGTGGCGCAGTCCCCGCTTGCACCCGTTATCAGCGCCGAACCGCAAGATCTGAGCATTGATATGAGCAGTGAAACTGAAGCTGTTTTGAGCTGCAAGGTAAAGAGCCCTGCCGCCCCGTCAATCAGCTGGTATAAATACAGCTCCGCAGACGATGACATTCTGATGGACGCAGGCTCCGTTGCGGTAGCCGAGCTGCTCACAGGCGAGTTCGCGGCCACGCTCACAATCACTAATCTGACACGAGATGACTGCGGGCAGTACTACTGTGTTGCCGTAAACGAAGACGGCCGTGCCGTGAGCCGTATGGCAAACGTAAACTTGAAAGAAATTCTCGCGCACTACTCCCTCGACAGCGCAGATTACAGCGGCGGCAAATATACCGACCTCAGCGGAAACGCACGCGATGCGGCAGTGAGCGGCACCCCCTCTTTTACCGCGGGAGCTGATGGAAAGACATCAGGCGCCATATCGCTCACTTCCACGAGCGGCAGCGCCTCCTGCGGCGCATGGAACCCCTCCGAGGGTAGCGGTCAGATGAGCATAAGCGCCTGGGTTTTCTGGGCAGGCGGCAACCAGACAAGCATCATTGCGGACAAATCAAACAGCTGGAACAGCTCACAGATGATGTGGACATGGGGCATCAACCCCGATACGCAGCGCATCAACTTCGTCTCCGAGGGTTCCTCAGACTTCCAGACAGCCATATCATCTGCGGGGTTTGCTCAAGGACAGTGGCACCATCTGCTCATTACCCACGATGCCGCGAACAACGCCGCGGCTTTGTACGTTGACACGCAACTTGTAAACTCGGGGGTTGTTGTTTTGGGAACAAAAACCGATGCACCGTTGCGTATAGGTTCAGACGCGGGCGGCCGTTACTTCAACGGGCGCCTTGATGACGTGCGCATATACAATTATGTGCCGGACGAAAACGGGCGCCTTGATGCATATAACGGCGCGGCGCTCGTTAAAAAAAAAGTATGCCGGCCCGACAGCTACGAAAGTGAGCTTGACATCTCCGGCCCCGATGGAACGCCCGACTGCGAGATAAACATCTATGACATTCTCTCGCTTGCGACAGGCTGGCTCAGCAGCGGCTTGTACCCGCGGGTATAAATGCGAAAAGTGCCATTTCCGCCAGCTCAATAGCCTGCGGCGGAGCCGTGAGCTCGGGTAGTTTTCTACTCCCCTTTTTCACCCTTTCCCCGCCGCTGATTATCTTTCCTTGCGGTGCAGCCGCTATTACCACTCGATGGCAACGTTCTGGCGATCGCCGATTTCGGGAGACTTGAAGAACACGGTTTTGCTTTTAGCGTCCCAGTCGAAATCGCTGAACGCGGCGCCGTCGATTGTCATCTTTACGGGCTTTGCCGGGAGCTTGACCCTGCTGACCACTTCCACTCTTTCGGGCGCGGAAAGCTCCATCTTCACGCTGCGGCCATCCTGCTGCCAGCTCTCGACTCTCGCGGCGCTGGCGATCGGCTCGGCGCTGCCTGCTTCAAGCTTGCTGAAATCTATCAGCCATTCCCTCTGCCCGGGCTTAATAGAAACATGTTCAAGAATCGGAAGCTCGGAGTTGAACACATCGCAGAAGAGACCGTCAAGCTCAAGCGGATTTTCGCTTGTGGAGTCTTCCAGGCAAGCCGCGATGATGTACGGCCCGCGCCTGAGCATGAGGTAGTTCTCCTCTTGGTACTCAAGGCCCACAGCCTTTGCCGCGCCGGCGACGAGGTCGCGGTATTCCTTCGAAGCGGTTTCCGAACGGGTGTAGTATGCGGGGTGCTTGCGCGCCACGAACACATATCCCTTGCCGAAAGCGTACTTACCTGAGGAAGCGTCTCTTTCAAGGCCGAGCAGTTCCATAAGGTGCTGCGAGGGTGAGCTATAGTCGTTTGAGCCGCTGTTCCACCAGTGCGAGACATTGTTGAACGGGTCGGTATCGGCGCCGGCATAGATAAGCGCGCCGCCCTTTGCCACCCACTCTGCAACCGCCTGATTGATTGCGGGCGTCTGGGGCTTCATAAACTCATAACTGAGCGCGAGCACCTTATAATCTTCAAGGTATCCGGCAAAGCGAACTGTATTATCCAGCTCAACCGGCTGCACGGGCACGCCGCTCTTTACCAGCGGCAGCGTAAGGCCGTAGAAGCCGGAGAAATCAACCACCTCAGAGCGGTCTGCTTTTGTCGGGTCGGTCTTGTCCTTGGCGGCAAGGCGGAAAGCGGGCTCGGCCCTCTGGTACATGCCAGAATCCGCGATAAGGGCGCCGATGCCGTGTGTTTCATTGGCCCATTCCACCTCGCTCTGGTTCATATCGCGGAGCTGGTTGAAGCCGATGAGCAGAGTTGTTGCGTAGTCGGCAGGGATGAGCGTGGCATCGGGCGAGTTCTGCGGATATTTGTGCGTAAACACGCGCGGCGGCCAAGGGCAAATCTCATAGTTCCAGATGAACGGGTGCAACAGAGACGCGATGAGCGTTGCCTTGTAGTTGTAGCGGTAGTCGTTCCAGTCGTGGCGGGCGTTATCTTCGATGGGGTCGTGCAGGAACCACATTCTCCTGCCCGTATTGCGCACGAGCTCCTGCATCACGCCGTATTCGAGAAACGCCGTCTCAAACGTGCGTTCGCGGCGCTTGCCCTCATAGACGTTCGGCGTGCGTGAGGTGCCCGTCCAGATCTGGGCGATGCAGCCATCAACAACATCCGTATCGATCAGCGCCGACTGCGGCGAAACAATATCCCACTGCGTATAGTTGATCAGCGAGTGCGTGGGTACGTAAAAGCGCACCTCTCTGCCGTATTTGCGGCGGGCGTACTCCTTGCATTCCTCTGCAACGCGGCGGATTGTGCGCGTGTAGAGGTAGTACTTCAGGCGGCTGGCCTTGTACTGCGCATCGGGGGAAGTATCCGGGCGCACAAACGGCTCGTGGTAGTACTGCTCCCACTCCCGCGCGAAGGGCTCGGAGAAGCCGGTGTATGCCCAGAACTCCGGCTCTTCGAGATGAATCGCGACAACCCCCGCGTCTATGGCAACTTTCAGCTTTTCGGCCATATAGTCTGCAAACTCAATCGAAGGCACGATGTACGGCGTAAGATGGCCATGCCCTTTGACGTTGCCATTGCCCTCAACCTGTGCAAGGCTCATTATCGTCTCGCCGTTGAGGTCGCGGAAGTCTGCGTATGCGCCCCAGGCGATGCCCGTCATGAGCTGAGGCACATAGTCCTTCTCCACCCACGACTTGATGTACTCTGTGAGATTGGGGTTGTCCGCACCATAGACCATGGCGAAATCGTTGCGGAAGTCGGTAATTTCGTTGTAGCCGCCGTGGTCCTGAAAGCCTGTCAGCTCAAGAGAGCGGTCTGTTACAAGGCGCACGGCAAAAGCGCTTGCGCAAACTGTGAGAGCGGAAAGTACGAATAATCTTGTTTTCAAAATAGCACTCCATTATGGTTGGTTTAAGTTTACCGGTGTTCGCGCCGCACCCTTCGCTTGCAACGCCTCTCCTATTGTACCATTTATCCCCCCGCGTTCAAGGGGCACTCTACCCTTTCTCTGCGACCTTGCGGCCTGCATTTTACAGTTTGAACAGTTTGCGGAGAGTTGCAATCAGCGTGGGCGGGGCGAAATGGTTTGGTGTGAGGCGTATATGCACGGTGCGGGGGTCTGCCACGGTTACGCGGTGTTTTGTGCGAGCGAAGAGGTCGCCGGCGCGTGAACCGATGAAGTCTTTGGGGAAGTAGAAAATCAAATCGGGCGGGGCGGCTTTAATGCGCTCGATGCCGATTTCCGAAGCGGCGATTCTGATACCGGCAATATCGAGCAGGTCTTCAGCCTCAGGTGGCAGCTTACCGAAAACGTCTCTCAGCTCGCGGCGAAGCAGGTTCAAGTCTTCAATGCTCGCGGCCTCTGCGGCCTTGCGGTACGCGCCGAGGCGCTGTTTATCCGAGGGGATGTAGTTCTTCGGCAAGTAGCACGAAAGGCCAATGTCCAACACGGTAACCGAGCGAATTTCGGACGCGCCGCTTCCGCTGAGCCTCGAAACGGCATCTGCGAGCATTTTGCAGTACAGCTCATAGCCGATGCTGTCGATATGGCCCGATTGCTCTGTGCCGAGGATGTTGCCGGCGCCCCTTATTTCGAGGTCTCGCAGAGCAATCTTGAAGCCGGCGCCAAGCTCGGAATACTCTTCGATGCTCTTGAGCCTGCGTGCGGCGATTGGCGTCATAGGCCTGTTTGGAGCGATAAGCAGCTCGGCGTACGCCTTGCGCGAAAATCGCCCCACCCTCCCGCGAAGCTGATGGAGCTGGGCAAGGCCGAATTTGTCGGCGTTGTTAATCACGATTGTGTTTGCGTTTGGTATGTCAATCCCCGATTCGATTATTGTGCTGCAAACAAGAACATCGCTCTTGCCGCACACGAAATCAAGCATCTGTTTCTCCAGCTCGCTCTTTCGCATCTGCCCGTGCGCTACGGCAATCCGCGCATCGGGAAAGAAGCTACGCAACTCATTTGCCATACGGTCTATTGTCTTTACGACGTTGTGCAGGAAGAAGACTTGCCCTTTGCGCGCGAGCTCGCGGCTTATCACGCGCCTGACGAGCTGCTCATTGTAGCGGTGGATGCTCGTGGCAACGCTGCGCCTGTCAACGGGCGGAGTGCTGAGCGTACTCACATCACGCAGGCCGATAAGCGCCATGTGGAGCGTGCGCGGTATTGGCGTAGCCGAGAGGGTGAGTATGTCAACGTTAGCGCGTAGCTGTTTGAGCCGTTCCTTATGCTTCACACCGAAACGCTGTTCTTCATCAATTATGATAAGGCCGAGATCCTTAAACACCACATCCCTGCTGAGAATACGATGTGTGCCTATAAGCACATCCACTTCGCCGCGCGCCACGCGAGCGAGGATTGCGGCAGCATCCTTTTTTGTTACGAAGCGGTTGAGCACCTCCACGCAGACGGGGTATCCGGCGAAGCGCTCGTTGAATGAGCGGGCATGCTGGACGCTGAGGATTGTCGTAGGTACGAGCACAGCTACCTGCTTGCCGCCCAGCACAGCCTTGAACGCCGCCCGCATGGCGACCTCCGTTTTGCCGTAGCCGACATCCCCGCAGAGGAGCCTGTCCATCGCGACGGGCCTGTGCATATCCGCTTTTACCTGCTCAATAGCGGTGAGCTGGTCGGCGGTTTCCCTGTATGGAAAGGCCTGCTCGAATTCGAGTTGCCACTGGCAATCGGCGGGGTATGCAAAGCCCCCCGCCTGCACGCGCTTTGCCTGCAATTCGAGCATCTCCGAGGCCATATCGTCTATCGCCTCTTCCACCTTCCTCTTCTGATTGAACCATTTCTTTGTGCCGAGCTTGCTGAGCCTGGGCTTGGCAGAGCCCGCGCCGAGATACTTATGCACAAGCGCAATGTTGTTCACGGGCACAAGTATGTTGACTTTATCGGCAAACTCGAGAACGAGATGCTCGCGCAGGGCACCGTTCTGATCTATCATCCTGACGCCGCAGTACCGCGCGATGCCGTTGGTTACATGCACGACAAAATCGCCCTTTGCCAGGTCGGAGAGGGTGTCGATCGCGGAGGTGAGGCGCTTTGTCTGGTTGCGCCTGCGTATAAAATGCTGCGCAAACACTTCGTGATGCGCGATTACGAGCGTTTGGGCCTGTTCATCGAAAAAGCCCGCCTTTACGCAGCCCACCTTCAATTCAAGCCGCTCGGGCACTTTTCCGTGTTCGCTTTCAAGTAGCCCGCGGCAGCGGCTTATCTGGCTCGGCGATTCACAGTACAGCTCAACGCGCCCGCTTTCCTCGGCAAATCTGGCTATCGCTTCAAGCGATTGTTTATTTCTCTCAAGCGGTGCATCTGCGCCGGACTTGAAGTGTTCGAGGCTCTTTATGCCAAGCTCGATTGCGCCATCGGCTTCGGTGAGCTGGGAAAACTTGCCGATTTCAAGCAGACGGAATGAATGCGCGCGGCCGTAAACTCCGGCAAAGCTCAAAATCTGCTCCGGTTCGTCAAGGCGGCGCAGGTACGCCTGCATTATGTCGGCCTGTTCGAGCGGCTCGACCATCATAATCAGCGCGTCTTCCGGAACAAGCTCCAGCGGATACACAACCTTCGTCCCCGCCTGCTGCACACTCGAATACAGCTCAACGCGCGCAACATCTTCGCCGGAGGTTTGGTTGTCGAGGTCTATCAGTCGGATGGTCTCAATCTCATCGCCGAAGAATTCCAGACGCACAGGCCTTGTGGCGTGGCCTTCGAGTAGCTCGTCCGTTTCGAGGGTAATATCGGCAACGGGCGGGTAAATGTCTATGATGCCGCCGCGACGTGAGAAATCGCCGGGCGCATCAACCGCCTCTTCGCTCTCATAGCCCTGCTCCACGAGCCAGCCGGCCAGAAGTTCGGGCTCTATAATCTCTCCCGCGGAGAGAGAAAGCTTTTCCGCCTGCATCTGGTCAGGGTCGCTGATGGGCTGGGCAAGGCCCTGCACGCTCGCGCATACAATTTCACCACGCCCGAGCGAGCGCAGGCGCACCGCCGCTTTCATTCGCTCGGCCGTCGTTTCATCGAGGGAACCGGAAAGATCTGCCTCGGCCTCCCACGCCGGCAAAAACAACGCACGCTTCCCGCAAAACGCCTCTATCTCCTCGCAGGCGTAGTCGGCGTCTTCCATATGCGGATAAATCAGCAGCACTGCCCCCGAACAGCCGTCCGAGAGTATTGAGGCAAGACGAGCAGGGAACGAGCCCCAGCTGCCGCAGCAGTGGATATGCCGGCCGGCGCTCTGTATCGCTTGTATGTAACCTGCCTCTTTCATTGTGAATAATGATAACAGCAAGCCCGCCATATTGCAATCACGTTGTGCGGCGTTAAAAATCAATGTAAACGGCTCTGAGGGTTGGTAAGTGCCGGTTCGGATAGTACCACTTTTTATAGGATGTTGATCCTGTATTGCGGTACTTCTGACTGCAATCGACAAAAAGTTTACAGTCATCTTCATTACCTTCTACGCCATCTTCATTTACACCTATAATAAAGTGATCAAGAGTGCACTCCGCATAAACGACAGAAAATGCCGCAAACAACATTACTGTGAATATATTCCTGACTTCGGCGGTAAAACGGGCTGGTTTGAAACCAGCCCGCCGATGTCGAAATTTCCGGTAATGGCGGCGGTACTCAGGGAACTGCGGCCCCTCGGCTCTGCATTTACAAGGCCGTGCCCCAGTCCTTATTGGGCTCTCTGCCCATTACGAATTCCAGCTTACCGCCCTCAAGCAGCGTTTTTGCCGGAATCTCGCAGCTGTTCCACTCCTTGCCGTTAAACTTGCAGCTCTGAACATACGGATTCACGGGCGAGTTGTTTTCTGCCGTAATTTCGAGCTTTCTGCCGCTCGGCAGGC
The DNA here is from genome assembly GCA_050251615.1 of Phycisphaerae bacterium. Taxonomy (GTDB): domain Bacteria; phylum Planctomycetota; class Phycisphaerae; order Sedimentisphaerales; family Sedimentisphaeraceae; genus Sedimentisphaera. The sequence goes on from JBFWMM010000018.1 coordinate 31,866, forward strand.
TTATCAGCGCCTTGTCAAACTGCGGAGAGCCAAGCTCAAAAACAGGCTCACTGCTCACCCCCCCATCAATCATAAACAGCCCCAGCGCGGCCATATTGTACCAGGCACCGAGCTGGCCCTGATCCTCATCCTGCCCGTACCCGTAGCCGTGCAATTCGCCGGTGCCGTAGAATTCATTGCAAATCGCTCTCGTCCATTTCTGCGTAAGCCAGGGGCTACCGCTACGATTAAAGAGCCATGAAATATGCAGGCTCGGCTGATTGCCGTGATTGTAAACGAACCTCAATCCCGAGAACGCATCAACCTCTTTACCCCCGCTGAAACCGTTCCTTGAGGCTATGTCAAATATGGCATTGAGCCGTTCATTAAACTCATCCGCCCCCACCTTCTCCACAAGCTCTCCAACCGCATGCGGCACATAGTATGTGTATTGAATGGCGTTGCCCTCCTGAAAGCCTCGCCACGGCTCATAAGGGTCGAAGTTGTCAAGGAACCTGCCGGCTGCGTCTTTAGGACGGATCAGGGAAGTCTCATCATCGAAAATCTGCTCCCACTGCCTCGATAGCTTCATCAAACGGGCATAATCATCGGTTTTCCCCGCTTCCCGCGCCCACTGCGCCGCCGCGTACGCGCTGAAGCAGTATTCCATTGTATGTGATGCGCAAAAGCGCGAACCCGTTGAATTCGTTCCCTCCTTGATGAACGGGATTACCCCGTCCTCAACGAAGCGGGCCATATCAAGCTTGCCCGCCCCCTCAGGCCTGTCCTCATATGCCAGCTCGTTCTTCAAAACCGCCTCATAGGCAAGCTCCATGTCGAAGTCGCTGATGCCCGCCTTTCTGGCCGCGCAGATAAACAAGCCCACAAAGTTCGTGCCCACGCCCGAAACATACCGGCTGTTGGCGAGTCCGTCTCCAAACCATCCCGAATCGCGATACACTTGCAGATGTGTCTGAACCAGGTCCCTGTAGTATTCCGGCCAGCACAACGACCAGAGCTGCGTCAGGTTCCAGTACGCGCCCCATACGGCATCGGTATTGCAGAATACAAACTCCGGTTCACCGTCTTCACCAACGGGAATCTTCCCGACGCTCCCGTCGTTGCGCGGGTAGCTTCCGTCAACATCCATAGCGCAGCCGCGCCCCAGCAGAGCGTGGTATAAACCGGTATAGAATTTTACTTTATCCTCCCTGCTGCCTCCGGAAACGGTTATTTTGGAAAGTTCATCGCGCCACTGCTCCCTGTTTGCGGCCAGAGCGTTATCGAAATCCAGCCCCGCTGCTTCCACCTGTAAATTCTCGCGGGCATTTGCGATTGAGCAATAGGATATCGCAACCTTGATCTCAACCGATTCGGGCTTTTCTCCCGAGGTAAAACGGCAGTATGCCCCGCAACCGGCGCCTTTAACGAAGCGCTCTTCCGGAAGCACTTTATCATGGATAAACATGCCCCAGTCCTCAAAGCTTCGATTGAGCTCGGCGGCAAAATAAATCGGGACAGTCGCCCCGTTCTGATACTTGTTCACATACACAGGATACGTAACCACATACCCTTCGAGCCTGTTGCCCGCTGTTACACGGACTTCCGCATCGACTATCCTGCCACTCTCACCCTGCACATTGCCGATATCAAAAATCACGTTCCCCTGCGTGCCTGCGGGAAAAGTATAGCGGTGAAAACCCACACGCTTTGTCGCGGTGAGTTCGGCATCAATGCCGTAGTCCTTTAACCTCACCTTATAGCTTCCTGCGCTCGCTTTCTCATCGGCCTTATCGAAACGGCTTCGGTATCCGCTCTCCACGTCATCCATCTCGCCAGGAACCGTCCGAAGCGAACCTGTTGTGGGCATGAGTACTATCCCGCCAACCTGAAACTCATGCGCATTTGCAAAGCCCTCGATAGAGTCGTGCCGGCCATCATAGCCGACTGCCTGCCAGCCGCCCTCATTGCCGTAATGCGCGTTGGTTGTCGGGCCGACTTTCGCCATTCCGAAAGGCACTGATGCGGGCGTATAGAAAAACCAGCGGCTGTGTACCGTGCCGATATTGGGGTTTACATAATCTGCCGGATTATCCGCCGCCGCTGCGAAAGCTGCCGCCAGAAGCAGGCAAAGCAGAGAACGCCTGCTTGTCGCTAATGTTTTTTTGTTTTTCATACCGAGCCAATCCCTTCTCAATGAAAAAAAAGTAGAGACGCTACATTTCGCGTCTCTACAAATATATCAAAAGACTCTTTAATGCAAGAAGTTAATTCTCGCAATTTTTCAGTCGAGCTCTATAACCTCGCCGATTCTCACATAGACCGGCCCGATGAGGCCGCTGGGCTGGAGGTCATCGCCTGCATACCAGTGGCGCCAGGTTGTGAACGTAGTGCGCTGTGAGCTCGGGCGAGGCGTACCGTTAACGAACCACTCCGGCCAGCGCACGAGCGACTTGCCTGTCCACTCGAAATCCTGCGGGTACGCGGCATCGCCGATGAGCCTGTTGACCCAGAGATTCGTTACGTGAATCTCAAAGAGATTATCCCCATCGCGCAGAGCGTCGGTCAGGTCGATGCGGTATGGGTATTTCCACAGCACGCCGAGGTCTTTGCCGTTTACGACAACTCTCGCCATCACCTCTACCCTGCCGAGGTCAAGCATAACAACCGGGTCTCCGTTGAATGCTTCGGGGGCGAGCCGGAGGCGCTTGCTGTATATGGCTGTTCCAGAGAAATGGCGAACGTCTTCATCTGTCATATCCGAGAGCGAACAGAGCGAGGCAAGCCGGCGCGGCGCGGGGGCTTTGGCTTTGCTCTCAAACTTCACGTCCCACGGCCCTTTGAGCAAAATCGGTTCCTTTGTCTGCGGGACTTTCACAACCGCCTCGGAGCCTGCGGCTCTCTTTATGCGGTATGTGCCCTCATCCCAGACAAGAAGCTTATCTGCATCATCGCTGCGCAGCAGTTCTGCCGGCCATGGCGACGGACTCCATACATCGCTCGGAACGTGGATTGTATCATATTCATTGGCAACGGCCGTTTTCTCAACGCCGTCGAGCAGGTATATCAGGGTGAGCTGCTTGGGCAGATTAGGAACAGGGTCTCCGCCTGCAAACTGGTTGTTTACGTGCAGATTCAAAACGTTGTTTTTAAGCTGCGCGCGAACCTTGTCGGTAAGGTCTGTTTCGGTCATTTCCGGCAGCTTGGCAAGAGCATCGGGCAGGTCGCCGTAAACGGCTTTGTCGATTGTAAGCTTCTTGCCTGCGGGAGCGCCCGCTTCGGGCAGGTTAAGCCGGTTGCCTTCGTTAATCTTCACGGAACCCTTCCTGCCGTCATAAGTGTATTCGACAAGCAGTGTCTTTTTCTCTCCGAATATCGGATCGCCTGCGAGGTCGTTGCCCGCCATCACAGAGAGGCGGTTGTTCTTCACAAGCGCGCTCAGCTGCGAGGTAACATCCACAATCCCGCCGCCTGTCAGAGATTTGCGGCCATACGTCGCTTTGACTATCTCAAGCTTTGCCCTCGGCACGCCAAGCGTCTTCACGGGGCCGCCCTGCCTCTCGAGCGAGACGTAAGCCCGAGGCGTTTTGTTTGACTTCGGCTCAAACACGACAAACACCGAACCGGCCGCGGGGAGCGAGAGCGTTACATCGGTTGCCTTATCTGCCGAGCTGTAAATCATAGCCGGCTTGATTGAACCGTCCTGCGGGTCCCAGAGCACGGGCGCCTTGCCCGTTACACGGAAACGGCAGTTGAATTCGCCGGCGACATCCTGCTGATTGCTGACGAAATATACGTCAGCGCCTTCGATGACGCGGTGGATATAGAGCAGGCTGCTGCCTAAATCGAGCGCTTTGAAATCGGGCTCTATACCGACCTTCTCAAGCGCCTGCTCGGCGGAGAGGCCGCTGAGCAATATGCCCCTGCCCACTTTCTTATAGCTGCTCGCAAGGCCTTTGCCCCACAACGAATCTGCAATTGCGGCAAGCTCCTTCTCGCTTTCGGGGTATCCGGCGAGGCTCGGGCATCTCTCCGGCTTAGGCGCAACGACCGTTGCCCCTGCCTCCAAAAGCTCCTGAATCTTCCGCGCCACTGCCACGCTCATTGTTTCGCTTTCGGGCATCACAAGAACGCTGTATTTCATGCCGCTCGGCAGGCAGATTTTGCCATCTTCGACTGAAAGCGCGAGGATGAGGTCTGTGCCGATTGCATCATAATCATAGCCGGCATCTTTCAGCTCGGGATGATAAATGGCTCCCTGCGGGACGAACTCGCCGCCAAAGTAGAGCACGTCTGCGTAAAAGCGGCCTGCCTGCAAGAGCGCCTGACCGCGCTGTATATACTTTGCCCATTCCGCGCCGTCTTTCCACCATGTGTTAGTGCGCTCGAAATGCGTGCCCCACTGTCCCATCGTCATGCCGGGCCACTGGTCAAGCCAGGGCTGGAGCGCGTAGCGGTGGAAGATGTAGCGGTTGATGCCGTTGCTCCAGGCCATATCGCCTGTTGTTTTGAGCGTGCGGGGGTGATTCTGCCAGCGACCCTGATCCGGGCCCGATGTGAACGACTCGGCGCCTACAATCTTGCGGCCGTAAACATGCGCCACGCTTGATGCGATACGCATGGAGGAGTTCATTCCGCCGCCAATCCAGAACTCACCCATGAGGATGTCAGCTTTGGAATCGATCGAAAGGCACTCAAACGGCCCTTCGTAGGGCTCTGCCGAGCAGAGCAGGCCGACTTCGTGGCACTTGTCGGCGAAGTAGCCGTAGTAGTTTGCGGTGAACAGGTCGCTGATTGTGCGGCGGTAGTCCCAGAGGAAGCGCTCGCTGGCGCCCGTGCCATCGACCACACGGCCGGTGATCGCGGGGAGGTATTTTGTCATATCATAACCGCGGAGAGACTCAAACTCATTCTCGAAGCCCTGCGTCCAGTTGTTCGTACCCACTTCATAGCTGTCAATGAGCAAGTTGTTCATAACGGGGCCGGCCAGATCGCCGAGCTTCTCGAGAATGGGAACAATTCCCTTTTCCCAGTGCAAATCAAGCGCAGCACGGCTGAGCTTGTCGCATTCAAGGCCGAGGCCTGAATCGGGCGCGGGGTGGTTGTTTTTGCCTGTGATTGTGTAGCCGAGGCGGAGAACCGTCCAGCTGCCTTCGGGGCAATTCCAGAGAAGCTTGCCCGAGGCGTCCATCTTATCGCTTATATCCAGCACCATCTCTGAGGGGATAACGGCATCCTCAGGCGCCAAGTTTGCGCTCAGGTCGATTCCGTAGCGGTAGCCGAAATCAGCTTTAACGCCCGCGTCGGGGAGTCGGTATGCGTTGTCTGCGGGTGTGGGGAAGGCTATAACGGCTATATCGCGGTAGAAGCCTCTGTTGGCCCGGGGCTTCTCAAGAGCAACGGAAACCTTTCCGCCGCTGACTGCCTTCTCGCTGTAAGAGACTATCTTCATGGCGTATTCCGGCGTAATCCAGGGGCCGCCGCTGCTCGACCAGCCCGCGCAGTTGTGCATGCAGATCTCTATGCCGAGGCGCTTTGCCTCTTTTACCGCGTGCTCAACGGCGTCCAGCCATTCATCGGACATATAGCCGACACCGCCAACGGGTATGTTACAGGAGGCCTTATCGCCAACATTGAATATCTGAGCCCCGCCAATGCCGAACTCAGCCATTGCTTCGAGGTCTGCGGTGATGCCTTCTTTCGTGATGTTTCCGTTCATCCAGTGCCACCATGTATGCGGGCCCGAGGCGCTCGTTGGCTCGGTAAACTGCTCTTCAAGCGCAGTCATATCGGCGTGGGAAAAACAGGCAAAAAGCGAAATGCAAAGCAATGCGGCAACCAACTTGTATCGTTTAATCATTATTACACCAATCCTATTATAATACTTGTTCGAGTAAGAGAGCCTTCTTGTTATTTGTCATTATCTCCCTTATGCCACGGTTGGTAAATACATTTTTTGGCATATTTTTTATGCTTTCTGGCATGTGTAAAATATCGCACGCAGATATTTTTATTCGCCAAGCCCGCGGCCCCACGTGAAAGGCTCTATGAACTGCACCCTTGCTTTTTGTGCTTTTTTGGAACAATAATCTACATTTCTGCCGTCAAAAATGTAAGACTATGATTATTGGCTTGACTAATCAAGGCAGATGGCTAAAATATCGCGTCATACTGCGGTAGAGTTGTGTACTTACCGCTCTGGTAGTTTGTAAAAGTTTAACGTTAAACATTTTTTTTAACAGGAGATTGAACTATGGCAACAAAGGTTGCAATCAATGGTTTCGGTCGTATCGGCAGAGCAGTAGCTCGTATTATTCTTCAGCGCAATGACCTCGGTCTTGAGCTGGTAGCAATCAATGACCTCGCAGATCCCAAGGCTCTTGCGCACTTGTTCAAGTACGACACCGTAATGGGCAAATGGGCGGGCGAAGTCAGCGTAACAGACAATGGCCTCTCTATCGACGGCAAAGAGATTAAGGTAACAGCAGTACGCAACCCCGCTGAGCTGCCCTGGGGCGCAATGGGCGTTGACATCGTACTTGAGTCAACCGGTATTTTCCGCGCCAAGGAAAGCGCAAAGGGTGGCTATGGCGACCACATCAAGGCCGGCGCAAAGAAGGTTGTACTTTCAGTGCCCTCAAGCGATAAGATCGACGCCACAGTTGTTCTCGGCGTTAACAACGCAGACCTCACAGCTGACGTTCAGTGCGCTTCCAACGCATCCTGCACAACCAACTGCCTGGCACCGGTTGCAAAGGTACTCAATGACGCATTCGGCATCAAGCGCGGTCTTATGACAACTGTTCACGCATACACCAACGACCAGAACGTTGCAGATATGATCCACAAGGATCTCCGTCGTGCGCGCGCTGCCGCAGACAACATCATCCCCACTTCAACCGGCGCTGCAAAGGCAGTAGGCGAGGTTCTCCCCGCTCTCAAAGGCAAGCTCAACGGCTTCGCTATGCGTGTACCGGTAATTGACGGCTCCTGCGTTGACCTCACAGTAGAGTTCGAAAAGGACGTTACAGCCGCTGACATCAACGCTGCCGTAAAGGCTGCCGCTGAAGGCCCCATGAAGGGCATTCTCGCTTACACCGATGATCCCATCGTATCAAGCGACATCATCGGCGACTCGCACTCAAGCGTGTTCGACGGCCTCAGCACAATGGTTATCGATGGCAACCTCGCAAAGATCGTATCCTGGTACGATAATGAGTGGGGCTATTCTAACCGCGCCGCTGAGCTTATGAGCAAGATGGCTGCTCTTATCTAAGCACCCGCTTATCTCAAAAAACAGAAGATGGCTTCCTTTCGTGGAGGCCATCTTTTTTTATGCGCACCTCGCCTTGTACACAAAAAAAAGCCACGGAGGCTAACCGCGGCTTTAATGTACTTTTGAAATTGTGGTCCGTTTACCAGGCGAGAGGCTTCTTCCAGGCGGCTTTCATCTCATCGATTGAAGCGTTGATAGCTTCAACGCCGCCGGCCCTCACGACCAACCTGCCGGTGTCTGTAACAGAGCCGATTTTCGCAAAAGCTATGCCGGCGAGCGCCTTTTCGAATTCAGTGCTCTTTTCAGGAGCCACTTCCACAACGTAGCGGGAGTTGGATTCACTGAACAGCTTTGCTTCCACGCTCAGCTCGCCTGTCGCAGTGATAGTGTCTGCGTTCACATCCGCGCCGAGACCGCCTGCAAAGGCCATCTCGCCCACGGCTACCGCAAGGCCGCCTTCCGAGCAGTCGTGCGCCGAGCGTACAAGCCCTGCGCTGATTGCGCGGTGCATGGCGTTTGCTGTTGTCAGGGCTGCGGGTATATCCACCTTCGGCACGTTCGCGCCGAGCTGTCCGTTTACGCTGTAGTAGTGCGAGCCGCCGAGCTCGTCGGCCGTCTTGCCGACAAGGTACAGCGCGCTACCCGCCGCTTTGAGGTCCATCGTTGCGCATTTATTCGTATCATCGACAATCGTAACCGCACTGATAAGCAACGTGGAGGGGATGTTCACTTCCCTGCCGTCTTCCATGCGGAACTCGTTGTTGAGCGAGTCCTTGCCGGAAATGAACGGAGCGCCGAAGCCGATGGCTCCATCGTAGCAGGCCTGCGAAGCTCGCACGAGCGAGCCGAGGATGTGCGGCTTGCGGCAGTTGCCCCAGCAGTAGTTGTCGAGCAGAGCGATGCGGTCTGGCCGGCCTCCCACGCATACGATATTGCGCACAGCTTCATCGATGCCCGAAAGCGCCATCCAGTACGGGTCTATATCGCCAAAGAGTGGGTTCATCCCGCAGCCCAGCGCAACGCCTTTATCGCTGGCGAGCTTCGGCCGCACGACAGCCGCGTCCGAGGGGCCGTCGTTTGCAATGCCGACAAGCGGCTTGACAACCGAACCGCCCTGTACTTCGTGGTCGTACTGCCTGATGACCCATTCTTTGCTCGCCACGTTATAGGAGGCGAGTATTTTGAGCAAGTCTTCGTTGTAGTCGGGTTTGTTATTCGGTGCAGGCTCTGAGAGCTGTTTATCCTGCCACACTGCCTTGCGCGAGTACTGCGGGATGCCGTTGTGGAGAAAATCCATCTCAAGCTCGCCGACAATCGTATCTTCGTAGCTGAGAGTGAGCTTTTTGTCGCCGGTAAACGTGCCGATGGCAGTCGCCTCGACATTCTCCGAAGCGAACAGCTCCATAATCTCATCAAGCATCTCCGGCTTCACAGCCAGTACCATTCTCTCCTGCGCTTCGCTGATCCAGATCTCCGTGTAGGAGAGGCCCTTGTATTTGAGCGGGATTTTGTCGAGGTCGATTTTCACACCGATTTTCTCGCCCATCTCGCCGCAAGCCGAGCTTAAGCCGCCTGCGCCGCAGTCCGTTATGGCGGTGTAAAGGCCCTTGTCGCGGGCTTGAAGGATAGTGTCGAGCGCTTTCTTTTCGGTAATCGCATCGCCAATCTGTACGGCGTGCGAGAAAATGCTTTCGTGTTCGTGGGTCATCTGACCGCTGGAGAAGGTCGCTCCGTGGATGCCGTCTCGGCCGGTACGTCCGCCTACTACTACCACATAATCGCCCACCTGCGCATCGCCGAAGCATTTGTCGTTCGGGATGAGTCCGAGCGTGCCGCAGAATACGAGCGGGTTGGCCATATAGCGTTCATCAAAGTAAACAGCGCCGTTAACTGTAGGGATGCCCATGCGGTTGCCGTAGTCGCGTACGCCGCTGACAACACCCTTCATGACCCTGCGCGGATGCAGAACACCCTTGGGCACGTCTTTCAGGGGGATGTCGGGCATGCCGAAGCAGAATACGTCGGTATTCGCAACGGGCTTCGCGCCGAGGCCTGTTCCCATCGGGTCGCGCACTACGCCGCCGATGCCCGTTGAAGCGCCGCCGTAAGGGTCCAGCGCTGAGGGGTGGTTATGCGTTTCAACCTTGAAGCATATCGCATCTTCTTCGTCAAATGCGACAACGCCGGCGTTATCGACAAACACCGAGATGCACCAGTTTTTATCGAGTTCTTTTGTGGCTTTGAAAACGGTTTCCTTGATGAGGTTGTCGAAGTGGACATTCTCGCCGTTGTGATCGAAGTCTATGCTGCTTTTAAGCGTCTTGTGGACGCAGTGTTCGCTCCAGGTCTGAGCGAGTGTTTCCAGCTCGACATCGGTGGGGTTGCGGCCGATTTTCTCGAAGTAGGCCTGTATCTGGCGCATTTCGATTTCGTCGAGGAAGAGGTCCATATCGCCGCTGACAGCGAGCAGTTGCTCACCATTTAAGCCGAGAAGCTTGACAGTGCCCAGGTTCAGCTCGTAGGGGGCGATGTGCGGCGATGGGGGCTCTGCGCCCTGGCCGTAGATAACTTCTTCGATGCAGTCGTTCGCCAGTACGCGCCTTGTGATTGTGGCGATGTGTTCTTCGTCCACGTTGCCCGTGATGACGTATTTCTTCGCCGTACGAACGCTGCCGACGGCCTTGCCCATATCGGCAATCGCCATCTGAACGCTACCGGCTACAGAATCTGTAACGCCGCTCTTTAAGTGTACCTCGATAACTCTGCGCTCCGGGCCCTCCTGCTCGGGGCTCCTTCCGATGAAACATTTCTCGCAGACGCTGTCGGTGAGCAATTCCCCCGCCACACGCATAGCGAATGCCTCATCAAAATCAGATTCGATGAGGAATACGCGCGTACATTCCACGCCGGTGATTCCGTCTATGCCGAGCTCGTTAATGTCGTCAAGAACCGCCTTGCCGTGAACGTCCGGGTAGCCCTCGCGGGCCGATATTTCGAAACGCCAAATTTTCACAGTGATTTCCTTTCGCTTGTTCGGTCGAGCCAAACAGCCGTTGCGTATTAGTTTAAGAAAGAGCTGATGATAACAAAAGCCGCGTTTTTTTCAATTGATAATCGCTACCGCCGAGGCCATAGCATGCTGTTTTGTATGTGTGAGGCTGATGGTGATTTCCGTGATGCCGAGTTCGACGGCGATTCGGGCCGTTTCTCCTGAAAGTGAGACAGCCGGCTTGCCCAAACCATCGTTTACTACTTCCACATCCCGCCAGCTCATCTTGCCGCGCAACCCCGTGCCGACAAGCTTGAAAACAGCCTCTTTCGCCGCAAACCTCGCCGCAAGCCGCTCCGCCGTTTTACGGCCGCTACCTGCGTATTTGCGCTCTGAGTCCGTATAGCAGCGTGCGAGAAAATGCTCGCCGTGCTTTTCGAGCATTTCTTCAATGCGTGAGATTTCGGTGAGGTCTATGCCGTGCGCGATTTTCATTTTCCGTTGCTGCGCTCCCAGGCCTGCCTGATGCAATACTCTATGAATACGTTCGCCTCGCCAATTCTGGCTTTCTCGAAGAGCTCGGTCATAATCTCCTGCATTTTGTCGGTGCGGTATTTCAGGCGCAGGTACTTCTCGATATCGCTCTGTGCCTGCTCAAAGGGCATGCCCCCGCCAACCTGCTTTTTGTCCAGCTTGAACACGAAGTAATTACCACCCGAGCTGACCACATTCGAAACAGCGCCTTGTTCGGTGGCCTTGATCTCATCGGCGAGTACGTCATAAGGCGCAGCGAATGATGAAGGGTCTGCGGTTTGCCAGAGCCCGCCGGAGGCGGCTTTTATTCCTTCGGAATACTTCTTAACAACCTCGGCCGCGTCTTCACCTGCGATTAAAGCCTGCCGCGCCTCTTCGGCAAGAGCGGCGGCGTTTTCCGTTTCCGGCTTTATGTGGACGAGCGTGAAAGAATAGTCGGGGGCAGTCTCGAAATCCGCGATATGTTCATCATAGAAACTTTTCAGCTCCGCATAGGAAAACTCTTTCTGGTCCTTTATTTCGAGGCCAAAATAAGACTGGATCAGAATGGAACGTTTTTTGTTCTTGCGGTAGGTGGTCCAGTCAAAGCCGCTTTCGGCAAGTTTGGCCTGTATGTCGGAGTAGCCGGCGTTGGCGTCGGCGAGTAGCCGGCGGATTTCCTTGTCAACCGCCTTATCGACCATGCCGTCTTCGTCCAGCGCACCCTCCGGCATACTGTTTTTCGCGCGGCGGTAAATCAGAATGTCAGAGATCTTTTCGGTTACATATTCACGCACATACGGCATAACCTCCGCGCGATAGCTCTCGTAGTCTGTCAGCGGAGCGCTCTTTGATACGCTCATAAGCCTCTCTACAATGTCCCCCGCCCCTATAGCTTCGTTGTTCACCGAAAGTATCATTCCGCCTGTCGGCTCGGGGAGAGCTCCAATTGCCGAGGCATTGCTTCTGGCGATTTCCGAATCGCTGAGACGCTGTTGTTTTACGCCGCATCCGGCGGTCATTACAGCAATCACAAGGAGAGTGAGGGTAAGTCGCATAGTTCACCTTTTTATTTTCAAATTGATACAGGATGAGATTTTACCCGATTTGGCAATTCAATCAAGCGTGGGCAAGGGGCAATTTCAATTCAAAATTCAAAATTCAAAATTCAAAATTCAAAATTCAAAATTCAAAATTCAACCGAGCCTTTCTTGAATTTTGAATCTGCCATTTTTAATTTATCAGACCGCGTTCGCCTCTCGTGCCATTCCACTTTCCCGAATGAAGCAAAAAAATAATGCAAAAAAATGCGTTTACGTTATAATGTGGGGCTGATTTTTTTGACAAACTAATTCAAAGAGGACAGAAATATGGCAACGGCACATGTTTATAAGCGCGACCACATCAACACGGACGAGATAATCCCCGCCCGCTACCTCAACACCGACGACGTGGTTGAGCTGGCGAAGCACTGCATGGAAGACCTCGACCCGAACTTTATGGCCAAGGCAAAGGCAGGCGATGTAATCGTGGCTGACGAAGATTTCGGCTGCGGTTCGAGCCGCGAACACGCTGTATGGGCGATTCAAGGCGCAAATCTCGGTGCGGTAATCGCGAAGTCATTCGCACGCATCTTCTACCGCAACTGCATCGACTGCGGCTTCTACCCCATCGAAATGCCCAACAGCACCGAATTCATCAACGATGGCGACGAGCTCGACATCGACTACGAAGGCGGCAAAATCATGAACAGGACGCAGGGCACAGAATCGAATTTCAAGGCGCTGCCGGACTTCGCACTGGCAATCGTCAAAGATGGCGGCCTGCTCAACCACATCAGCAAAAAGAAGTAAGACACTTCCATAACAGGAAAGAATAATGAACCAGTACAACATAGCAGTTATCCCTGGCGACGGCACAGGGCCGGAAGTTATCGCGGAGGCAATGAAAGTGCTTGTCGCAGTAAGCAAGAAGTACAATTTCACCCTCAACACAACCGAGTACGACCTCGGCGGCCGCCGCTACCTCAGCACAGGCGAGACCCTCAGCGATGAGACGCTCGAAGAGCTTCGCAGCTACGACTCCATCCTGCTCGGCGCCATCGGCGACCCAAAAATCAAGCCCGGCATTTTGGAAAAGGGCGTTCTGCTGAAAGCTCGCTTCGGGCTCGACCAGTACATCAACCTGCGCCCCGTGCGCCTGTATCCGGGCGTTGAAAGCCCGCTCAAGGGCAAGGGCCCCGATGAGATTGATTACGTGGTAATCCGTGAGAACACAGGCGGCGAATACACCGGCACAGGCGGCAACTCAATGATGGGCACGCCCCACGAAGTAGCTGTACAGTCAAGCGTTTACACACGTTTCCAGGTGGAAAGGTGCCTGCGCTACGCGTTTGAATATGCCCGCAAGAACGGTAAGAAGGCACGCGGCAAAGGCGAACACAACACCCTCGCTCTTATCGGCAAGACAAACGTGCTGACGTACGTTTACGGACTCTGGGACAGAGCATTCAACGAGATCGGCGATGCCGACTACCCCGACATCAAGCGCGAATACTACCACGTTGACGCGGCCTGCATCTATGCGGTACAGTGCCCTGAAATCTTTGACATAGTCGTAACGGGCAATATGTTCGGCGACATCATCACAGACCTCGGCGCCATCACACAGGGCGGCCTCGGCATAGCTGCCGGCGGCAACATCAACCCCGATGGCGTAAGCATGTTCGAGCCTATCGGCGGCACGGCTCCGTCCTTCACAGGGCTCAACCAGATCAACCCGCTCGCGGCAATCTGCTCGGGCGCTATGATGCTCGAAACCCTCGGCGAAACAAAAGCCGCCGCGGACATCGAAGCAGCAGTCCGCTGGGCAACCGCTAACAAGCTTGAGAGCATGGCAGCGGCGAAAATGGGGTACAGTACGACTGAAGTGGGCGATATGGTAGCAGAAAAAGCGACCTCAATTTGAAAGGAATAAAATGAGCGAAGACAAAAAGATCATCATTGACTCCGACTGGAAAGAGGAAGTCAAAAAAAATAAGGCAAAGCTCGCAGAGCAGGAATCCGAGCAGACAGAAGAAACAGGCGATGAAATGCCTGAAGCGAGCTTCGAGATTCTCGTGAATCTGCTCGCAACGCAGGCCGCGTATGGCCTCGGGCTTATCCCCTCGGAGAACGGCGACCCTGTAATCAACTTCCCCGTTTCCAAACTTAACATTGATCTGCTCGGCATCCTTGAAGAGAAGTGCAAAAACAACCTCTCCGAAGACGAGAAGCACCACCTCGGCGAAACGCTCAACCAGCTTCGCATGAGCTTCGTGTATCTCACGCAGGCCGCGGAAGCCGCACATAAGGAAGCCGAAGGCAAGTAAACGCTTGTTTCACGAATTCGTATTACAAAAGAAGCACCCTCTTACCGGAGAGCGCTTCTTTTTTGTGTAAACGAGAGCCCCCGCCGATGATACATCCTTCAAATTGACATAACATTCCGCGAGAGCATTGTGTATTGTAGAGACGCAAGATTTTGCGTCTCATGCCGCGTTACGAACGTATGTTATCCGTGGGATCGGTTTGAATTCACCGGCATCAATTGGCGTTGCGGGTGGAATAACACAGCGGAGGCGCGCGAGCGCCCCGAAATTGAAAGTTATAACCGTTGCGCTCTTCGCATTGCTTGCGCAATGGCGCAGTTTGCGATTTGACTTCACTGGCATTGGTGGACATTTACGTTACCGTTTTTTGGCGAGCTTCTTGCGAAGCATCGCTCTTTAGCACGAGCGGTAATTGTAAACGGGGCCGCATCATTTAAGACACGGCCCCGTTACGGGAGACATTACGTTTTATTGCCTTTCTGAAACCGAACCGGTTTCACAGCAAGCAAGTTAGTTCGCGTAGATTCGGTAGCTGCCGAGCCACTCTGTCGCCAGGAGGGACAAGTCGCCAAGATCCACTTTGCAGTCGTTGTTGAGGTCGTAAGCGAGGTCGTTCGCTTCCATATCGCAAACATACCCTCCCACAACGCCTACGTAATCCTGCGCCACTTCATCTACAGTAAGAGCGTAGTTGTAGATCTTCATATCGTCCACGCTGCCGTTGAAGTACGGGTCTGCTTCGTACTGACTGTTCGCCAGATAGCTGCTTGCGTGAGCAAAATCTGTCGGGTCAACCGTCATGGCTGTGTTGGTCGCAACGACTTCACCATTGATATACATCTTGCCTGTGTCGCCGCCAACCACTATGGCCACATACGTCCACTCGCCGATTGCGGGCAGAGCGGTGTTGAGCACCTGTTCGGTTCCGGCGCCGATTCTTGTGGCATAGCGCAGGTTTGTACCGGCCGCGTTCGCGCAGAGGAACATGTAGTCGTCTATGCCTGTGCCGATGTCGAAGATGCGCTGCCAATTGTCGCCGCCATCCCATTTGAACCACATGGTAATCGTAATATCTTCGCAGTTCTCCGCGATGGTTTCGTCAAACTGAGCAGCAGAGCCCCATGTGAGGTTCGGGTCGGTTGCGTCGGAGTTGTTGAAGTACAAACTGCTTGCGCCGCTCAGAGCGGGCATGCCTTCTGCGAGTGAGGGTAGAGCCGCGCCGCCGGTGATGTTTGTGAGCGTGAGGTTTGTGTTTCCGGCCTGGTCTGAGATAACGCCCTCAATGACTTCTTCCATTGTATATGCGTTGACAAGCCTCTTCAGCTGAACAACGCCGGCACCTGTATCGCGGTTCGATACCGTTCCCGCAGCGTTTGTGCCCGAGCAGTAGTAGGCGCCTTCGGCAGCTGCGTCAACGCCGAGAACCGTAAGATGCGCGGTTGTCGTGCCGGAGTAGTCCGCACCGTCAACAAGCGCTACATCCGGCTCGCCGATCTTGTACCACTGATAGCTCTCTGTGTTGCTGGCCGTAACACTGAGAACAACGTCTGCCGCTTCGTCAACCGTGTTGAAGGCCGGGCTGACGGCTGAAAGAACAACAGTCTCCGGAACTGTTGTGAATTGCCCGATCGGGCCTTGAATCATATTGTTCTCGGCATCGTAGCCGATGACCTTCCAGTAGTAGGTTGTATCGAAGTCGAGTGTTCCCGGGTCGAAAGAAACGGTTGTTGCATCCGCTCCGGTGAGTACCTGATACGTCGCATCTACCGTAAGGTTCGGGTCGCTGACCGCGCCGAAGTAAACGTCAACGGTTGCGATGTCCGTATCGTTAATTGCCCATTCGATATCCGAATCGCGGTCAACGAGAGTAGAGCCGTTTGCGGGTGCAAGGTTGTCGATATTTATGGGGCCGTTGTTGAGTACGAAGCTACCGGGAGCGAGCGCCACATCGCTGATTGCGGCAGAATCGATTGCTCCGAAGAAACGGTCTGTGTGGCCGCCACTGTAAATGCCGCGTGCAAGGGACCATGTGCCCCAGCCCTGAGCAAGAGATGTGTCGGCGCTGGTGCCGGAGATGTCCATAGACGCAACTTCTACGCCATCAACATAGATGTACATCATTTCGCCGGTGCTGACGCCCGCGACGTGATACCAGTTGCCTTGGAATATCACATCATTTTCGGTGTAAAGTGAGTGAAAAACGCCTGCGACATCACGAAATTCAAAACTGAAACGATTACTGGAGCGCTGTGAGAAATAAATTGCCGCAAGGTTGCTTGTATTGTCATCACGGCCTATAATGCCTCTGTTTCCTGAGGCGTCGGCACGGAAAACCGCTTCGAGCGTGAATGTTGCCGGAGTAACGGTTTCGATGTCGATACCCGTGATATACGGGTTGATGCTTGAAACCGTTCCTGCGGCAGGATAGTTGTTTGCACTGACCATGGAGAAATCGCCATTAGGACCCTCAGCTGACCAGCGCATCCAGGTGTCCGTCCAGGCGCTGAGATGGTTTCCGTTTCCGGAAAGGTCGTAGGAGCCGATTCTCATGTCGGCGGTGGTGCCGGTGCCGGCGTCTTCCACATCGCCGCAGCCGGGCATGTATGCATCGGCAACCGCGCCGGCGTCATTCATGTCCCACCAGGCCAGGATACGGGCCTTAGCACCTGCCGTGACGAGACAGGCCAATGCAAGTGTTAACAATAAGTTCTTCATAATAAACCCTCATAAAGATAATTAAAAAATGTTTGAAATAAAAACCCATCACATTTGGGTCCGCTATTAACTAAGCTTGATATTTCTCTGAATTGAGTGATAAATCCGAAAAATGACTGCGAAGAATCAGCGCCTGCGCCAACCGCAATAGTTTGATTTTGCCTGGCGGCCGATACCGCGGTGGCAATTAACCTGCAACTAACCATAATCACCTGTTTCTAACACATGCCCTGAAATAACGGCTCATATACTCGAAAATTTCAACACCTCCGTGATTATATTCACATTGCGAAAAAAAACATAGCCATTTTGCGTACGTATTAGTAACCATTTTGCGAACGGAGGTGTTATTTCATTGCGCTTCATCCGCCAATTCAGGCGTTATCGGGCGGCACCCGAACATTTCTCTTGAAATTTAAGGCCTGCCTAAGTATATTTGATATAACTATCAAATATCATCGGTATCGGAAAGAAAGAGAATGTCAAAAACAATAACTCTCACAGAAACAGAATCGGGGAGCCGTGTCATGATATGTTCGGTTGACGCCGGCGGCGGCCTTCAGAGAAGGCTTGCCGAGCTCGGGCTCAATACAGGCGAAGCGATAACAGTTTTGCAGAATATCGGTTGCGGGCCGGTTGTTGTGGAAGTGCGCGGGGCGAAAACCGCCCTCGGGCGCGAGGCATCGGGCGCAGTGTTTGTGCGCAAGATAGGAGACGCGAAAAAATGAAACAGGAAAACGCCCGCCTGCTTCTCTCTGAAGCGAGAGAGTCAGTGCGCGAAGCACTCGCCGGACGCAGGCATAAGCCCGCTGAAACCGAAGAAACGGAGCTTCTTGCCAAAAGAGGTTGCTTTGTAACGCTGAAGACCGCGGGCGCCCTGCGAGGCTGCCTTGGCAGGTTCATATCGGATATGCCGCTGATTGACACGGTATGCGTGATGGCGGCCGAAAGCGCCACGGAAGACCCCCGCTTCTTCGCAAATCCCATTCTGCCGAGTGAAGTGGGCGAGCTTGAGATTGAAATCAGCGTGCTCTCCGAGCTCTCAGACACAGATGACCCCGCCTCCCTGAGGCCAGGCATAGACGGCATCTACATAACCCGCGGTTACAGAAGCGGCTGCTTTCTACCGCAGGTACTCACGGAAACCGGCTGGAGCACGGAGGAATTCCTGTCCTACTGCTGCACGCATAAGGCCGGCCTGCCCCCCGACGCATGGAAAGACCCCGAAACCCGCGTACAACTCTTCACCTGC
>JBFWMM010000019.1:0-27550 GCA_050251615.1 Phycisphaerae bacterium
GCCATAAGCGGCTTCGGCGCCGACCGCACCGCATCCATTGCAGATATTGCCGTCATCTATGAGGGCCGGCCGATTGAGCAGCTCGTTGAGAGCGAGGCGTATGTTAAAACCGCCAGCGCCACAGCCGAAATGTACGAAGCGATTAACCCGCTCGACTACTCCACAAACCCGAGCGCCCCGCTCATCGCGCAGGTAAGCGCGGACAGCGAAAGCGCCACAGACCCCGCGGTAAGCGCGTTCGATGGCAAACCCAACACATTCTGGCACACGCAGTGGCGTGATAAAGTGCCCGTGGTGCCGCACGAGCTCACCATCGAGCTGAAGAAAAGCCGCAACATTCGCGGCCTGCGCTACCTGCCGCGGCAGGACAGGGACAACGGCCGCATCGAAGACTACGAAATTCAGCTCAGTAGCGACGGCAAGACCTACCGTACCGTAAAGAGCGGTAAGTTTGCAAACAACTCAAACCGGCAGGAAGCGATGTTTGCCGCGCCCGTTTCGGCGATGTATGTGAGGCTCAAAGCGCTCAGCGAGGTGAACGGGCAGAACTACATCTCCGTAGCCGAAATTGAGCTTGTGGAGGAATAAGCGAAGATGAAACGTTTTTCGATTTTGTGCGCGGTACTTATTTGTATTTCCGCGCAAGCGATGGATTTTGACAGGGTGCTTATTGCGCCCGATGCGCACAAGGCAATTCAGAGCGCCGCTATGATGATGGCCGAGGAGCTTGGCGCGTCCATTGAACAGGGCGATGTGAGCGCGCCGCCTGCCCGCGGTACGCTTCTTCTCACAACCTACCCGCTGACAGAGCAGCTTTGCGACTATGTGGGCCGCGAGAATCCGCCCGCCCGCGATGGTTATCTCATCCGATTCCAAAACGGAGCCGCGGCTGTTTGCGGCACGCGCCCGCGCTCACTGCTCTATGCCGATGGCGATTTGCGTAAGTGGAAAAGCCTCGAAAGCGGCCTGTATCGCAGGGAGCCTGAGTTTGCGATTCGCAGCGTTGAGCGGCACGGCGATATGCCGATAGCCGAGTACGTTGCAAAGACCGGCCTCAATCTGCTCATCGAACGCGATCCGCGCGTGAGGGTGAGTATGAAGGAGGCGATGCCGGAGCTGTACGAGCAGCTTGACGATGAAACCAAAAGGCGCCTTGAACGCGATGAGCGGCTCGGCAGGGAGCGGGCCAATCCGCTCGCGGATGAGTGCCACGATGCAGACGTGGACTGCTACGCATTTCTCTACGGCAACATCTTCTCGGCCTTCTCGCGCGAGCTGTATCAGGCTGCGGTTAAGGCGTATCCCGAAATCAAAGGCACGCCATACCCGAACAGCTGGGAAAAGGGCGAGCTTTGCCCATCCAGTCCTCTCACATGGAAGCTGTTCGATGCGTATCTGCGCGAGTATATGCGCCAGACAAAAACAGACGGCCTCTACGCCACCTTCTGGGACAGCTACGGCATCTACTGCCGCTGTGAGAAGTGCAGGGCAAGCGGAATGGACAAATTTCCTCCCCAGCTGGCCGCTTGCGTGGGGCAGTACAGCCGCACGCTCAAAGACCTCGGCAAAGGATTTATTATGCGCACCTGGTCGAGCGGCGTGCCGCACTGGTACAAAGACGACTGGGTAAACGCGCCCGGATACGGCGGCCTCAGCCTCACGGGCGAGCAGCTCTGGGGCCCCGCGATGGAGGCATCTGAAAGCAGCGCCATTTTCCAGACAAAGGTGTATAACTCCGACTGCGAGCCTGCCCCGCCATTTTCCCCGCTTCTCGGCAATGCAAACGGACATACCGAGATTGCCGAGTGGCAGATGACCGGCCAGACAACCGGCCGCTACTACTTCCCCGCTTCGACCGTCCGCCATACGCGCGAATCGATGCGCAAAAGCGCCGAACTAATCGGCCCGAGCGGAGGCGTGTGCCTGTTTCTCGGCGGCACCCACCAGAGCAACTACTCTCTCCTTAACGACATCCTCAACAGCGCAAACTGGCACGCCTGGCGTGAGTTTTCCTGGGATCTCGATGCGGGCGTTGAAGACGTACTCGCTGACTGGGCCGCGCAGCTTTACGCCCCCGATGCCGCGCCGTATATCGCAAAGCTCTACGACGAGAGCGAGAACTGCGTGAACAACCTCTTTGCGACTCTCGGCTTCGGCACAAGCACCAACTCCGACTTCGCCGGCAATATCGCACGCCGCGAAACGCTTATGCGCTACACAAACCGCCATATCCTCGATGAGTACAAGCCTCTGCTTGAGCCCACGGCGGAGAATGTGGAGCGGGTGGTTGCGGAGAAGGCCGCCTGCCGCGCCGCGATAGAGCGGATGTGGGGGCTGTACGAAATGGCAAAACCCGCTCTCACCCCCGCGCAGGCAAAGGAAATTGAGCTGCGTATGCGGTGGTTTGACGATTTCGCCACCTGCAAAACTGCGCTCGAAGAAAGCTTTTTCCGATACCGCTATCTCTGTTACCTCAAGCTCATGCTCACAACCGATACCGCCGAGTTTGAAAAGATTCAGCAGGCGTTTGAGGTAGTGCGGCAGAACCATAAAAAGCTCTTCGCATTTGAAGACGGTGTTCAGTTTTCCTGTTATGACAGGCCGCTTGAGCAGCTCGAGCGCCGTCCTTCTCTGGGAAGCCCCGTACCGCTGATGAGGGATATTCTCGAAAGTAGCGGGGGAATCGTCGCCGATTTTATCGGGCCGTTGGAAACCAACTTGAGAAGGGATTAGAAGATGAGAAATTACGTTGTTGTGCCTGCGCTGTAAGCTATTATATTTTGCGCCGATTTCAACGTGAAGGATTATGGCGCCCTGGGCAGAGCTGGTTCAATTACTTACGCAAGCAGCTATATATTCGAAAGGTATCAGATTAAATGTTCAAATACGTTAGTTTTATGCGAAGTTTTTTTTTAACCACCGCATGTTTAATCCTTTCCTGCGCGGCTGCGCCGGCTGCAAATTCGCTGGTTGAGAGTTTCAATAATCCGGAAGAATCAGCTAAGCCATTGATTATCTGGCAGTGGATGAACGGGGTAGTGAGTCGAGAAGGCATCACTGCCGATTTAGAAGCTTACAAACGGGCCGGATTAGGTGGCGTACAGAATTTTCAAGTTGGAGGTTGGAATCAGGCCCTGGCTGAGGATGTGAGCATCCAAATTGGCAACGCAAAATGGCAGGATGCGATGCGCTTTGCAATAGATGAATGCGCGCGGCTCGGCCTCACCTTCGGCACCCATAACTGCCCCGGATGGTCATCGAGCGCATCGCCTGAGGTGAAGGTGGAAGATTCCATGCAGAAGCTGGTCTGGAGTGAAGTGAGAGTTTCCGGCGGGTCTATGGTATCGCTGTCCATAGATCAGCCGAAGGTGGATTCTCAATGGAATTATTACCGCGACATTGCCGTGCTTGGGCTGCCGGAGCAGTCAGAGGTGCCGGTGAAAAGCGTAATCGATCTCACGGACAAGATGGATTCCGCCGGCAAATTACGCTGGGATGCGCCCGCCGGAAAGTGGATTATCCTTCGGTTCGGCCACACTACTGCCGGAAAAACAAACGAAAACACGTCTCCCGAATCCGGTTTAGGCCTGGAGTGTGATAAGATGAGCCGTTCTGCACTGGAGCACTATTGGGCGGGCTATCCTTCCATGCTGCTTAACCTTGCGGGAAGACACGCCGGAAAGACCTTTAACCGCATTGAAATCGACAGCTATGAACCCGGGGCACAAAATTGGACGCCTGATATGCTGACCGAGTTTAAGCGGTACAGGGGATATGACCTGCTTGCGTGGTTGCCTGTATTGGCCAATAAAAAAATTGAGAGCGAAGATTTGAGACAACGCTTCCGGCATGACTGGAACCTGACAATATCCGAGCTCTTTGCTGATAACTATTATCTGTATATGGACGAGCTGGCCCGCCGAACCCCCGGCATGAAACTGTTGGTGCAGCCTTATGGCAATCCCGTTGACACACATGCCTCCAGCGGGGGGCAAAGCCTGCTCTGTGCCGAATTCTGGACAAGGCCCGACTGGGGCTGGAATTCCGTTCTTCCCGTTACATCGGCTGCGCATACTTCAGGCAAGCCTCTCGTATATGGCGAAGGCTTTACTACCTGGCCACTCTCTGCCTGGCAGGATGACCCTTACTCGCTTAAGCCGGTAGGCGACCGCGCTTTCAGCGAGGGCATCAACAGGCTGATGCTTCATGCCGCAGCGCAGAATCCGTGGCCGAACGCCAAACCCGGTATGACATTCGGGAAGTGGGGCGTGCAGTTCTCTCCGGGCCAGACCTGGTGGAATAATGCAGGGCCGGAATGGATTGCGTATCTTACTCGTTGCCAGGCTCTCCTGCAAAGAGGTTTGTGCGTCAAGGATCTCTGCTACCTTCAGGAGAACTCTAAAAGACCGAATAAACGCCCTAAGGGCTGGTCGGGTGATTCTTGTGGTATCAGGGCGTTCCTGACACGTTTATCCGTTGAAGACGGTAAACTCCTGATGCCTGATGGCATGAGCTATCGTATGCTGATTTTGCCGAATACCTGGAAAATGAGCGTAGAGGTTGCGCGCAAACTTCGCGCTCTTGTCAAGGATGGTGCGATTGTGATTGGCCCTAAACCGTTTGAGTCTCTCGGTTTGACCGATTACCCCGCTTGTGATTCCGAGGTACAAAAGATTGGAGAGGAACTCTGGGGGGATTGCAACGGGAAAACGATAAAAGAGAACCGCTACGGCAAAGGAATCGTCTTCTGGGGCAAATCGGTAGAAGAGGTGCTTAATCAAGTTGGTATTCAGCCCGATGTTCAAATAGATGGCGAATACGATATCCGGTGGATTCACCGCGCGGAGAATGAGTTTGATTTCTACTTTATCTCCAACCGGAAGAATCAACCGGTAGAACTCACCGCCTCGTTCAGGTCTGCGGGGCGAGTACCAGAGCTTTGGCATGCCGATACAGGAGAAATGGAGCCCGCGCCGTACTGGCAGAAAAACGAAGACAGAACTGAAGTTCTGCTTGATCTCGACCAATATGGGTCGGTTTTTGTTGTGTTCCGCAAGCCGGCCACGGAACGCGAGCCCGGCCTGAAAAAAGCACATCTTCCGGCTCCGACGGTGATGGAAGTGGACGGCCCTTGGGTTCTTCGCTTTCCGGATGGATGGGGCGCTCCTGAACAAATTACTTTGGAGCAACTTGAATCGTGGGCTGAGAACAAAGATCTCGGCGTGAAGTATTTCTCAGGGACTGCAACTTACGTCAAAGATATAAACCTGCCACAGTCATTCGCCGCAGACAATCTTTCCATTACCATAGATTTGGGCACTGTTAAAAACATAGCTCAGCTGTTTGTGAACGGTCAGAATTGCGGTGGAGTTTTATGGAAACCCCCATTCCGCGCAGACATCAGCCATGCGCTGAAGGACGGCGTAAACCGTATCGAAATTTATGTAACGAATCTCTGGCCTAATCGCATGATTGGCGATGAGCTCGAACCTGATGACATGAAATGGGGCGAACCATTCAAGTACCCCTATGCTCCCGGAGAACCCGTAATCGGGCGTTTTTTGGCTGAGGTGCCGGAATGGTTGACAGAAGGGAAACCACGCCCGTCGCAAAACCGCCGTACGGTAGTGTCATTCAAGTTTTTCACTAAGGATTCCCCCCTGCTGCCTTCAGGGATTTTAGGCCCGATAACTTTGGAGGCAGTCCCCTGCGTAACTGATAAGCGGTAAGGGGGCGATAAAACCCGCCCCCTGCGGTTTGAAAAACTGAAAAAATGGCAGATTAGAAATTCAAAAGCCTCCGGCGTTGTATATCTGCGAAATGTCTTGCGGGGCAAGCGCCTTGTCGTACAGCAGCACTTCTTTCATCAGGCCATCGAAGTATCGCAGCGTGCCGCGGATTTCGGTACGCCCGAGCTGGAAGTCCTGCCCTGCGGCGGTGTTTATCGGCTCGCTCAAGCTTGAACCGGTATCGTCAGCGCCATCCACGTAAAGTTTGATTTCGTTCGCGTTCGGCGAGCCGTCATCTGCCAGCACCACGGCGATATGGTGCCACTGTCCATCGGCGATATTAACGGTGCCGTTGATGTTGCCACCGTTCACGCCGACGCGCAATGTGCCGTCGCCGTTGGTGAGAATGAGCCATTTCTCACCATTGCCATCGCCGCCCCAGCTCATTATCTCAAGGCCCGCTGCGTTCGTTTTTATCCATGCGCAGCAGCTGCGGGCTGAGGTGCCCGTAATACCCTTGAAACCTGCGAAGTTGACATACTGCTCGACGCCGTTGAAGCTCAGAGCGCCCTCGCCGCGGTATGGCCCCATATTTACCATTGTGCCGTTGTACGGGCCGTAGTTCGCCCTTACGGCATCGCCGTAAACATCCGCCATCGACCATGCCCCGACAAGCCCGTTGATAAGGCCGCTGCCGAGGTTCGCGGCAAACGCGGCGAAGTCCTTGTTGTCAACATTTCCGGAGCCGTCTATGTTGCCCGGGCTCTCAAGCTCATCGCTGAGCCAGTTTTCCGCGAGCCCGATGAGGTCAGATAAGCCCATGGAGCCGTCAAAAATATCCTCCACATCCATTACGAGTGTTGTTTCGCCAAATGCGCCATCAGGGTCTGTCGCGCGAACGGTAAAGTAATTTGCGCCGGTGTCGGCGGCGGAGGGGAGCCCTTCGAGTGAGCCGTCTGCGGCGAGAGTGAGCCAGCGGGGACCAGCTATTTTACTGTAGGTTATATTTGTGCTGTCATAGTCCGTTGCGGGGGTGAGGGCGCCGGTAAACGGACGGTTCTCAGCCGCGGCAAGCGGGCCGGTAAATTCGGCCGCGAAAAACGGATTCTCGTTATCGACGCGCGGCGAGATATAGAAGCCATCTATAACGCTCCTCTCGGGGCTGTCGGGGCCCTGCCAGGCAACAGAGATATGGTCTCCGCCCACGCCCTCCTTATGCAGCACTTTCACCATATACCGCTCTCCCGCAACAAGGCTCACGGGCGCAGAGCGCTGCGTTGAGTACCGGTCGAAGTCGCGTTCCGAGGTGCTTGCGTTATGTACATATGCAATCATCGAGAAGTTTACGGTGGTATCATCGCTGCTCAAATACAGCTCCACCTCATCATCTCCCGCAATCCAGAAGCGGTATATGCCGCTTGTGCGCGGGCATACATAGCCGAGGATTCGCGTGCCGTAGTTATCTGCGAAGCCGGAAGGCGTCTCAAACGTACTGATTATTTCTTCAAACGTGGGGTGGAGCGGGTAATCCGCCGCGGCACGCAAGGCGCTGATGTAGTTGGAGCTACTGAGCCCCGTCCAGACCTGCCTCAGCAATCCGCCGACAGTCGAAAACCGCCATACATCTCCCTTGATGAGTGAGCCATCCGACATAACCTCATCAACGCGCCAGAAGTATTCGTTCCAAGGCTGTAATCCAACGGGATTGTACTCTGCAAAGCGCGTTGCGCCTTTGTACTGCGCTGATGCAGTATCAGCCGCCTCAACAGATGCGTAATCTGTGCCGAAGTATATATGGTGGCGCATTGCATCAGCCGCCGGAGTGAAGCGCAGCGTCTCCACGGGAGCAACATCTTTGCGGCCGCTGTACGGCGCGGGCGAGCAGGCCATATAGCCGCGGTAGAGTCGGTTGATTTCATCGCCGGTGAGCGGGTAGTTGAACACCCTCACATCATCCATCGCGCCTTTGTAGAAGCTGTCTGCGGACCAGTTGCTCCTGCCGAGATAGAGATTCTTGCGGAAAACCTGAGCGGGAACAGATGTGCTTCCCTCAGAAACGAGCTGGCCGTCTTTGTACAGGCTCACAGCGCCCGTATCGGTTACCGTGGCCGTGAAATACTGCCACTTATTCAGCTCGATAGCGCCTTGCGCATGTACAGTTCCGCCGCTTGTATCGCCGTTATAGATTTCCAGAACGAGGTTGTTAGAGGTCTGGAAACGCGATAAGATTATATTGTCGGAATAGGGGCCGTTACCGAAGTCCACAAACCTCGCCCAGTTCTGTACGGCTGTCGGATAAGCCCAGAGCGCGATTGTGAGCCCGTTGTTTTTCTTGTCCTGCGGTGCCAGCGAAACATAATCATCAACGCCGTCAAACATAAGCGCCCCGTCCCCGTTTCTGCTCACGGCGTCTGAATCGAAGCTCATGCCACCGCCGAGGTTGCCGTATGCGGAGTGGCCGCTTGTGTCCACGGCAACAGTTCCGGAAGTCTCTTCAAAGAGATACTCGGCTGTTGTGCCGTTATCAGGATCAAAATCGAGTTCATCAATCGCGTTGAGCGGGCCCTCATCAAGCGCTTCTGCATAGATGCGGACGCTGTCAAGCAGGCCCTGATAGATAAGGTCTGTTTGGGCATGAGAGGCGATTCCCATGCGCATTTCTGCGGCGGTTGTATTGACGCTCTGCGTAATGCCGTGCATAATGGCTCTGGGTGCACCGTTTACGAAAATTTTCGCCGTGCCGCCCGCGAATGTACAGGCGATGTTTGTCCAGCGCCCCTGCTCATACACAGCAGGTTCGGTGATTAGTTTGGAGTTGTTATCATAGCTGCCGATTGTAAATTTGATTGCGCCATCAGCTTTGAGGCCTATGCTCCAACCGGCTGCTCCCGTTCCGGCGGGGAGTTTATCCAGCACAACCATATTGTCGAGTTTGTCGGCGTTTACCCAGAATGTGGCGGTAAAATCATCGCTCGCGCCCGAGGCTGCCGGGCAGGAGACGTAGTCGTCGATGCCATCGAAGCGCAGTGCTCTGCTGAAGCCATAGCTGCTTGCCGAAAATACATCATACGTCCACTGTTCTGATTCTGTGAAGTTGTGGCAGATGCCATCGAAGCCATTGCCGGAAATGTCGTTTGTGTTGCCGTTGAGCTTGTAGAAAGGAACAGGCACCGGCGGCACGCCGAGCGTAAAGCTCATCTCCGCCCCGGGAGAGCTGATGTTCGTAACGTCCATCCCCGAGGGCTCCATGGCCATAGTCCCAAATTTCCAGTTCGAGCTGGGGGTTGTGTAGGCGGTAAATTCATCCAGCAGGCTGTCCGCGTCAAAGCACACGTTTGTCGTCTTGTTTGTGTCGCTGTTGTTGGCGTGCACAAGCTCGATGTGGCGGTCTCTGTCGGGGTAGTTGGCGTTGTCGCCGTTGGTGTTGACGCGCCAGAACGTGAGCCCCTCATCGGGCAGGTCGGGGCAGTACATCAGGCTTCTTGTGTATGGCCGGATGATGTAAAATTCGCTCGCCTGCGCGGGGTTGTAATAGAAGTAGGCGAAGTGGGCATCGGTAGAGCTCATCGCCTGCGTTCCGGGCGTGCCGAAGAGGTTTACGCCGTCAAGCCAGCCGTTTTCGTAAAGGAAATACGGGTTGGGCAGGTCGCAGTAGCCGCCGCCCATAACGCCCCATGTGCCCGGCTCGCCGCCGATATAGCTGTATGCGTCGGGCCATTCGCCGGCCATGTGGCCGTACTCGTGGATGAGCGTGCCCGGGCTGAGATCGTTGGCGCTGTCTGTGCAGTAGCGGCCGGAGTGAACGCCGTCTGCGCTGAAGCCGCCCCAGCTACTCGAATGGAACCACATCCCCTCCGCCCAGGCGGCAGGGTTGCCTGTGTACATAACCGAAAGCGCGCGAATCTCGCCATTGCTGAATGTGCTGAGCCGGCTGAAATCGAAGCCCTCATCGTCCATCTTGTTCAGGCCGTAGTCAAGAAGTATCTGTGCGCCGGATGCGTAGTTGAGGTTGTCGTAGTATGCGAAGGTCTCCGGTGCGCGGAACACGCCGTAAACATAGTTGTCTATGACAAATACGCCCCGCGATACGTCTTCGTAGAATGTGCGCAGCGACGCGGCGTTGCCGTTGGCGTAGTGGTAGTCGGAGCGGTTTATCTTATCTGTATATTGCTGGAGCGTGTAGCCGGCGGGGGCATCGGAAAAATCGAACACAATCACAAGACCACGGATTGTATCGGCAAAGCGCGTAACGTCTTTTGTTCCTGGCATAGCGGTCGCGGCCATCAGGCCTATTTCGCTTTCCGCGGGTTCCTGCGCCACGGACGGCTGATAAACGCCGAGCAAGTCGCGGTTGGCCCGGGATTTTTCCGAAATGGAGCTGAGAGGCAGCTTGATCTCCCGCTCAATTACTTTTCCGGGATAGAGGGTGATTGCGTCAACGCCTGCGGAGCTTGCGGTTATCGATTCATCCACCGCAACGCCCGTGCTTACAAGATCCGAACCATCTGCGCTGAGCTCGGCATAGCATATCCAGCCGCTGTCTTTATCGCGCACAACGGTAAAACCGTCGCTCGTGCGTGCGCTCATGTAGTATTCATCGCCGTTCATAATAAGCGTCAACGGGGTACCGTCGGGCTGATAAAACGTGAAAGGCTTGTTCACCATCGGCGCCGCGGCGGCGATTGAGCAGATTGCGGCAAGCACTGCTATACGGATGATTATTTTATTCATAAAAGTTTCCTGCCCATGTAGGGAATTGTCTCAAGTTATAAAAAAACCGTCGGAAGTTTGCGCCACCGACCCCTTCATTCAGATTCATTACGCTATATTTGGTAATGTGTGCTGAATGTCAAGCAATATAATGCGCTTACGCAATTCTGTACAGGCGCCACAGCGGCCCGCGGAGCAGGAAAAGAATTGATGATCACAGATTCAAAAAAACTCCGCGCGAACGGCTCGCACCAAAGAGCGGTGCTTCGCAAAAAGCCCGCTAAGAAAAGCTCCCGCAAGCGCTAACCAATGTTGGGAAAACCAAACCGATGCCACGGATAATATGCGTTCGTAACCCGGCATGAGACGCAAAATTTTGCGTCTCTACAATTTCGGGGCGCTTGCGTATTACTATTACGAGCTGAAAATATGCGTTTACATCTTTTCGTTTCGCAATACAATTACAGGTTTGAATATGCGAAACTTCAGCGAAACAAAACGGGCCGTCATTAAAATCGGCACCAACACCCTCAGCTGTGAGAGCGGTATAAACAGCGCCTTCATAGGCGAACTGGCGCGACAGGTGTGCGAGCTCCGCAACGCGGGCGTGGAGGTGATGCTTGTCAGCTCGGGGGCAATCGGTATGGGGGCAAAACGTCTTGGTATCGGCAGGCGGGTAAATAAGATCTGCCAGCGGCAGGCCTGTGCGGCAATCGGCCAGCCCCTGCTGATGCATGAGTATTCAAACGCCTTCGCCAGACACAACATTATAATCTCGCAAGTACTGCTTACTGCGTGGATTATGGACAACCGCACATCCTACCTCAACCTGCGCAATGCCGTTGATGAGTTGCTTTCTCTTGGGGTCGTACCGATTTTCAATGAGAACGACTGTATCAGCACGGCGGAGATTCAGAGCGCATTCGGCGATAACGACCGTCTCAGTGCGCTTATTGCAAGCAAAATAGACGCAGATCTGCTCATCCTTCTGACAGACATCGACCGCTTTTACACTAAAGACCCGAAGAAGTACCCCGATGCGGAGCCTTTGAAGATAGTGGAAAAGGTTACGCAGGAGCATATAGACAGCGCCGGCGAAAGCGGTTCGGAATTTGCCACAGGCGGCATGAAAACAAAGCTCGATGCCGTGCAGATTGCGGCGGATTCCGGTTGCAAGGTAGTTCTGGCCAACGGCGCCGAGGAGAACGTCATAATGCGTATCTATAACGGCGAAGACGTGGGTACGCTCTTTCTGCCGCAGCGCAAGCTGAGCAATAAAGTGCGCTGGATTATGCACAGCCAGGCGGCTGGCGTGATAGAGCTTGACGCGGGCGCGATCAGCGCAATAGAAAACAGCAAAAGCCTTCTGCCAAGCGGAATCACCGGCGTTGACGGCGTGTTCGAGGCGGGAAGCGTGGTATGGCTGAGCGATGTGGCAAAGGCCGTAACCACAATGAGCAGCGACGAAATAAACTCGCTCATAGGCAAACACAGCAGCGAAATACGTAAAATCCTCGGCGAAGACCGCAAGGATGTTGTAGCGTTGCCCGAAGAGATTGTGCTTATGGGCTGAAAATAAACAGCCGGAAGCGGCGTTTTGGGTATATTGCTTTCCGGCCGCGCTTACACACACATAAACCGAAAGGGGACTCTATGACCAGTTTTATGAAACAGCTTGCCTTGCTTGCAGTGGTCTTTCTGTGTTCACGGGCACCTGGAGCTGAGATCGCGCTATACGTAAACGGCGAACAGACACTACTTGCTGCCCCGGCGCTGGTGAGCGGGGAAGACCCTGCATCCTTCACGCTCTCGGCCAATCAAAGCTATATCAGTCAAAGCGGCCGGCCGCAACTGCCATTTCGCATTATAAGCGTGCTTCTACCGGCATCATCCGACCTTACCGCCATCTCACTTGAAACTCGCGCCAACTACTCCCTGCTTGCCGGCACAATGGATGTACTGCCCAAGCCGCCCGCGGCCAGGCGTGATTCCTCCGGCAACGAAATCCTCATCTGGCCGGAAAATACCAACATCGCCAATGGCCGTGATTTGGACATCTATAACACCAACGCATTCTGGCCCGCCCAGCAGGCAAGGCTCACAGGCAAAGGTGAAATGCGCGGCTATAAGATAGCCGAAGTGGCTGTGCCGCTGTTCAGGTACAATCCTGTTACGAGGCAGCTTCAAGCGCTTATTGATGCGGAAGTCTTTATTGACGTGCAGGCGCCTGTATTGCAGACAGCATCCGCCGAGCTTACAGGCGGCGCCTCTGATGCAGACTGTATCGAAAGGCTCAAAGCAATGGCCGTGAATTTCGACTCGGCAGCAGACACATACAGCACTCTGCGAACAATGAACGAAGATGTGCTTCCCGCGCCAAACCTCTCCGATAAAGGACTCGTAATCATAACATCGAATCTTATCAAAAAGGAATCGACTGAGCTTGCCAACTACGTTGCACACAAGCAGAAATCATTCACCGTAAACGTTGTTACGCAGGATGAATTCGGCTTCGGCCGCGGCGATGAGCAAGCGCAGAACATCCGTTCCTGGCTTCAAGCCAACTACAACAACAGCGCTTACGGCTCCGGCGGGATACTGTATGTTGTTATCATAGGCGACCCCCACACAGACGACAGCAGCAATGTACCGATGATTCTCTCCCTCGGCGACCGTCCGACAGACTACTTCTTCGCCGAGCTCTCAGCCGACATTGACGCAGACGGAGACGGCATCTACGGCGAAGGAGACGCTGGAGAAGCGGACAAGTACTTCGAGGTTTACGTGGGCCGAATCCCTTACTACGGCAACATCAGCGAGACCGACCACATCCTCCGCAAGATTATCGACTACGAAAACGAAACGGACAAGAGCTGGCGCCGCAACGCGCTGTTGCCGATGGTGCCGCTGGACGATGTTACGCCGACGTATCAGATGGGCGAGCAGATAAAATACTATCAGCTCGAACCGCGAGCAATCAGCTCGACACGCATGTACGAAAAGAACTACGATACCAACCCCACGCCCGAATATCTGTTTTCCGGGAGATACCCCGCAACAGAATGGGCCTCGGACAAGTACGGAATGATGATCTGGCAGACGCACGGCTCGGGCAACTGGGCCGCGGGCATTATAGGCTCCTGGGAAACGTATCAGCTCAACGATAATTATCCCAGCGCAGTGTTTCAGGGCTCCTGCATGACAGGCGAACCGGAAAACACCGACAACCTCGGCTGGAACATCCTCAAAAACGGCGGAATCGGCACAGTCGCCGCCAGCCGCAACGGCCTTTACTGGGTCGGTGAGACCAATTTCACAAACACTTCCAGTGTGGGCGGAATCGGCTATCAATACGCAGCAAGGCTCGCTGAAGGGAAAACGCTCGGCCAGGCCATCTGGGATTCCAAAGAGGTGCTGGGCTTCTGGGACAACAACTACTACGTCTATAACCTCTACGGCGACCCGTCCGTTGCCGTGATGCCGGAAGCAAGCGGCCTCACCGCCACCCCCACACACGGATTTGAGTACAACGCCGCCTATGGCGATGCAATAAGCAGCTCCCAAAGCTACACAATAAAGAACAACGGTTCCTCCTCCATAACCTGGAGCGCAGAGACCGATGCCGACTGGCTCATCACGAGCATCTCCTCAGGCTCGCTTGCAGCGGGTGCCTCGGCCACTGTCTCTCTGGCGCCCTCCGCTTCTGAAACGAGCCTCGGCGCAGGCACGTACTCCGAAACCATCACCTTCACAACCAGCGCCGGAGACGTTATCGCGCGCACCAGCCAACTGACAATTCACCCCCGCTCTCTGCGCGGGTACTGGAAGCTCGACGAGACCTCGGGCGACATCGCCTCTGACTCGACAATCACGAGCCAGAGAGGCAGTGTGAGCGGTGATTTTACGTTCGACACAAACAGCGTGGATGGACAGTTCGGCAATGCAGTTGAGCTTGACGGCACCGACGACCATATCGAGGTTCCCGCGCTCAATCTCTACTCCAACAAAGTAACAATTTCGGCTTGGGTCAAGCGCAACGGCGCACAGTACAACCTTGCCGGCGTCGTTATGAGCAGGGACGCATCAACCGTCGCAGGGATAAACACGACAAGCACAGGCGAACTTAAGTACCACTGGAACGATGTCGTCGAAACGCACGGCTGGTCTTCGGGTCTCACCATGCCTGATGGCGTCTGGGCGCTTATCGCGCTGGTTATCGAGCCGGAACAGACTACCATGTATATGTATGACGGCAGCCAGCTCTACTCCAACTCGCAGATAATACACAACGACATAGAAGAATTCAACGGCTCAACGCGGATCGGCCACGACCGCCACGAAGGCGGCAGGCACTTCAAAGGCGCGATAGATGATGTGCGCATTTACAGCAAGGCACTTTCCGCCTCTGATATAGCCGCTCTAATCGCCGGAGGACGCGCCGAAGCAGGCTGGCCCTGCGACAATCAGGCAAGCGTTTCGCGCGCGCCAAAGCTCCGCTGGACGCCATCGCCCGTTGCGGTGAAGAGTGATGTGTATTTCGGCGCAAGCCTCACCGCTCTGGCAAACGCCGGCACCTCCTCGCCTGAATATATCGGCAGCACAACCGACTACTCGTTCAGCGCTCCCGCCCCGCTCGCCGGCGGAGCCGACTACTACTGGCGCGTGGACGAAACGGACGCTGCCGGAAACACAACAAAGGGAGCTCTCTGGTGCTTCTCCACAGGCGATGGCCGCGGAACCATCACAAGGCAAGTATGGACGGGCCTCGGAACCACTATCGCCATATCAGGGCTAACCGGCTCTGCAAACTATCCTGATAACCCTGATCTCGAAGAAGAAATCACAAAATTCCAGACCCCCTCAGGCTTCGGCGACTACTACGGAACCCGCGTTTACGGGTATCTCGTACCGGAAGTTTCCGGAAATTACACATTCTGGATCGCCGGCGATGATGAGGTCGAGCTGAGGCTCGGCACAGACAGCAGCCCCGAAAGCGCTTCCCTTATCGCTTACATTCACGGCACTTGCTCAGGCCTGCTCAACTTCGACCAGCACAGCACGCAGAAATCCGCTGTAAAAACACTGCAAGCCGGCAATCTCTACTATATCGAGGCGTTGCAGAAGGAATCAGGCGGCGACGACCATCTCGCCGTTGCATGGGAAGGCCCTGGCTTTGGCCGCGAGGTTATCAGCGGCGCAAATCTTATGCCTTACGCCTCGTATGTGCCCGCGCCCTACTTCACTCAGGCTCGCCGTTTCTCCGGCAAAGCAGTCGAAGGGGTACAGTATCAGGGCGATGTGAGCGGCTGGGCCGCATCTTTCGGCGGAGCAAATGTATCGTACTCAAAGCTCGCAGGCCCGCTCTGGCTGAACGTCTCTTCGGACGGCGCTCTTTCAGGCGTTCCTGGCGATGGCGACAGCGGTGAAGCAAACTTCACAATCGCCGCAACCGATGAATTCGGCTCCGCCACCGCAACTCTCTGTGTTGATGTGGCCAATCGCGTAACCGGTGAGCGCGGCATGCAAGACCTCGCCCTGCTCTCCGCAGACTGGATGCAGACAGGCACCAGCAGCAGCGATGTAAATGAAGATGGTTCTGTTGACGAGGGCGACCTCAAATCAATGGCGCTGTCGTGGCTCGTGGAAAAACCCTACGGCGCACTGACTCTATACTGTCCCTTCGAGGCAAACATCGAATCCGGTACACTTTTCGGAGGCGCCGGCATAGTCGAAGGGAATGTCAAAGCGCCCGGCAGCATAGACAGCCTCTCTCTCGATGGGGTAAACGATTATGTGGAGATTGAAGGCTTCAAAGGTATTACAGGCTCCGCCGCAAGAACATGCGCCGCATGGATCCGCACAACTACCATTGATGGTGAAATAATAAGCTGGGGCTCCCCTGAAACAGGCGCAAAATGGCTGATTCTTCTTGATGAAGGCAGGCTGAGAATGTCTTGCCAGGGCGGCTTCATAATCGGCAGCAGCAACCTGGCCGATGGCCTCTGGCACCACATTGCGATAGTGATGGGCGATGGCGAAAACGCCAACGCCGCCAGAGTAAAACTCTACGTTGACGGGATTTGCGAACCCGTAAGTGCATTCAGTGAACAAGCCATAAACACAGCTGAAGGCCAGGATGTTACAATCGGCATAAGCCCGATCCAATCGACAAACCGCTACTTCAACGGGCGCATAGACGAGCTGAGAATCATCGACCGCGCTCTGAGCGATAAGGAAATGGCCGCGATGATTACCGCGGGCATTGAACTTCATCTGCCGCTCGACGGCGCATCTGCCGACGCTTCTTTCTACGCAAGAAATGTGCTGGTACTTGGCGAAGCGATTGCCTCGGCCGCAGGCGTTGAGGCTGGCGCGATGGAGTTTGACGGAATTGACGACTACATCACCGCAGATTTCAAAGGCGTTGCCGGCAAGGCCTCCCGTAGTTGCATGGCCTGGGTAAAAACATCCAACAGCACACGCCAGATTATCGCCGACTGGGGCGGAGATGCCCCGGGCGAGCTCTGGGTGTTCCGGATTGAACCCGATGGCACAATCTGTGTGGGTGTGGGTGGCGGCGCAGTCTATTCCGCCGGCATCGTAAACGACGGCACCTGGCACCACATTGCCGCGGTTCTCTCTGACGACGGTTCGCCGTCTGTCGATGAGGTAAGGCTCTATATCGATGGCACCGCGCAGGAAACAACCGCCAGCAGCACGCAAAGCATAAACACCGCCGCAAAGGCTGATATAACCATAGGCACAAAGCTCGAAGACGGTTCCGCAAGACTATTTTTTAAGGGCACAATGGATGAGTTTATGGTCTTTGACAAGGCCCTTGGCGAAAATGAAATAAGGCAAATGAGCGCCCGTTAAAACCGTACTTGAGCGGCAAATCGGCAATTTTCAGCAGGTCTGCCGCTCTTTTTTTGAAAAAAATCTGAGCCTTTCTTCGGCTTTAAGGCGCAAAATGCGCATTGAAGGCGCTGTAAGGAGTGTTTTTGACCCCCTGATATTTTTTATCTTTTTTTGTCCCCGCTTATTGACACAGGGGGTCAAAAGATAAGAATAGCGCGTTCTCTGTTTAGTTTAGAGAAGCGAAATCAAATATAAGAGGTGATTTATTCGTTAGCGTTTTTTAACAACAAATGTACTCGAGGGTAAAGAGTTGAACCATGTTTTTAATGAATCAAACATACAGATAGCTTCCTGGAATCAGCAGGCTGTCTCAAGCGTGGTCATAGGGACAAGAATCCCGAAGGACTTCTTCATCACAAAAGGCCGCGGTGAATCCGACATCACCGTACATGCCGGGTCGTACCATCTCGCGCTTCGCGAAGCGGGCATAGAGATGTGTAACATCATGACCTACTCCTCCATCCTGCCGTCAATAGCGCAGGAGATTCCGAGGCCCCAGACTATGACGCACGGTTCCGTTATGGAGTGCATCATGGCCGTTTCGGATAAACAGGCGGGAGAACGAGCGACTGCGGCAATCACTTTCGGCTGGCTGTACGACAGAGAGACAAATCGAAAACATGGCGGCCTTGTATGCGAGTACAATGGCAGCAAAACAGAGCAAGAAGCGCGTGAAGAGCTCAGAATGAGCCTCAGCGAGCTCTACAACAACGGCTACAGCGATCAGTATGAGATGCGGGGCATCGAATTGATAAGCGACAGCTTCGTGCCGGAGAAGAAGTACGGCACTTGCCTTATCAGCATCTGCTTCACGAATTACCTGTGCCCGATCATGCCGATGGCTTGATACGAGACCGAAATTTACATATAACGCCGGCCCGATTGCCCGATGCTGATGCATCCGAGGCAGTCGGGCTTTGGCCTTTATGAGGGCTGTAATTATGAAATTTGGCGATTTTCCCGCCGAGCTTACCGGCTTTGATGGCAGCGATATTGTACTACTGCCTATCCCCTACGACAAAACCAGCACATACGGCAAAGGCGCCGATAAAGGCCCCGCCGCACTGCTCGATGCCTCATACAACCTTGAGTTTTACGACATAGAAACCGATTCCGAGCCGTATCTGCGAGGCATTCACACGGCCGAGCCTGTTATCTGCGATGATGGCCCCGAATTACTCTGTGATATGGTTTACACGCGCACTAAAGAACTGCTCGACGCGGGGAAGTTTGTCGTTTCCATCGGCGGAGAGCATTCGGTGAGCGTGGGGGCGGCCAAGGCGCACTGCGAGCGCTACCCCAACACAACAATTATCCAGCTCGATGCGCACAGCGACCTTCGTGAGAGCTATCACGGCTCGGCGTACAACCACGCCTGCGTGATGGCAAGGATGAAGGAATTTGCGCCGATTGTGCAAGCGGGCATCCGCAGCATGGACATCAGCGAGAAGGACAATATGGACTATTTGCGCGTATTCTTTGCCAAGGACATCGCCGGCTCAAATCTCTGGATGGAGCAGGCCTGCTCACTGCTCACCGAAAACGTCTATATCACTTTCGACCTCGACGCCTTTGATTCTTCGCTTATGCCCAGCACCGGCACGCCCGAGCCCGGCGGCATGTTCTGGTGGCAGGCGCTGAATTTCCTGCGCGAGGTCAGCCGGCGAGCGAATATCGTGGGCTTTGATATTGTGGAGCTTTGCCCCGAAGAGGGAAATCCCGCCCCCGATTTCCTCGCCGCAAAGTTGCTCTACAAGCTGCTCAGCTATAAATTCGCATGAACTTTCCGTATTGCGCCGCGAATGCAATTGGTGCCGGTTTGCTGTTGCGAGACGTGGAATGATACAGCGGAGGCACGCCTGTCCTGAGCTTGTCGAAGTAGGAGCGCCCTGAAATTGAAAGTCAAACCCTTGGCGCCGAGCACCGATAAACATTACGGATTGATGCAAAATCTTGCGTTTCTTGCGATGTTTGATTTCACCGGCGTTAAGTGGCGCTTACGCTACCGTTTCGGGCGCGATGAATCGCTCCCCTACCGAACAGTTCCGCGGACAAATCGTAATTTATACTGCACCCGCGGGAAAAAAGTTTAACGGCCGGTGCGAATTGTGTTATAATGGTTCATGGAGATTTCTAATACAGCGCTCACAAACCGCTGACACAAGGTACTTTTAATATGGTTCGGCGTAACCGAACAA
The DNA here is from genome assembly GCA_050251615.1 of Phycisphaerae bacterium. Lineage (GTDB taxonomy): Bacteria > Planctomycetota > Phycisphaerae > Sedimentisphaerales > Sedimentisphaeraceae > Sedimentisphaera. Next base: position 19,556 of record JBFWMM010000019.1, read on the forward strand.
AAGCACTGCGAAATACTCCACAGGAAGAAAAGATATGGCAAGGATATTGTATGGTGTGGCCGGGGAAGGCTTCGGGCACAGCAGCAGAACACATATAACAGGCAAGATGCTGAAAGAAGCAGGCCACTCGGTTCTCTTCGCGGCATCGAACAAGTCTCTGGAGTATCTCGGCAGATACTTCCCGGAGGATATGTGCAGAATCCACGGCCTCACTTTCCATTATGAAAACGCCACGGTAAATCTGCCAAAGACGTTTTTCTTCAACTTCGCACAGCTCCCCGAGCTGCTGAGAGTCAATTATGAGGCGTACGAATACGCGTTCCGGAAGTTTGCGCCGGATGTCGTGATAACGGATTTCGACCCGTTCACATCCTACTGGGCATACAAAAATAACGTGCCCTGTATCAGCATCGATCACGAACATCTCGTGAGCAAATACAGCTTCGAGCGGCCGGAGGTGGGGCTGTTTGAGCGGCTGATGAGCGAGGCGGTAACGCACGTCTATCACAAATCCATAGATGCGTACATCGTGTTGAACTTCTTCAACGCCTCCGCGCTCGCGCCAAACGCCTTCCTCGCGCCCCCCGTGATGAGGGATGAGGTGCTTGAGCACAGCATCCGAGACGGCGAGCATATCATTTTCTACGCCACTACCGAAAGCTGTCTTGATGAGTTTCTGCCGCTGTTCAAACAGTTCCCGCAACAGCAGTTTGTCCTGTACGGCTTCGGCAAGGAGGGCCCCGAGGCTAATTGCGTCTTCAAGCATTCCGATACAAACGCCTTCCTCGAAGATCTCGCTTCCTGCAAAGGTGTGATAGCATCCGGCGGTTTCTCCCTCATCAGCGAATGTCTGTACTACGGCAAGCGGATGCTTGTCAAGCCGATACAGAATCAGGTTGAGCAGATGATAAACGCATACCATCTCCAGCGCATAGGCGCGGGATTCTACGCCGAATCAATAGACAAAACCACCATTATGGATTTTCTTGACTGGCTCGAAACCCCCGCCGACTTCTCCCACGAAGATATGCTGCTGCCCGACAACGCCGCATATTTCAACATGCTCTCGAAAATAATGAAGGACGTTACAGGCGGAAAGGTGAAGCTACCGAGATTTGTAGAGGAGGTATATGTGAGATGAGTGAATTTACCAAAAGAGATACTCCGCTTTATGTAGTGAGCGATTTGCATATCGGCTCGGGAAAGAAGCGCGATGCGTTTTCAAGCCCACAGAAGATAGCCCAGTTCCACGATTTCCTTGATATGGTGGAGAGGGAAGATGGCCAGCTACTTATCCTCGGCGATTTTCTCGACCTCTGGCGATTCAGCTTTAAAGGAATCGTCAAGCATCACAACGAGCTACTTGCTCGTCTGGGCGAGATGGACTGCCATTTGATTCCGGGCAACCACGACCTCGCCATGAGCGACCCTGCATACCACAAAAACCGTATGCCTGTCTTCGGGAAGATAATACAACCCTTCTCCCTGCAAATCGGAGAGAGAGACATCGCTTTCTGGCACGGCCACGAGGTGGATATGATGAACAAATTCATCAAACCGAGCTTTGGCAAAACGCTCGGCAGAAGTGCTGTTCCGATTGAATGGCTCGCCAAAGGACAAGTGTTCAATTCGGACGTGTTCCACGAGCAGTATATGAGGCTTGAGGCGTTCTTTTTGTCGTTCTGGAACACGATTATAGACGCGTTCGGCGATACCGAGATGCCGCTTGATAAGCTTTGCCCCGAACAGATATTCAAAACCCTATCTCGGGAACACAACCACAAACGAATCAAACTCTACGAAGACCAGGCGCGCGCCGAGGGTAAGACGATCATCAGCGCACACACCCATCAAGCCGGCACATTCGACGACTGGTATTTCAACAGCGGCTCCTGGACCACGCAGAAAAGCGACTTCCTGCGAATCTGGCCCAACGGCAAGATTGATGTCCTGCGCTGGATGGGCGAAACACACCAGATAAACGACCGCATACTCGCGTAAGTAAACACCCACCAATGCCGGTGAAACCAAACCGATCCCACGGATAATATACGGATAATATACGTTCGTAACCCAGGCTTGAGACGCAAAATCTTGCGTCTCTACAATTTCGGGGCGCTTGCGCGCCTCCGCTGTGTTTCACCCACCAATGCCGGAGAATTCACAACGGATTGTAAGGGCTCAGGTTCGTCGCGCCCCTGTTGCTTACTGGTGGTCTTCGAGCACTTCCAGAATGCCGCGGAAAGCCGCAGGGTTATTGCCAGGTCCGTCAAAATCGGTGTCGAAATTTTTCGGCCAGATTACGGTCTCCTTAACTATACCGTTAACGTCGTGAACTTTCGCGGTGTCGGCAAATATGTCGGAGCCGGTGCAGAAATTAACATGCCCGTCTGCGAAGAGAGCCGTGATTCCCTGGGGCGTGCTGTGAATATCACTTCCTTTTCTGTGCGGCACAACTTCCCATTCCTCAAGGTTGTCAACCAATATCACATTACGGCCGTTAAGCTCCTGCGAACGGCGTTTATTGTGCGTCCAGTAGTTGTACGAAGTACGAATCAGCCCGTAGTGCACAGCGATAGAAGTTTCCGGCGGGAAATATCTGCCCCAAATTTCGCTTTCGCTATTCGTGTAATAACCGTAATTGTAGGGGATGGGGTACTCTTTCGGTCTGGGCTGTGAAGGGCAGTAAAACACCTTCGGGTCATCTATCATCTTCAAGCTGTAGAGATGCGCCAGATGCATAGGTTTCGGGTAGCCGTCTGTGCCCATGTATGCATTGCTGTATGCATACTGTGAGTTGAAAGGCATAAAGCCCGCGTAATCGCTTTTCGGCAATAAGGCGCCATTTGCGTAGGTAAGGGGTATCAGCTTGTCATTAAAGGTGCTCGAGTAAACGGAGAGGCCAAGCCCCGTTGAGCGAGCATTTGTTCCGCAAATGGTTCTCCTGGCCTGCTCCCTTGCCTTGCTGAGTGCCGGCATCATTATTGCCATCAACATAGCGATGATCGATATAACCACCAGAAGCTCTATCAGGGTAAAAGCACGTTTTTTCATAATCTGTCTTTGCATTGCCAAACCTTAATTATCATATACTTTAATTCGTTCGTTTTATCACGACAGGTTCAGTATAGCGAGCTAATGATTCAAGTCAAGATATTATTAGCTTCATATTATTCAATGCTTCCATGCTGAACCATCCCACTGCAAATTACGTATGTTGCTATTGACAACCGCACATAAAGTTATATAAAACGATGTTTAGCGTGTCGGAGGGAGAGAGTGGTTTTCGGCCACTACAAACGCGGCTTCACGGGAGCCAGGTTTTTCTTTTTCTGTAAATGACACAGCAGCCGGCGGCTTCAGCTTGCCGGTCGGTATTTATAATCGTATTATTGGAGTTTATCTTAAATGATAAGTGTTAAAAATTTAAGGCGGACTTTCGGGCCGATTGTCGCGGTGGATTCGATCTCGTTCGATGTGGACAAGGGCGAAGTACTCGGCTTTCTCGGGCCCAACGGCGCCGGCAAGAGCACGGCGATGAAAATGATAACCTGCTTTCTCGCTCCCGATTCGGGCACGGCGGAAGTCTGCGGGTATGATGTTCTGAAGCAGAGCGTTGAAGCGCGCAAAAAGATGGGGTACCTCGCCGAAAGCGCTCCGGCGTACGGCGAGATGACGGTGAGCGGATTTTTGAAGTTCATCTGCGACGCCCGCGAGATCAAAGGCGCATTGCGCAAGGACGCAATTGAGCGTGTTGTGAATATGTGCTCGATAGAAAGCGTGTATCATCAGTCCATCGAAACGCTCTCCAAAGGCTACAAGCGCCGCGTTGGCCTGGCGCAGGCCCTCATTCACGACCCTGAAGTGCTCATCCTCGATGAACCGACCGACGGCCTCGACCCGAACCAGAAGTATGAGGTTCGTGAGCTTATCAACTCAATGGCGAAAGACAAAACCATCATCATCTCGACACATATCCTTGAGGAGGTCGAGGCGATCTGCACGCGCAGCATTATCGTGGCGCGCGGCAAAATCCTCGTCGATTCGACACCCGAAGCGCTCAAACAGGAGCATGGCTGCTCGCTTTTTGATGTTTTCCGCAAGATAACAAGACAGGAGGGCAACTGATGAACGGTTTCAAATCTGTATTCAAGCGCGAATTCAATGGATACTTCGCTACGCCTGTAGCGTATGTGTTCCTGGTGATTTTCCTTTTCTTTTCCAGCTACCTCACCTTCAAGCAGGGCTTCTTTGAGGCCAGGCAGGCGGATTTGAGCGGATTTTTCCGTAATATGCCTCTGCTGTTTGTGTTTATCGTACCATCCGTTGCCATGAGGCTATGGTCGGAGGAGAGGAAAAGCGGTTCGATAGAGCTGCTCTTTACGCTCCCGATAACGGTAACGCAGGCTGTGCTGGGCAAGTTTATGGCGGCATGGGCGTTTCTGGCCGTGGCTCTTGCGCTCACATTCCCCATGCCGATGACAGTCGCATATCTGGGCAACCCCGACGGCGGCCTGATAGCGGCCGGCTACATCGGTGCTCTGTTGATGGCGGGCGGATTCCTCGCGATAGGCGCGTTTTTCTCGACGCTCTGCAAGAATCAGGTTATCAGTTTCATCCTCGCGGTGGTTGTCTGCTCGGTGTTCGTTTTCAGTGGCATGCCTACAACCATGAACTACCTCAGCTCATTTCTGCCGGAAGGTCTCGTAAACGGGTTCGCGGCTCTTAGCTTCCAGGACCACTTCGACTCCATGCAGAAAGGCATAATCAGGCTAAGTGACATCGGTTTCTTCGCGGCTATGATTATCGGATGGGTAAGCGCGGGCGCGATTATTCTTGATGAAAGGAAGGCAAACTGATGAACAGAACAGTAAAAAGCATCATCGCGGTCTTCTTCGTGCTTATAATCGTTTTTTGCGCGAATATTATCATGCAGACCGCTTTCAAGCGTGCAAAGATTGACGTTACCGAGCAGAAGATCTACTCGCTTTCAGACGGCACGAAAAACATCCTCGCAAAGCTCAATCAGCCCCTCACGCTGAAGCTTTACTACGCAAAGACAGCCGCGCTCAAAGGGCCCGATCAGATCAAATTCTTCAACATCTACTACGAGTTCGTAAAGTCTCTGCTTGAAGAATACGATGAGGCCGGTGGTGATAATATCAATTTAGAGGTTATAGACCCTCGCCCGTTCAGCGACGATGAGACCGCGGCTCTCGGCTACGGCCTGCGCAAGTTCCCTATAACAGAAGAGGAAAACTTCTTCTTCGGGCTTGTCGTTCAAACACAGTTCGGCGTTGAGAAAACGATACCGTTCTTCGCGCCTGAGAGGCAGAACTTTGTCGAGTACGACATAAGCTACCTCATCGACACAGCGATCACGCGGACGAAGAAGAAAATCGGCGTGATCAGCTCCCTGCCCGTACTCGGAGATGATGTTTCCGGCTACATGGCACAGATGATGGCGATGCAGGGCCAGCAACCCGCGCCGGCATGGACGTTCATAGAGCAGCTCAAGGGGGGCAATTATGAGGTGAGCAAGGTTGAAGACAACGCCACGGAGATTAATGACGTGGACCTGCTTATGGTTATCCATCCGAAAGACCTCTCAGAAAGCCTGCTCTTTGCGATAGACCAGTTTATTGTGGGCGGAGGCCGCGCGCTGATCTTCACTGACCCGTACGCCTACGTCGATCAGCCCGACCCGCAGGCGCGTATGAGCGGCCAGATGCCAGAACAGAGCTCCAGCCTGAATTCGCTTCTGGCGAAGTGGGGCGTGGAGATGAAGGAAGGCAGCTTTGCGGGAGATAAATCCCTCGCCATCAAGACAGCAATGGGCCCCAATCAGAGCGTTACGCCGCTTATCGGCTATCTCAACCTCACCGGCGATTGCTTCAACAAGGACAACGCCATCAGCTCCAGCCTCAACGATATGCGTGTACTCTTCGCGGGCGTTCTCGAAGATAAGCAGGTTGAGGGGGTCAGCTTTGACCCGATCCTCAGTACGACCGTAAGCGGCAACAGCTGGACGGCGGAAAAATATGAGCTGATGATGCCCAACCCGCAGACGCTTATGAATAAGTTCACTTCGGGCGATAAGCCCGTAACGATTGCGGCGATTGTGAGCGGCAAATTCGAGACAAACTTCCCGCACGGAATTGACGTTGAGCCGCAGACTGACAAAGAAGCCGGCGAAGCGGAAGAAAAGGCCCCGAAGGAGCCCAAACACTTGGAACCCTCCGTTACAAGCGGAGAAGACTGCGCGGTTGCCGTGTTTGCCGATGTTGATTTTATCAGCGATATGCTCGCGTATCGCGATGCGTTCTTCGGCTCGAAGATGGCTGTCGGCGATAACGCGGCCGCCCTGCTCAACACAATCGAACACATCAGCGGCTCAGGAGACCTGCTCAAAATCAGAAGCCGTGGCACGCATAAGCGCCGTTTTACGGTGGTGGACGAAATCGAGCTGAAAGCTCAGGCAAGCAGCGCCGAAGAAGAGGCTAAGATTCAGGCCGAGATCAACGGCTTCCAGGCCGAGCTCCAGCAGATCCTCTCCAATGCCAAAGAAGGACAGGAAGAGGTTGTCGGTAGCAGCATCATAAACAAGAAGAAGGAAATCGAGCTCAAGATTCGCCAGGCGCAGGCCCGCTTGCAGGACGTCAAGCTTCAGCGCCGCCAGGACATCGAAGCGCTTGAAAACCGCCTCAGAAATATAAACCTTCTGCTCGCGCCAAGCGTAATTCTGCTTGTGGCCGTGGTGCTGGCGATGGCCAGAGCCTCGCAGAGACGCAGATACATGGGCAAGAGAGCAGACTAAGCACGGAGTATATGACGAATGATGACAGATAAAAAATTCACTATTCTCGGCGTCGCAGCGGCTGTGATGGTTGTGCTGGCGCTGGTGATGAGCATGGTAACATCGAAGAAAGGCGCTCCGGCACCCGATGTGGTTACGTACCTCATTCAGGGCCTTGATATGGCGCCCGTTCAGCAGATTACCGTAAAAGGGACGAGCAGCGAGACTGTCGTTTTGACGAAAAAGGACGGCAAGTTCTATGTGGATTCGGCCGCAGGCTATCCGGCGAAGGTATCTGCGATAAACGACCTTCTCACGAAGTGCCTTGATGTTAAAATCGGAGAGCTCTATACGGCCAACGTGAGCAATTTCGACGACCTTGAGGTTTCCGATGAAAAAGCCAGGTATGTGGTAAAGTTCTTTGACGAGGCAGGAGATGTGCTGACGGGGCTTATCGTCGGCGCGAACAAGCAGCCTGGCAACTATGTACGCAAATTCGCGGACAACAAGGTGTATATCTCGCAGGCGTCTTTCTGGGCCAACACCAGCTCGACAAGCTACATTGAAACCACTCTCACCGAGCTGAAAAGCGAAGACATAAGCGAGGTTTCGCTGTCCAGCGCGAATGGCGCGTACAAGATTACTGCAACCGAAGCGGGCAAGCAGCTCGAAGGCATCCCCGCCGGCAAGCAGGCCAAAGGCACAGACTACGTAAATGTGTTTAACGCGCTTAACCGCCTTTCGTTCAGCGATGTGGCAAAAGAGGAATCCATGCCGGAGCTGAATTTCGATTATACCTATGTTGCCTCAATGAAAGACTCGACGGTCTATCGATTTGAGGTGGCACAGAAAGGCGGCGACTACTGGGCAAAATGCTCGTCCGTGTTTACCAACGATGAAAAGGTAATGAAGGCAAATAAGGCGGAGAGCGAGGAAGAGCTCAAGGCCAAGGAAGAGGTGCTTTTAGGCAGGGAAGCAGCAATCAACTTCACTCAGAAGCATAAGGGCTGGGTGTATAAATTGCAGAGCTGGTCAGCGAAGAACCTCACAAAACCCTTCGATGAACTGATCGAGGACGCCCCCACCGCTGAGCCTGCCCCCGCCGCGGAGCCGAGTGCAGACCCGAACGCCGTCTGATAAGACAAGACGCAAATATACCAGGTAGAGACGCGAGATTTCGCGTCTCTACAATGCTCTCG
>JBFWMM010000019.1:27650-49950 GCA_050251615.1 Phycisphaerae bacterium
AGGACGCCCCCACCGCTGAGCCTGCCCCCGCCGCGGAGCCGAGTGCAGACCCGAACGCCGTCTGATAAGACAAGACGCAAATATACCAGGTAGAGACGCGAGATTTCGCGTCTCTACAATGCTCTCGAGGAATGTTATATCAATCCGGAGATTGCAACATTAGCGGGGCGCTCGCGCGCCTCCGCTGTGTTTCGCCCACCAACGCCGGTAAATTCAAACCCGCAAACAGCGCCATTGCGCAAGCAATGCGAAAAACGCAACGGTTATAACTTTCAATTTCGGGGCGCTTGCGCGCCTCCGCTGTGTTTCGCCAACCAATGCCGGTGAATTCAAACCGCAAAACAGCGCCATTGCGCAAGCAATGCGAAAAACGCAACGGTTATAACTTTCAATTTCGGGGCGCTTGCGCGCCTCCGCTGTGTTTCGCCAACCAACGCCGGTAAATTCAAACCCGCAAACAGCGCCATTGCGCAAGCAATGCGAAAAACGCAACGGTTATAACTTTCAATTTCGGGGCGCTTGCGCGCCTCCGCTGTGTTTCGCCAACCAATGCCGGTGAATTCAAACCGCAAAACAGCGCCATTGCGCAAGCAATGCGAAGAAAAGCCCACGCTCCCACCCACCAATGCGGGTAAATTCAAACACCGCATGAGACGCAAGATTTTGCGTCTCTACAATTTCGGGGCGCTTGCGCGCCTCCGCTGTGCGCAGCCAGGCTTTATGCTCAATTGAGAATCATTTCACGCGCGAATCATCGTGCCCCTACGGCGTTTTCACCTGCGAGCGGTATTTATTTGTGATTGGGAGGCGGCGGTCTCTGCCGAACGCCTTGGGCGTAATTTTGAGCCCTGGCGGCGACTGCCTGCGCTTGTACTCATTCAAATCAATAAGCCTCAACACTCGGTTTATCTCGTCCGCTTCGAGGCCTTCGGCGAGCAGCTCATCCGCGCTCTTGTCCTGCTCGACATACCCCCTTATGATAGCGTCGAGCGAATCGTAATCGGGGAGCGAATCGCTGTCGAGCTGGCCGTCGCGCAGCTCCGCAGATGGGGCTCTGGTGATTGTAGTCTCGGGTATCAGCTCGCCGAAGCTGTCATTTATAAACCTGCAAAGCTCATAGACCAGCGTTTTGGGTACGTCCTTTATCACGGCAAAACCGCCGGCGGTGTCGCCGTAGAGCGTTGAATAGCCCACTGCCGTCTCGCTCTTATTGCCCGTCGTCAGCACGATATACCCGAACTGATTGCTCATGCTCATCAGGATTGTGCCGCGGATTCTGGCCTGGAGGTTTTCGTATGCGGTTTTCGTATCGTCCCAGCCCGGAATAGCCCCGAGCGCTTCGTGCATCGCCGCGAGCGGGCCCCCGATGGGGATCGTGTGAAACTCTATCCCGAGATTCGCCGCGAGCTGCTCTGCGTCCGAGATGGTTTCGGTTGTGTTGTATTTCGACGGCATCGTTACCCCCACCACGCTATCAGGCCCCAGCGCTTTAACCGCAATCGTTGCCACAAGCGCCGAATCTATGCCGCCGGAAAGCCCAATAACCACCTTCTTGAACCCATTCTTACGGATATAGTCCCTTGTCCCGCAGACAAGCGCCTCATACACTTCTTCAGTGATGCTTCTCGGCTGGAGTGCCTTCTCCTGACAAGCCACAATCCTGCCGCTTTCCCGCTCGAAGTCGGCATATATGATGTCTTCTTCGAAGTATTTAGCTTTAGCTATTATCCGGCCGCTTTTGTCTGTGATAATACTGCGACCATCAAATACAAGCTCATCCTGCCCGCCTACCATATTGCAGTAGAACACGGGCAATCCAAGCTCGCGCGAGCAGGCTGATATGATATCCTTGCGCTCCCCGATCTTACCTTTATGGAATGGAGACGCGCTGATGTTTATGAGGAAATCTGTGCCGATAATATGTTCTTTAAGACGCTCCACATGCTCAGGAGACCAGATGTCTTCGCAGATACTCAGCCCGACGCGCACGCCACCAATCTGAGCGCAAACGAGCGATTCGCCGCGGTCAAAGTAGCGGATTTCATCAAAAACACCATAGTTCGGCAGCTCCATTTTGTCGTAGCGCACTTTTATTTTGCCATCTGCGAGGATTGCAAGGGAGTTGTAGCGGCGTTTGCCGCTTGCACATGGAAAGCCCGCGACCATTGCCACCGGGCCGGTCTGCCGAGCGAGTTGCTTTATTGCCATAGCGCAATCTTCGAGGAAATGCCGCTTTATTATGAGGTCTTCAGGCGGGTATCCGCAGATTGAAAGCTCAGGGAATATCACCATCGCAACACCGTTTGACACTGCTTCTTTGTAGAAAGAGAGCATCTTTTCGGCGTTGCCGGCAAGGTCGCCGACAATCGTATTTATTTGTGCGAGAGCTATTTTCATTTGTAATAATCCAAATCAAGTTAAACGCCGCGCTTCTTCCAGCGCGATTTATGCGATATTTTACTACAACCCCCCCGCCTTTGCAAATTCAAGATGGCAGATTCATAATTCAAGATTCAGGAAAAGGGACTGACGAATTTTAAATCCTGAATTTGCAATTATTATCAGAATATCGCTTTGGCTACGGCTACAGCGAGCATAAACAGCAGGGTAACGGCCGTTGCAAGAATCAGCCCCGGCAGGAGAGCGGGTATGTATTCGGTCATCTTGATTCCAAGTACGCGGTTTGTGATGTGCATCGCGAACGGCTGGGGCAAAGCGGCCCCCAATACCACGCTTAGCGCCACGCCGGCGACGCCATAATACTTTGCAAGCGGGTAGATTGTGGCGGCGATGATGATGAGCCTTGCAAAGCGGATCCAGAAACCGATATGCGGCTTGCCGATCGCCATAAACAGCGGACCGCGCGTTGCGCCGATTGTACGGAAAAAGCCCTTAATACAGAGCAGCTGCACCACGGGTATCGCGGCAAGCCATTTCTTACCCAATATCACCCACAAAAACTCAGACCCGAGCACCAACGCCACGACCACCGGACATGACAGCGTGAAGACCAGTTTAACCGTCTTCATATACGCCGCCTTTATTCGCGGCAGGTCGGCTGAAATCTTGCTCATTGCCGGCAGAAGCGTCTTGTTGAGCGTGTCAGAGACGTAATCGCCGGGGATAGTCGAGATCCTGTAAGACATCTGGTAGAGGCCGAGCGGCTTTAAGCCCAGATAAAACCACACGAGGAAATCGTCGCCCTGATTTATCAGAAAGCCCAGAATCGCAGAGCCGTTTATCCACTTGCCGAAGCTCCAGAGCTCGCGCAGTTTTTCCGCATGCAACTCTAAGCGCGGCCTGAAACTGCTCACAAAATACCCCCCCGCTATCGAGCCTGCCGAGCCGATAAGCTTTCCGCAGACAATCGCCCATGGCGTTTTGTACTCCCATGCGATATAGATGCTTGCGAGGGCGCCGATGCTGTTGCTTATGGCATTTATCTTGAAGATCTTGTCGAACTCCAGCTCCTTTGTAAATACAACCATCGCCGGATTTGTAAGCGCACGCAGGATAAACATAAGCCCTATCGCGCGTATTATCATAACGGTTTGGCTTGCGAGCTCCTCTGGCACCTTTATCTGCGCGGCAAGCGGCGCAAGCGCGAACAAAATGGCGTATAGGATTACGCTCCTGATGAGGCCTGCCGTCCAGGCGGTATTCAGCCAGTTGTCTATGGATTCGCGCCTGACAACCAGAGACTGATGGAAGCCTGTTTGAGTGAAAGCTTCAAGCACCTCTATCAGCAGCATTGCCGCGCCTGCCACGCCAAACTGAGCGGGCGTGAGAAAGCGGGCGAGAATCGCCAGCCGCACAATCGAGAGCAGGTGATTGAACAGCTTGAGTCCAAAGGCCCACGCCCCGCTTTTGACGGTGCGCGAGAAGAGGTCTTTGTGTGGTTTGTCGTTCATAAGCGGCCGCTGACGGGCATTTTTAGAGGTATCCGAGCTGGCCGAGCTTCTCGGCTACGCTTTGTTCATCTTCCTCGCCGGCATCGCCCTGCGGCGCGGCAGTTTCGCGCTGGGCGATAAACCACGGCACATCCATAAGAATATCGCATTCGTTACCGTCGGGGTGGCCGAACATACCGTCTTCGCCGAGAAGCTCGCCGTGGTCAGCGGCAACGGCAAGGCGGCCTGCGGTATTATCCGCAAACACCCGCACAGCTGCGAGCGCGGTAAGGAGATTTTTTTCGTACTCGCTCCTGAGCCCCGCAACGTCTTTCACCCTCCAGACCGCTTCGATAGCGCCCTGCGGCGCAAGGTGAAGCAGTTTTCGTATGGCCCAATCGGGCTTCCTGCTCAGGAAAAACAGCTTGCGAAGTTTCGAGAGGTTTTTGTTGTAAAATCTGCGGGCGAGTTTGCTTTCGTTGTAGTTTTCCGCTTCAAGCACCGTCCTTCCGCCGGCGATGTCGCCGCAGTCGTAGCCCTTTATCCCCGAGCATACGTATGGAGCGTGCGGCTGCATGAGGTGTATGATGAAGCGCTTGCCGGCGTATTCAGGCTTTTGGATAATCTTCAGAGCCTCCTCAACGGCCCTCATCGCCAGCACCGTCCCCAGCTCTTTGTCCCAGATCTTTGTCCAGAGCTGTTCGATGTGTTTGAAGTGGTCGCCGGCTTTATATCCATAAACTTCACTCTCTGCGCTGACCATCGGGCTGGATGTGATATAGACGATATCTTCATAGAAGCCGGGGAAATTCTCGTCGCGCCAGGTTGGCGTGCAGGAGGCGGCTGTGCGTCTTTTTTCGAGGCTGCCGCGCAGAAACAGCGGGCTGAAGCGCTCGAAATAGTCGTAGCGGCAGGCGTCCAGGATTATCAGATAATCCCAGCTCTCCTCAAGGATGCGCAACCCCTTTGCCTTTTGCGTAGTTTCCAACTCTCGCTACCTGCACTTACTGATCGATTGGCAAGGGAAATTCTTCGCTCGCCTTATGTTCGATATCCATCTGGCCGGCGAGCTTGTCCGCGATGGCCGGATACCTCGCGCTGAGGTCGCTGATTTCGCCCGGATCGCGCGCGAGGTTGTACAGCTCAACGGTGTCTTTCAGGATGTAGCGGATTGCTTTCCAATCGCCGCGCCTGATGGCCTGAATGCTTCCTTTTTTGTACTCCCAGTAGAGATTGTCGTGGCGAGGCGATGGAACGCCGCTCAAATCTGATACAAGGCTGATGCCGTCTGTCGTGGCGAGGAGCCTTTGTGAGGTGATTTCAGAGAACATCGGCAGGATGTCCCATTGTGCGCTGATTTTATCGCAGACGCTTCCCTGCTTTGCAACGCCCGGCCAGCGTACGATAAACGGCACTTTCAACCCGCCTTCGTAGAATGAGGCCTTTGCGCCGCGAAGCCCGCCGGTGCTGTTGAAGTCGTCGGGGGAATGTCCGCCATCGGCGTGGGCGCCGTTGTCGCTGGAAAACATCACGATAGTATTGCCGCTTATGCCCAGCTCATCGAGCTTGGCGAGGATACGGCCCATGTCGTCATCAAGTAGCTTTATCATAGCCGCAAACGCGGCTTTCGGCGCGGGCTGAGAGGCGAGGCCGCTGGCGAGCGGTGCTTCAAAGGGCAACTCATCACCGAATTTGCCGGCCATTTCATCAACAAGCTCCGCGGGTGCTTCGATTGAAGCGGAAGGAGTGTTCAGCGGCAAATACAGGAAGAACGGGCCTTTGCTGTTGTCTTCCACAAACTTCAGTGCTTCGTCAATGAGGAGGCTCTGGCTGTATGTTCCTTTTTCGTCGTCCTGATTCCCTGCCACAAGCACCTTCTCATTGTTGCGCCAGAGGTATTCGGGGTAATGATTTTTGGCCATTCTCGTACAGTTATAGCCATAGAAATAGTCGAAGCCCTGCTTGAGCGGCTCGCCCGAGGATGTCGGCCAGCCGAGGCCCCATTCGCCAATTACGGCGGTTGAGTAGCCGGCGCGTTTGAGGACGGTTGCGAGGGTTTCACCGCGTGCCGGCAGAGCCAGCTGGCCTTCCGGCTCAATGTCATAATCGCCGCGAATGAACGCGTGCCCCGTGTGCAGGCCTGTCATAAGGCTGCCGCGAGATGATGAGCTGGCCGAGCAACCGGCGTAGTGGTTCGTAAACCGCACGCCTTCGGCGGCGAGCCTGTCTATGTTGGGCGTCTGAAGAAGCTGCTGGCCGTAGCAGCCGAGATCTCCATAGCCGAGATCGTCCACGAGTACGTAGATGATATTGGGCTTGCCGCTCACGGCTCTTTCCTCTATTTTGCTCACCTGCGGCGCACAGCCGCACACAAGTACCAGGCAAATTACTGCCACGATTCCATACGTCTTAAATCTCTGCATAAAAAACCTCTTGCAAAGTCATATAATCACTTTTTCCGCAAGCTTGAATGATAAGCATTATTCGCTTTATGACAATAAAAAAAGGTGGATTGCACGATACAGGGGAAGGTGGAAAGAGCGAGGTTACGCCGTGAAAGCGGAAAATCTATATTTCCCGCCAGCCGTTATCGGCTTCGGGGGATTCCTGTGTGTTGGCGATAATCTCAAATGATTTGTCTGCGATTAACTCACCGTCGCACCAGCAAGTTATCCGCCAGATGCCTGTTTTGTTGGTGGAGGGCTCCCAGATATAATCTCCGACAAAGAAATCGTAGTCGTTGGTTCTGATGTGCTCAACGCCTGTAAACGGCGGGGCAGGGTCGCCGTTTTTCCGAGGAAAGGGAGGATGTTCAATCGTGAAATCGATTTTGCGCCCGCGCCCGCCGCGAATATTGAGCGTATAACCGAACTCCACATCAACGTGAGCGGGGATTTGGGTCGTGAATTCGACAATCTGAGGCAGCTCTTTCGAGCTCTTATCCCATTTGGAGTAGAGCCCGAAGCTGCTCATCTTTACCTGCATGCGGCGGCGTGCCATTACGCCTCCGTGATTGCGAGAATTTCTTCGGCGCTGTGTACGATAATATCCGGCAGGAGGCCTCCGAGCTCTTCAAGGCTACGAAGCCCCCAGCTCACCCAGACACTTTTTATCCCGCAGTTCCTCGCCACTTCCACATCCGCCTCGCCATCGCCGACAAACAGTGCTTCTTCGGTGGTTACGCCGAGAATCTCAAGCACGCCGAGAGTGGGCTCGGGCTGCGGCTTGCATCCGATGCCGTTATGCGCGCCGCGGATCACCGAGAATGTGCCTGCGCCGAAGAGACTCTCGACGATCTCGGTGGATATGTCTTCGTTTTTGTTCGTTACCACGGCTATCTTTACGCCGCGCGCGCCAAGCTCCTTTACCAGCTCCGCCATCCCGGGGAACGGCACGGTTTCGTTGTGGCAGTTTTTGCGGTAAAGCACTTGAAACCGGCTCATCAGCTCGTCGGTGAGGTGGCGGTCGGATTCGGGAAGCGAATGCTCGCAGAAGTGCCGCAGACCGGTTCCCAGAAGGCGGCGGCAGTAGTCTCTGCTTATTGCGGGCTTGCCGAAGCTTGAAAGAGCCTGGTTCATCGTCGTGGTAAGATCACCGACAGAATCTGCAAGCGTTCCGTCGAGGTCAAATAAAACTGCTTTGTATTTCATGTTATCCTTTAGTTTTTTTCTGCAATCGAGTCGTTACGATAGCAAAACAGGCTGTTTTGTCAAATTACAGCTTTGTTACGAACGGGAGAGTTGCGTGATTTACAAAAAATCAAAAAAACTCAATGAATTTCCATTTTTATATTGAATTATCTTTCTGATGTGGTATAAACAGATATAGCTTCACATCGGTAATAAAAGAAGCCGATGATGGCCTTGGAGAAGTCGTGAGCGCAGTTTTGGCGTAACTTAGGGGTAACATTTCCATACCCCATTGCTTGTTGTTTCTCCATTTGCTTTTTGCCAAAAAAACGCCTGGTTTTCCTCTCTATAATTTGCCGAGAGCCGTTGTGGTTCTCGGCATTTATTTTTTTACCCGCACGACATATCTACAATCAAGAAAAACCAAACCTATCCCACGGATAATATACGTTCGTAACCGGGCATGAGACGCAAGATTTTACGTCTCTACAATTTCGGGGCGCTCGCGCGCCTCCGCTGCGTTTTTTCGCCGTCGGTCATCAAGACGCCAATATGTACCTTCACTGATGCCAGTGGATTTTAGCTTTCGAGTTTGGCCGGCACGGTAGTGCTGTAAATCAGTTTATTGATTCTAACCGTCTTCCTAACGTTTGAATAATATTTTCACAAATGCAATATGGGGCATTGTTGCCCTTAAACCACTCTAAATTGAGTAATCGTCCGCAAAATAACGAGGATTGGTTAACCGAATATAAGCCAACTCACCTGTCTGAAGCTTAAGTTGGTCGAAGACCTGCCGGTTGATCTCAGCGTCCACAACTTCGTTTGTATCCTGACGTGCAAGTTGGATCTTTACAATCGGGCCGACAGGCGTGACATGAATCACTTTAGCTTGGATCGCTTCTTTATCAGATGTTCGCATAATCTCAATATCATGCGGCCTGACATACGCTTTCACGGACGATTG
Organism: Phycisphaerae bacterium; assembly: GCA_050251615.1. Lineage (GTDB taxonomy): Bacteria > Planctomycetota > Phycisphaerae > Sedimentisphaerales > Sedimentisphaeraceae > Sedimentisphaera. The sequence continues at coordinate 36,137 of JBFWMM010000019.1, forward strand.
CGTTGAATCTCTTGACGCCGATAAAAAAGACTCAGGATTATTAAAGTGGGTCGGGCTGTCCTGGGTTCGGCAATGAAAAATATTAACATTACCTAAAAAGTTGAACACAAAAGGATTGGCCGGGTTATCATAAACCTGTTGGGGTGTGCCTATCTGCTCGACCTGTCCGGCATTCAACAATGCAACCCGATCGGCCACTTCCAACGCTTCTTCCTGGTCATGCGTAACAAACACGCTTGTTATGGACATTTCGTCGTGAAGTCGGCGAAGCCAGACTCTCAGTTCCTTGCGAACTTTGGCGTCCAGTGCTCCGAACGGTTCGTCCAGCAGAAGAATCTTTGGCTCTACCGCCAATGAGCGGGCCAGGGCCACTCGCTGACGCTGACCACCGGAAAGCTGATTCGGGTACATCGTGGCCTGATGTTCAAGCTGTACCAGTTTGAGCAATTTATAAACACGATCTTTGATCTCTGTTTTATCGGGCCGCGATTTTCTCGGCCGCACATTCAGGCCAAAAGCAACATTTTCGAATATATTCATGTGTCGAAACAGCGAATAATGCTGGAAGACAAAACCCACCTTGCGTTGGCGGACACTTTGATTGCTGACGTCGTCTTCGTGAAACAACACCGGACCACTGCCTGGGTCGGCCGTTTCCAGCCCGGCGATAATTCGCAGGAGTGTTGTTTTCCCGCAGCCGGAGGGCCCCAACAACGCCACCAGTTCGCCATTATTGATGGTCAAGCTCACATTTTTCAATGCGGCAAACGTTCCAAATGTTTTGCTGATGTTACGGACTTCGATACTCATATCAACTCCTGCTTGCATCGTGTGAAGATGCGTTCAAATCTTTATTAAATTTCCACTCTACAATGCTTTTAATCACAAGGGTAACAAATGCGAACAAGGTCAGAAGTGACGCGACCGAAAAAGCGCCCACAAAATCGTACTCATTGTAAAGTATCTCGATGTGTAGCGGTAACGTGTTTGTTTGTCCGCGAATATGTCCGGATACCACCGAGACCGCACCGAACTCTCCTATGGCTCTTGCACTGCATAGAATGACCCCATAGAAAAGTCCCCATTTGATATTCGGTAATGTTACCTTGAAAAAAGTTTGCCATCCGCCGGCGCCAAGGACGATGGCCGCCTGTTCTTCTTCTGTTCCCTGCGATTGCATCAGAGGTATCAGCTCACGGGCAATGAACGGAAACGTAATAAAAACCGTCGCCAGGACAATGCCGGGAATTGCAAAAACAATTTTAATGTTATGTGCAATAAGCCAAGGGCCAAACCATCCGTGCAGTCCAAACAGTAATATGAATATCAGTCCGGATACCACCGGCGAAACCGCAAACGGCAGGTCAATCAGTGTGATCAGAAGGCCCTTTCCTCGAAAGTTAAATTTCGCAATCGTCCAAGCAGCCGCCACGCCAAAAACCAGATTGAGTGGAACGGCAAAGGCCACTGTTATGAGCGTCAGACGCAATGCCGAAAGGGTGTCAGGGCTTGTCAATGACGCGAAATAGGCCCTGAAGCCATTTCTCAAGGCTTCGGCGAATACCGCCAGAAGCGGCAACAGCAGAAACAGGCAGAGAAAAGCTATCGCAATTGTTACAAGTGTCCATTTTGCCAATCTTGACTCTCGGGACATGGTTCCAGGTTGTGTAATTTTAGGATTCATCTTTTTTCTCTTTAAAAACTATTTCGTGCCATCCAGCGTTGGAGCAGATTGATAATCAGAAGCATAATAAAGGATATGATCAGCATCACCGCGGCGATCGCGGTTGCACCGGCATAATCATATTGCTCGAGTTTTGTGATGATTAACAGCGGTGTTATTTCCGTCCGCATTGGCATATTGCCTGAAATGAATACAACAGACCCGTATTCGCCGATTGCCCGTGCAAAAGCCAGCGCAGAACCGGTCAATACGGATGGGAGTATTTCCGGGAATATAATTTTACGAAATGTCTGAAAACGGGTAGCGCCAAGACTGGCAGCAGCGTCCTCGCTCTCTCTGTTTAAATCGGCCAAAACCGGCTGAACTGTTCTGACAACAAATGGAAGCCCCGTAAAGGTCAGCGCAATCACTACACCCGCCGGAGTAAACGCTGTCTTTATGCCCAACGGTTCAAGCAGGCTGCCTATCCAGCCGGTCGGAGCATAAATCGCGGTCAGCGCGATTCCGGCAACGGCGGTAGGAAGCGCAAACGGCAGGTCAATGATCGAATCGAAAAACCTCTTACCTTTGAACTGATAACGAACCAGCACCCAGGCGACCAGTAACCCGAAAACTGCATTAATGGATGCCGCGATAAAAGACGCGCCGAAGCTGAGACGATAGGAGGCCATTACCCTCGGCGATGTGACGGTCATCCAGAAATCGCCCCAAGATAGCCGACTGGTGGAAACAAACACAGACGCCAGAGGGATCAGAACGATCAGACTCAAATAGAATAGCGTAAAGCCGAACGATAACCCGAAACCAGGCAGAACACTTTGTTGTTTAAATTTGAATGCCATTGCTTTTCCATACTTTAATGAAGACCGTGGCCAATGTCGCTGTTATACTTCGACCGCGGCGATTGTCGTAATTAATTGCCCGGTTGATAAATTGTATCAAAGGTGCCCCCATCGGCAAAATGCGTTTTCTGTGCCTTTTTCCAGCCTCCGAAAACGTCATCGACCGTAATCAGGGTTACATTGGGAAAACGCTTCAAGTCTGCAGGATCAGCGAACGTTTCAAAGACCGGACGATAGTAATATCTGGCGGCAAGTTTCTGACCGACCGGAGAATAGAGGTATTCGAGGTATGCTTTCGCCACCTCCAGTGTGCCGTGCCTGGCCGCGACTTTATCGACAACGGTTACGGGAGGCTCGGCTAAAATACTGACCGACGGAACCACGATATCAAATTTGTCTTTCCCAAGCTTGTTCACCGCCAGAAATGCCTCATTCTCCCACGCCAGCAGCACATCTCCGATCCCGCGCTGCACAAAGGTTGTCGTCGAACCGCGAGCACCGGAATCAAGCACCGGTACATTCTTATAGAGATCCGTCACAAACTGCTTCGCCTTCTGTTCAGCCCGCTTAACCTCGTCGGCGTACTGCGGATCCTTGATCTTGTCCAGGTCATTCAGTTCTTTCCTTAGTACATAAGCCCATCCTGCCAGAAAGTTCCACCGTGCCCCGCCGGATGTTTTGGGATTCGGAGTAATGACCGACACATCCGGTTTGATCAGATCGTCCCAGTCTATGATATTTTTGGGATTACCCTTACGAACCAAAAACACAATCGTGGAAGTATAGGGTGAGCTGTTGTTCGGCAGGCGCGATTGCCAGTCTTTGGAGAACAGCTCGGTTTTTTCGCTGATGGCATCGATATCGTATGCCAGTGCCAGCGTAACAACATCAGCTTCAAGGCCGTCGATGACTGCGCGTGCCTGCTTGCCGGCTCCGCCATGAGACTGCTTGATGGTAACCGTATCGCCCGTTTTGTCTTTCCAGTACTTTGCAAATTCAGCGTTAAAATCCTGATACAGTTCCCGTGTCGGGTCGTAAGAAACATTCAGCATCGTTACGTCTTTGGCTAAGGCGATATTAAATACGCCCAGCACAATAAGCAGCGAGATAACGATTGACGAGATTTTTGTTCTTTGTAATTTCATTTTCATATCCTTTTTTTACTTTGCTTCTTTCATTTACGTTAGAAGACTTAGAACTTCAGTATCAAGTCGGCAAGGAAGACATTATGGTCGGCTGCAACATCATTTCTTGTTCTTTCCGCGATCATATAAGATGTCGTAAAATTGACGTTTTTGGAAAGCTGATATCCCAGACTGAATTTGTGCCCACTGACGTCTGTGCCGCCGCCGCCGAATGTCGCTTCCGCCAACACTCCGACAATCGAATCCGCTTCAACATCTCGATAGTTATAACCAAACAGCCAATCACCCGGTTTCTTGTTATCGCCGACGGTTACACCTGCCAGATAGGCGGTATCTTTATCGGTCGCGCCGGCAATGTTCTTTGCGTAGTCTCCAAAGAGTTTGACGGGAATATCATTATATCTAAATCCATATTCCGCAAACCCCTGTGCCACATCGAAGTCCGAAGCAAAATTACCTCCTGAGGTTGTGTTGCCAAAGAAATTGGCAGTCGATGGGTAACTTAACGTGGTTCCCTTGAGATTGCCGTAATCATAGTATCCACCGCCCAGGGTAACATAGTTGAACTGTTTCTCGTCAAAAATATGTTTGACGCCTCCCTGGAATCCCCAGAGACTTGTTTCCGCTTCGGTACTCCTCTCCTCTACATAGAATGCGCCTGCGGCACCGAAAATGTCCGTTTTATCATTGATTGATTTCGAATACGTTACCGCAATCCCTTCCGGATTCACATCGGTGTCAAACATCAGATCGCTGTTTCCAACCGTATAATAGGGATTCCTTATCTTGCCGCCGAATACTTTCAATCCTGGAATGGATTCAGGGTGATAGTCAAAATAGGCAAGATCAAGCCATAGTTCCTTACTCGAAAAACTATTACCTAAATCCTGGTTCGTCGATGTCGGCGATTCATTACTGCCGCTTGCTATCCGGAATCCGTAATCAAATTCATCGCCGGCTGTTCCATAAACGCCAAGTCTGGCTCTGATTCTGTTGCGGTTGCGGTCGGATGATTTGGACTCATCATCCGTTCCTTCAAAGCGGTATCTGAAATCGCCTTTAATCTGCATATTCTTGACCCACTCCGGCGATGCAAAATCAGCCTTTTTGGCCTCCAGCCGCGCATCGATCAGCTGCGTGATTTGGTTCGACGAAGCGTCCGTACCTGTTGCCTGCCGCGTTTGAGCCTTTTTAAGTTCCGCAAGCTCAGATTGCGACTTGGCAAGCGCTTCTTTCACAGCAGCGGCCGCCTCACGCTCAATTTCCAGTTGCCGTTCGATTATCTTTTGCTTTTGCTCAAGTTCAGCCAATCGCTCTTCCACTGTTTTTGTTGTTGTCTCCGGTTTGTTTGATTCAGCAAGAACGACATTCGGACTGATAAAACTCAAACCAGCAAAAATCAATATGGTTAATAAACTGTAACGTTTCATATCCAATATCCTTTTCGTTTTCATTCGCACCAGGTTCCTCCGGTTTATCCGGTCGGACGTGATCTTTTTTTTCATGCTGCCGATGTGTGTCGGTAAGCTGTTATTCAGAATCATTTCATAGACACATCATGGCAGTACCTCCTTTCCGGCCAATAGGCTGTTTCTGTTCGTTTCTGAATCAAAACGAATTTTTTGGGTACACTCAATTTGAACCACCCTTGAATTGTGAACGATAATCTGAACCACGCCATAATCAAGTGTCTCGACAGTTCGCTGCACAATGGATGGCCAGTCACCGGTTACTTTTGTTTTCATGAATCGACTCCCTAAGTACGACAACAATGGGCGTACTATAACGCAAAAAAAATTCTATATCCCTGCCCCATTTATAAGTTTCAGATCAAAGACTTCCTCATTCGTAGCAGGAATCCCTCGAAAGATGCTGTCCAGAGTAGCATTATCCATCAGCTGGGCGGCGTAATTTCGAACATCCAAAAATAGCCGTCTAAATCGACAGACAGGTTCCTGATCACAATGTTCATAATGCCTCACAGAGACACACCCAATCGGAGCTAAAACACCATCAAAATGTCTGACAACCTCTCCTGCGGTTATTTGGTCAGGAGACTTGGCCAGAACATATCCGCCTTGTTTGCCCATTGAGCTACGCACCCAACCCTGGGTTTTCATGTCCAGCATAATATGCTCCAGAAAACGCTTGGGTACTTCATTACGTCGGGCAAGCTCTCGAATGGGTATAGGCCCGCGTCCATAATGCTCAACCAGCGTGAATAAAACACGTAAGGCATAGTCTGTTTTCATAGATATTTTCATTCTTGACCTTTTATAGTACGACTTAATAGGTAGTACTATAATTAAAGTTTTCTCTCACGTCAAGAGAAAAGATTAACTTTTTCTGCAATTTTCAAAAAAAATGACACTCTACATGTTGTAGCGCATTCTTCTCTACCGACCGTAAATCCCGCGTTTGCCACAGCGGACCGCACCTGCGCCGTGTTCATCCCGAACACATCGGGCACCATCTGGTTTGCCGGAGATTCCAAAAGCAACCCAGGACAGCAGGGGCGCGATTCATCGCGCCCAAAACGCTTACGCAAACACTAAGCAATGCGGGGGAATTCAAATGTAGCAAGAGATGCAAGATTTTGCGGCTCTTGCAATGCGATGCTCGCGCGGGATGTTGTATCAATCCGCCGTAATAATGAACCCCTCGGAAATCACAATGGCGGAGTCAAAAAAAGCCGCAAAGGTTTCCCGATGCGGCTTTGCAGGTTCATTAACGGCTTGTATCAGATTAAGCCAATTTTTTCCATAATTGTTCTCTGGCCGTAGAAGCTCATGAGGTTGTCGAGCAGAATAATCGCGGTAAAGTTTTCCGCGATCGGCCAGATACGTCCGGCGATGGTGGGGTCGCGTCTGGTGATAGCGGAGAGTTTCTTGCTCTCCAGCGTGTATTTGTCCACGGTGTTCTGGTCTTTGTCGATTGTCGGTGTCGGCTTGACGGCCAATCTTACGACAATATCCTGTCCCGTTGTGAGGCCGCCTGTGATTCCGCCAGCGTTGTTGCTTGCGAATTCGACCTTGCCGCCCACATTGTTCATCTGGTCGTTACACTGGAATCCCGTCATATCTTTGACCTTGAATCCCGCTCCTACTTCCACGCCCTTTACCGCGCCGATGCCGAGCATACGGCCGAGTTCGGCGTCGAGCTTGTTGAACACAGGCTCGCCGAGGCCGGCGGGGACGCCCATTGCAACAACCTCAATCACGCCGCCGGCGGAATCGCCTGTCGCGCTGATCTGGTTGCACTTTTTCACCATCTCGACAGAAGCCTTATAATCCGGGCTGCAAACGATATGATGTACGCCGTATTCGGCGAAGATTTTCTCTTCGATCATATCGCGCTGCGTACCACGGATATCATCTATTTCCTGCTCAATTTGCGCGAAAACGGCCATTTTCTCAAGAAATCTCATGTCCGGCCTGATGCGCTCTTTGACGTAGATTTCCTGATAGAACGGGTCGTAATCATGGCGCATTTTCTTGTACTGATTCGTGAACGCGTACGCCTCTTCGTGGTTCACTTCGGGGCATGCAACGCCCGCAATTTCCTTGATGTACGAGAACACCTTTATGCCGAGCTTCTCAAGCACCTTCTTGGCAACATAGCCTGAAGCTACGATTGTAGAGGTGTAGCGGCCGCTGAAGATGCCCGCGCCGATGGAGTCGTCTGCCTGGCCATATCTCATAAACGAGGCGTAGGAGGCGTGGCCCGGGCGGGGCGTCCTGTTGGTATCCTGATACTGTTTTATGTGGATGAAGTGCCTGTCGAGGTTCGGGATAAGGATAGTGAACGGTGTCCCGTTTGTCTGGAACGCGTTGCCCGCACCCTCGATTGTGTCGGCGCTGTTAACTCCCGTATAAATCACCGGCAGATCCGGCTCTTTTCTCGGGCTCGAAAGCTCATCAGCTCCCGGCTTCCTCAGTAGCATATCTCCGTAGAGTTCCTGTTCGGTTATCGTCATTCCGGCGGGGTTGCCCTGAACGACAGCTGTAAGGCCGTCCTGATACGAACCGCCTGCCACGGTAACCTGAAAATTTCTTCCTATATGACATCCAAGCATTTTGTTACTCCCGTCTGGTTTCCTTTATGCATAGCTCTATCGCCGCCTTCTTTCGCAGCAAACTGATCTCCATTATATGGCTTTCGGCGCCTCTGTAAATAGAAACGAGCCTACTTTTCAGTTATTGCTTAACAACATTGTCCTTGAGCAGTTTATACTCGATGCTATCTTTCAGTGCAATCCACGATGCGTTTATCACATTCTCACTCACGCCGACAGTGCCCCAGACCGAATCCATATCGCGCGATTCGATAAACACGCGTACCTTCGCGGCGGTCGCGGCATTGCCGTTCACTACACGCACCTTGTAATCGAAGAGGTGCATATTTTTGATCTGCGGATAGAACGGTTCGAGCGATTGTCGCAGCGCCTTGTCCATCGCGTTTACGGGGCCATGACCCTCGCTGACCACATGCTCGACCTGCCCCCCGACGCTCAGCTTGATTGTGGCCTCGGTGGTTACGTGGTCATTGCAATCCTGTATCACATCCACATGGAGCTTTTCCAGCTCAAACGCAGGCCTGTATTCACCGGTTATGCGCTTTATGAGCAGGTCAAAGCTACCGTTGGCCGCCTCAAACTGATAGCCATCGTTCTCCAGCCTCTGAACTTCATCAAGAATCTTTCTCGCAAGCTCTTTGTCTGTGGCGATGCCGCGTTTTTCCAGCGAGGCTATTACGTTCGACATACCCGAAAGCTCGCTGACGAGGAACTTTCTCGTATTGCCGACCATCTCCGGCTCAATGTGTTCGTAGGTACTTGTGTTTTTGCGGATTGCGTTTACGTGCAGCCCCGCCTTATGTGCAAACGCACTCTCGCCCACAAACGGCAGAGACGTATCAGGGTTTATGTTGGCGATTTCGTACACGTACAGCGAAGCCTCGGTGAGGCGCTTGAGCTTTTCATCGCTGAGTACATCATAGCCCATCTTGAAGCGCAGATTCGGTATGATTGAGCAGAGGTTGGCGTTGCCGGTTCTCTCGCCGATGCCGTTTATTGTTCCCTGCACCTGCCTTGCGCCCGCACGCACTGCGGCGAGCGAGTTGGCAACGGCGCAATCGGTGTCGTTGTGGCAATGTATGCCGATAACCGCCCCGGGCAGCGCCTTGCAGACCTGCCTTGTGATTTCCTCTACATCAAACGGCAGGCAACCGCCGTTTGTCTCGCAGAGTGCGAGCGCGTCGGCGCCGGCGTTTGCCGCGGCTTCAAGTACTTTGATTGCAAATTCCGGGTTGGCTTTGTAGCCGTCGAAGAAATGCTCCGCGTCGAAGATAACTTCGAGCCCCTTGCTCTTGAGGTACTTCACGGAGTCCGCACATAGGGCGATGTTTTCTTCGAGAGAGCAGCGAAGCACCATCTCGCAGTGCATATCCCACGCCTTGCCGACGATCGTTGCCACGGGTGCACTGCTGGCGATGATTGCACTGAGGGATAGATCGTCCTCAACGCTTGCGTCCGCGCGGCGGGTATTGCCGAAGGCGCAGATTCGGGCGTGAGAGAGCTTCGTATTGTTCATCTGCTCGAAAAACGCCATCTCTTTCTGATTGCTCGCGGCGTATCCGCCTTCGATATAATCAACTCCGAGGCTGTCGAGGTGTTTGGCTATCAGCACCTTGTCTTGCAGGGAAAACGTAACGCCTTCTGCCTGCATACCATCGCGGAGTGTTGTATCGTATATTTTAACTTTCTGCATAGTTTTATCCTTTGCGTACATATATATACTGTCGAATTTTACCATATTTTGGCGGTGTGTAAAGCCGCGCGCACCATCTTCTCTTGACAGCATTACGCATTTACTGAAACTTTTGTGCATAATCGCGGCGTTTGCTGCCGCGGCCGGTCGATTTGGCGAGCGGTCTATTTTAACAACAACCGGCGAGAGATGCCCTGTGATAAGCATACAAAAAAGAGTTATCGGTAGCCGTTACCTGACGGTCTTCCTGTTCGTGTTCGCGCTTTACCTGTTCACGCTCGCGCCCGGGCTCGTCTGGCAGGACCAGGGTGACTACCAGTTGCAAGTGGCTAAGCTCGTGCTGAGCATTCCTGGCGACGCGGTACGCGTACACCCACTTTACATCATCGTCAGCCACGCCTTCTGCCGGCTGACGGGCATAAACTTCGCCCTCGGCTCGAACATAATGAGCGCCCTGTTCGGCGCATTCGCTTGCGCGAACGTCTTCGGCATCACCCGCCATCTCACCCGCCGCACATTCCCCGCCGCGCTCGCCGCGCTGCTCTGCGCTTTCGGCCATACTACATGGTTTATGGGCACGCAGGCGCAGACGTACAGCCTCTCCAACGCCGCTATGAGCGCGGGGATATGGGCCGCCCTGCACTACGCCGCCACAAATAAAAACCGCTCGCTCTACCTCTGCGGCTTCTTCTTCGGCCTCGGCCTCGGCACGCACCTTATGAGCCAAATTGCGCTTGCCGTTATCGGGCTATGGCTGCTATGGCGCCTGTTCAAGGGCCAAGTGTCTTTGAACAGGCTCCTGCTCACCTTTGCCCTCTGGATGCTCGGAGCCGCTCCGATTTGGATTGTCGCCGGGGCGGAGCTTGCAAACACCGGCTCAATCAGCGAAACGTTCGCCTCGCTCATATGGGGCAGATGGGGCAATGCCGTATTCAACGCGGGCCGCCTGCCGCTACTCATAAAACGCAGCGCGATGTTCTTTGTGCTGAACTTCCCCACGCCGCTCGTGTTGCTCTCTATTCCTGGCATTCATGCCTTGCTGAAGCGCAAGGACGCGCCCGCGTTTATTCTGCTCGGCTCGGCCGCGCTGTACTTTCTCTTTGCCGTGCGCTATGATGTGCCCAACCAGAACCACTTCTTTATGCCGTTTTATATGCTCATCGCGATATTCTGCGCGGCGGGCTTTGCTGCGTTATTTCCGCCTGAAAACAAAAAGGCGGCAATTATCTGCACCGCCCTGCTGGCGCTGATAATCCCTGCGTATCCGGCTATCGCAACCGTGGCGGAAAAGATGGATTTCAGCCTCGGCACGCATCGCCATATCCCGTACCGCCCTGAATATAAGTACTACATTGAGCCATGGCAGCAGGGGCAAACAGGGCCTGTGAAGCTGGTCAGCGAGTTGTTCAGCAGGGCCGGCGAGGGGGCTGTGCTGTTTGTGGATTCAACGCCGATAAGCGCGTTTGAGTATGCGCAGCAGATAGAGGGGCACCGCCCTGATATAGTGCTCGGCTCAATGAACATCGACTACCTGAAAGCGAACATTGACGAACTGATGCACCGCCCGCTTTATTCTGTATGCAAGGACGCCGGCTACTCGCCCGAGTGGGTGCCGCGGGAGTCTTTCGTGCCGATAAAGCTTGATGGCGGAGAAGTGGTTTACAGGCTTCTAATCACGCCGCAACAGTGGCAGCAGATTCGCTCTGAGTATTGCGCGAGGGCGGATGAGTGATTAAAATAAATCGAACGCTTTGTCCGGCTCTTTGATTTTGAATGAAAATTCGCCATTGAGCTTCAACAATTGTGTGTCATAGGTATTGAGCTCAACGGAACCCCTGTTCGCAAGCGTGCGCCTGGCGGTTGCGATGTGGATGGCGTCAGCAGACCTCAAACCTCTTCTCTCATGTGAATGGACAAGCCTGACAACCTCTCTTGCATCGCGCACTATCAGCTCGGAAACATCAAATAATCTGACAGGAGAAGGATAGCTCCAAAAGCGATCTATCCTCTCTATAACTTCCTCTGTGAGCGGTTGGCCAACAGGCGTGTCATCTTTCACTACCTCGGCAATAGAGAGGGTTGACGTCCATATCTCGCAATCACCTTTTACTGCCCTGTCCAAGTAGTACTCAATCAATTCCCACCTGCCCTCTTCCTTTTTGAGGTAGGCGATGAACATATTTGAGTCCCAATAGTAAACGGGAACCGCAGGGGGCCTCATGCAAGACATCCCAGCGCGGCTTTATAATCCCATTTCTCGTTTTCAGGGATAATCTCAATGCAGGTTATGTCTTTTATGGACGTAATCAGGTCGGTCGCGGGGTCTCTGTTGACAATGCCCTCTACATAGACCAATTTGTTCCAGTATTGCCGCATTTCTTCCGCCCTGTCCCCGCACAGGTTGCACAGTATTGCATGGTCATCGTTGTTGTCATAGAGAGTAAAATGAGCGTAATTCCTGTCGGAAATGCTTTTCATACGGCCTTTAGCACACCCGTATGTCATAGGATTCCACTGGTGAACAACTGTTTCAACAACTGTGGAGCTGATAGTATGAAGCGTGCTTTTCCTGCCAAGCCTGACCGCAGTAACTCGCCCGTTTGTTATGGCGCTTAATCCCCTCAATGCCGCATTTACTTTTCTGCCGTAGGGAACGACCTCACCATGCTCAAATCTGCTGCTTGCATCGTCGCAAGCGCTTTCAATCAGAGATACAGCAACATTATCATTGTCCGTTTCAGGGATTCCGACTACCATTGCAGAAGCGCTGCCGGATTTAAGGTCTTTGACAATCCAGTTAATTTGAGCTGAAGATGCAACATCATCGCGCAAGCTGTTCAGAAGCTTCTTGAACTGCTCCATGGCCTTTGCGAAATCCTGCAAAGACACCTCACCCTCAAGGGATAAGGTAAGCCCGCTACCGCTCTCGTTTTGTTTTGTTTCATCGCTACTCATATCGACACCGTCTAACAGTGGGAAAGTAATCTAACCACCTGTATTGTACGACAACAGCCTGAATTGTTCAATGTTTTTTCTTGACTTTCTTCTGTGGCATGTTACTTATGGGTATAATGTACATTATGCGTATCAAAAGGCATGACAAAGCTGTCAAAATGATGGCTCAAGGAGTGAGCGGTTTGGCGGCAAGTTTATCCTCCTTGACGGCGTCCGCCTCTGACGGCGCCGGCGCTCTGCTCTGGCCGGCGAGATGTCTGGCGTGCGGGGAGTTTGTGGAGAGCGGAATGCCGCTTTGCGCGAGCTGTTTCGAAGGCCTTAAAAGCGCCTGCGGCGAGGGCTACTGCTCCAGATGCGGCACGAGCCATCCGGCGGAGGAACGCTTTGAAATAGGATGCGGCACCTGCGCAAATCTCAAGTTGCATTTCGACGGCTTCTGCCGCGCCGGCCGATACGAAAGCACGCTGCGCAAGCTTGTTCTCGGTGCCAAACACTCCGAAAACACCGCATTGCGCGAACTGCTCGCGCTCATCGCACGCGTCGCGTTCGAGGAACGGCTGGCTTGCGAGATGATTGATGTGGTTGTGCCTGTGCCGCTGCACTGGACGCGCCGGCTCGGCCGCGGCTTCAATCAGGCGCAGATCGTCGCCGAGGCAATCAGCGGCGATGTTCCCATGCGCATAGCACTCAAGCGCACCCGCCGCACAAAACCGCAACCCGTACTCGCATCGTTTGCCGCGAGGGCAAGAAATGTACGCGGGGCGTTCGGGCTTAGAAAAGGGATAGACCTTCGCGGCCTCAATATCTGCATCGTGGACGATGTGCGCACCTCCGGCGCCACGCTCAACGAATGCGCGCGTGTGCTGAAAGATGCCGGCGCCGCCCGCGTCTTTGCATTCGCCCTCGCCACCGCCGGTACGAACTGACCCAACAGGCAGAGACGCTCGCGCGCCTCCGCAGTGTCATTTCGCCAACCAATGCCGGAGAAGTCAAACCAATCCCACGGATAATATGCGTTCGTAACCTGTAGAGACGCAAGATTTTGCGTCTCTACAATGCTCGCGCGGATTGTTTTATTGATTTCATAACGATGAATCGGCGCTCGGCGCAACGGGCTTAACTTTCAATTTTGGGGCGCTTGTGCGCCTCCGCTGTGCTATTCTTTTCTTTCTTCGCGAGCTTAGTGCGCTTAGTGGTTCATAAACCTTGTTCGTTAAGGTTTTTATTTTACCGCGAAGGCCGCGAAGAGCACGAAGATAATACAATTCTGCCGGCGGCAGGCGCGGCGTTGCGTCAATCTGTAATGCGGCTACCTTTCGCAAATGCCTCTCAATGCCGGAATAATTCAAAAAAATTTGATTTTCATTAAATTTTGCTTGAAGTTATGCGGCAAGCGTGGTATATTGCCTGTCGATGGATT
>JBFWMM010000020.1:0-22434 GCA_050251615.1 Phycisphaerae bacterium
GGCCTCAATGCGAACTACAGCGATGAAAGCGGCACAGAGAAACAGCGCGAAATGTACTCAGACGACGAGCAGGCGGATGTCGAGGAGCAGCTCCACGGATTGGGGTATATATAAGATAAGGGTATAAGGCAAAAGGTGTCTTGCTTACTGCTTAAAGCTGAAAATAAAAAAGGCGCACGAGTCATAAACTCGCGCGCCTTGTATGATATATAGTCTAATTTAAACTAAATTAGAGCCCCTGCTGATTCAGGCGGGTATCGCTGACAAGGAGGTTGTCCTCTGAATTACGAGGACCGCCATTGCCGAGTGTGCCATAAGATTGGCCTACCGGCGTGTCAACACCAACTCTCTTCTGGAACTGATCCCAAGGCCCTGTCTGGCCCCTGTAAGGAGAAAAGATGTTGTCGTTCTGAGAACCGCAATCAGCCCTCTTCTCGAATGACGCGTGGCCGTCGATGAAGAGAACGTTCTGGCCGTCGCGCTGGTGCGCGTTAGAGTTATTGATGAGCTTCTCCCATTTCTGGAAGCCATCTTCCCAGTCGTCGTCTGTTGGTTGGTTGCCCTGTCCTAATTGCCCTACGAGAGAAAGATAGGTTTGATTATCCGGTGTGCCGGTATCAAGGAAAGGATCGCACCACGGGTTTCTGTCGGACATAACAGCCATGCTACTTGTGCTGCTTGCGGTAAGTGCATAGCTGATCGTAGCTCCTGAACTGTTGTCAAACTCATAGGGGAAGTGGTAAGAGTAGCTCACGCAGTTCTGCGGGCATTCTTTCTTCATGTCTGATGACTGAGTTGACTGAGAGAAGTTGCCGAAGTCAAATACGTCAGTTATATCATCATCATCGTCCATGTCTTCGCCGGTAAACTCGAACTGGTCGCTTGACGGGCAGACAAACTGCTTCGGAGCAACGTCCGCTTCACGAACGAGTAGGTAAAGAGAAGCACCGACTGTTACTTCATCATCACCTGACCAGTCCTTGTCTTCATTCTTCCAGCCACCTGTGGTACCTGACTTGCTCCAGGTGTTTTCACCCTTGCCGCCGGCTATGGGCAGGTCTTCATCGTTGTCGTTCGCATAAAGAATGCAAGCCGTACCGAGACCTTTGAGATTGGTGCCGCAGACGAGCTGCTGCGCCATACGCCTCACTCTACCGAGTGCAGGCATCAGAATTGCCATGAGCATAGCGATAATCGCGATTACCACCAGAAGCTCAATCAGTGTGAAACCTTTTTGCCTTTTCATAAGAAAAGCTCCTTTTGAAATAAATGAATCTGTCCAAACGTCTCTGCCGGAAAAACAATACTCATAATTGCTTGGCGTAAAACTACAGACTCAAATTTGTAATTTTACCGACAGAAGACGATACGCCCTGTTACATAATCCCCGGATAATGCCGGAGAACCATCAGGTGAAGACGGCGTGAATACAGGCATATATGAAAAGCTATAAGGTTATGATGACGTTTTATAATATATAAACAAGTACAGCCTGTCAGCACGCATAATCACCTTTGCTATTTTTACCGCATTATGGGGGTTGTGTCAAATGTTTTTTGCTCTTTCGGCGAAAAAAATGCGTCGTTATGTGTTTTTTGTCCATATTTGTGCCTCGCGCCGTGTTGCAGGGGGGCATTCACGACGCCGGCGCTTTTCGCGGGTCGGTTATATTTCTCCGAGCCATTCATCCGCCAGGACAGCCATATCGTCGATGTCGTACAGGCAGTCGCATGTTATGTCCGAGGGGCTCTCAAGCACTGTCAGCCAGCTGGCGCCGAGCAGGGAGAAATCGGCCATATCCACTGCTCCGTTTTCGTCAATGTCGGCGGCGAGGGCGCTTGATGCATAGATGTCATATATTTCCTCCGCGCTGAGCTCTCGGTCAAACAGCATCACCTCATCGATTGTGCCTTCGAAAAATCTTTCCTGCACAGCCCCGAACACTCCGATTGTAACTTCCCCATAGGGGACCGTATCAACTATCTGGCTCTTGTAAGGTGCAATCAGTTCAGGTTCGCCGTCAACATACAGCTTGCAATCTTCGACTTTTGGATTGCCCTCGCTTTCATAGAAATTTCCCAGGCTTACAGCTATATGATGCCAATTGCCATCGTGCAGGTAGGTTGTGCCGAATACATACCCGCTACCAACCTCCACTCTCAATGTGCCCAAGTCACCAATTCTGACGACCCATTTCTGTCCTGCGTCCGGATAGCCCCACGATATTATTTCTTTGCCAACCTTATTAGTTTTTATCCAGGCGCAACATGTGCGGCTTGCCTCTCCCGCTATGCCTCTGAAGTTGTCGATAGACACATATTGATTTGTTCCGTTAAATATAAGCCCCCCGCATTCCTTGCCGGTAGTCTGGTTTGATTTCCACATATTTACAAGACTTCCGTCTCTTTCAAACGCGGATGAATCCGCCGCCAGTGAATCTCTATCATTGAAGCTCCAATGGCCCGCAGTTTCTGAATGTTCAGGCCGGCTCACAGTGTGCTCTCCGTCAATTAAGCGGTTGTACGTCGCCCTGACTTCTTCAGGAGAGAGAGCTCTTGCCCAAAAACTTATATCATCCATACTGCCTTTATAATAAGCGTCTGAATCCCAGTTGCTTTTTCCTATATAGTTGCTGCGCCTGATCACTGAAGACGGGCATGTCGTAACCCCCTTGCCGACAAGCTCACCGTTTATGTAAATTACGGCATATCCGCTCGGGTATATCACGGCGCTGAGCATCTGCCATGTGTCGAGCGCGAGTGCGCCTGATGCAGAGACTCTCTCTCCGCCATTCGTGCCGTTGAAAGCGGTGATATAGAGGGTGTTTGTGGTTCCCTCGCGTGCGAAAACGATATTGTCCACGCCCGCTCCATTGCCGAAATCGACAAAACGTGCCCAGCTTTGCGCCGCGGTTGGTTTTGCCCGCAAGTTCACAGTAAAGCCTTGTGAGAAGTCTTCGTTAATCGGAGGGACATCAAGGTATCCTTCATCTCCAGGGAAATACAATTCTTCAATGTAATGCAGGATACCCGCCTCTTCTGCTCCCATACAGACATCTGAGACAGAGGTGTCAATTAAGGTCTTGCTGTTAAATGCCTCCGTAAAATCAGCTCTGTAATACGCCAATATTTTCTCTGCCGGTTCGGCGGCGGTCGTAAAGCTCCAGACGCGGCCCTTATAGATTTCCGCGCCATAGGCCTCATCCACGCGCCAGTAGTAGGTTGTGCCCGGAGCGAGGGGGTAATAGAGTTTGTTTGTATGTTGCCGCCCGACGTATTCATCGGAGTTTGCGGTTGCCTCGGAGACGGCGGCTGAATCTGTGCCGATGTAAACATCATGGCCGTCGGCAAGCGAACCGGCGTGCCAGCTCATCTGAGCGCCCGAGCTTACGTCCACCGCGTCCATCAGAGGTACGGGGTTCTCCGCCTGCCCGCCGCCAATATAAAGCGCGGCCACGTCGCCGGCGCTCAGCGCGTAGTTGTATATCCGCACATCATCTATCGAGCCTTGATAGTAGAGGTCTGCTTCCCAGTTGCTCCTGCCCACATACTTATACAGCCTTTCGATATTCGGGGGGATGGCGGTTTTTCCGCTCGCCAGTTGCGAGCCGTTTTTGTAAATCGCGGCGTTGCCTGCGGCGTCAATCGTAGCGGTGAAGAGCTGCCATTTGTTCAGCTCTATTGCGCCGGCCGAGGTAATCCTGCCGCCGCTTGTAGAGTTTTTGTATGCCTCGAATGTGAGGGTGGTTGTTGTGCCGAGCCGCGCGAATACGATGTTGTTGTCGTAGGGTCCGTTGCCGATGTCAAAGAAGCGCGCCCAGTTAGTCGCGGCTGTCGGGAAGGCCCATATTGAGAGCGTTATGCCGTTGCGGAAGTTGGAGCAGTCGGTCGAGAGGGCAAGGTGGTCGTCAACGCCGTCAAGCGTGAGGGCGCCCTCGCATGGGCCGTTTGCGGCGGAGCTGTCGAAGGTGAAGCCTGAAAGCTCAGCAATGTTCGAGTTTGCGCTCGAATCCCACGCGCCGGCGCCTGTTGTTTCATTCAGCTTCCACCTGCCCACCATCTCGTTCGTGAAATGGTTGCTTGTGGTAACGCCGCCTTGAGTGCGGGCGAGCGTCCAGAGGGCTTTTGCCACGGAGGCGTTTTCGATCAGTGAGCTTGTGATATTCTCCATAGAATTGTCGTTCCAGTATGCCGGATACCTGCCTGTCGCAGGGTCCTGGCAGTTAACGTACATAAACTCCAGCATACCAGCGGCGAGGTTCAGCCAATGTTCTTCGCCCGTTGTTTCGTACATTTCGACAAACGCATCGGTCATATCGTGCCCGCCCCATTTGCCGTACTGCCCGAGCGAGCCGTTTGTGTGGTTGATAAAGACAAACTCCAGCCCCACGGCCATCATACGCGCTTCGGCCAGATAGCTCTCATCGCCGGTGATGTGGTAGAGGCGCAGAGCCGCGCGCGTCATAACGGCCGAAAGATAGCCGAGGACGCCCTGTGCGTTTTCATGGAAGCAGCCGCTATCTGAAAGCAGGCCCGAATCGTCCATGAGAAATCGGTACACGCGCAGGCCATCATCGAAGTAGGATTGTACGCCACACTGCTCAAAGGCGATGAAGTTGGCCAGGATTGTCGGTGCGCTTGCGCACACGCTCACTCCGCCTGTGTTGGACTCGTGCCAGCGGATGCCGCCTGTTGCGTTTTCGCCGCTCATGCAGAATGCGATAATCTCTTGCGCCCTTGTGAGCCAGGTGTTGTTGCCGGTGAGTTCGGCGAGGTCGAGGAAGGTGAGGGCGAGCCAGGCGTTGTCGTCGTAGTAGCGGTCGCCGCAGGAGTTTATGGCTGCGTTGTATCCCCAGATGCCGTTGTAGTAGCAGCGGTAGCCATCGTAGATTCTCTGGGCTTGTAATGTGGCGCGTGAGAGGTAGGAGCTGTCCACCTTCGCCGCGGCGTTGTTTGCGCCGAGCATCACTCCCTGCCCCCATGCGAATTCGGGGTAGGTGCTTGTGGCGCTTTGTCCGTAGAGTCCGCTTGAGAGGCGGCAGTCGTCATCTATGACAGCCGTAGCCTGCTCGGCCCATTGTTCAAGCATATAGCCTGTTACATTGTCTGCGTTGGTGGTGCTCTGAATTGCGATAAAAGCCCAGAGAACCATAGCGGCGGTAGAGTATAACTTCATATGGAATCACCTTTCTATTCTGTGAGTACGTCCGGCGGCTCAGGCCGGGACGTTTTGCCCCTGCCGGTCTGCCTGCGGCCTGTTATAATAGCTATCGCTTCTGTTTGAGTCAAACCGTTTAAGTCTGCTATTTGATTATAAAAGCCAATCAGGTAAAATTACGGAACGATTGTAGAAGTTGTCATTTATGGAAAAAGCGTTGATGCAGATAATACCCCTTACGAGAGTGCAGAAGCTCATAGGCGAACGGATGCTCGAAAGCAAGCGAGTAAACCCGTCGCATTACATATCTGTGTTCATCAAAACCGAATATGTGAACAAATTCCGCCGCGCGTACGGCAAGCAGCACGGCATTCGCGTAAGCACGAATGATGTTTTCCTCGCCGCTATGGCGAAGGCGCTGGCAGATTTTCCGCGAATTGCAGGCCGCGTTGAAGGCGATAATCTCGTTATTCCCGAACGTATTGATGTGGGGCTGGCTGTAGCGGGAACCGGCGATTCGCTTGTTGTGCCGGTGATTCGCGGCGCCGGCAACAAGAGCCTCGCCGAGATCGCCGCATCCAGCGCAGATTTGATAGCACGCGCAAGGGAAGGCCGCCTGATGCTCGACGAACTCAACGGCGCCTCTCTAACCCTCAGCTCGCTGGCCATGTTCGGTGTAACATCTTTTGTCGCAATACCTCAGCAAGACTGCTCCGCAATCCTCTCTGCCGGCAAGCCCGATACGCGCCTGAGCCTCGATGAGAACGGGGAGATAACAGGCGATAAAGGTATGGTTTTCTGCCTCTCTGCAAGCGCGAGAGTCGCAAGCGCGTTCTACTGCGCAAAATGGCTCGGCGCCTTCAAGCATTACGTTGAAAACGGTTTCTGATAAAGGAAAACGCTCTGCGGCTCTGATATGCTTCCACGCCAGGCGTTCCCCCTTTATATCAAAACCAGCGGTGCTGCAATACGTTACTGTGTGTAGTAACACGCAGTTTATACGGAAGGAGACCGAAACCATGTTGACAAACAGAAAAGTTGTTATGTTGCTTGCCGCCGCCTCGCTCACAATAGGCGGCTGCAAAAAAACTCCCGAAGGCACACCTGAAGCGCAGAAGCCCGTTATCACCCTCAGCCACGCCAATTTCGCGCCCTCTTCCACGCTCGTCTGCGTACAGATGGAGCATTGGAAAGAGCAGCTCGAATTACCGTACAATGGCCCGCGCGACAATGTAGCATTTAGCGCGAATACGACATTATAACATGAGAATTAAGCTATGAGTAGTACAGACGACATCCGCTGGCAACAGCGGCCGGAAACTTCGGCAAGGCCCGCAAAGACAAATACCGTACCGCAATTATTGAACTGCTCGCGCAATGCGAAAGACTCGATAAAGCGGTTTTGCTCGGCAGCCGCGCCATGGGGTCTTTTACGCCCGCGTCAGATGTTAATATAGCCTTGTATGGAGACCAGCTCACCCTGACCGACATCGCCTCGCTCGCCGAAAAAATAGACGAGCTTACCATGCCGCAAAGGGTTGACCTGCTCCTGCATCGTACCATCAGAAACAAAAACCTTCTAAAGCATATATAGCAGCACGGCGTACAGTTGTGGCCGTAGTGAGCAGAACGTAAAAAATATCGAAAGGGATTGGAATGAAAAGGACAATTAAATCTTCATCGTCCGCTCCATACGCTCACTACAGCTCACTGCTGTCGCGGTTCTGATTGTCATTCCGTTTGCGCCGGTGTTGTTGGAGATTGCGACATTGGCGGGGCGCTTATACTTCGACAAGCTCAGGACAGGTGTGCCTCTGCTCTGCGCGAGCAGGCTTTATTTTCAATTGAAAATCATTGCACGCGCGAACGGCTCGCCCGTAAATTATATCAATCCGTAAGCGGGTGCAAATGTCTCCATAGGCACCAGCTCAACCGTCCCGAGCAGGCCTGCCGGCTCAATCGGCCATTCAGCGGGCTCGAAAGCCTTATAGTCCACATTCACGATATTCGCGTCGCGCATAATCTTCCAGTTCGCGCCTGTCGCATCGAGCGCTCTAATGCGGTTGGCGCTTGTGTTGGTAACATCAATCTCAAGCAGGTTTCTGCCGTCTTTGAGCAACCTGCCCACTTCCATCTCATACGGCAGCGAAAAAGCGGCGCCGGCGACCCTGCCGTTCACGCGTACCCTCGCGCTCTCGCGCACATCGCCGAGCCGTAGCGTATAGAGACTATGCGTCTTTTTCATCTCAAACGTGATACTGTATCTTGCCGTGCCGGCAAATGCCTCGGCGCGTTTATCGGGGGCGGTTGTCCAGCTCACCGGCGCGTCGCTCTTGAACGAATCCGGTAGCTGCGCGCCATCGGCGCGGACAAAATCAACCGTCCATTCGCCCTTCAGCTCAAGCGGCTCTCCCGCCTGTCGCGTTGCGAGTGCAGGCTGAGAGCTTTCCTTGCCTCTCAGGGTGATAATCGTACTCTGCCCCGCTTTCAGATTGAGGTAGCAGGCGGATGCATCTTTGCCACCATGCACGGGAAGTGTTGCGGCTGAGCCGTCGAGCGGGTCATATTCGGTTGCAGAAGCGAATTTACTCGAAAATGGGAGCCAGTCCGAAAAATCGTCAGCGGTATGGTTGGCGATGAAGTAGTACAAATCGCTACCTTTGCGGCGGGCGATAAAATCAAGTCCAAGCTCCGCCATCGGCTCGGGTTTGATGCCAGCGGCCTCAAGCTCGGGATAGAGCGCGCCGGTTTGCGTATCGGAGAACACGAGGCTTGTGCAGGAAAAAAGCAACCTCTGCATATCAAGGCTTGCATTGCCTGGCACGTCTTTCGGCAATGAGCCGGCGAATATGATTCTCGCTCCCTGCCCTTTGAGCTCTGCAAGGCGGCCGAATGTGCTTGCGGGCATATACTCACATTCCGGTACGACAATCGCCTTGTAGCTGCCGCCGGGCGCTTTGATTACGCCATTGCTCACGGAGAGCCTGCTCAGCAGGGCGTCTGATATGAAGTCGCCGGAATATCCCTTTGCCGAAAGCTCCTTTGCCAGATAGCCGGCAGGCTGTTTCTCAATCCAGTCGCTGTGATGAACGGTAAGCCCCATCTGCATGCCGTCGGGATTCATCCAGAGGTCTGCAATGGGCCAGTATATGAGGATGTCGTTTGCCGGCTCGCCCGCCTGTAACACCGCCTGACAGCGCGAGATGTATGCGTTGAGATATGATATATCGTGCCAGATGGCGCTTTGCGGGTCTGCCTTTGTGGATGCGTAGAAAAACCAGCCCGGCCAGTCGGCTTCGGGGTCGGAATAGCACATGCCGTGGTAGAGGATTTTGTTTACGCCGGCAAGAAAGAAGAGGTCGGTGGAGAGCTTAATCTGGGCGAGTGTGCCGTGCCAATGCTCGCGAAGCCAAGTAAAACTTTCCGAGCTGACAATCTGACTGCCGCTCTCGTGCGCAACATGCGCGGCGGAGGATGCCATTTTCATTACAAACCTGCTGCTGTCGCCCGTGCGGCAGAACCGCTCATCGCGCCTGAACCCCGGCACATCAAACGCAGGCGCCCCGAACATCTCCGTCTCCGGGATGCTCGCGGCCGCATATACATCGAGCAGGTTGGCGGGGGAGCCGTGTGCCTGCTCGCGCGAATCCATGCCCTTTTCCTTCGCCCACTGCGCCCAAACTTCCACAAATTCCAGATGCAACTCGGCAAGCGTGAGGCGGTAGTCATATTTGAGGCGGGTTTTCAGCTCACGGTTTTCATTGGTGGTATCAGCGAAAAATGTCTCAAGCAGCGGCGTAAGGTCGTAGCCGCGGCGTGCTTTGAATTCATCAAGAAAGTTTGCGGTCCAGTTGCCCTGATACTCAAAAGAATCGTGGTACTGGCCGTCCGGCAGGCGCTCAAGCCCTCTGAAAGCCTCATCGAAGCGCTCAAGATAGAGCTTCATAGCTTGTGGATTGTACGGGTCTATCATGGGCCCTTCGCCGCCCGGCGCAGGCCGCTTTACGTTCATTCCCCTGCCCAGCTTTACTTTGCCGTCTGAAAAGCCCGTTGCAACCGTGTCACGGCAGTCCGCAGGGAGATCCGGCCCGCCGAAGCACCAGCCCGTGCATGTGCTCATGTGAATTTGCAGGCCGAGCTCATCGGCCTTTGAGAGCGTGTAGCGCAGCGCATTAATCCATTCGGGGCTGAGGAAGTCGAGATACTTATCTTCGCTGCCTTTGGCGCCGTAAATCGGAACGATGTTGGCCGTGCCGAAGCCTGCGTCTTTCAGATGTGAGAGCTGGAAATCAAGCCCCGCCTCGTTTACCGCGCTCCCCGGCCACCACCATATCACCCCGGGCCTCTGCGCAGAGGTTATCTCAAACGGCCAGTCTGCCGCCATAGCCATGGAAGCCATAATAGCAGCCGAAAACGCTATACTTTTAACCACACTGATTTTTGCAGGCATAACCGATGCTCCTTTTATCTTCGCTTTACACAATTCTGATTCACCGCGCGGCCGCATGCAGCCGAGTACATTTTATCAGCATTAGAAGATAAGTCCAGCGCCGAGCCGTATTTTCCGCTTTCGTGGAGTATTACCGGCCCAATAATGCTGTTCGCAGTTTTATTATTACTGATTGACATAGCGTTCCCCGCGAATGTATATTTTTTGCTAAAATGAAGTTAATGAAAAAACGCCGCGCGCAAGTATGGCAGAGAGAGCGGTTTCTGTTATAATGAGGCATTGATTTTGCAAAACCACAAACAGGGAATCTTATGCAAAGCTTTGAAGGCAAGAAATACTACTTTATCGGCGCAGGCGGCATCGGGATGAGCGGGCTCGCGCGGGTGCTTCTGCGCAGCGGTGCGAAGGTAAGCGGCTCGGACAAACAAAGCGGTTTTATCGTTGACCGGCTCAACCGAATCGGCGCCGACATTCGTATCGGGCATATGCGCGAATGGATTGAAGCGGCCGGCGATGTTGACGTGGTGATAGTGAGCGCGGCCATCGGCAGCGACAACCCCGAGCTGAAATACGCGCGCGACAAGGGATTGCGCGTGTTGAAGTATGCACAGATGCTTGGCAATATCGTTGAGCAGCATTGCGGGCTTGCCGTCGCCGGCACACACGGTAAAAGCAGTACGAGCGGCTGGGCGGCGTTTATGCTGGATAAGCTCGGGCTCGAACCGAACTACATCGTGGGCGCGGACATCCGCCAGCTCCAGGGCTCAAGCGGCGTCGGCAGCGGGAATATGTTTGTCGTGGAGGCGTGCGAGTACGACCGCAGCTTCCTCAACATACGCCCGAATATTGCTGTCGTAACCAACATAGACCTCGACCATCTCGACTATTACACAGGCCTTGACGACATAATAAGCGCGTTCAGCGAATTTCTCGCTGGGGTAAAGCCCGGCGGCAAAATCATCCTCAACTCCGATGATCCCAACACGCCTGCTCTGATCAAAGCATACAAAGAACGCCAGCACACTTTCGGCCGCCGTGAGGCCGAGATTCTCACCTTCGGCATTACGAACAAAGCCGACTATCAGGCCGCGAACCTGCGCCTCGTTGACGGTACATACAGCTTCGAGATGTGCTACGATGGCTACGTAGCCGGCGAGATTCATCTTGAGATCCCCGGCCTGCACAACGTCTATAACTGCCTTGCCGCGATAGCGATGCTCGCAACGAACGACGTTGACATGAGCGATCTTGTCGGCGTGGCGGGGCAGTTTACCGGCATCGACCGCCGCCTGATGGTGCTTGCCGAGCGCGAGGGAATAAAAGTACTCGACGACTACGCCCACCACCCCACTGAAATCAGAGCATCAATCTCCGCCATAAGGCAAATGTACAAGCCCGAGCGGCTCATCTGCGTGTTCCAGCCGCATCAGTACAGCCGTACGCGTTTCTTGCTGGAGGACTTTGCCAGGAGCTTCGAGAATTGCGATCTGGTTATCGTGCCCGAGATCTACTTCGTGCGAGACACCGTTGAATCGACAAAAACCGTCTGCGCCGAAGACCTCGTTGAAAGGATTCACGCTTGTGGCGGCCAGGCGGAGTTTATAAAGAGCTTTACCGGCATCCTCAGCTATCTCAAATCGCACATAAACAGCGGCGATGTTGTAGTTACGATGGGCGCCGGAGACATCTGGAAAGTTGCCAACGACTATATCCAGTGGCTTCGCACAGGCGACTGACCCTCTTGAGAACGCTATGCTGAAACGATTTCTTACATACTACCGCCCGCATATGCGGCTGTTCATTCTGGCAATCGGATGCGCGGCCGTTGGTTCGGTGATAACTGTTGCCATACCCGGGTTCACGCGCACCCTGCTCAACGATGTCCTGCCATCAGACGATATGTCGGGGGTGAAGTTTTATGTGGGGCTGTTGTTTGTGCTTGTTTTGATAAACGCCATACTCGGCTATGTACGTGTAAAATGGGGGCATATACTCGGCGTGCGCATTGAAACCGATATGCGTATGGACATTTTCCGCCATATTCAGAAGCTCAGCTTCAACTACTTCGACAACGTCAAAACCGGCCATATTATGAGCCGCATTTCCAACGACCTCAACCAGATCGCGGAGATCGCGCATCACGCCCCCGAAGACATTCTCATCTCAACGATTGTCATAGTCGGCGCGTTTGTGATGATGTTCCGCTTCAACGCCACCCTCGCCACAAGCGCGCTGGTGCCGATGCTGATCATTGTTGTCTGGGGTGTCTCGTACGGAGGTATGATGCGCAAGGGTTTCCGCAATGTGCGCAGGAAAATCGCCGACATAAACAGCTCTGTCGAAAACTCTGTTCAAGGCATACGAGAAGTCAAATCGTTCGCGAACGAGCCGGAGGAGATCGAGAAATTCGGTAGCGTGAACATGAGCTTCCGAAACGCCAAAGAGAAAATGTACGGCATAATGAGCGTGTTCTTCTCGGTAATGTTGTTTCTCACCGAGTCATATTTTCTCGTAATTGTGTGTGTAGGCGTGGGATTGATTCGTGCCGGTTCACTCACCAGCGGCGACCTCGTCGCCTTTATCCTTTACATTCACTTTATGCTCAGGCCCATTCAGCGTCTCATAAATTTTACCGAACAATTGCAGCAGGGAGCGGCCTGCTTTGAGAGGTTTGTGGAGGTGATGGAAATCGAGCCGGATATCGTTGATGCTCCCGGGGCGGTTGAGCTGCAAAACGTTAGAGGCGAAATAGATATTTCAAACCTCTCCTTCCGTTACTCCAATCAGGAAACGAACGTCCTAACCGATATAAGCATACATATCCCTGCTCACAGCACAATTGCGCTTGTGGGCGAGTCAGGCGCGGGCAAATCGACAATCGCAACGCTTATCCCCCGCTTTTATGAGCCGCAGGCCGGCCGGATTACAATCGACGGCACGGATATTATGAATCTCAAACAGAAATGCCTGCGCGAAAATATCGGTATCGTACAGCAGAGTGTATTTTTGTTCGATACGAGCATCCGCGAAAACATCCTCTATGGCGCGCCCGATGCAACCGAAGAGGAGGTCGTAGAGGCGGCCCGCAAAGCCAACATACTTGATTTTATCGAGTCTTTACCCGATGGCTTTGATACGCTTGTCGGCGAGAGGGGCGTCAAGCTGAGCGGCGGCCAGAAGCAGCGCATATCCATAGCACGCGTGTTCCTGAAAAATCCGCCGATATTTATTTTTGACGAGGCGACAAGCGCTCTGGATTCGGAATCCGAGGCGCTGATACAGAAATCGCTGGATGTCCTGAGCAAAGGCCGCACGACAATCGTTATAGCGCACCGCCTCACCACAATAAAAGATGCAGATAAGATTGTCGTGCTCAAGGATGGAAGAGTGGCCGAGGAGGGAACGCACAGGGAACTGCTCGAGCGAGGCGGCCAGTACAGCAAGCTTTATCAAATCAACACGATCTGAATGATCTGAAACGACACTTAATATGACAGGATCCAAAAAGAAACACCCGTACACAAACGATGCGATAAAGTACCTTGCAAAGCGCGGCTACGATTGCGGCGAGCTCAATGAAAAGGAGCTTGAGGCGGTCTATGACCATGTCAAAATGAGCCTGCACGAGAAGATTTCGTACTGGATTCTCGGCATTGCGCTTGTTGTGATGGTGCCGCTTATGTGGGTGAACAACAAGGTCATTGAGAGCAAAATAGACTCGATTGCACGCCCCGATGCGATTTTGTATGTGAGCGTGTCGGAGAGCAGCGAAAACAGCTATAGCCCGTATTATGTGCGGGAAGTAATCCGCAACTACACAAAGAGCTGCATCAATATCGGCGTTACGTTAGGCATTGCGGGCGCGATTGTGCTGATTCTGCTCAGCAGCCTGGAAGGCCGCAGCGCAAGGCTCAAATTCATAAAGGTACTGCTTCCTGAAAAAGGAACAGATGATGATTCTGCGAACGCTTGAACACGTACCTTTTGAAGGCCCCGCCGCGATTGCAACTTGGGCAAAGAAGCGCGGGATAAAGGTTGAGAGGACTGCCCTTTACGCCGGCGAGAGTGCGCCTGATCCGGACAATTTCGACATCCTCTGCGTAATGGGCGGGCCAATGAACATCTACGAAGAAGGCAAGTACCCATGGCTGAGCGAAGAAAAGCGCCTTATCAAAAGCGCTATCAACGCAGGAAAGAAAGTTGTTGGCGTGTGCCTCGGAGCGCAACTGATTGCTTGCTGCCTCGGCGCCGAAATCGTGCCAAATGAATACAAGGAGATCGGCTGGCTTCCAATCATGTTTGCCGAAGAAGCAAAGAAGCGCTTCGGCATATCGGACGCAGAACTGCTCGCCTTTCACTGGCACGGCGATACATTCGCTTTGCCCGCAGACGCTGAGCGCTTTGCCACAAGTGAGGCCTGCGCAAATCAGGGCTTCACGTTCGGCGAAAACGTACTCGCGCTGCAATTCCATATAGAATACAGCCCCGAAAGCATCAAAGCTATGATCGAACACTGCCCCGAAGACTTCGCCGCGGGCGGCAGGTTCGTACAGAGTGCCGAACAGATGCTGAATGGGGCTGCGCAAAGAACAGTTGCCTGCAACGCATTTCTTGAGCGCCTGCTCAATTCTCTGATGCGGTAAATACCACCCCTGCCGGCCCTTCGCCGCACCGCGCTGATTTTTGCCTTTATTTATCTTTATCACAGGGGCAAGCTTGACAATCAGTTATTTTTCTGTAATAATTGTTGTAGTAATCTTAGCACAGGAGGCTATATGAACCTTACAGTCAGTAAAGACGGTGTTGGCGTAACAGAACTGCAGTTTGATCGCGGGCCGATTCGCATCGGGCGTGAGATTGGTTCGGAAGTGTTTATTCCGGACACTTCAGTTTCGCGAAAGCATGCCGTAATCTACAATAATGACGAGGGTGACTGGATTCTTGAAGACCTGCATTCCTCCAACGGGACGAAGGTCAATGGGAATCAGGTATGGAAGACAACGCTTAAAAGCGGCGATGTTATTCAGATTTGCGGCTTTGATTTGCAGTTGATGATAGCAGAGAACAAGCAACGCAAGCAGTCCATGCATCTTGAAGACACTATAGTGAATGCCGACAATCCGGAACTCGACGTTTCCGATAGCGTTGAGATCCGCAGCCGCGACATCATCACGAGGGATATGCACTCCGATGGTAACCCGATGCTCCGCATCAACAACGACCGCTTCAGAAAGCTGAGAAGCCATCTTTCCGACATCTTGATGATGGAAAAGCCTGCTGACCTCATGGAGTATCTCGTCCAGACGGTGCTTCGCGATTTCCACGCCTGCCATTGCTGGTGCGGCATTATGAACTCCGATGCGACAATCGTTCTTGAAAGCATCGGGCGCAACCGCGACACGACACAGGTGCGTTTTGAGGACATTATGCTCAATAATCACATAATCTACTCGGCCAAGCAGAAAGAGCATATTCTTGTACCGAGGATGTTGCGATCTGACAGACGTGCAAATCTGCGCTCTGCGTTGATTGTCTCGTTTGTTCTGGAAGACGGACGGATTTTTACCGTCTATATCGACAACACATGCGAACACGAGCATTACACCATAAACGACCTTGATTACCTTATTATGTTCACCGATCAGCTTGTTGCGCAGATGGATGCGCTCATAAAGAAAGGCGCGTAAACGAAAAGATATTGTGCAAGTAAGATATTGTGCAAGTAATGTAGCAAAATGCTTATGCAACAGCCAACCAATGCAGGTGAAATTAAACAGATGAATCATTTTTTTGAAAAATAATTGATTCAAAGCTTGCCAAGCAGTCCCAAAAAGATAGAATCTGCGTTTCTCAATCAGCCCAGGTGGCGGAATAGGCAGACGCGCTAGCTTGAGGGGCTAGTTCCCGTTTAGGGAGTGCTGGTTCGACTCCAGTCCTGGGCATTGATAAATCAAGGGCAATCGGTAACGGTTGCTCTTTTTTTTGATTCACGTACCGATACAATTCTTCTGTATTATAGTTCGTTATCGTATTTTTTTAGCCAACTTATTTTTTTGATATTTTCTTCTTGCAACTGCGGCGGAAAAAGATTATTATGCTGATGTCTTGAAAAATCATCGTTAGATGGGAAGGGTGTTATTTTTCAAGCCTGATATGTCATATAAGCGCTCGTGTGGGCGTTTCGAAATAATTATTTACATTTCAGGAGACTTGTTATGAACAGGTATTGGTGTTTCAGGGTTTTGCTGATCGCAGTGATTGCCGGCCTTGTTGGTTCGGCGTCGGCGAGAGTGGAAATCGACCGAACAGGAGATCGGGCGGTAACCTGCAGCAATCAAATCAGTGATGGCGAAAGCGCTATCAAAGTGTTCGACGGCTACGACGGCACGAAATGGCTCACCGACGGTGGCTCTACGACGGGCTGGGTAGCTATCGACTTCGACTTCGACCTCGCGTACGCAGTCGATAACTATTCAATCACATCAGCGAATGATTCACCGGACAGGACTTGTAAGGACTGGACGCTTCAAGGCTCTGATGACGGTGAGACCTGGGTTGATATTGACGCTCGTGCAGATGAGTCCGGCTGGGCAACCTTCGAGCGCCGCGACTATACTGCCGCGAACACAACAGCTTACAAGATGTACCGTCTCAACGTTACTGCCAACAACGGCGCTGGAAACCTCATGGGTTTCTCAGAGCTTGAGCTTCGCAGCGGCGATGAGATTGTCAATGACGCCGAGGGCGTAATTACAGCCAGCTCCTCACAGGCTGATAATGGCTGGGTTGGCGAGGCGCCTGGTGCCGCGTTTGATAACACCGGCTATACAAGGTGGACATCAAATGGTAGCCCCGAAGCACCCGGGTGGATTGGGTATCAGTTCCCAAACGATGAAGCTTATGCTGTAAATGGCTATATTTTGCAGACTTATGGCGACATTGACGGGCGCGAGATCAATTCCTGTGAGCTTCAGGGCTCAAATAACGGAACTGACTGGGATGTCCTTGATACTCGCACGGATATCGACTGGGCAGAGGCCAACGAGGCAAAGCTGTTTGAATTTACAAATGCTGCAGCGTACAGCCACATCAGGCTTCTTGTTACAGAATGCCGTGATGTCAACAATGGCTACTGTGAGGTAGGAGAGCTTCAGCTTCTCACAATCGATGATGACCCGGTTGTAAGCAATCTTGCTCCCGGCGGCAGCGTCTCTGTCAACGTGGAACCCCTCGTACTCACTTGGGATTCAGCACGCGCATCAGAAACCGCTACCTACACCGTATCATTCGGCACAGACCCGAACGTCTATTCACTCGTAGAGAGCGGAATCGCCGATACAAGCTTTACAGTACCGGAAAGCGCAATCACCGACAACTCCATTTACTACTGGACGGTCGATATCGTTGACGGCGGCCAGACATTCACCGGCCCGACAGAGCGTTTCAAGGTTCTGCGCCAGGCAACAAAGGTTCTTGAATGGACGATGGACAGCTTCACCAGCGGCACAGTTTATGATTACGAAGTGCCGATTGTTGATGTTGTAACTTACGCATCAAGCCAGGAATCAAACAACAGAGTACCTGCCAATACCCTTGGCGCGGGCCTCATCACAGACGTGCAGGACCCGACAACAGACGGTCTTACGCATGATGCGAATGCAGGCAATATGTGGATTTGCAACCCGAGTCAGGAAGGAACCGTCTGGATCAAGTATGAGTTTGCTGAAGCCAACGCACTCGGCACAATGCTCATCTGGAACCACAACGTTGGCGATCCATGGCTTTCAGAGCTGAACCGCGGTATGAGAAATGTTCAGATCTACACAGCTTCTGAAACAGGTATCTCAGGCGCCGACCCCAACCTCTGGACACATTTCGCAGATGTTGAAATTCCGATCGGTACAGGCAACCCCGCTGCGACATACAGCCTCGCTGTTCCGTTCAACGGCCTTACGGCTAAGAGCGTTCTTATCCGCGCAGCTGATGTTAACAGCAACTGGGGCGCAGACCGCAACTTCCACGCTCTCAGTGAAGTACGCTTCGGTAAGTACAATCAGTTTGCGGAATCTTACGTTGTACCCGATGCTTCAGGCAACGGTAACGACGGCGGCACCTACGTTGACGCGCAGCTCGTAACAGAGGACGCTATCAGCGGCTCTGCAATCGAATTTACCGGCAACGACCAGGTATTCATGTACAGAGATGCTCTGGGCTCCGCTGAAACATTGCCTCTGGGCAATGCAGAGCTTTGCAACACAAGCTGGTCAATGAACGTGTTCCTCAAGCTCAACGAAATGCCGAACGATCTGCATACGATTATGGCATTCGGCGGCTTCGATACCGGCACAGGCCGTTTCGTATCCAAGTTCTCGAACGGTATCCATTTCTGGGGCGGCAACGGTGTTGACGGTGACGCAGGCGTTCATTATGACACCGGTCGCTGGCAGATGATCAGCGCCACATACGACAGCGAAACTCTTCGCCTCTACAAGAATGCGCTTCTGATTTATGAGGGCAAGGCAGCTCTCGGCGAAGCACCGGCAAGAGTAAATCTTTCCGGTCAGAACAACTGGGGCTCGTCTAAGGTTAAGGGGCTTATGGATGAATTCACTATCTATGAAGGCGTCCTCTCAGACACCGACCTTATCGCCCTGAAATCCATCATGCCCACACAGGGCGCGGCTCTCAATCCGTATCCTGAAGACAACGCAACCGATGTCATTTCAGACACAATGCTCAGCTGGGAAGCCCCGCTGGATGTTGAAGCTCCGACATACGATGTTTACCTGGGCGAAGGCATCAGCTCACTTGCTCTCGTAGCATCTGGTCTTACAGAAGTGGAATTTGACACTTCTTCTCTCGGCCTGGCCAACGGCACAACATACTACTGGTATGTGGCCACTTCAGGCGGCGATGACAGCAGTATCTGGAGCTTCACAACGCTTGCTGAAGAAGATGCCGCCACAACGATCCTCGCATGGGACTTCGAGACTCCGATTGAGTATGCTCATACATACGAAGCGGCAGTTCAGGACGTCATTGCAACGGCTTCAAGCCAGGAACAGGATAGCCGTTCTCCGGACCGTACAGTAAATGATGCCGGTATTCAGACAGATCCGTTCACCGCTGACGAAACCGCTCTGACTCACGTCAACAACGCTGAGGCAATGTGGATCAGCCAGCCGAACAACACTGATACCCCATGGATTCAGTATGAATTCGATCAGTCCTATCCAATCGGCTCAATACTCATCTGGAACCACAACGTTGGCGACCCATGGCTTAACGAGCTTGACCGCGGCATGCGCAACGTGAACATCTACTACACGGAAGTGTATGATGAAGACCCGAACAACTGGACAAACGCTGGCGCGTACGAAATCCCGATGGGCACAGGCGACGCGGCCGCTACATACAGCCTCAAGGTTGACCTTGGCGGCGCAATGGCCAAGTATGTCTTGATTGAAGCAGCTTCGGTTAACAGCAACTGGGGTGCAGGAAGCAACCTTCACGCTCTCAGCGAAGTACGTTTCGGCATCTTCGGTACAACAGACGCATCTTTCGTTGTTGCAGACGCATCAGGCAACGGCAATGTCGGTATCCCGTACAATACTCCCAAGCTTGTACCGGGTCTTGCAGGCAGCCAGGCTGTAGAGCTGGAGAATCCCGGCATGGCCGGCCTCCACGACTACATCAACGCGGACATCACCAACGCAGACGTTCTGCCTCTCGCGGGCGGCGACAAGTGGTCGATGAATTTCTACACGTATCTGCCGCAGGACATCGCCTCTCCGAATCTTCTTGCAGGTTTCGGCGGGCAGGATACTGCAACAGGTCGCTGGATCGGCAGATTCAACGGCGTACATATGTGGGGCGGACACAACGTTGACGTTGCCTCCTCATCGCAGTATCGCCGCGGACACTGGCAGATGGTTACATGCACCTACAACGGCGACGAAATGAAGCTGTTCCATGATGGTGTTGAAGTAGCCGCAGGCTACCCGAACTTCATCGACGCTCCGGCGTTTGTATCTCTTGCCGGCCAGGTACCGTGGGACAACCTATTCAACGGTGTCATCGATGACTTCACATTCTACAGAGGCGTTCTCACACGCACTGAAATCGCAACTCTCGCAGAAGCTATTCCGGCGGAAGGCGATATGAATGTTGACGGTACTGTTAACGCAATCGACCTGCCCATCTTCGCGGCAGAGTGGCTCGCAGCAGACGACTGCAACCAGGTTGCAGATTTCACAGGCGACTGTGATGTTACCATCGAGGACTATGCTGTATTCGGCTCAAGCTGGGTGGCATCTCTTCTAATCGACTGAACCTGATTCAGCTTAGAAACTGAATTCCGGGCCGTGGGCGGTATCTGATACCGTCCGCGGCTTTTTTGTATTATCAGGGGCGCCCCTGCAACTCGGTTTAACTTTATCTACAAACGGTTTGGGGTTACAGCCATTTCTTTTTGTGAAAAATGTACAGCATCCACAGCGCCAGCGACAGCATAACACCCCAGATGCAGGGATATGCCCATTTGCGATCCAGTTCCGGCATATATTTGAAGTTCATTCCGTACACGCCTGCGATGAACGTAAGCGGGATGAAGATTGTGGCTATGATTGTGAGCACTTTCATCACTTCATTCATACGGTTGCTGATGTATGTGCTGTGCATTTCCTGGAGACTATGGCAGGCCTCGCGATGTGAGTCCACGGCGTCTATGATCTGTCGGACATGGTCGGCGACATCCCTCATATACGGCGCGATCGACTCGCCGATGAGCTCGCTTTCCTCCCTGGCCATATCGCTCAAAAGCTCCTTCGCCGGCCAGATAGCCTTTTTTACCTGCAAGAGCGTACGTTTGAGTGAGTAGATTTCTGTTGAAGCGTCCTCATCGTCCTCCATAAGCGCGTCTTCGATGGCATCGATTTTCTCGTCTATTGACTCAAGCACGGTAAAACAGCTGTCCACAATCGCATCGATGAGTGTGTAGAGGAGGTAGTCGGCCTGTGAGCGGCGCAGGCGTGATTCGGGGTTGGTGAGCCTTTCGCGAATCCTGCCGAACACATCCCCGTCGATCTCCTGAAATGACAGTACATACCCCTCGCCGAGGATCAGGCTTACTTGCTCGTTGTCGAGTTCGCCTGTGAGCGTGTCGTAATGTAGCATCCGCATAACCACGTATATATTGCCGGAGTACTGCTCGAATTTCGGACGCTGGGCCGTGTTTACGATGTCTTCGAGGATGAGCTGATGAAGGCCGAAAGCATCGCCTATTTTCTGGATTACCGAAATATCTTCCAGCCCTGTGATATTCAACCACGTGTTCGCATGCCCCTTAATTCCGTCAAGCGCCTCATCAAGTTTGATATTGGTATGCCGCTCGAAGATGTCCGTACCGTAGCGGAACATATCCAGTTCTGTACTGCCCGAACGCTTCTCGCCGATATGTAGCAGGGTGCCCGGAGCCAAGCCCGCCTTTTGAGAGGTCTTGTTTGTCTTTACCATCTTTCAGTCCTTTCGTGGTCAGGAACGTATGACGACCGCTTACTGCGGCCTTACAATTCTGCTATGTTTCTGAAACGTGCGGTAATCTTTGCGTCATTGTCGAACGTTGTCGTTTCGCTGTGGTGAAGTGAAAGGCTACTGATGTCTCTCAAAGCCTCGCTGATTGAGGCGGCGCCTGTGCCGGCGAGCAGCTTCGGTGCGATGTAGATCTGTGCTTCGTCCGCAAGAGACTGCCTCATAAACTCAGAGAGAAGCGCAGGGCCACCTTCCACAACAAGCCTCTGCATGCCCATCTCGCCGATCAGTTTGAGTGTTTGTGTGAGCGAGCATCGGCCGTTTTTCTCCGCCCCGACTGCCATCACAACGGCGCCGGCCTTCTCGATTTCCTCGATTCTTGCAAGGTCCTCTGATGTGGTTATAACCGTCAGCGGGGCGATGTCTGTCGTTTGAAACATCTTCAGCGATGTGTCTATGCGCAGGCGGCTGTCCAGCACAAACCTGTGCGGCGAGCGGCCCTTATCGGGGCGCGCCGTCAGGAGGGGGTTATCGGCGAGAGCTGTGCCTATACCCGCCATAATCGCGTCACAGCTGCGCCTGAGCTTGTGTACGTCTTTTCGGCTCGCCTCGCAGCTGAGCCATCTCTCTTCGGAATTATCTGAGCAGGAGGTAAGGAAGCCATCTATAGACTGCGCCCATTTCAGCACAACCCAAGGCAGGCTCGTTTGGCTGTATTTGATGAATGAGCTGTTCAGCAGGCGCGCTTTCTTCTCGCCCGTGCCCACGCTCACCCTTATACCCGCCTGCTCCAGCATACGTATGCCACGCCCGCCTACCTTCTCGCTCGGGTCAACCATCGCTAAGACCACCTTCCCCACTTTCGCCTCGATAAGCGCCTCGGCGCAGGGGAGCGTTTTGCCGTGGTGCGAACAGGGCTCCAGCGTAACCAGAACGGTGCTACCACGCGGGCTCTTACCTCGCCTGCGGCAGTCTTCAAGCGCGTTGATTTCCGCGTGCGCCTTGCCGAACTCCTTGTGCCAGCCCTCGCCGATGATTTCGCCGTCTGCGTTCAGAATCACGCAGCCGACCATCGGGTTCGGCTCGACCATCCCGTAGCCACGCTTTGCAAGCTCGATGGCGTGATCCATATATGAGGAAAGTTTTTTCATTAGCCGGTTTTAAGTTTTAAGTTTTAAGTTTTAAGTTTTAAGTTTTAAGTTTTAAGTTTTAAGTTTTAAGTTTTAAGTTTTAAGGTACAAATGCAACCGCGGAAAACGCA
Organism: Phycisphaerae bacterium; assembly: GCA_050251615.1. Lineage (GTDB taxonomy): Bacteria > Planctomycetota > Phycisphaerae > Sedimentisphaerales > Sedimentisphaeraceae > Sedimentisphaera. The sequence continues at coordinate 22,398 of JBFWMM010000020.1, forward strand.
GAGACACAAAGAATTACATATTGCATATTTAAAATTC
>JBFWMM010000020.1:22534-46746 GCA_050251615.1 Phycisphaerae bacterium
GTTTTAAGTTTTAAGTTTTAAGTTTTAAGTTTTAAGTTTTAAGTTTTAAGTTTTAAGTTTTAAGGTACAAATGCAACCGCGGAAAACGCAGAGACACAAAGAATTACATATTGCATATTTAAAATTCAACAGTGTCAATTCCAAGCGATAAGCCGATTTTCACGTGCCTTTCTGCACAGACTCGTTACAAGCGCAATATGTATAAATTGACTGCGAAGATTATTGAATTTTGAATTTTGAATCTTGAATTTTGAATCTACGCTCGCAGGTCTTTTGCCTTCTTAATAAAAAAAAGGGATAACCCTTAGATTATCCCGCATGTTCGTGATTTCGTGCGGCTTTTCAACCGCAGGCCCTTAGAGCGTAATTGCTTCGACGGGGCATTCATCAACACAAGCACCGCAGTCAACGCAAGTATCAGCGTCAACAAAAGCCTTGTCATCGAGCGTAATTGCATCACAAGGACATGCGTCAACGCATGCGCCGCAACCCGTGCAGAGTTCCTTATCTACAAATGCTGCCATAAATCACTTCCTTTCAAGATTGAAAAATAAATCTCACTCTCTATATCCTACCCCTATGGCACGCCCATGGGATACTGCTATATATACATTATATTTTTCAGAATACAAAGCAAAAATGCGTAAATTCGGCTTTTTTTTTGTCTTTCATCCGTCAGTCCCCTCTAACAGGCCAATAAGGCCGTTTTAGCCGCCTTGCGGACAAAGAAAAAGCGGGTGATGGGAATCGAACCCACATGACCAGCTTGGAAGGCTGGGGCTCTACCATTGAGCTACACCCGCGTTTGAGCAGGCTATAATACACAGCCCGCCATAAATGTCAACGTGATTTGAAGAAAATCTCAAAATGCCTTTTCGCTTCGAGATGACGGTACCACTTGCCGCGCTTATTCCATCGCGCGCTACTTTCGTTCGGTGAAACCGCTCTCGTCTCACTCATACTTGAATGCGAGTTCATCATCTCCGGCGGTGATTATGATCTTTGCCTTTTCCTCGAAGTCGCCGCGGAGCAGTGCTTCGCTAAGCGGGTCTTCTATGTACTTCTCGATTGCCCTGCGCAGAGGGCGGGCGCCATATTCGGGGTTGTAGCCCTTATCGATGAGGAACTCCTCGGCGCTTTCGTCGATCTCGATTTTGTAGCCCTTTTCGCGGATACGCCCGAGCACCTTATCCAGCTCATACTTTACGATAGTGATGAGGTCGTCGCGGGTGAGGCCGCGGAAGACGATTTTATCGTCAAGCCTGTTGATAAACTCGGGGCGGAAATGCTTCTCCACTTCCTTCTCAAGCAGGGCGGTCATCTTCTCGAAGTTGTCCTGCTCGGTACGCTTGCCGAAGCCGAAGCCCGTCTGATTTCGGATTAAGTCTGCGCCGATGTTGCTTGTCATAATCAGAATGACGTTGCGGAAATCGACCTTACGCCCGTAGCTGTCCGTGAGGCGGCCTTCTTCCATAATCTGAAGCAGCATATTAGCCACGTCCGGATGAGCCTTTTCGATTTCATCCAGCAACACAACCGCGTACGGCCTGCGGCGGATGCGCTCCGTGAGCTGACCTCCTTCTTCATAGCCAACATATCCGGGAGGTGCTCCGATGAGCTTGCTCACGTTGTATTTCTCCATGTACTCGCTCATGTCGAGCTGGACGAGCGAGCTTTCATCGCCGAACATAAACTCCGCAAGCGCACGTGCCAGGAGCGTCTTGCCGACGCCACTGGGGCCGATGAATATGAAGCTCGCTATGGGGCGGTTGGGGTCTTTGAGCCCAGAGCGGCTCCTTCGCACGGCCTTGGCGACCATCTTGATGGCGTCGTCCTGCGAGACAACGCGCTTATGCAGCTCGGCTTCGAGCTCAAGCAGGCGCTGGGCGTCTTTCTTCTCAAGGCGCGTCAGCGGGACGCCCGTAATCTTGCTGACAACCTCCGCGATAGCCTCGGCGTCGATCTCGCCGACATACTCATCGCTCGTCTTCTCCCACTCCTCCTGCAAGCGCTTCTTTTCCTCACTGAGCTTTTGCGCCTCATCGCGCAGGGAGGCAGCATACTCGTAATTCGCCTCGCGTACGGCCTGTTCCTTCTGGCTGTTGAGTTTTTCGATGCTCGCGTTGAGCTCGGAGAAGTCCGGCGGCGATTTGATCTTGCGCAGGCGCAGGCTTGAGCCGGCCTCGTCAAGCACATCAATCGCCTTGTCGGGCAGGCAGCGGCCTGTGATGTAGCGCGTACTCAGCTCAACAGCCGCGCTTAGCGCGGCATCGGTGTAGGTTACTTTGTGGTGCTCGCCATACTTTTCGCGCAGGCCGCGGAGAATTTCGAGCGTATCTTCCTTGTTAGGCGGCTCCACCTGTATCGTCTGGAATCGGCGCTCAAGAGCCGCATCCTTCTCGATGTACTTGCGGTACTCATCGAGCGTGGTTGCGCCGATGCACTGCAATTCGCCGCGTGCGAGCGCCGGCTTGAACACGTTGGATGCATCTATCGCGCCCTCCGCACCGCCCGCGCCGACAAGCGTATGTAGCTCATCGATGAAAAGTATCACGTTTTTCTCGCGTTTCACTTCATTTATCACCGCCTTGATGCGCTCCTCGAACTGGCCGCGGTATTTTGTGCCTGCGACCATCATTGCCAGGTCAAGCACCATAAGGCGCTTGTTGTAGAGCAGCGGGGGGATTGTCTTGTTGATAATTCTCTGCGCCATACCCTCGACGATTGCCGTCTTGCCGACGCCCGCTTCGCCCAGAAGCACGGGGTTGTTCTTTGTGCGGCGGCAGAGCACTTGAAGCAGGCGCTCAATCTCGCGCTCGCGCCCTATGACGGGGTCAAGCTCGCCATTTTTGGCAAGGAGGGTGAGGTCGCGGCTGAAACTGTCAAGCGCGGGAGTCTTCGAGCGCGGTCTGCCCTGATACGCTCTGCGTTCCTGTGGCCCTCTCTCTCCCCACATTTCCTCGCCCTCTATGTCCTGCTGCTCAAGGCCGGAGCCCAGCAGATTGAGTACCTCATCGCGTACAGCTTCGAGCTTGAGCCCAAAGTTCATAAGTATCTGTGCGGCAACACCATCGGTTACGCGCAAGAGGCCGAGCAGGAGGTGCTCGGTGCCAACGTAGTTGTGGTTGAGGTTGCGGGCCTCTTCGATGGCGCTCTCAATGACGCGCTTGGCTTTCGGGGTCTGCGGGAGCTTGCCGGGCTCGATTGTGTTCGGGCCGCTCTTGACATACTTCTCCACCTCAATCCGAATCCTGTTTACGTCAACGCCGAGATTCTTCAGAACGTTCGCGCCCACGCCGCTACCCTCTTTGGCGAGACCCAGCAGGATGTGTTCAGTGCCGAGGGATTCGTGGTTGAAACGAAGCGCTTCCTGATTGGCCAGCGCAATTACTTTTCTGGCTCTGTCGGTAAATCTTTCAAACATAATTTTATTTCCTCTGCCGCTTTTGCGGTTATTTTTGAGTAAAGGGTACCTTGCGGTGATTCAATGCCACTGATTATATGCCATATAAATACATTGTAAACCTTGTGCAGGTTCAGAAGCAAAGATTCAGAGCAAACACAAAGCGAATTGGCAGGCCATTTTTGCAATAAGTGTAAACCTTGAAAAAAAAGGCGTTTGGCTTATAATCCTCTATTTGAGATTTTTTTGCAATATCGAATTTTGAAACGCAGACAAATAAAGGTTTATTATGCGTTGGATCTGGATAGACAAGTTTATAGACTTTCAAAGCGGCAAGAGCGCCGTGGCGGTGAAGAATGTTTCTCTTGCCGAGGAACATCTGCACGACCATTTCTACGGTTTCCCTGTGATGCCGGAATGCCTGATGATTGAAGGAATGGCGCAGACCGCGGGTATTCTCGTGGGCGAGCATGGCGGTTTCAAAGAGAAGGTGATTCTGGCCAAGGTGCGCAGTGCGGAATTCTTCGACTTCGTTCGCCCGGGCGAGACTATCGAACACCGCGCCGAGCTTACGGATATCGCTCCGGAAGCAGCGAGCACTGTCGGCCGCGTTATGCGCGGCGGGCAGCTGATAGCGGAGATAAACCTGATGTTCAGCCACCTCGACAATAACATAGGCGGCAAGAACTTTCCCGAAGAAAACTTCGTTTTCACGGAAATGTTCGAATGGCTGTTGCGTGATTACAATGCAAGGGTGAAGGCGGGGCAAGGCGCCAATGACTAAGAAAACAGCAATAACAGGCCTCGGGATGGTGAGCCCGCTCGGCTTTACTGCCGAAGACAACTGGCAGGCGCTCCTCGAAGGCAAATGCGCGCTGGGCCCGATAAAGAGCATCGATGCATCCGCAATGCCTTGCCAAATCGCGGGCGAATGCGAAGATTACAAGATGCGCGACTACCTGCCCAAGTACCACCGCAAGGCGGCGAAGCTTATGAGCCGCGATATTGAGCTGAGCGTGATGGCGGCGGATGATGCCTTCCGTAGTAGCGGTCTGGGCACAAAGCACATAGAGGCGGAGCCCGCGATAGTACCTGAGCGTACGGCCATCAACATCGGCGCGACGCTTATCAACTGCGAGATCCCCGAGATTGCACCGAGCGTGATGAAAAGCCTCACCGACGGCAAATTCGATATGAAGAAATGGGGCGTGGACGGCCTTGCCAACCTCACCCCGCTCTGGCTGCTCAAGTATCTGCCCAATATGCTCGCTTGCCACATAGGCATCATTCACGACATACAGGGCCCCGGCAACAACATTACGACTGCCGAATGCAGCGGTGCGCAGGCGCTTTTCGAGACGGCCGGCATCATCGCGGACGGTCTTGCGGATGTCGGTATATGCGGCTCGGGCGAAGCGACAACTCACCCGATCACGCTTATGCGTGCGGCAAAGCAGGGGCGCCTCAACACGCAAAACAATGAAAGCCCCGCCGATGCGGTTCGTCCGTTCAGCGCAGATGCTTGCGGCACGGTTCTCAGCGAAGGCGCGGCAATGTGCATCATTGAGTTGCATGAAGCGGCAGAAGCTCGTGGCGCGAAGGTCTATGCGACAATCGAAGGTTGCGGTGAGAGCGTAAGCCATTCAGACGATTATACCCTGCTTGAAGAAAGCGGCGAAGGGCTTGCAATTGCAATCGAAAACGCGCTCGAAGAAGCGGGCATAAGCGCTGATATGATAGAACTCATCCTGCCGGTCGGCAGTGGCATAGCTGCCAATGACGCCGCTGAGCTAAATGCTTATAAAACCGTATTCGGTACGGCGCTTGCCGGCATTACAATTCTGCCGACAAAACGCCTTCTCGGCCTTATGGGCAGTGCCTCCGCGGCTGCGGACATAGTTATCGCGGCAAAAGCGCTCAGCGAGCAGAAGATTCCGGGCGTCGGCGTTTACGGCAAACTCCCCGCGGAGATCAATGTAAATAAGACAACCACAGAAAAGCGAATCCGTTACGCACTCTGCTGTGGTTTCGCAAGAGGCGGCCAGACATGCGCCGTAGTACTCAAGAAAGGCGGTGAGTGATATGGCCAACAGAGTGGTTATCACCGGCATGGGGCTCATCTGCCCTATGGGGCACGATGTCGAGACGGTCTGGGAGGGCATGCTCACAGGTAAAGACGGTTTCAACGAAACAACCATCTTCGACGCCTCCACCTTCCCGACGAAATTCAGCGCGGAAGTGAAAGGTTTTGAGCTCACTAAACATATCGCCACAGCCGACAAGCACGAAGGCACGCTCCGTTCAACGCAGTTTGCCCTCGCCGCCGCGGCACAGGCCTGCAAGCAGGCCGGCATTGAGATTGAGTCTGAGGCTCCCTCTGATGGCGTAAACCGCCGCAGAATGGGCATCTATATGGGTTCGGGCGAAGGCCCCATAGACCACGATACTTTCTTCGCCGCGATTGCAGGCTCCTACTCCGAAGACGGCACAATCCCCGATTGGCAGAAGTGGACCGAAATTACTGACAAGACAATGAACGGTAAGCGCGAGCTCGAAGAAGAGCCCAATATTCCCGCAGGCCACATAGCCGTGCTCACGGGTGCCAGAGGCCCCGTACGCACCTGCCTCACGGCTTGCGCCGCAAGCACACAGGCAATCGGCGAAGCGTCGCATATGCTTCGCGCCGGCAGGGCGGATGTTATGATAGCAGGCGGCTCGCACTCCATGATCCACCCGCTCGGCATTACCGGCTTCAACAAGCTCACAGCTCTCTCCGAGCGTAACGACGATCTCCACCACGCCTCACGCCCGTTTACAAAGAGCCGCGATGGCTTCGTAATCGGTGAAGGCTCGGCGATTATCGTGCTTGAGACTCTCGAATCAGCGCGGAAACGCGGCGCGAAGATTCTCGCGGAGGTTGTCGGCTATGGCAGCACCTGCGACGCGTTCCGCGTTACAGATATGCACGAAGAGGCCAGAGGCGGCTCCGGCGCGATAAGACGCGCTCTTGAAGACGCCGGCATTGAGCATACGGCAATCGGCTATATCAACGCCCACGGTACAAGCACGAGCGAAAACGACAAGATCGAGACGCGTGCCATCAAGAACGTCTTCGGCGAAGACGCATACACCACGCCCGTGAGCAGTACCAAGAGTATGCTTGGGCATCTGATAGGTTCGGCGGGTGCCGCAGAGCTTATCATTTGCGTTTTAGCGCTGCGCAACGGAATCCTTCCGCCCACAGCCAACTACTGCGAGCCCGACCCCGATCTCGACCTCGACTACATCCCCAACGAGCCACGTAAATCGGACATCGAGTACGCCATGAGTGAGTCTTTCGGTTTCGGCGGACAGAATGACGTTGTAATTGTAAAAAAGTATAAGGATTGATTCAAGATGGATTTTTTTGACACCGTAAAAAACAGACACAGCTACCGCGGCAACTTCACAGACCAAAAGGTGAGCCGCGAGCAGCTCGAAAAAATAGTGCTCGCCGGCACCCTCGCTCCGAGCGGCTGCAACGCGCAGACAACCCGCTTTGTTGTAGTGGATGAGCCGGAAATTGTAGCGAAGATTCAGGCTATTCCCGGAGGCGGGGCCTCCTTCTGCACAGCATCCGCATACATAGTGTGTTTTGTGGACGTGGAGCCTGGCAAGGTGTATGGTGGAATGGAGTTTCAGGCGGAAGACTGCGCCGCGGCGGTGGAAAATATGCTGCTCGCGATAACAGCGCAGGGGCTTGCGAGCGTCTGGATAGACGGCTGGCTGCGCAGAGAATCGCGCAACCGACAAATCTGCGACATCCTCGGCGCGCCCGAGAGCAAAATTGCCCGCGTGATACTGCCCATAGGCTATGCGGCCGAAGCGTTCGACCTGCGCGAGAAAATGGCGTTTGAAGAGCGCGTGGGCTTCAATAAATTCTGACAAGAAAGAAACCGGCATAATGGCAACCAGAGGCAAAAAGCCCCTGTACGAATCGATAGGTAGAAGCATGGGCCCGCTCATGCGTGACGGGCGACCTGCGGATATGCGTTCCGGCGAATACCTCGAAAGACAGAAGCCTGAGGACGGAAACCGCCGCAAAACTCTGCGATATTCAGTTATCGCCGCCGCCGCGCTTATTATTGTTTCTTCAGTAGTGATAATTACCGTTCTTGCCGGCAAGCTCAAAGAAAATGAGCCGCTTTCCACGGAGGTTTCTGAAATGCCTTCGGTAAAAATAACGGAAAAATCTCAAACGGAGCTGGACAAAAGCCCCGATGTTGAATATAATGCCCCGTCTATCTCGCCTCAAAGTCAGATGGAAGGCTCGAACAGGATTGTCGTTGCGACGTATCCTGTCAGCAGAGACCTTCAACCGGTAGTGGATTATTACGCCGCGAACGGGATTGAGCTTGAGATAGTGCCCATAGGGCAAATATGCTACCTCGTTTCGGTAAGTCGCTTTGACAGCTTTGCCGAAGGTAGCGAAGGAAGTGAATATCTCGCTTTGGTTAAGCGAGTTGGATTAAATTACAAGGCTCCCCAGGGCTATGAGCGTTTCAGCTCAAGGCCGTTTCAGGATGCCTATGGCAAAAAGATGGATTGAAACTCTTAGAAAAGGAGTATTGAGATGTCGATTGATCGCTCTCTCAAAATGACGAACGCACTCAGCAGGCACAGGAACGTTCTTTCAAGGTCTGAAAGAGTAGAAAAGCTCATGGAAGAAGAACGTTGGAGTGAAGGCGATAATGTTACAGGCCTGCCGAAGGTTTCTAACAGGAAGGTCGTTGCCGGCAAGAAGAAGTAATTCTCTCCTACCGCACGCCAGGCGCTTGGACTGCGTCCGCACATAACGAATACATTGGCCGTTTTTCTGCTGTGAGTGGAAAAACGGCTTTTCTATGCATACTATTTGTGTACGATAAGGCGTATTTGATAAAGTTTTTACTCTTACCCTTATCAGGAAAAAGGATTTTGAAATGAGCAATTTTACAGCGAACAGAATGTCTCTCATAGACGCAAGCGGCATAAGAAAAGTTTTTGACCTCGCCGCGAACCTTAAAGACCCGATCAACTTCTCAATCGGCCTGCCCGATTTCGATGTTCCTCAGCCGATAAAGGATTCAGCCTGCAAGGCGATTCAAGAAGGCAAAAACCGCTACTCACTCACCGCCGGCATACCCGAGCTGCGTGAGAAACTTGCCGCACTTGTTGCGGCTGAATATGGATGGGACAAGGCCAATGTACTTGTCGCAAGCGGTGTGAGCGGGGCACTTCTCCTGCTCTTTATGGCGGCAATCAACCCTGGTGATGAAGTTATCGTGGCAGACCCGTATTTCGTCATCTACAAGCAAATCATCAATCTTATCGGCGGAAAGTGCGTTTACCTCGACACATACCCCGATTTCACAATCAAGCCGGAGAAGCTTGAAGCGCTCATCACAGACAAGACCAGGCTGCTCGTGCTCAACTCGCCATCCAACCCCACCGGCACCGTCTATACGGACGAACAGGTGCGTGCGGTTGCGGAGGTTGCAAAGAAGCACAACATCCTCGTTATGAGTGATGAGATCTACGATAAATTCTGCTACATCGACAGGTGCCCGAGCATAGCCAGCTACTATGAGAACACGGTGGTAATGAAAGGCTTCAGCAAGAGCTACGCGATGACAGGCTGGCGCATGGCCTATATCGCCGTCCCCGACTGCCTCGCCGGTCTGCTCAACGAGATGATCAAGCTCCAGCAATACACCTTTGTCTGCGCGCCGACGCCGTTCCAGTATGCCGCGATTGATGCGCTTGACTGCGATGTGAGCGATTATGTCAGAGCATACGCCAGGAAGCGCGATATGCTTTACGATGGCCTCAAAGACAACTTCGACATAATCAAGCCCGAGGGCGCATTCTATATGTTTGTCGGCGTGCGCGGGATGAGCAGCACCGATTTTGTGAAGAAGGCAATCGACAACAACGTGCTAGTGATTCCAGGCAACGTGTTCAGTGAGCGCGATACTCATTTCCGCCTGAGCTACGCCACTACCGATGAGAAAGTGAAGCAGGGGATTGATATTTTGAACTCAATCGCGTAAATTACGGGCGGTATTCAGGAAGATTTGTTGCGCGGGCGGCGAACATCTTGTATAATCGGCCTCTATATTTGACTTATTACATGGAGCTTACAAATGAGAAGTGATACGGTAAAATCGGGCGTTGAACGCGCCCCGCACCGCGGTCTGTTAAGGGCGTGCGGAATCAAGAAGGAAGATTTAGGCAAGCCGTTTATCGCGATAGCCAACAGTTTCTGCGAAGTTGTACCGGGACACATGCACCTCAACAAGGTTGCCGAGACCGTCAAGCAGGCCGTTCGCGAGGCAGGCGGTGTACCTTTCGAGTTCAACACAATCGCCGTATGCGACGGCATCGCCATGGGGCACGCCGGAATGAAGTATTCTCTGGCCTCCCGCGAGATCGTTGCCGATGCCGTAGAGACAATGTGCAACGCGCACTGCTTCGATGCGATGATCTGCATCCCCAACTGCGATAAGATCGTCCCCGGTATGCTTATGGGCGCGATTCGCGTAAATATTCCCACGGTATTCGTTTCAGGCGGCCCGATGGCTGCCGGCAAGAGCAAAGACGGCAAACCTATCGACCTCATCAGCATCTTCGAGGGCGTTGCGAAGAAAACAAATGGCAGTATGAGCGATGAAGAGCTTTATGAACTCGAAGAGAGGGCCTGCCCCTCTCAGGGTAGCTGCTCGGGAATGTTCACGGCCAACAGCATGAACTGTCTCTGCGAAGCAATCGGTATGGCCCTTCCCGGCAACGGCACAATCCTCGCGATTGACCCGCGCAGGCAGGAGCTTTACAAAAAGGCCGCAGAAACCGCGCTGAAGCTCGTCGAGCTTGATATCCGCCCGCGCGACATCATCACGAAGAAATCAATGGACAACGCTTACGCAGTGGATATGGCTATGGGCGGCTCCACAAACACAATTCTCCATACTCTCGCCATTGCAAATGAAGCCGGCATCGATTACGATCTCGACGGCATCAACGCAATCAGCGCAAAGTGCCCCAATATCTGCAAGGTATCCCCTTCAAGCAGCTGGCACATTCAGGACGTGGACGCGGCAGGCGGCATCAGCGCCATCATCAAGGAAATTTCCAAGATTGACGGCCTCATTCATAAAGACTGTATCACCGTTACCGGCAAGACGCTCCTTGAAAACGTCGCCGAAGCCGACATAAAAAATGAGGCCTGCATACATCCGATCTCCAATCCGTACTCCGTTACAGGCGGTCTCTCCATCCTGCATGGGAACATTGCGCCGGACGGATGTGTGGTAAAGACGGCGGGCGTGTCGAAGAGTATGCTCAAGCACACAGGCCCGGCGATAATCTACGAAAGCCAGGAAGAGGCCTGCGCAGGTATTCTCGCCGGCGAGGTGAAGAGCGGCGATGTGGTTGTGATTCGCTATGAAGGTCCCAAGGGTGGCCCGGGTATGCAGGAAATGCTCGCCCCCACAAGCTACATTATGGGGCAGGGTCTCGGCGAGAGCGTTGCTCTGATTACGGACGGGCGCTTTTCCGGCGGTACGCACGGCGCCTGCATCGGGCATGTAAGCCCTGAAGCGGCGAGCGGCGGCCCCATCGGCCTTCTCAACAACGGCGATGTTATCAGCATCGATATCCTCGCCAACAGCATCAATGTTGAGCTGAGCGATGATGAGCTTGAAGCAAGGCGCGCCAATTGGTCGGCCCCCGAGCCGCGCATCAAAACGGGTTATCTGGCAAAGTATTCTGCTATGGCTCAAAGTGCCGATAAAGGCGCTGTTCTCAGATGGTAAAATGAAGCAGGGGGTTTGGCTGAGGCGAAGCCCCCGTTCTTATTTTGGAAGCGGAAAAGTGATTAAGGCGAAAAAGTTTTTTGAAGCGATCAACGAGATTACTCCGCTTGAGCTTGCTCAGAGCTGGGATAATGTTGGCCATCTTATAGGCGACCTCGAAAAGCCTGTCGCAAAGGTGCTTCTCTGCATAGACCTCACGCGGGAAGTCTTTCGGGAGGCGCAGGAAGGCTCTTTCGATACGATAATCTGCTACCATCCCGTTATCTGGGAGCCGCTCAAGAGCATTACGGCGCAATCGCGGCGCGGATTTGTCTATGAGCTGGCGCACGCCGGCATAAACGTATTCAGCGTGCATACGGCATGCGATGCAGCCGTCGGAGGGGTGAATGATATGCTTGCCTACGCCGTGGGCATTGAGAACCCCAAGCCGCTGGGTGATTTTGTGAGCAGGCATGAAGACAGCCTGCTACTTCTGACGGTTCAGGTGCCGGTGAATCAAGCCAACGAGCTTTCCGAGGCGATTTTCAACGCAGGCGCAGGCGCTATCGGCAACTATTCAGACTGCTCCTTCTCTCACGAAGGCACCGGCCGCTTCAAGCCGCTGCCTGGCTCAAACCCCGTGATAGGGGATGTATGGGCGCTGGAGCTTGTCCGTGAGATACAGATTGAGACAGTCGTCCGCGCCGATAAAGCCGAGGCTGTGCTTGATGCACTTCTGCATGTGCATCCTTACGAAACTCCCGCATACAGCTTTGTGAATATGGAGTCTGTCGAGAATAAGTACGGCATAGGCCGCTTCGGAGCGCTTGCCGCGCCTCGTAATGCCTCGGAGATCATAGAAGACATCAAAGAGCTCACAGGCGCAGAAACAATCGGCCTTGTTGGTGATGCCGGCAGGTTCGTTAAAACGGCGGCAGTCTGCGCAGGCTCCTGCGGCAGCATTGCGATGAAGGCAGTAAAAGCCGGCTGCGATATGTATATAACCGGCGAAATGAAGCACCATGAAGCTCTTGCCGCGAAAGAAGCGGGCCTGCTTTGCGTATGTTTGAGCCACTCGGTTTCAGAGCGCTTTATGCTTGGCAGATACGCAGAGCTGCTCCGCGGCTCGGCGGGTGAGGTGGAATATAAACTTTCGGAAAAAGATTGCGATCCTTTCGTATGGGGATGAGAAGCTTGGCTAACGGCAAAAATGAGAGGAACATATTTGTTTGTTCAGTTTTTGCGCTGGTGCTCCTTGCGGTGGTTTCTGCACGGGCGGAGTTGCCGTTGGTGGATATCAAACTGGGCGATGCAAGTGTACAGACTTCCGGCGATGAATTAATCGCCTCCACGGGGCTTGTGGAGAGGCGCTGGAAATGGACAGGCTTCGGCCTTGCCACACAGACTCTAACAAACCTCCAGACCGGCAAGCAGTGGATAGGACGCCCCGAACGACTGACCGACTGGGTTTACAATGACATCACCGAGGCAAGGCAAGGCGTTGTACTCAATATGAAAGCGGAGGTTGTGCCGGCGGGTTTTACCTGTGCAGAGCACATCAACTTGCAGACGCAGGTATTTTATCCTTCCGCACAAGCTACCGTTCTCCATCAGCTGGATATATATCCAGACGCGCCGGGTCTGCGCTCAAGCCTCAGCATAAAGCAACCGCGAAAGCGCGTTGCACCTATCCGCACCGACAAGACGAAAGTCAAAATCAAATCAATGAACGGCTCCTCCTACTACCCCGACGACTTCCGCGACCAGGTCTGTGAGACCTTCGCTACAATGCTCCAAGGTAGCTATACTCTGCGCTTTGAGATAAGCAATATCCGGCAGGACAAAAACTATGCCCTCGGCTGGAGCTGGTGGGACTGGAGCGGAAGCGGCAAGTTGCAATCGGTTACCGTCAGCAGCGCGGACGGCAAAGAGACCGCTGAGTTGCAGCCGGTTCATCTGTTGCCCGATTTCAAAAATAAGCGCGAGATCCCCGAGCAGATTGTTGTTGATGTCCCGGGCGACGTTCTCACGAGCGACAGGATTGTCGTGGAGGTGAAAAGCGCGGAGGGAAGCACGGCGATAAGTGAGCTGTGGGTGTATGAGTATGGCGCAGAGCCTGTCATTGCCCGCTCGCAACTGCCCTGGGAGCGCGCTCAGCAACTTCTCGACAAAGCCCCGCCGGGCTCGACGATCGCCGCGTTTTTTGACGCGGGCGAGAGGGCTTCGGGGCGCGTTCAGGTCGATCTCAGTAGCGGCACCGCCGAGAAGCTCAATCTACCGCTTCGTGATATGGAATTGCATTTTGCCGGCTTCAACGCGTTTACGCGCGAGTTTATCGCTTCCGATGAGCCAATCCTGCGCGAGGAAACGCGCAAAATTACCGGCGACACAAGTGCACGCATTGACTGGGCAAACTTCGCCTTTCTCACCGCCGAAGACGAGGCGCTGAGCCTTGTTAAAGAATCAAATAAATGCGCCAACCTCGACAGCTTCGACACGGGCGCGTTTCTCGTTTCAAGCGAGGAGATTGTAAGCACAGGCTGGGGAGTACGCGCGTTCGAGGCCTCACGAGATGATTATGCCCCGGGTTGGGCAAACTGGGTTGTGCTCAGCGATGGCGGCGAGACGGGCAGGGAAATGGCCTTGAAGCAGTTCGACAGGCTCATTTTTCCGGCAAGCCGGCAGGGGCGCTACAGCGCCATAAGCACGGGCAGACAAAGCGATATAAATCTTTCCGATCCTATCACTATCGACAGCGTAAAAGCCGTAATGGCGACCGCGGCGGCGGAAAAAATCGACCTTGCCATCATCGAAGACGGCTGGCAGCTCAAGCGTGAAAAGCGCTTGATAGGCAGAGATATATGGGCTCCCGAAGAAGAATACTACCCGAACGGCTGGAAGGATGTTTTTACCGAGATGCTCGCGAACAATATGCGCACGGGCCTTGCGGCAGACAGCTCCATCGGGCTTGAAAAAATGTTGCGGAATTTTAGAGGCCTGCACAACAGCCTCTTTTATGTGAGCGGGATTAAAATCAGAAACAGCAAAGAGCTTGCTGAATTTTTCGAGCTTGGAAACGGTTATGTCGCAGGTACGGCGGGAACAAGCCGGCTTGGCATGGAAATCGGCGGCGACTACCCCTCCGCAGGCTATCTCCTCGGCCGCTGCTTCGGCACTGTCCGTATGCCGGCAAGAGACGCGGCCATGCAGCTCTCTGACATCTGGCAGCTCGCCAGATACATCAACACCGACTGCTTTGAGATACCTGTCTCCGGCGGTGCAGCCTCGATGGCATTCGCTTTCGCGGGTTTGCCTGTGCTGGATAAGATAACAGAAGACGAAGCACAGCTCGATCTTCTTGCCGTTTACAGGCAGATTCGTGATGAGATATCCGGTATGTATGTCTGCCCGATAGGGGACGCGCCGGACGGCAAGTCCTGGAGCGGCTTTCAATTTTGCACAGCCAATGGCGAAAAGGGCCTGTTCGTTGTGCTGCGCGAGGCAGGCAACGAGCAGCAGAGCTCTCTGATGAGGCTTGCGCAACTGCCCGAGAATATTACTCTTGTCGCGGTGAATCTGCTCACAGGCGAAGAGGAGGCGATGGAATGCTCATCTGGCTATGTGAAGTTTGAGATGGCAGAGCCGGGAGTAGAGATATTCACATACACGAAGTAGCGGCTTTGAGTGAGGGGGCAGCGGACACAGCCCTCTTCACGTTCGAGGGAGCAGTGCCTGCGAAAAAAACAAAAAAACACAGGTGAAATAATCCGCACTTGTGCAATAAGACTGATTTGGTATAATTAAAGTGTCTGCTCGTGGCGGACAAACTAAAAATGATTAGAATATCGACTGAACAACTTGATTTAATCAAGAGTACTATATCAAAGTACTTCCCCGACCGGTCGCTGATGGCTTTCATCGAAAGCCGTGGCGAGATGCCGGCGCTTGCGCCGGAGCTGGATCTTGTTCTGATGGGCGATGGAGTTCCTGATGACGGGTTGTTCAATAAAATGAAAGAAGAACTGATAAAGGCGCGCTTCGATTTCGGAATTGATATTTGCGTGTGGGCCAAGCTCACCGAAGACCTCCGCGAAATGCTTTATCCGCGGATAAAACCGATTTGAAATCCTGTGCCGGAAGGAGATATAGACTATGTGGGATTACACAGAAAAGGTAAAAGATCATTTCCTCAACCCGCGCAACGTGGGAGAGATTGAAAACCCCGACGGCATCGGGGAGGTCGGCTCGCTGGCCTGCGGAGACGCCCTCAAGCTCATGTTCAAACTCGACGAGAACGAGCGCATTGAGGACGTGAAATTTCAGACATTCGGCTGCGCTTCGGCAATCGCCTCATCAAGCGCACTCACCGAAATCATTAAAGGTATGACGCTCGAAGAAGCGGCGAAGGTGTCCAATAAAGACATCGCCGAATTCCTCGGCGGCCTGCCCGATCAGAAAATGCACTGCTCAGTAATGGGTAAAGAGGCGCTCGAAGCGGCTATCGAAAATTACCGCACCGGCAGCACCGTAGCCCACGAATTACATGGAGAGGTTGTATGCAGGTGTTTCGGTGTTACGGATGATGAAATCGAGATGGTTGTCCGCGAGAACGACCTTACCACCGTCGAAGAAGTAACCAACTACTGCAAAGCAGGCGGCGGTTGCGGCGGCTGCATACCGGCAATCGAAAAGATTATCGAGAAGGTGCAGGGTGAAAAGGCCCGTACCTCACACAAAGAGGAGAAAAAGCGCCCGGCCAAGCTCACTAACATCCAGAAGATTCAGCTCATTCAGGAAATCATCGACGAGCAGGTACGGCCGGCGTTGCGTGCTGACGGCGGAGACCTCGACCTCATCGACATTGACGGTGATACTGTTCTTGTTGCGTTCAGGGGTATGTGTGCCGGCTGCAAAATGGCCGAGTTCACTATGCGAGATGTTGTACAGTCAAAACTGCGCGAGTATGTGAGCGAAAATATCGTCGTGGTTGAAGAAAAATAACCGGCAAACGGAGCGAGGGAAGGGAGAAAAAATGGACACGATATATATGGACAACAACGCGACCACACGCGTCGCGGATGAAGTATATGAGGCGATGAAGCCGTATTTTACGCAGCTTTACGGCAACCCATCAAGCATGCACAGTTTCGGCGGACAGGTTGGTTCGAAAATCGCCGAGGCACGCAAACAGATAGCGGATCTGCTCGGGTGTGAGCCCTGCGAAATCTTTTTTACATCCAGCGGAACCGAAGCCGACAACTGGGCCATCCGCGGCACACTTGCCGCAAATTCAAGCCGCCGCAAGCTCATAACGAGTCGCGTCGAACACCCCGCCGTTCTTACGACATGCCGCTCTATGCAGCAGCATGGCTACCAGCTTGTGGAAATCGGCGTTGATGAAAACGGCCGCCTCGATATGGATCACCTGCGCAGGGAAGTGGACGAGAACACTGCGCTTGTAACCATAATGTACGCAAACAACGAAACGGGCACGATTTTTCCCGTTGAGGAAATCGGAGCAATCTGCAAAAAGCATGGCGCCCCTTTCCATACCGACGCCGTTCAGGCGGTCGGCAAGCTGGACATAAACCTCGCAGAAAGCAACATAAACCTGCTCAGTGTCTCGGGGCATAAGCTCCACGCACCCAAGGGCATCGGCTTTCTGTATGTGCGCCGCGGCACGATGATTCGCCCCATCCTTACGGGCGGCCATCAGGAAAGCGGCAGACGCGCCGGCACGGAAAACACCCCGGGAATCATCGCTATCGGCAAGGCTTGCGAAATTGCAAAGTCAAGCATCGCAAATGAAGCGGAGGTAGCAAAGTTGCGCGACAGGCTCGAAAAGGGGCTCCTTGAGCGCTGCCCGGACGCCATGGTCAACGGAGATGTGGAAAACCGCCTGCCCAATACCACTAACATCAGCTTCGAGTATATCGAAGGCGAAGCAATCCTGCTTCTGCTCGACAGGCACGGCATCTGCGCAAGTAGCGGAAGCGCTTGCACGAGTGGTTCGCTTGAGCCAAGCCACGTACTTCGCGCGATGGGTGTGCCGTTTACCGCCGCCCACGGCTCGATAAGGTTCAGCCTGAGTACGTACAACACGACTGAAGAAGTTGATAAGGTTATTGAGGTTGTGCCGCCGGTTATCAAGCGGCTCAGAGAACTCTCGCCTTTTGGGAAGGAATAGGAGGCATAAGGCCGGCGATTTGAGGCTTGTTGCCTTTATCAATTGAAGCAACGCTTGCGCGGGATGTAACCTGCGGCAACGGAAGACAGATATGTTTGAAAAGATAAATGGCGGTCTCTGCGAGGCCGAAGTTCTGAAGAATTACCCTGTAGGCGAGCGCTTCTACCGGCTCAGCCTCGGCTTTGAAGGTGCCGCGGCAGATGCGTTTTTGTCTGCTAAGCCCGGGCAGTTTCTCGAAGTACGCGTGGACAATCTCGGCGTGCCGGAGAATGCCTCCGCCAAAATAGGCGATAAGGCGGCGCGCTGCCCGATCCTGCGCAGGCCGTTCAGTTTCGTGGATATTCAACCCGTCTCCGGCGGCTGCGCGGTTGACCTGCTCTACTGCGTTGTTGGCCCGGGCACCCTTCGCCTGACGACACTCCGCGAGGGAGAGAAGGTGAGCATAACGGGCCCGCTCGGCAACGGTTTCACTCTGCGCAAAGACAAAAAATACGCAATCGGAATCGCCGGCGGCATTGGCATCCCGCCCGTGGAGCATTTCATAAACCACAGTGCAAAAGAATCGCCCGCGCTCAACAACTGCGTGTTTCTTGGTTCGCGTTCAAGGGCGGATATGCCGGTTGAAAGCGTGCAGAACGGCGCAAAGCTCGCCGAATATGCCTGCTGCGAATTTGTCGGCTTTGCAAGTGAAGACGGTTCTCTCGGCGTAAAAGGCTACGTAACGGATGCGTTTCTCGTATGGTTTGAGGCAAGCGGCGTAGCGCCGCAGGACTGCGCTATTTACGCATGCGGCCCCGAGCCGATGCTTGAAGCGGTCGCGAGGATTGCGCACAAGCTCGGGATTGAGTGTCAGGTGAGCCTGGAGCGCATGATGGCATGCGGCATCGGGCTTTGCCAGAGCTGCGTTGTGGAGGTGAAAGAGGGCGAAACAAAGCAGTACAAGCTCTGCTGCAAGGACGGGCCCGTTTTCGACAGCCGCCTTGTGTTTGATTTTGAGACGGAGGCGTGCTGATGAGCAGAACCGATATGACAACGTCTTTCGCAGGTCTTTCGCTGAAGAACCCCGTATTCACGGCCTCTGGCACCTGCGGCTATATGGATGAGCTTGCCGGCTTTATGGACATAAACGCACTTGGCGGCTTCATCACAAAAAGCATCTCTATTAAGCCGCGCACGGGCAATCCAGCACCGAGGGTCGTGGAGACTTACGGCGGTATGCTCAACGCTATCGGCCTTGCCAACATCGGCTTCGAGCGCTTCATCGAAGAAAAGCTTCCGCTTATCGAAAAGTTCGATACGGCGGTTTTTGTGAATCTTGCCGGCCAGAGCATTGATGAGTATGTCGAGGTTACTGCGGCCTTGAGCAAATACCCGCAGATAGCCGGCTTTGAGCTGAATATCAGCTGCCCGAACGTGAAGAAGGGCGGCATCTCCTTCGGTACAGACCCCGTTCAGATAAAGAAAATCACAAGCGAGGTGAAAGCGGTGAGCGGCGATAAGCCGCTGATGGTCAAGCTCACACCTGCGGTTACCGACATCAGCGTAACGGCGGGCGCGGCAGTGGAGGGCGGCGCAGACGCGCTCAGCCTCGTGAACACGTTCACCGCGATGGTGATTGATATTGAGAAGAAAAAACCCGTTCTTGCCAACCGCACAGGCGGCCTTTCGGGCCCTGCAATCAAGCCGATAGCTGTGTACCTGGTGAACCGCGTGTATAATGACGTGTGCAAGGGAGCGGGCGTGCCGATTATGGGGCTTGGCGGCATTATGACGGCCTCCGATGCCGTAGAGTTTATGCTCGCCGGCGCAACGACGGTATGCGTGGGCACGGCTACATTTATGCAACCTGATGCTTCAGTTAAAATCGCCGATGGCCTCGCCGAATACTGCGCCGCTCGCGGAATCGCTAAGGTAACAGAGCTCACCGGTGCGCTCCAAGGCTGAATCCGCCTGCGTGAAGGCATTATGTTCAATTGAGAATCATCCCTCGCGCGAACGGCTCGCACCGAAGAACGGTGCTTCGCAATAAGCCCGCTAATGCCGGTGAATTCACACCGATGTCACGGATAATATACGTTCGTAACCCCTGCATTAGACGCAAGATTTTGCGTCTCTACACAATGTTCCCGCGGAGTGCTATATCAATCCGACGCTTATATCTTGTAATGCGGTTTTTGCGCCCATTTGAGCTTGTATGCCAGCGCGTCCCACTGTGTTTTGCACGGGTTTCCTATGAGCTTAAGCTTTTCGGCGCTCCTTGTGATTCTTACGCTCTTGACCGAGCTGAAATCGTGCAGCAGGCGCCCGTCAACAATAACGGCGCTACCTTCGTTTGTTCGCACGGGGAATATCTCTATGATGCAGTTCGGGCCCACGAGTACGGAGCGGAATGTGAGCGTATGGGGGTTCAGCGGTGTAATGCCGATCGCTTCGACGTCTTTGGACATTATCGGGCCGCCGGCGGAGAGGTTGTATGCGGTTGAGCCTGTAGGCGAGCAGATGACGAGCCCGTCCCCGAGGCAGCTGGCCATGGGGTTTGAGTTTATTTCAATCTCAAGCTCTATGGCGCTGAATGGTCTGCCGGAATTGAAGGCGATGTCGTTGAGGGCACAGTCGGTGAGGATTTTCCCGCTCTCTGTGATAACTTCGCAATCAAGCATCATTTTTTCTTCCACGACATAATCGCCGGCAAAGATTCTGCCGAAATGCTCTTCAAGGCCATCCATATTGAATTCGGCGAGAAAGCCGAGCCTGCCCATATTTATTCCGGCAACGGGAATTCCCAGCCCGAAAAGGCTGTGCGCGGCGTGTATAATGGAGCCGTCACCTCCCAGGACAACCGCAATATCAGCGCGCGAGCAGAGCTGCCTGTCGCAAGAGCCGAAGCAGTTGCCGAGCACCTCCACCTTACCCTTCGCGAAACACTCAAACCTGGCCGCTGCCTCTGCGACAAGCCCACGGCTAATATCAGCAAAATAGATTATATTCACTGCCTTTTCCCGTATTATTAAAGCAATTCAATAGGACACAACCGCTTTGGCTGTGCCGCAAAAGCAAACAGGGGACGGCCGCGATTGCGAGCCATCCCCTGTCTGCGCCGCACATCTCTGTACAGCATACATTAAATCTGCTATGTAGCAAATCTTTTATATCTTCTCAGTCAGACCCTATTACAGGTCTTTCAGGATTGCCTGAACTGTATTAAAGCATTTCACAATTGATTTGACCTCAGCTCTTTCTGAAATGCTGTGCGGATCTTCGATAGTTACTCCGAGGCTGATAGTTTCCATATTCGGATACTTCTTCTGAATCACGCCGCACTCAAGACCGGCATGAACCACTCTAAGCTCGGGCTTCTCCCCGCTGACCTTCTCAACAGCCTTCTTCGCCACGCGTACAAGATTGCTGTCGGTATTCGCTTCAAAGCCGGGGTAGCGTGCGGAAAATTCGCACTTGAATCCATTGTTCGAGGCAACTGACGAAACCTTGTTGCTTAGCAGGTCGAGATTTTCTTCTTCATTGCTGCGCAGGCTCATGCTGAGCTTGAAACACTTATCATCGAGCAGTACCTTCCCGAAATTGCAGGATGTGCCGACAACATCGAATTCCTTGTGCTTGCTGATCACCCCGTACGGGAGCCTTTTCAGAAGGTTGCCGATTGATTTTGTCTGAGCAGGGCTGACCACCTTGTCGAGAGGTGTTCGGTACTTCTCAATAGCGATGAACATCTTTTCTTCAACTTGCTCATAGCTGTCTTCAAGACAGCATCTCTCATTTACGAGGAAGCTGACAACGTCATCATACTTATCCGCAGCGATGACCATTTCGCCGTGGCTCGCGATGATATTATCCGCCGTGCCGCCGCTGAATTCAACGAGAGAGATTCCGTAGGAATCGTCCTCTGTGCAAGCGTTGAAGAGGAGTTCGCCGAGAATGGTTATTGCGTTCAAGCGGGTGCTATCCATATCCACGCCGGAATGTCCGCCGCGAAGACCCTTAACGCGCAGCTTTAGAGCCTTCTTATCGCCCGCGCTCTCATATTCAACAGGGGCCGTTATTGTGGCCCGCTGGCCTCCCGCACAGCCCACAAGAAAACCTTCGCTGTCAGAATCAAGGTTAATCATACAGGACGCGCTGAGCATATCCTTGTCGATACCGAAAGCTCCGGTCATGCCGGTTTCTTCTCCAACGGTAAAAAGCAGCTCGAGATTGGGCTTGCCCTTGAATGTCTCTTTGCCCATTTGAAGAGCGATTGCCATGCCGATGCCATTATCGGCGCCAAGCGATGTTTTATGTGCCTTGATCCAGCCGCGATGTTGCTCCACGATAATGGGATCTCTCGAAAAATCGTGCTTGTAGCCGGGCTTGGCAACGCAAACCATATCGCAGTGCGTCTGCAATGCGACGGTTGTATTGGAGTTGTCGCCGGGAACATAAATACACAGGTTTCCTGCCTTGTCGCGCTTGTGCTTCCAGTTTTCGGAGTCTGCAAATGCTTCCAGCCAGGAAATGATTTGCTTTTCCTGACCGCTTTGGCGTGGTACCGCGCTGATTTCCTCAAAGAGGCGTAATACTTTGTTTGTCATAAGAATCCTTTACTCGTTGTTGCTGTAAATCTTGTTGCAATATTATCTTGACGGTGATATTTTATGTTTTTCAAGAAATATTGCAAGCACTTTTTTTACAATGCTAAGTATAACTACAATTAAAAGCAGATTTTTAAGGCCAATAAATTGTTGTACTATTTAAAATTTGAGTGTTCAAGATGCTATTCACCGCTTTGTAATTGCAATCGTCGGCTGTGTGCCGAGGTTCCTAATGCCGGTACGGATTCTCAATGCGGGCAGAATCCGTAAAGACGCTTGCACAATCGCTTTATCTTCATTATAATCCAACAATCAGATGGCTCAATCGCCGCAGAAGCAGTTTTAATTACTCTAAGAGGCAAAAATGATCTGGAACAAAGAAATTGAATGTATGCCGCTCGAACAACTCAAAGAAATACAGTCCGAGAGGCTCGTCAAGCTTGTTAACTATGTTTACCGCAACTCGAAATTCTACCGCGGCAAGCTCGACATGGTAGGCCTCAGTCCATCTCGAATCAAGACAATCGATGATATAGTCAAGCTGCCTTTTACAGAAAAGACAGACCTTCGCGACAGTTATCCGTTCGGAATGTTCAGCTCTGATGTGAGCAAGGTGGCCGAGGTCCACGTCTCCAGCGGCACAACCGGCAACCCGACGGTTGTCGGTTACACTAAAGAGGACCTGCAGCTCTGGAGTACGGTAGTGGCCAGGAGCCTTTGCCTTGCGGGAGCAGAGCCAGGAGATATGTTGCAGGTGGCTTATGGTTATGGCTTGTTCACGGGCGGCCTCGGCCTGCATTACGGCGGTATTGAAATGGGGCTAACTGTAATCCCTGCTTCCAGCGGCAACACGCAGCGCCAGATCAAGTTGATGCAGGACTTAAAGCCCAGAATCCTTGCCTGTACTCCGAGCTACGCACTTTACATAGCCGATGAGGCTCGAAAGCTCGGCATAGACCCCCGCGAAAGCAGCTGGGAAATCGGTATCTTCGGGTCCGAGCCCTGGAGCGAATCAATGCGCGATGAAATTGAAGATTCACTCGGCATCCTCGCAACCGACATTTACGGCCTAAGCGAGATTATCGGCCCTGGCGTATGCCAGGATTGCCATCTGAAGCAGGGGCTGCACATCTTCAGCGATGTGTTTTACCCCGAGATTATCAATCCCGACACGGGCGAACAGGTGGCTCAAGGCGAAGACGGAGAGCTCGTCATTACTACTCTTACAAAGCTCGGCATACCCCTGCTTCGCTACCGCACGCGCGACATCGTGAGCATGAATGAAGAGCCGTGCGAATGCGGCCGCACAAGCCCGCGTGTGAGCAAGATAAAAGGCCGCACAGACGATATGATGATCATACGCGGCATCAATGTATTTCCCTCACAGATCGAGGATGTGCTTCTCGGCATTGAAGGCACCCAGCCTCATTACCAGATCATTGTTGACACCGTCGGCGGTATGGACACTATTGAGTTGCGGGTGGAAGTGGAAGAAAAAGTCTTCTCCGATGAAATACGCAAGCTTGAACAGCTCGAACGCACAATCAAATCGAAAATGGATTCGGTTCTGTCTCTCGGTGTGAAGGTGAAGCTGGTTGAGCCGGGCAGCGTGACCAGAAGCGAAGGCAAAGCAAAACGCGTTATAGACAACCGCGGTAAAGCATTCTGATTGAAAGGATCTTGTTATGAAGATTACACAGATTTCAGTCTTTTTAGAGAACAGGGCAGGCAGGCTTGCGGAGGTATGCAGGCTTTTCGGCGACAACGCCATTGACATCAAAGCGCTCAACATCGCAGAGACCGAGTCTTTCGGCGTTATGAGGCTGATTGTGAACGATTCGGCGAAGGCGCTCTCGCTCCTGAAGGCGCACGGTTTCACCGCTACAAACACGCATGTCGTGGCGGTGGAAGTGATGGACAGGCCCTCAGGGCTCGCAGAGATACTTGAAGCTGTAAATGAATCAGGGCTCAACATTGAGTATATGTACGGCTTCATGGAACGCCACGAAAACAAGGCGATTATGGTGTTCCGGTTTGAAGATCCCGAAGCCGCCGCCGAAGCGCTTCAGGATAAGGGCATAGGCGTGCTTACGAGCGACATCCTGCTCTGATTAGCAGGGCAATACGGAAGAAATGAAGGCTGATGTCGGTGAAACCAAACCGATGCCACGGATAATATGCGTTCGTAACCCGGCATGAGACGCAAAATCTTGCGTCTCTACAAT
>JBFWMM010000021.1:0-46742 GCA_050251615.1 Phycisphaerae bacterium
GAGCAAAATCACGCGTGCGCGGGTCTGTCCATTTCCAGTACTCGGTATGCCCGTCAACCATTGAGAGGGTCGTACCCATTGAGTGCCGCTCGGGGACAACATCCCACCACTGCTGAGTTTTGTACATAATAGACCAGCTTGATGGCGTACACCAGCCTTCGTCTATGAAGAGCATCCTCTCGGAGCCTCTCTTGATCTGCGAAATCTTCTTAACGATGAGGTCGGGCGTGGCACCGTTTATCGGCATAAGCCACTGCGCAATGTCATATGCGAAGGAATCGGGCATTGAATACGATCTTGCCTGGCCGCGCCGGCTTGTCGGGCAGCGATAGATTTCCAGCTCTCCTCCCGCGTAGGGCCAGAGAAGCCCGCGTTTAATAGCCAGCACCTGCTCTTCCTTCAATTCGGGGTCGTTGTTGTAATTGTAGTATGTCAGGCCGCCTTCGTGGTTTACCCAGGCCAGTGGGCCTTCTGTGTTGCCCGATGGCAGGGCATCGTTATTGTCCATTGTGTAGAGGCGATGAATTGTTGAAAGTGATCTCAGATTTGCCATGCACGTGATGCGCTTGGCCGATTCACGAGCCCTTCCCAGCGCCGGAAGAAGTATGGCCATAAGAAGCGCTATGATTGATATAACTACAAGTAGCTCTATGAGAGTGAAAGCTTTACGTTTCATTTTATCCTCGTTATCAGTTTCTTCGACACAACAATAAACAGCGGAACTCCGCCGACTACTTTTGGCATTATAGCACGCAAACGACAGCTGTCAATAGCATTATCAGGTAAATGCAAAGTTTTTTTTAATACTTGAAAACATACTGTAAACACTTTAGTGAGCGGCCAAATATAGCTTTCAGCAAAATAACTCACTTCATAGCAACCATTTACGAACATTACGCTCAGTATATGACAGGAGCGACCTGAAAAAAATTTTTAATTTTTCATTTTACATAAGCACGAATATGAATACAATCATTTACAGGTTACAGGCTTTCCCTTACAGCCTGTCTAAAATCAAACGAGGTAATTAAAGCGAAAGACATTATTATGTATAACGTTGCAGGAATTGGAGAAGTGCTTTACGACGTTTATCCCGAAGGCAAGCGGCTTGGAGGTGCCCCGTCGAATTTCGTCTTCCACGCCGTAGCTCTGGGGCTTGACGGCGTTGTTGTAAGCGCTTGCGGGCGTGATGAGCTTGGCGCCGAGCTGAAAGCAGACCTCGCGGAGAAAGGTATGTCGCTGAGGGGTATTACTGAAAACGACCACCCCACCGGAGCAGTGCTTGTATCTCTGGACAGCGCGGGCGTGGCACATTACCGCATCAGCGAAGGCGCAGCCTGGGACTATATCACCTGCGACGAAACTGTTATGAAGCTTGCCGAAGGAATGGACGCCGTATGCTTCGGCTCGCTCGCCCAGCGCGCGGAAATCTCACGCAACTCCATCAGACGCTTCCTCAAAGCGACAAGACCCGACTGCCTGCGCGTGTTTGATGTCAATCTGCGCCTGCCATACTACAGCCGCGAAATAATAGAACAGTCCCTCGAACTCGCAAACGTACTCAAACTCAATGAAGACGAAATTATCGTGCTGAAAGATATGTTCGGCCTCTCAGGCAGCGAAGACCGGCAGCTCTCCGAACTTCAGAAACGCTTTAATTTAAGAACAATAGCCTTGACAAAAGGCCCCAAAGGCAGCACAATGTTAGGCGATTCCGAATCGCACAGTTTTGCGGGGTTCCCCGCGGATGTGATCGACACAGTCGGCGCGGGCGATTCTTTTACAGCAGCTATGGTGTTTGGCCTGCTGAACGGCTACTCGCTCGAAAAGACGAATATTCTCGCAAGCCGGGTAGCTTCTTTCGTTTGCTCAAGGCACGGCGCGACTCCGTCGCCTGAGGAATCGAGTTGTATCTATACGGAATTGGGCGCCCTTTAGAAGTGAGGGGCGATAAGTAATCAAAACGTTTGTAAGGAAAGCTTCAGATGAAACACAGTCGTCTTTTTCTATGGTCGATAACTGCATCCCTCGCCGGTTTTTTGTTCGGATTTGACACTATCGTCATTTCCGGTGCCGAACAGAAAATAGAATCAATCTGGAATCTCAGCTCAGTTATGCACGGTTTGTGTATGAGCTCAGCGCTCTGGGGAACCGTCCTCGGTTCGCTCGTCGGCGGCTGGCCGACAGAAAAATTCGGGCGGCGCAAAACGCTCATCTGGATTGGCGCCCTTTATTTTGTTTCAGCAGTCTGTTCGGGCATCGCTCCGGATAAGTTATTCTTTATCATAGCACGCTTTATAGGCGGAATAGGCGTTGGCGTTGCAACAGTAGCCTCACCGCTCTACATCTCCGAAATATCTCCCCCCGGGCTTCGCGGAAGGCTCGCGGGAATGTTTCAGTTCAATATCGTGTTCGGCATACTGATTGCCTTTGTGTCAAACTACTTCATCGGCAAGTATGTCAATCCGCAAATCGCCTGGAGATGGATGCTGGGCGTGGAAGCAATACCTGCCTTGATTTACAGCTTGATGTGCCTGATGATTTCCGAAAGTCCCCGCTGGCTGATTGTACACGGCGGCAAACGCGAACAGGGCATGGAAGTGTTCCGGCAGATAAACCCCGAGATGTCTGAGACGGAATTATCCGCGCTGGCCGATTCCGTTGCGGCAAGCGTCGGCGAGAACAAAGAGAAAGCCGCGAAGTTCTTTACAAAGAGGCTGAAAGTGCCGATTATGCTGGCGTTTTTCGTGGCGTTTTTCAATCAGCTCTCCGGCATAAACGCGATTCTGTATTTCGCGCCGCGCATTTTTGAATGGACGGGACTCGGCGAAAGCGCCGCCCTCTTGCAGTCTGTCGGCATCGGCATAACAAACCTCGTGTTCACTTATGTGGGGCTGTATCTGATCGACAAGCTCGGCCGCCGCACACTGCTCTACATCGGCTCCTTCGGATACATCATATCGCTGGGCATCTGCTCCTGGGCATTCCACGCCGAATTCTATAAGATTGTTCCGATTTGTATCTTCGCCTTCATTGCCGCTCATGCAATCGGCCAGGGAACTGTGATATGGGTGCTTATAAGCGAAATCTTTCCGAACCGCAACAGATCTGCCGGCCAGGCGCTGGGCAGCTTCACGCACTGGTTCTTCGCCGCCTCATTGACCCTCTTCTTCCCGAAAATGGCACATATACTGAGCCCGTCATTGATATTCGGCTTCTTCTGCTTTATGATGGTGCTTCAACTGGTCTGGGTTAAAACGATGGTTCCTGAGACAAAAGGCGTATCACTGGAAGATATGCAGGAAAAGCTCGGCCTCAATCTTAAATCATAAACACACGCAGAGGTGCGGTTCACAGCGCCCTGCGCAATCGTACCGGACAACGAACATAATAGAGACGCGAAATTTCGCGTCTCTATTTGCTTTGGTTCATCGCTTATGCAATCAAAGCGACTTTCCGCGCAAACGACCGCCCAATCAGAACCGCGGGCAGCTAAGATCCTTGCGAGCGCATGGAACGGATGATAAAGTTGTTCCGAGATTGCATATTACCCTTGATGCGGTGCGTTGATTATTCGCCCGGTACGTACCCGCGGCACTTCTCTCGCGGTTCTGATTGTGCTTTCCACTTCACCGAAATCGGTTGGCATTTGAGATGGCGTTTGACGGGGAGGGGAGGGCGTTGAATGTGCCGTATCTTTCACCCTTTTTCAACCGATTTAATAAAAATCACTTTGACAATTCGCAACTTATGATATTCCAATAGGTAGTTACAGCGCGTAGAGTGATATTTCAATAGTTGTACAGAAATGCAATAAACCAACTGAAGGGTAAAGACCGAGCCTGCTGTAATATCATCCGGTAAAACAAAAAGAGGCGCCGATATTGACCGGACGCCTCGTTTGTTTGTTGAGCTGAACGCAGGTTTACTTCTGCGGGACAGACTTCATATTCTCCATCTGGCTCCTGAGCGCAGGATTATCATTCATCCCCTGCATACTCTCGCTCATTGCAGACTCATGCTCAGTAATACTTGCAAGCTCGCTCTCCCTTTGCGCAACAATCGGCGTGAGGAATATAAGCAGCTCCTTCTTTTCATTGCTCTTTTCCGTACTCCTGAACAGCACGCCGAGCAGTGGCAGGTCGCCGAGCAGTGGCACCTTCTTCACAATCTCGCTGTCATCGTCTTCCATCAAACCGCCGACAACAATCGTCTGGCCGTCCTTCACGGCAACACGGCCGCTGCAAGAGCGGGTTGTGAATACTGTGGCATTGAAGTTCTCGCTGATGGATACAGTCTCATCTTCACTGATTGTGGAAACTTCCGGTGCAATGTCCATCGTAACAAAGCCTTTAGAGTTGATCTTCGGTGTAACTTCAAGGCTGATGCCGATATTCTGATACTCGATACTGTTTGTAATTACGCCTTCCGACACGTTGGAGTCGGTAATATACGGCACTTCTTTGCCCACGTTAATCGTAGCCAGCTGGTTGTTGCTTGTCAGAACGTATGGCCTCGACAGCACATTCACCTTCCCGCTCGTACTGAGCGCGTTGAGTGTAAAGTCCAGGTCGCTTTGAAGGATTCTGAAATTGGCGCCGTCAAGAGTAAGCGGTATGGCATCCGTTCCATTTGACAAAAGCTCCGTGCTGTAGTTGCGATTGTCGCCATCGGAATCAACATTCGCCAGGCTGAACTCTGTGCCCAGATTGAAGCTGTTGTTTACGGTAACCTCGGCCACAAGCACCTTTATAAGTACCTGCGGAACGGGCTGATCGAGCTCTTCAATGATAGGCTTAATCTTCATATAGTTCTTTTCGCTTGTCATTATGATAAGCGAGTTGGTATCACTATCGGCTTCTATAAACACCTGATCAGAAACCTCCGTAGAACTGCTGTTGTTGTTATTATTGCCGGCGTTGCCGAAACGGCGATCCTGATTGTTGTTGGAGTCCTGCGATTCGGCGGCGTCAAAGAGATCGTTAAGCACGACCTTAATATTTTCGCTATCGGCATTTTCGAGCTTGTACACAAACAGCGTGCGGTCTTCATCGGGGTTAGTATCAAGCTCCTTGACAACCTGTGCCACCACTTCCAGCGTATCACTGGGCCCGCTGACAACCACCGTATTTGTCATATCGTCGGCAGACGCTACCACCTTCACATTCTGCGAGATACCCGCAGAGCTGGATTCGTTGTTGTTACCGCCGCGATCACCGCCGAAAGGGCCGCCTCCACGCATAAAACGCGAGAAGGGGTTATTGTCGTTACGGCTGCTGTTCGATGACGCCTGCTCGAACACTTCGTTTATTATGTTGGCGGTGTTGTCTGCCTCGGCATAGACCAGATGAAACACGCGAACCGACGCGATTGAAGCCATCTGCGTATCAACCGCCTTGACCACCTTCATTATGCGCTTGATGTTCAGCGCGGTATCGGTGATGATAAGGCTGTTGCTCGCTTCGTTGCTGGTGAGATCGGCCGTGTCGCTGACAAGCGATTGAATATCCTCCCTGAGGCTTGTGGCCTCGGCAAACCTGATCGGGATAATATGCGTTATAACTTCATCCGTATCGGGGAGCACGTCCGGATCGCTACCACTGGAGACTGGCACATTGTCGTGGCGTGCGTTGCTTATATCGACAATCTTGAGCGCCCTGCCCACCTTTATCGCGGTGTAGCCGTTGTCAATCAGAACGGTATTTAGCACGGTAACTATATCCCCCTCGCCGACGGGCTGTTTGCTCTTTATCGTTATGCGCGTTGAAAGCACGGCATCGGAAACGATAACAAAGCCGGCCTTTTCCGAGAGGTAGTTGAGGACGTCTGTCAGAGGGGCGTCCTGAAAATCGAACACAATGCCGCCCGACTCGTCGAGCGGTATGAACGGCGCCGGCGCCGCGGTCGCTTGAATGGAGGTCGTCTGAGTAGATTCCGCCGCGGCGAGGTTCGGATCGATCTCGGCAAAGGCGAACAATGCGGCCGAGAAAATGATTACGATTGTAAAAAGCCTGGTAGGTTTCATTTGTTATCCCTTAGATTAGTTTCCCATCTGCTGTTTTCTTCTTTCAAGCATCAAACGGAGGATGTCGTCTTCGGACGCCCCCCCTGCCGCAGGCGCATCGGTAGCCGCGGTATCTTTCGTGCTACTATCCGGCGCATCGGCGCTTGCTGCGTATTCTTCTTCCGTCTCGCTGCGCCCGAGTTCACCGCCAACGGCTATCTCGGAAAGGTTGTTATCCATTGCAAAGACAATCTTGTCCTTCTGCACATCGGTTACAACGCCTCCCGCAAGCTCATCGCCCGCTTTGAGGCGGTAAAAATCCCCGCTCACCTGCTCCTCAACGAAAGCGACAGATTCCTGCGCGCTTACCGCCACGCCCTTGAGGATGAACACGTTTATCACCCTGCGCACGCGCACGGGCTCGCGTTCGTCACGCTCTGCAACGGGCGCCTGGCGCTCACGAGAGAAAATGTTGTTTTCATACAAAAGGCTGTAATCATCGAAGCTCCTCGCCTCCTGCGAAATCCCGATAGCGTAAAGAGGCGCGGCAAGCAGAAGCACCGCAATAACATTCTTCATCAACTTTCCTCCTTTTCAGGCGCTAAGAACAGCGCGGATATATTTATTTGAACGGTGATATTGCTGCCGCTCTCGTCTGAGGCTCCAATCTGAAACGAATCAACCTTTACGGGCAGTTCCGCGGTTTCAATTTCGTAGATGAAGCGCGTAACCGAGCGCATCGAACCAGCACCGGAGATTGTATATTCGAGCGTACCGAAACCTTGCTCTATGTCGGAATCTCCGGGCTGCACGAATGAAAGCATCAGGTCGCAGCTTCGCGATGATTCATCAACGAATCTCAGAAGCGTGCTTTCGAGCTTCTGTGGCTCGGGGGCAAGGCCTGCGTCGAGGTAGGCCTGCCATCTCTCGCTCACGCTTTTCGAGCTGTGCAGCAGATTCTGCGCCTTTTCGAGCTGCATTCTTGCCTGCTCTTTCTGCACCTTGATCTCGCCTCGCTTTGCGAAAGCGGGGCTGAAGATGTACCTATCGGCAATGAGCAGCGCAATAGCCGCCAAAGCGATGATAAGCAGTTTCTTTTCCTTTCCGCTCATCATAAGCTGATCTCCTTGTATGTGAATTTTACGGCAAAATCGCAGACCGTCTGCCCAGCGCGGCCGCTTTTGCGGATGTAGCTCACTTTCACGTCCGTAAACTTGCGATTCCGCTTTATAGCATCGATGCAGTCGTTGATGGCCTGCTCGCTATCGGCGCGGCCTGAAATAACCTGATTCATACGGTTATCGCTGGCGAGGCTCGAAAGCCAGATCTCTCCCGAGCGGGGGAAGCAGCTGTTGAGCGCAAGAAGCATATCGAGATGCACTGGGGATGTGTCGAACCATGGGCGTGCCTTATCAATCTGTTTGAGCGTGGCCTCGGTAAGCTCGGAGGCCTGCGCGATTGAATCATATGAAGCGGTCATTGCGTTTATGTCGGAGAGGTCGGTGAGGCTGTCATACGCAAGCGCGCCTGCCGCCAGCAACACAACCACCGCCCAGCCTACCGCCTTTAACAGCATTTTCCTGCGCATATTACCGTTGCTCTTATGCTCGCTGAGCAGGTTCAGGCCGGTACCGCCAAGCGCTGCCTGTGCGGCAAGCCGAGCTGCGCTGATCTCTATCGCCTCACCTGCTGCAAGCTCTTTTTTCACCGCAACCGCGGCATCCTGCGGGATTCTGCCGGCGATCTTTTCACGCAGAACAAACCGCTCTGCCGCGGCCTGCGAGGTATCAGCGAGGAAATCGCAGTCAACAACCGTGCTGCCGTTTCCCATGGCAACTTCCACGCCGCCGCCAAGCTCGAAAGCCTCACAGCTTTTACCTTCGCCAAGCACCAGCGGCACAATCGTAACCTCGGCTACCTTTATTCCCGCCGCTTCGAGCATTCCAAGCGCCTCTGTAACGGGGGCCTTCTTCACCGCAAACACGCTCACCCGCGAGCCGCAGCGGACAAAATCGGCAATGATACTGTCGGCAGGTATATCGAGCGCTGCTTCCAGACGGATTTTCGACATCCCGCTGAGAGCCTCATCCGCAAGCGATTCAGGGGCAGTAAAGCCGGTTGTAAGCGCATACTTCGAGCTCATCGCCACAACCGCCTGTTGCGTGCTCACGCGGGCTTGCTTCAATGCCGTGCGAAGTTTCTCCGCCGCATCCGCGGCACCTGGAGATACATCAACCAGCCCGCTCGCCGCCGGTTCGCAGCGCCCGCCGCGCAGGCGCACCTCGCAGAATGCAACAGCATCCGGAAGTAGCGTTATGCCTAATATCTTTTTGAGCTTCTTCATTCTTATTCCGTTCAACTTTACATCAAGTTTTCTGTTTCAAATGTCCCGTCGCGCAGTTTCTCAAGTACTTCCATATCAAGCGGCCAGGGCAGATTGGAAAGCGGCTTCCTCATAAGCACCTTCGGCTCGGAGCCTGCGTTGTCTATGATAAACTGATACCTCCTGAACGCCCTGCCGTTGGCGGTGGCGGCGAGAATATCAGCAGAGAACTGGAGCGATCGGCCGGTGATGAAATTCGCGATCAGCAGCACCTTCTCTCTGTCAAGTACCTCTGTTACCCAGAGATACGAATCGCCATCCGGGGTATTATCACTGCGGTATTCGAGCAGCATGTCCACATCTGTTTGTTCGAGCCCTGGCAGGCAAAGCAGCACGGAGCCAGGCGCGCTGTTTACGTTCACAAGCCCCTGCCGCTCGGCATCGCTTATGCTCAGTCGGTACAACATCGGAGCAAATTCATCGCTCTCAAGCTGGCTTGTGTAGTAGAAATCCATCACGCTGATATAGTTGTATTTCAAGTTTATCGCCGGCAACACTTCATAGGTGCGCTCTTCACCGAGCTGCTCGATAAGCATATTGGTCAGCCGTGGGCGAGCTGTGCGGTCGTTGACGTTTATCGGCGCATTGGAACCTGTTTCCGCCGGTTCATAGCTCGACACTGTTACGTAGTTGTAGAAGCCTTCATCAAGAATGCTGTTGGAATCGTCGCTCGGCAGAGACTCTTCGCCGTCGTTTTCGTTGTCGTCAAGAACGCCGTTGCGGTTTGCGTCTTCTCCGTAAAGCATGGAGACCTCCGCGCCCTTTATCAAAAGCACTTCTTCCACCGATTCGAGCGGCGCGTCCTTGCAGGTGTATCCATCGGGGAGAAGCAGGTAGTACTCACTCTCTGCTCCGCCGGTGCTTATTTCATGGTCGCCATCGCGCCAGTCTATTATTGAGTATGCAAGCTCGCTCGTCATACCGGGCAGTTTTGCGAGCATGTCGTAGGAGGCGCTGTTTAGGTTTATCTT
Organism: Phycisphaerae bacterium; assembly: GCA_050251615.1. Classification (GTDB taxonomy): domain Bacteria; phylum Planctomycetota; class Phycisphaerae; order Sedimentisphaerales; family Sedimentisphaeraceae; genus Sedimentisphaera. The sequence continues at coordinate 9,359 of JBFWMM010000021.1, forward strand.
GCCCGCCTCGTCCACGAGCCCGTAGCTCAACGTGTCTGAATCGGCAAGTTCGGGCTTGATCAGCCAGAAATATCCCTCGCCCACCTTTACCGCCTCAAAATCATCGGAATCGGCATTGCCTGATGTGAGCGCGGCAAGGCTGTAGTTGAGCGCTCCGCTCACTATCGCTTCGCATTTCACAATCGCCTCGTTGTTGGAGGTTATGAGCTGCTGTACGCGTAACTTACGCGCAATTACTATCACAATACTCGCCAGCAGCAGCACAATCCATATCGCAACTATAAGGATGGAAGCGTTGCGGTTATTCGCCCTGTTCACTCGCATCCTCCTCTGAAGCCACGCTCAAAACATAGACCCTGGAGTATGTCTTGTATTCGTCTGTCTCGGTGTCTTTCTCACCGAGCGAAAGCGTTATCCGTACAGCTCTCGGCAAGACATATTCCATCTCGTCGGAATCCCATTCATCTTTCCAGACACTGCCGTCGTAGTACTCTGCGTTCAGCGAAACAATACTCCTGCTCACTATACTTACTTCGCCCTTACCTGAAACGGAAAGCGGATTTCCCAGCACCTCCTTATACGGTACAAGCGAGCTGTCATCGGCATGTTCAGGGTCGTTCTTGAGACTGTCGTTGTTCAAGGCGAGCTCGTCTTTGTTAATATCGTCCACATAATAGCTTACAAACACGATACTGCCGCTCTTATCATCTTCACGACAACCGGTTGTAAAAAAACCGATGCGGTCTGTGTCGAGGTCTGAGACGTGGCTGTTCTTACCCACAAAGCTACCGGCGAGGGATGTTTCGTTTTCGCTTGTTATGGCGCAGAGAATCTCGGCGCGCATCATCTCAAACACAGGCGCAAGCCGCATATACGGATTAACCGCAGCCTCGGCCTGCTTTCTGGCGCGATAAGCAAGCGAGAGTGAGGAGTAGAGGGAGAACGAGATAATGCTCACCAGCGCCATCGCCATAAGCATCTCAAGCAACGTAAAGCCGCGTCTCTGTCTGTTCTCTTTTCCCATGCAATCTCTCATTCGCTCAATGTCGTCAGTGTGAGGCTCTGTCGTTCGAGGTCGTTACCCCAGCTCACGGTAACATCAATCCTGCTGAGGCCTTCAAGCCCCGATTCGCTCGTTTCAACGCGGCAAATGTATTCGCCGGGGGCAGGAACATTCTCAAATTTCTGCAAGGCCGCAAATGTGGTTGAGCTGCCGGTTAAAATTTCGGCAAGCTTTTCCTCCGCGAGGATGACAGCCTGCTGGCGCTTGGCCGTCTCAGAGGCAAGGTGCGTAACCATGCTTATGCCGGCGAGAGCTGTCGGCAGGACAATCGCCGCAAGCACCATCGCCGCAAGCACCTCGATGAGAGTAAATCCGTGCTTCATGCGGTTGCCTGAAAAAATGTTTTCGGGGCGCCTGCGTGCCACTGCTGTAGCCGCAATACTGTGCAAACAATGCGATTTTCTGTCCTTATTGAAGAAGTTGTTCAACAGCATATTCATCAGAGCTTTCTCCTGATGGCATCTTCTGTCTGGCGGAAGCTCACACTGCGCGAATCGCCGAAGAATTCCACGATATAACCGTTACCCTTTTCGTCAGTCATCTCGATATAGCACTCTTCTGATGTGCCGAGCGAGTCAAAATCAATATAATAGAGCCCGCCATCCTGTGGCACATTCTCAAAATCAAACTCGATATCCTGCGGTATCGTGCAGGTGGTGTCGAGCCCGCTTTTCCCGTCCTCTTTGACAAACCTGCTGTTCCTGCGGCCTGTAACCCAGTAGAGGTGTCTTTGCGGGCTGATTACGAGCCTGCCGGAGCCCTCTGTTACGGCGCGGTACCTGGCGTATTCGGCGGAATCGGTTATCATTTCGGCAAGGTCTCGGAGCTGTCTGGACGAGAAAAAGCCGCGCAATGAAGGTGCGGCGATGGCCAGCATCGTACTCATGATGACCATCACAAGCACAATCTCCAGCAACGTAAAAGCTTTTTTCTTATCCCTGCTCACTGTTCAAATCTTACTGGTTTTCAAGGCTCCAGTTGATGATGTCGTCATCGGTGCCGCTGCGGCCGTCGGGGCCGTAGGAGTAGAGGTCGTATCCGTACTCGTTGTGCTCACCGGGCTGTTTGTAGGAGTAAGCATTTCCCCACGGGTCTTTCGGGACGTCTCTCTTGAGGTACGGGCCTTTCCAGTCGTTAACGTTTGACGGCTCCTTCACCAGAGCCGAAAGTCCCTGATTGGTTGTCGGGTACTTGCCGGTGTCTATTTCGTAAGAATCGATTGCCAGCTCAAGGTTGGATACGTCTGTTTTGGCCGTGCTGATCCTGGCCTGCTCGGTTCTGCCGCTGAACTTCGGCACAACGAGTGTGGCAAGTATGCCGAGAATAACGACAACGAGCAGCAGCTCGATGAGGGTAAACGCTTTTCTGTTATTTCTTCTTTTCATGGGTATATACCTTTCGTTTATGATGACGTTTTTAACTCAGTGAATGAGTTCCTGCAAGTTGAAAATCGGCAGCAGCATACCTACAACGATTGTGCCGATGACCGCCGCCACGATAAAGAGCATCAGCGGCTCGGAATAGGATACCGCCGTTTTGAGCTTTCTGTCAAGCTGCCTTTCGTTAATATCAGCCAGACGCACAAGCTCTTTGTCGAGCAGAGAGCTTTCCTCCGCCACGGCAAGCATCTCTATATTTGCTCCGTTGAACAGTTGCGGGCATTTGCGCAGGCTCTGGGAAAGCGAATGCCCACGCTGTACATCATCCACCGCCCCGCTGACCGCCCCGCTTAAAACGTGATTGCCGATGGCCTCACGCGCCACTTTCAGCGCCTCAATCAACGGCACGCCCGAACCGATCAGTGTTCCGAGCATCCTTGTAAACCTGACAAACGCGAACTTCGCCATAATGCTGCCCACTATGGGCATCTTCAGAAGCTTCATCTCCCACGCAAGCTTGCCGGCATCGCTTTCCAGCCATTTGCGGAAAAAAATAACGCCCGCAACCATTAGGATTATCACGACTATCCCGTATTTGTATAGAATATCGCTTACGGCTATTATTCCCCTTGTAAGCACGGGCAGCTGCCCACCGAACTCTTCGAACATTAGCGAAAAGCGCGGAATAAAGAACAGCATCATAAACACAAACACGAAGAAGCAGAACACTGACAGCGCTATCGGGTATATCATAGCCGAATGCACACGGCCCTTGAGCTCGTTCTCGTTGCTGCGGAAGTCTGCAATCTGATTGAGGACAAGGTCGAGAAAGCCGCCTGTCTCGCCAGCCTGAACCATAGCCGAGTAAACGGGGGGGAAGTATTTCGGCCAGAGCCTTAGCGAATCGGCGAGCGTGGCTCCGTTGGATACATTATCCGAAACCTCCCGCCAGAGCCTCTTGCTGAGCGGCTTATCGGCCTCGTTCACAAGTACGTTCAGCGCCTTGCTCAGCGGCATTCCGCTCGACAGCAGACAACCCAGCTCGCGGGTGTAAGTTTCAACGTCCGTCTTGCTCATCCCACCGCGAATATTCTGTTCGTGCCGTTCAACTTCCTTTATCTCGAACGGCATCAGATGCAACGCTTCGAGCTGTAAGGAAGCCGATTTTCTGTTTTCCGCATTCATTCGGCCGCTTTTCTGCGCGCCTGCGGAATCTATCGCTGAGTATTCAAATACAGCCATCGCTTAGCCTTTCGTAACGCGAAGCATCTCTTCGATGGTAGTCGTGCCAACGTCGAGGTAGCGCCGCACATCATCGCGCAGGCTTACCATACCTTCCTGCCGAGCCTTTGCACGGATTTCGCCGGAGGTGGCATTGCGCATGAGCAACTCACGCACATCCTCGCTCACAATCATCAGCTCGAAAATACCCTTTCGGCCAATGTATCCCGTCCCCTGGCAAGCACGGCAACCCGCGCCGCGGTAGAGTTTCTCGGGGACAATGTCTCCGTGCAGTTTTCGGAGGCGCTCGGTCTCACCCTGCGCAAGCTCCTGACGGCAATGTGGGCAAATCTGGCGCAGAAGCCTCTGAGCAAGCACCGCTTCAAGCGAAGAAGCCACAAGATACGGCTCAACGCCCATATCCACAAGCCTTGTCAGAGCGCCTGGCGCATCGTTTGTGTGGAGCGTACTGAAAACGAGGTGGCCGGTAAGAGATGCCTGCACGGCAATCTCCGCCGTTTCAACGTCTCTTATCTCACCGATAAGAATGACGTCCGGGTCGTGGCGGAGAATCGAGCGCAGGCCCTTTGCAAAAGTGAGGCCGCGCTTATTGGAAACCTGTATCTGATTGACTCCGTAAAGCTGATACTCCACCGGGTCTTCGATTGTAATGATTTTGCGCTCAAGGTCGTTTATGCGCGAAAGCGCCGCATAGAGCGTAGTGGTTTTGCCGCTGCCTGTCGGGCCGGTAACGAGAACGATACCGTGCGGACGGGTAATAACATCACCGAATTTATCGCAGTCGCGCTTGCACATGCCTATCTTTTCAAGGCCAAGCGTGATGCCGGATGTATCCAGAAGCCTCAATACGACTGCCTCGCCGTGAAGCATCGGGATTACGGAAACTCTTATGTCAACCTCTTTGCCCCCCAGCATCACCTTGATTCTGCCATCCTGCGGTATGCGCTTTTCGGCGATGTCGAGATTGCTGAGAATTTTGATTCGGGAAACGATTGCCGACTGAAACCGCTTCACTTCCGGCGGTATGGAAGCGGCCTGCAGAACACCGTCCACGCGGTAACGTACGCGAAGCTCATTCTCAAACGGCTCTATATGCACGTCTGTGGAGCGTTTCTCTATCGCCTCGGTGAGAACCTGATTTACGAAGCGTATTATGGAGGCGCCTTCGGCCTCCTGCTCCAGATTTATGTCCTGCTCGCTTATTTCGCTGAGGATGGTTATCTCGCTGCCTCTGGCCTCATCCACCATTGTCTGGATGGTGTCTGCGCCGAGACCGAGATGGGATTTGACGAATCGGTCGATATCTTCTTTGCAGCAGAGGGCTATGCCGAAGTCAAGGCCGCTCGACACCCTCAACTGGCTTAGTGATTTATTGTCGAAAGGGTCTGCCATGGCAACGCATAAAGCGCCGTCCACGTCCACAGGTGCCAGTGAGCGCTCAAGCAGAAGCCGCGCAGGAAATTTCGCAAGAATCTCTTTGTCGGGCGGGTATTGCCCAAGATCCTTTATAAATGGGCAACCCAGCAAGGCCGAGAGCGTTTCAAGGATTGTCTCCTCTTGCAGGGAACTGCCGAGCAGAAGCGCAGAGATAAGCGAATCGCCTTTTGCGATGGACGCCTCAACGGCCTGCTTCTCTTCCGAAGAGATGAGTTTTTTATCGTAGAATACTTTTACCGCTAAGCTCATATAGACCGCCGCAGAAGGGGATTGTGTTAAAAAAAGTGCGGGTGCCTTTCGCAAGCACCCACACTATCTATCTCTTTATTCGAGAATGCCCATAGCTACAAGCTGAGCTTCCTGGGTAACAGTAAGCACTTCTTTGAGCTTCTGCTGAGCTGCGAGAAGTTTCTGTTTTTCCTTCTCACGAGCCGCGCGAAGGGCTGTGAGCTTGGCTTTTACCTCTTCTACAGAGGGTTTTTCCTTTTCGAGAACGGTTTCGAGGTCTGAGGAGGCCTTCTGAACGGCTGTCTGATTCTCAGCCTGGTCTTCTCCCATCGGCCTTCTGTTACGCGGCATAAATGCGGAGAAACGGCTGCCCATATTGCTCTGCTGAATTTCCATAACGCTGCTCAAACGCGGCTGAATTACAGTCCACTCTTCATCGCCGGCTGCAAGTCTTTCCTTTACAGTCTCCATGATTCTTTCCTGCATCATCCTGCGCATCTCAGTGAAATCCCTTCCCTGAGGGCCGCCCTGCTGATTAAAACGAGCCTGCCTGTCGCCTCTCTGGCCCCTCTCCTGCGGTGCGGGATCTCCTTCGGCAGCTATCACGCCGACAGCGATAACCGAAAGCAGTCCCAAAACAAGTAAAATACGCTTCATATCTATGCTCCTTACAGCAAATTGTAAAAATAAAGAAACACCCATTGTTTCTCGTTTGTTTTGATACGAATACACAGACGAAGAAGTGTGGTGGGATATTTCAAATAATCCATTTTTTTATCATATTTTGCATTTTGACTTTTGCCCGTTATAATGCCTGTATCTTTTCAGGAATACGGTAGCAAATTAGAGAGGCTCAGATTGTGCGGCACACGGCAACGGCAGTATTATTGGCAGCATTTGTATTTTCATTCAACGGAGCGAACGCCTTCGCTCAGGTACGAGATTACGGCAGACCCGGCGACGACCCCGCTACCGCGGCAGATGAATCTCTCGCCACGGCAAGCGAAAGCATCACGGAAAACAATCGATACGAAGAATCCGGCAAATATGAAGTAGAGGCGAACGGCACAACCGTTTCCACATATAAATACCGCAAAGGCCCTGACGGCGGCTCATTTTACAACTTCGACATCGCCCGCTTTTCGTCAACAGAAAGAGCACCGGAGCTGAAAATCCGCATGAAAGACGCTACACTCATCAACAGCGTTGAGATTTACCCCTCCCGCTACTACCCGCAGGAGGCGCTCCACATCAGCGAGGACAAAAAGACGCTCGTCTTTATGGTGTCGTCCGCTCTGCCCTACTGTATCATCAACATCAACGCCACTTTATCAGACAAAAGTATGGCGGGCAATCCAATGCTTGCGGTCATCAACGACCCTCCCGAAACAGACCGCCCTGACTTAAACGCCGAAAACGTGCTGGACTTCAAGAAATTTGCTTCCGCTTATCTTGCCGCACATCCGATAACCGATGCGGTAGGGGAGCAATGCCGCGAGGCGGGCTCCGTAACCGACACAAGCCGAAACACAGGCGAGCTTTTCGCCTGGCACTTCGAGGCAGGCAGATACGTTGCGCCGGAGACGAAGAACGTTTGCTTTCCCGATAAGCGTGTGAGGGCGAAAAATGACGTTTCCGAGGCGTTCGAAGCAGCGCTTGAGGCTATAAGAAACAGCGCAAAAATGGACACAATCTATTTCCCCGCAGGTGTTTATGTATGGTCGGGATTGAACATAAAGAACTGGCGCGGCAACGGCGCCGATGGCCGGCTAAACATATACGTTGACGAGGACGCACTGCTCATAAACCGCTTGCAGGAATGCAAGCAGTCCCTTGAACCCGCTATCGGGATATGGCATTCGTCCAACATAACAGTTTCGGGGCGCGGTATCTTCGACGGCAACGCCTGCCACCAGCTCACGCTCGACCGCAAAGACGCCAGAGACACCCCGCATCAGGGCGGCGCGATGGTTGTGCAGTCTGAGGATATAACATTCAACGACACATACCTGCGCGACGCGAAGCAGTGGAACTGGGAATGCCATACAGTGAGGAATGTTACGTTCAACAACATCAAGGGACTTTCCCCCTTTGCACATGCGTGGGTGGACGGGCTCGACCTCACAAGCGGGCGCGACGTTACCGTCAACGGCGCATTCACCCTCGGCAACGACGATACATTCGCCTCCGGACACTACAACCCGAGCGATGAATTTCCAAGGCGCTTTCTCGAAGAAACTGACCGCGCACAGGGAGACGAGAAGGCGCGATTAGAGACGCAGCTTAGCAATGTCTGCGCGGCGGCGGCCATTTACAACAAAGAGCGCCTGCAATGGGACACTGATGACAGCGAAAATATCTGCGTAAACAATACGCTCGGCTGGAGCGGAATGGCAAACAACATCCGCCTCGGCGCAAATACGCGGTGGAAAGGCGAGCGCGGCCGCTTTGAAAGCTACAAGCTCAAAAGCTACATCTTCAACAACTTCAACTCAGTCATGCGCACAAGCATCGATGCGGTAAGGGTGCAGAACGGTAGCAAAGGCTCCCTGCCGGCTTATGAAAAGCTCATTTTCAGGAACTGCTCATTCTCAGGCAACGGCGGAAATAACGTCGCCATACCCACAGGCTCCACGCTTTCGCAATTCAGCCCCGAACTGGTTGTAATGGAAAACTGCCATTTCGATAGCGCGGATAAGCCGTTCATCTTCAAAAACATCAAAAGCCTCATCCTGCGCGATATTTACGCGGGCGGCGCTCTGCTCACAGAACCAAAACAACCGCAGTTCAGCTTCGAGAACATCGGCAGCCTTGTTTTCAGCGCCAAAGGAAAAACCGCCGGTGCAGGTTTTGTACATCCCGGAATCCTGCACAGCAGCGCCGATATAGATAGAATGCGAACTGCAATTGAGCGCGGCGATGAGCCGTGGATCAGCGGCTTCAAGCGGTTCAAAGCAGATCCTGCCACACGGCTAAGCTATCGCATGCGAGGCCCCGCCGAAGAAATCGGGCGCAAGCCGAACGTGAAAAACGTTGAGTTTGATTCCGACGCCAACGCGGCTTACCAGCTGGCTTTGTATTGGGCGATTACAAGGGAAAAGGCCTATGCCGCCAAAGCCATAGAGATCATAGATCTCTGGGCGCAGACGCTCAAGAGCGTAAGCGGCCTTGATGCGGTACTTATGGCGGGGCTGGGGCCGTTCAAGATGATAAACGCCGCCGAAATCCTCCGCTATACAGACTCCGGCTGGACCGAACAGCACACAAAACAATTTGATTCCATGCTGCGGGAAGTGATTTACCCCGCCGTGCGCGATTTTGCCACGTTCGCAAACGGCAACTGGGACGCCGCCGCGATTCAGACGGTTATGGCGACAGGCGTGTTCTGCGATGATTCAGAGATCTTTGAGCGCGGCCTGCTCTACTACACAAACGGTAGCGGCAACGGGCGCCTGAGCCATTATGTGATCAACGAGAGCGGGCAATGCCAGGAAAGCGGACGCGACCAGCAGCATACCCAGCTCGGCCTTGCCCTGCTGGCGGCATCCTGCGAGATTGCGTGGAATCAGGGCATAGACCTCTACGCCTTTGATGACTACCGCCTGCTAAAGGGCTTTGAGTACAGTGCGAAGTACAACCTCGGCGGCGATGTGCCGTTCATCGAAACACTCGACAGAACGGGCAAATATCACCACTACAAAATATCCGAAGAAGGCCGCGGCAGGCTGAGAGCCGTCTTTGAGATGCCGTACAATCATTACGTCAACCGAGCGGGTTTGCAGGCGCCTTTCACGCAGAAAGCGGCGCAGGCCGTGCGGCCTGAAGGCCCCGGCTACCCGGGCGCTGACCACCCTGGCTTCGGCACGCTCCTGTTCTCACGCGAGAAAAGCACAGGCGTTATGAATACCATCCCCGCAAAGCCGAGAGGAATTTATGTGCAGCGCTCGCAGGGGCAAATCACCCTCAGCTGGCCTGCGGTAATAGGCGCAAGGCATTACGATGTCGAGCGGGCTGGCAATATCAGCGGCCCTTACGAGCCCGTTGCCAGCGAGCTCACGCAGCCCGCCTTCGTTGACGCAAACGCGGAGGCAGGAGGCATATACAGAGTGCGGGCGAGCAACGAAAACGGTGCCGGCCCATTCTCGGAGCCCGTAAATGCCGGCGTTAAAGGGGATTGAAATGTCAGTGCAGATTTGTCACATTATTCGTTTTGACAGGCATATCACTTCTCACCTCGTCGCAGTTCTCCAGAACCGCTTCTGCGCAGCTGTTGCCGGAAAGCTCAAGGCCGCGGGTGGAAGTGATCCATATATCGGCGCCTCTTGTCTCTTTGACACTGTTGCCCGTTATCCGGATATTGTTATGCGCTCCCGCAGGCGCGGGAATGCCCGTGCCGCCGTGCGCGTAAACAGCCAGCCCCTTGCCGCTGCAAGCCTTGATTTCGTTATTCTCTATGAGGAGGTTGTCGCTGCAACCCGCCTCCATCCACCAGTACTCCGGCGATACTTTAATCGCCTCTTCCATACATCCGGTGAGGCGGTTGCCGCTTATGATACCGTCTGATGCCTTGACGAGGATGCCGCGTGAGCGGTTGTGCCCGAAATCACATCCGACAATCCTGAAACCGCTTCCAATTCTGCCCTCCGCCGCTATTACGCTTCCGACCGGTAGCTCCACAGCCCTGTCTATCACAACCTCATACACCTCGCCGCTCGCGCCGCCTTTTATGTATTCGTTCATATTCTGCTGCGAGAGGAACGCCTTCTCATTATCTGTAAGCGCGCCTATTCTCTGCACCGATACGGCCGAGGCACCATGTATTCTTTCCCCCGCATAGGTAAAAATCTCAAGCGGGTCTTCAGGCCTGATGTTCATGCCGTGCTTTGCCAGCACGCGTAGCCTTGCCCCTTCCGCGGCAAGGACAATCTGGTAGTCGCCGCAAATATTGATACAGTCATCGCCCTGATAATGTGCCCTGCATTGAAGAAGCGCCGGCCCCTTCACGGCATACTTGCTGTGAAAGGCATCGGCATCGAGCGAACGCATGCGCATAAGGGCGCGCGGCTTTATATCGTCATCAAGCGGTCGCCTGTCAACGCGGCACCTGCGGTATATCGTGCCATCGCAGCAGGTCTCGAAGAAGCCGAAGCAGTTCGATGCATACAAAGACACATCCCGCAGCTCCACATTGCTGCTATTGTCGAGATAGATCGCGTGCGGGATTGAGCCGTTCGGGGCGTAGATGCTGTTGGTTACGAGGATATCGCCCGCCTGCTCTCCGGCTCGCTCGTCTCCAGGCCCGGGCGGCGAAGCACGCCTCACGCGCCAGCGCCCGCGGCTTAGCCTCTCGAACGACTGCCAGCTGAAATCTGTCGGGCATCTGAGCTCGGCTGTTTGCGGGTCGAATATCTCAACGCGCAACTCCAGGTTCTCGTCGGAGTAGCCGTCTATAATCTCAAAATCCACAAAGCTCCTGTCATCGGCAACTGCGGTAATACGGCCCTGCGTAAAGGGGAGAGGGTCGTAGTCTATGGTAAGGCCGGTGAGGGTGAGATTGGAACAGCCGGAGATTGTGAGCGCGCGCGTGGTCTCGGTGCATATCATCTCCACGCCTGTGGCATCAATCTCGGTATCGCGCAGCCCGCTGAGTACAAGATGTTCGCGGCTCTGCGGCGCAACGCGGTAACTGCCCGCCGGGATGACGATTTTCTTCTGCCCCGCCTCTACGGCGTGATTTATGAACCCCTGTATATCGAAGCTCTCTCCCCGCCCCGCCGCACGCAGAGCGCCCTGCACGCAGAGCATTGAGAGAAACACCGTAACAAATGCTGTTCGACTTCTATTCATTCGGCCTGCCTGTCAGTCTGTTTTGTAGTTAAGCTGCTGAATAACGCCATGCACCCATAGTACCATATTCTCCGTAAAACAAAAGAAAAAACAGATGCGGACGGTGTGAAAAGATTGCCGGCCGCCATGCGATGTTGCGCTCTCCGGTAACTCCGGCGTTTTCAGTGCGCTGCTCGCGCAGTCGGCGCTGTGCCCCGGCTTACTTGTACCGGATTGCGACGCCGCTTGTCCAATACTTGCCCTTGGAATCAATCCCTGAGCTTATCAGAATGACGGCATCGGCGCCGAGCAGAGCGGCTTTCTTTCTCAATGATTTGTGCATACTCACCGAGTCGTTGGTGCCCCAGTTGCTCGTTACCACGGTCGCAAGCTCGATGAAATCATCAACCGCCCTGTTCGGCGGCAGCATCAGTATGTCAACATTCTCGGAGAAAGTGGGCACAAACGATTTGTTTGATGTGCGTGTTACGCTGACCTGTCCGCAGCCGGCGAAAAAGGCGAAAGCGAAAAGTAAACAGCCTGTCAAAGTTTTTTTCATAATAATACCAACAACTGAAGTTGGCTTACCTCTTGCGGCGCCGGAGGCCGAAGATAAGCAGTATATAATCGAGCACAGGCCAGATAAGCGCGGCCGCAAAGGCCGAGTACAGCGCCCGCAAAGGAATCGTTAGAAGCGGTTTGACCGCTTGCTGGCCGGATTTCAATGACGAAAGCAGTGTCTCGCCTGAAATAACAAATAATCCCAGAATGAATATGGCAAAGAGGCGGTTGCGCATCGTGTCCATGCTTATCAGACCGCGCATACCGGAGAAGATTACACCGAAAATCAGGCAACACAACATACCCGGCCCCATCACCTGTCCTGATATGTCCGATAGGATTCCGACAGTAAATGCCGCGGTTATGGCGTCTCTGCCTGGATAGCGATAGCTGAAAAACGCCAGCACCGCAAGCATAAGATCAGGACGGATATCGTAGCGGCTGATGCCTGTGAGCCCCATGAGAGCACTGGCATTTAGCAGCATAAGCCCCGCCGCGATAACGAAAAACAAAAGCCACTTCATCTGTTAGCATCCTCCATCGGCGCGACAACTATTACGGCAACCTTCTTGATGTTGTCAAATGAGGCGGCGGGAGTGATGGTGATGTCCCAGAGAAGGGGGTTTTTCGCATCACGCACAACCTCGGTAATCGTGCCTGCGATTCGGGGCGTCTCAAGGTACTCAATGCCAGGGCTGGCATACACAATATCACCAGGCTTCACATCAAGCTCAGTTGACACATACCCGATCTTACACCTGCTCACGCCATCGCCGAGCATATTCACTCGAATATATTCATCTTTGCCCTGCCGCACTATGCGCACGGGAATCTGCCTTGTATTGTTCAGAATGAGGGTGATTCTGGCCCAGGAGCTCGTTGCCGCGGAAACCACGCCTATTATGGCGCCTTCGCTTGCAACGTACTGGCCGGGCTTGATGCCGTCAATAGTGCCGCGATTGACGAGAAGCTGCTGCCCGGGCTCCTTCTTGATTACATCGGCCATAATGAACTTATCGCCGGCTTTGGGCATATCGGCACGGAACCCCGTTGCCGCTTCGAGCCTGCGGTGCGTTTCAAGGAGGTCGGAGTACTGATTCTGATATGCGCTCCAGAGCTGGTCGTACTCCGCACGCGGAACAAAATCGGTGCTGTCAGGCTTGCTGACCATCTCATGCTCTGCGCCTATCTCAAGCTTTGTACCGAGAACGTTGCTGAACACTCCAATGAAAGCAGAGTTGATTATCCCCGTAAAGCGTTGAGGAATCAGCATAATCAGAAGACCAATAAGCAACAGTGCGCTCAATAGTGCGTTATCACTCAGATTGCTTCTTCGCCTGCCCATATTCTCAGCTTATTCCGCTTAGCCGCAGAAATCAGGGCTAATCCCAGTTACTTTCCTGATCAAGGCTTTCTTTGATCTGGTCGAGGTTCTCAAGATATACGCATGTGCCTCGCGCAACGCAGGTGAGCGGGTCGTCAACCAGCATTACTCTAAGCCCTGTCGCATTCGCCAGCACCCTGTCCATCCCGCGAAGCAGCGCTCCGCCGCCGCAGATATGGATGCCGTTGTCGATAAGGTCTGCGGCAAGCTCGGGTTCCGCGCGTTCGAGCGTCCTGGTTACGCAGTCTATAATCTGGGATACGGGCTCTTTGAGTGCCTCGCGAATCTCTTCGCTCGTTATGAGGATCTTGCGCGGCAGGCCTGATATGGTATCACGGCCGGCGATTTCCATTGTAAGCTCTTCTTCAAGCGGCGCGGCGGAGCCGAGCTGTATCTTTACAGTTTCAGCGCGTGATTCGCCGATAAGCAGGTTGTATGTACGTTTGAGGTGGCCGATGATGGCTTCATCGAAGTCGTCCCCGCCCACTCTGAGGCTTGTGCATGTGCTGATGTCGGCAAGAGACATAATCGCAACTTCCGTTGTGCCGCCGCCAATATCAACAATCATTGACGCGGTGGGTTCTGTGATGGGCAGGCCTGCTCCGATTCCTGCGGCCATAGGCTCATCCACAAGATATACCTTGCGCGCTCCGGCCCTCTCGGCGCTGTCGCGTACCGCTCTTCTTTCTACGGCCGTTATGCCGCTCGGTACGGATATAACCACCTGCGGCCTGATAAGCCCTCCGCGGCCATGAACCTTGCGGATGAAGTAGGCGAGCATGGCCTCTGTGATCTCAAAATCACTTATAACGCCGTCTTTCAAAGGACGGATCGCGGAGATTGAGCCGGGCGTCTTGCCGAGCATCTCCTTGGCCACAATTCCGACGGCCTCACCGTTATTCAGTACGATATTAGTTCCCTTGCGAACCGCCACAACCGATGGCTCATTGAGCCTGATGCCCTCTCCGCGAACCGATACAAGGGTATTGCATGTACCGAGATCAATACCCATATCCGTGCTGAACCAGCCTAAAATCGTATCAAGTATCACTCAATGCCCTTTCCCAAGGAAAAAGAATTAAAAACAAAAAAGCACGGGTTCCCTCCCGTGCTTTGTATGGTCAATCTGTTGTCAGTTGAACTTCAGGAGATTTTCCGGCCCGAAGATGTTGATACACTTCATCAAGACATAAATCGCAGTTCCGAGCGTCATAAGAAACGCCAAGCCTATCAACGAAGTGTAAACGTCGTTCTCCGCCCTTACTACTTTTTTCTTAGCCATCGGTAGCCGCCTTTCCTTTAGAGTTCTGTAGAGACTGTATCGCCAATCCTGGGCACATCGTTCTTCAGGCCAATCATACCGGCTGCCTTGTCAACGTCGGCGTCTGTGATTGTGAGGTCGCAAACGAATGTATTGCCGCGAGTAACGTGCAGTTTTACGCCCTTTTTGATACCGTCTGCCATGCCGATGCTCACCCCGATAAGGCTCTCACTTACTTCCGTTACAAGGCCGGTAACAACGGCATAAGGCTGCTCGCCGGCAGGCATTGCCCTGTTCTGAACCACGGTAACCGCTTTGGCCTCCTTGCTTCCCGCGTCAAGAAGCTTTTCTATCGCGGCCTTCTGCTCAAGGAGCCTTCTTTTCTCAGCTTCGAGCAACTGAACCTGTACGATGCTCTCATCAAGCGCAACGGTTTTGTCGTTGAGCATGTTTGCCATCTTGAGGTTTCTTTCCTGCTCCTGCTGGAGGCTCTTGCGTGTTGATTCGAGAGATGTGTGCATCTCGCTGATTGTCTGCTCAAAATTGCTCACGAGACCGGAAAGGCCGTTCACCCTGTCCTGCCACTTAACGGCTGTGTTCTGCGCGTTTTTGAGTGCCACAAGGTCGCTCTCCCTCTCTGCGTTAACGGTGGCGAGCTCGTTCTTGAGTTCATCAATAGCGGCTGTAAGCTCCAGCTTCTGCTCGTCAAGCTTCTGAACCGTAACGTTTTTGCTTGCTTGCAGAATGTCGTAATCGCCTTTCAGCTTTTCATAGTCCTGTTTAACGTCGTTTGTGTTTGCGACGTAGATAAACACAACACCACAAAGGAAAACGACGGAAATCGACAAAAGTACTGCCAAAGTCTTAGTTAAGGTACTCAAAGCCTTGCTCCTGATATCTTTGTATTCGTTATCTTATTTTACACAGCGGCTCACAGGCGCTTACGTTCAGGTGATTTTAGTTTTGATGTAGTGAATCGTCAAGTAATTTGTTATCAAGAGGTACGTTTTATTGCTTTTTTCAGCATAAAAACCGCTTCTTCGCGTTTTACCAACCATAACATACACCCAACCGGCGCAGGCAAACGAAAAAAGCGAGACCTTTTGAAGCCTCGCCTTGTTTATTGCCAACCGGAACAATTACACTTCAGGGTTGTAGTTTCTCTTCGGAGGCTTAACTACAAGACCGCAACGGATAGCCTTCGCTGAAACCGCGATCCTTGTTACCCTGCCGTCAACAACCGCGCGCACCTTCTGGATGTTCGGCTTGAACGTCCTCTTGCTGACCCCGCGAATGTTGAGACCAACACCGCCGAGGCGCTTGGGTTTACCACTGCGAACAATGCTGCGACCGGCAGTCGTTCTCTTGCCTGTGAAATAACATACTCTTGACATATCTGTTTCTCCATCGATTCAGAGGTTACAGTTCATTTGTTTTGACACTGAAAGATGAATGATTATAAAAACACCACCGCTTCTTTCAAGCAAAATTTTATTTTTTGTGGTTTTTTTACCTTAACGGCCTGTCCAAAGTCCAAAACAAGGGAAGATGTCCGCTGACTAAGCCGACAAAGCGAGCGCGGTGAAGCTGAGCCACGAGGTCTGCCGGCCCGCGCCGTCTCTACACCGTGTAAAACTCTACCGACTCACAGCTCATATCACCGCCGAGAAAAACTTCAGCAAACCGCCCTTCGGCCCAGGAGCCCGGGTTTATGAATGTAGTCTTGCCGATTTTGTCCTGTCCCCAGGCCTCGTGTATATGGCCGTTGACCGCGAGAACGGGGTTGTGCTTATCGATAAAACGGCGGATGTTTTCGTTGCCGCGGCTTCCAAATCGCCTGCCGGCGGTGGCAATGCCCGCGGCGGGTTCGTGCGTTATCACGGCAAGCGGGCTCAGCGGCTGAAAATCGCTTGCGTTTTCGAGAATATCAAAGAACGTAAACATAGCACCGCCTCGCTCAACACCGTTAACGCCTATCAGAGTGAGGTCGCCGCATTTCATTGCACGCCCGTGCAGACTTATATTATAGTCTTCAAGCGCCCTGCTCGCCTCGTCGGTGTCGCAGTTGCCGGCGATTGCAAATACCGCGTTGTTCAGCCGACGCACCGAACGGATTACCCGTTCACAAATGCTGTACGAGCCGAAACCTGTAATATCTCCCGAAAGAATCACGCCATCAGCCTGGCGTAGCTTCTTCTCAATCAGAGTGCCCTCAACAGGGCAAGAATGCAGGTCTGAAAGCAAAATCAGCTTCATAACGCACTTACAGGAGCCCTTCGGCTTCATCAAAGCCGAACATCACATTCATATTCTGGATGGCCTGGCTCGAAGCGCCCTTCATTAAATTATCGATTGCGCTGAATATGACCACCCTTCCCTTAACGAAGGCGGGGAATATGTGGCAGTAGTTTGTACCGGCGACGCTCTTCACCTGCGGAGGACAGTCAAGCACCTGTACGAATCTCTCGCCGGCATAGAAACCTTTATACAGCTCGGCAAGGCTCTCCTGCGCAAGCTGCGATTTAGGGGTAGCGTAGATTGTGGAAAGGATGCCTCGGTCGTAAGAGCCGATGTGTGGCTGAAAAAGCACGCTCGCCGGCTCGCCCGCGACGGCCGAGCAAATCTGCTCCATCTCGGGCGTGTGGCGATGCGTGCCAACCTTGTATGCGTAGAGATTTTCGTTGAGGTTGGGGAAGTGCAGCCCTGCGGAGGGTGTTTTCCCTGCGCCCGTGGCCCCGCTGACGGAATTTACGAAGATTGAAGTAGCATCGATCAGACCCGCTTTAAGCAAAGGCGCAAGCCCCAGAATAGCGCTTGTCGGAAAACAGCCCGGATTTGCAACAAGCGAGGCGCCGCAAATCTCACTGCGATACAGCTCCGGTAGCCCGTATGCGGCGAGCGCAATGTTGACGGGGTCCGTATGGTGCTGGTAATGCTGCTCATAAACAGAGACATCCTTGATGCGGTAATCGGCGCTGAAATCCACCACCTTCACCCCGCGTCTGAGCATCTCCGGCACAAAACTCATCGATACCTTGTGCGGCAGGCAGCAAAGCGCCACGTCCGCACGGGCCGCGAGCAGGTCAAAATCAAGCGGCTCCACATCCAGCGCAAGGCGCCCCGTCAAGCGCGGATGCACTTCATTGAGCGGGATAACCTTGTCCGACGAAGATGTTATGTATGTAATCTCGGCGTATTTATGCCTGAGAAGAAGCTCAACTGAATCAAGACCGGTATAACCGGTTACGCCGATCACGGCGACACGAATTTTTTTCATATTTTTTCCCGAATGTACTTGACAAAAATCGAAAGTTTGATATTTTTATATCGGTATTAAATTATCGAACACCAAAACTACACACACTAATTACAGACACCTTTATGTGTTTGGCCGGGAGCTACCACTTCCGGCCTTTCCTTTTTGTCCGGAAGATTCTAACATAAAATGCTGATTTGCGCAATATGCTTTGAAACTTCAAGGGGTAAGCCTGCTTTGCCGAATTCAGATCAAAGCTTCATCCTTAAAGCTTGTTGCTATTATTAACACGGAAGCAAATGTTTTTTCAGTAATTTTCGCGTTTATTGCAAGGTGAAATGAGAATGTACGAGGCAAAAGAATCCGGACGAGCTCTGACGGCTTCCCCTTGTAGTCAAGGTTCTGTTAATCAAGAGGTTAAGGGAGGCCAAACCCGCCCGGACATTTCGTTATATAGCTGATACCGCCTCCCAACCTCTGCGAGCAGAAAACCGGAGACTTAAAACAAACGACGGAGCCATGCGCCACCTTTCTAAATGCGAAAGACCACGGTGTGTTATGGGAGCCGTGCCCCGCCGTTCTAATCTCACACTCAACCATCCCTTATAGACGAGCTGAACATAGGCCGCTATTGTACTGCATAGAAGTATCGTGACAATGGATTTTTTTACAAATTTAATGGACATTTACTCGGATTGAACTTTTTTTTGAACTTCTTCTAATCCGTACGGTACATTGAACATATATGTCGTTTAAGGCATTTAGTTCAAGAACGCGGCCGGCAGATACTCGATATGTTCACCAAGCTGCTCGACCTGCTTGTTGCGAAGCGCCACCCTGCATTGCGCTTCTCACTTGAACGTAAAGCCTGCTCAGTCAATGATGCTTTGCAACAAATCAAAATGCAGTCCTATCGCAGCATGCTCTTTACAGTAGAGGCGTTTCGGGTATAGTATCAGTTTTGAATTATTACCCTTTAACAGAAGGCAATCACATGGATGCATCAAGAGAAAATTTCCTCAAGGAACTGCTCAACACTCCGAGCCCGTCCGGCTCGGAGATGGCCGCCGCGAAACTCTGGAGAGAGCGCGTAGGCGAGAAGGTATCTCAAGTAACAAGCGATTCACACGGCAACAGCATCGCCGTTCTCAATCCTGAGGCGAAGTTCAAGTTTATGCTGGCCGGTCATATCGACGAAATAGGCCTTATGGTAACGTATATTGACGAAAATGGCTTCCTCTATACCGGCCAGATCGGCGGGATGGATTCCGGCATCCTCACGGGCCAGCGCGTGAAGATCCTCACCGACAACGGCCCCATCCTTGGCGTTATCGGCAGGAAGGCTATCCACCAGATGAAGCCTGAGGAGCGCAAGAAGGCCGTGGAGATGGAAAACATCTGGATCGACATAGGCGCCGACAACAAAGAGGCGGCTGAAAAGCGCGTAACCGTGGGCGACCCTGTCGTAATCGCGGTTGACTGCGAAGATCTCGATGACGACAAAATCATTGCCCGCGGCACAGACGACCGCGTCGGCGCGTTTATCGTGGCCGAGGTGATGCGCGAGCTTGCCGACAGAGACATCAACATCTGCGTAGCAGGCGTAGCGACGGTACAGGAAGAGCTCGGCCTTCGCGGCGCACGCACAAGCGCGTACAGCATTGACCCCGACGCGGGCATCGCGTTCGACGTCAACTTCGCCTCCGACCACCCCGAAACAGACAAAAAGACGCTCGGAGAAGTGAAGCTGGGCGCCGGCCCGAACCTTCAACGCGGCCCGAATATGAACCCCGTCCTCAACAAGGCCCTCTTCGATACGGCGAAGAAGCACGGGATTGAGTACCAGCTGACATGCAACCCGCGCGCGACCGGCACAGACGCTAACGCGATGCAGGTGAGCAGGGGCGGCGTTGCCACGACGCTCATCAGCATACCCAACCGCTACATGCACACGCCCGTAGAGATTGTGTCCAAAAAGGATATGGAGGCAATAATCAAGCTGGTGGTTGAGTTCCTCGCAGAACACCCCGCGACAGCAGATTACAGACTCTGACAACAGGCATAAGGCAGCGAGCGCCCGAGCTTTACCTTTTCAATGAATGCATCAACCTTGAGTGCAAGCTCGGAGTAGATATAATACAATGGCAGACAAAGGTACATATACCTACGACTGGCCGCGCCCCATGGTTACCGTGGACGCGCTGGTTGTCAGTAAAGCGAACGGCGGGAGTGTGCTTCTGATTGAACGCGGCAACGAGCCGTTCAAAGGCTGTATGGCTATGCCGGGCGGTTTTCTTGAGCTTGACGAGGAGCTTGAAGCCGCGGCACTCCGCGAGCTGACAGAGGAGACGGGCGTTGTTTTGAGCTCGCTCGCGCAGATCGAAACCATCGGTACCGTAAACCGAGACCCTCGTGGGCGCGTGATTACGGTTGTGTATTATGCCGTCATAGACGATGAGATCGTCCCGAAAGCGGGCGATGACGCCGCACGAGCAAGCTGGATACCACTGAGCGAGCTGGGGCAGGTGAAATTCGCCGGCGACCATGCCCGAATCGTACCACGGTTAATAAACCGCATACAAGGTGAAATATAGTGAGCGCATTCGATAAAACAGCTATTCTTTCTTCCGCCGTGCCCTGGGGCTTACCGGCTGAATCACTGCATAATTGCAGGCTGTTTAAAAGCGCGGCCGAGATGGATACGAAATCTCTCGAAAGCTTGTTTGTGGTATTGTCGGCAGATATAGCAGAGTGTTTGTGCATGGTCAAAGCCCTCAATCTGGAACATCCCGAGATAAAACTGAATCTTCTCGCTGAAGCCGTTTATGAGCCGCTGATGATACGCCTCAGAGACAAGGGTGCCGCGGATTCCTACTACTGCCTCCCGCTGACAGCTACGGAGTTCGGGTGCGCGGCGGCAACAGGCTCAATAGGCGAGGGCTCGGAAAACTCCTACGAGAAAAAAATCCGTGAGCTTGAAGATGTCGCAGGCCGTGACGAGCTTACAGGGCTGCGAAACCGCCGCTTCTTTACAATGGCCGCCAACGAACTTCTCAGTCTTCCACGCGAGCTGAACATAAGCGCAACCGTCATTGAGTTCGACATCGACAACTTCAAGGCCTACAACGACGCTTTCGGCCACACTACAGGCGATGAAATCATCAAAGACACCGCCCGCGCAATACAAAACTCATTTCGCCATCACGATATTGTCGCAAGAATCGGCGGTGACGAATTCGCCGTACTGCTGTGGGACATCGACCTGAACATAACCGGCGTCCGGCAGGGCCACGAACGACGCCACTACGACCTGCACCCTGGCAACGCAGCAAACATAGCCGGCCGCATACGCAGCCGCCTCTCGAACGTGAAAAACAGGTGCGGCGTGCTGACAATAAGCGGCGGACTCGCCCACAGAACAGACGCTGCCGCCGACAGCTCCAGCCTGCTCGCCCTCGCAGACGAAGCACTGATGCGTGCAAAAGCACAGGGTAAAAACACAATACTCTTTTAGGAGATTTTCTTGGGCATTCTCGAACACACTCTCGCCATACGCTACTTCCGTCGCCGGCTTATAACCGCCATCGCTACCGTTGCCGTGGGCGTATCGGTGTTCATTGTTATCGTCGTGATGACAATAATGAACGGGCTGGTCGTCGATTTCAAACAGCGCAACCACGCTTTTTTCGGCGACTGCGTCATCGCGAGCGCGTCTATGGCCGGTTTCTCCGGCTTCGAGCTCCTCTCCAGCCGCCTGACCGCGGATGACGCAATAGATTCCGTTACACCGCAGGTGCGAAGCTTCGCCATCCTCACACGAGCCGGCTGGACAACAAACGCCGGCGTGAGTCTTGTCGGGATAGACACCGAGACAATCGGCAATGTTACGTGCTTCCGAGATACGCTGTACCTGCCGGCCGGCAATGACGTATTCGAGACGAAAGATGGTGCGCCGGGGTGCGTACGCGGCATCGCAATGATGAACAGCCGTGGCCCGGACGGCGAGTACCACCACGGCATCGACAAAAACGCCCAATTCACCCTGACCAGTTTCCCGCTCTCCCGCACGGGTATGCCCGCCAAACAGGGCTCGGACATATCCAGCAGCAAGACCTTCTCCCTCACAAACGACTCCAATTCCCGCCTTGCCAAAGAAGACAACTACAACATATACGTCCCGCTTGAACAGGCCCAGCTGCTCTGCGGTATGAGCGGCGCTGAACCGAGAGTTACACATCTGCTGGTAAAATTTGCCGATGGAGTAAAGCTCGAAGAGGGCTGCGAAAAGGTGCGAAGGATTTTCGATCAATTCCGCAATGAAGCAAGTGCGGACGACAAAACGCTTCTCGACAACGTGAGCGTGATGAGCTGGAAGATGTATCGCCGCGAGATCATCGCGCCCGTCGAGAAGGAGCAGCTGATGCTCACACTAATGTTCCTGCTGATCGGCCTGGTAACGGTGTTTGTGGTGCTGGTTGTGTTTGTTTTGCTGGTGAACAGCAAGAACAAAGACATCGGCATAATGAAGAGCTTCGGCGTGAGCGGAGGCAAAATCGCAGACCTGTTCTTGCAGTTCGCCTCGCTTACCGCCCTCACAGGCGCCGGCGCCGGCGCAATCTGCGCAGTGCTGTTCCTCAGTCGCATAAACGCGCTGGAGCAATGGCTTTACGCAAAATTCGGCTGGCAACTCTGGGACAGAAGCATGTATGTCATAGATGAAATCCCCGACAAAATCCGGCCGGAAATAATCGTGACGGTAATCGTATGTGCAGTCGCCTCGGCAATGATCGGCGCACTCGGCCCGGCGCTTAAAGCGGCAAGGCAGAAGCCCGCAGACACTCTGCGCGTGGGTAATTGCTGAATGACAAATTCAAAATAGCAGGGGCAGGTTTCAAACCTGCCCTCTTTTGCCATCTTCGTCAGAAATGTGCCTCATCGTCATTTGTTCGCCATAGTTACCAGCGCACGCTTGCCCTTTTCCTTGAAGCTTTCGACAATATTCTCCGCTTTGTCAAAGGGTACAGTGGCAAAGGAGAAGCAATCCATCACCTGAATATCACCAATCTGTTTGGACTTAATCGACACTCTCCCCGCAATCATACCTGATATCTTTTTGGGTGTCATACGGTCTTTCTTGCCGAGCGCGATAAAGATCCTCGCCTTGCCGCTCTCTTCAAGCTTTATGGCACTCTGCCGGCCGGAAGGTGCGCTTATCTCGCCGTAAGAATCCTCATCAAGTTCTTCTTCGAAGCAGTGGCAGAGAACCGCCGCAAGCACCTCGGTGGGGCTGTTGTCAGTCAGAAGCGCTTTGGCCCATTCATAGAATTTGCCGTCGATAACATTCAACCTCCGCGCCGCAAGCTCATCCTCAATGCGGGTTCTCTTTGCGTGGACAATCTCTTTAGCATCTGGCAGCTCAGACTTTCTGATGTCCGTCTTGACTATCCTCTGTATAAACATCAGACGCTTGTATTCGCTCGGCGAGATGAACGTTATGGCGGTGCCTTCCTTGCCGGCGCGCCCCGTGCGTCCGATACGGTGCACGTACGACTCGGGGTCCTGCGGGAGGGCATAGTTGATTACGTGCGTGAGGTTGTTCACATCAATACCGCGCGCCGCAACATCCGTTGCAACGAGGATATTGATAAACTTCTGCTTGAATCTGTCGAGCGTGCGTTCTCTCTGCTGCTGGGAAATGTCGCCGTGGATTGCTTCGGCATCGTAGCCGCGGGCAAGCAGGCTTGCTACAAGATCGTCAACATCACGCTTTGTGCGGCAGAAGACAAGGCCGTAGAAATTCTCCTCAACATCCACAATCCTGCTGAGCGCATCAATCCTCTCAGGTTCCTTCACCTCGAAATAAATCTGCTCGGTGAGGTTGGTTGTGAGCTGGGTCTTCTTGACCACAAGATGCTCATAGCCGTCCATATACTTCTGCGCGAGCTCGCGGATCCTTGCGGGCATAGTGGCGGAGAAAAGAAGCGTACGCTTCTTCGGGTTTGTATGCTGCATAATCTCTTCGATGTCGTCGATAAAGCCCATATTGAGCATTTCATCAGCTTCATCAAGAATGAGATGGGCTATGCCGCCGAGCTTTAGCGTGCGGCGTTTGATGTGGTCGATTATGCGGCCGGGCGTACCGACGACAATATGAGCGCCGGTTTTGAGCCTGCGCAGCTGCTGGTCGATGGACTGGCCGCCGTAAATCGGCACAACACGAACGACCTTATCGCCTTTGAGCGAATTGATCTCCTCGGCCACCTGTATCGCAAGCTCACGAGTGGGCACGAGAACGAGCGCCTGTACGGCATCGTCTTTCGAGTTGAGCAGCTCGATAAGCGGCAGGCCGAAAGCGGCGGTCTTGCCGGTTCCCGTCTGCGCCTGAGCGATAATGTTACTCTCATTTTTCAGCATGACGGGGATCGTCATGACCTGTATCTCCGAGGGCTCTTCAAAACCCTTGGCGTTGACTGCTGCGAGCATCTGCTCGGAAAGACCGAGCTGGGCAAATGCATTTACTTTCATATATCTCTTTTCAATAGTTTCGCTTTTCCTGCACCCTCCGGTATAATGCGGCCATACACAGGCCGCGCCGCGAGCGCAGACTAAAAGCGGAGACTGCTTACAAAATCTATACTTCAGCTATGCGAAATAATATAGAGGTAGTAAAATCGTACGGAAGACTTTTACTTCGTTTGGAAGGAAAATCGACGAGGAGAACAAACCGCTCTTATGCTCGCATATTATCGCTTTTTTAGAAATAAAGCAATCTTTTTTTTCGGCGGCCAAACCCACGGGGCAAAACCGGCATTCTGAACCGCGCGGGTAGTTCTGTCAGTCCGTAACGATAAACGCGCCCGAAAAACTAACCGAATATGAGCATATAGCCAATCGAAAAGACTGCCAGATCAACGACAGCATGGCTCAGGCAGCCTGGCCAGATGGATTTGAATTTGAGGTAGCACCATGACCAGATCAACGCGCCGGTGAATATACCAAGCGTAGCAACGGCAACGACGAACCAATTGAAATAGACCTGCAAAGCGATGATGTGGTGGAGTGAGAAAAACAGCGCTGATGCGAAAATTGCTGCGGCGCGCGGCATAACCGCCATGCTTTCACGCAATACAAACCAGCGCCAGAGGTATTCCTCAAGAACGGAGTTTATCAGAATCCAGTATGCCGCACCGGCAAGATATACTTGCTTTTCGCCCAGCCCTACTTTCCCCGCCATCTCCCTGACAAGCTCCGGCTCAATCAGCTGCTTGCCTATAGTGAGGTAGAGCGCGAATATCAGAGCACTCACAACTACCCCGATAGCCGCCGATAGCACGAAACCTCCGTTTCGAGGCGGGCTCAAGCTCAGCTTTTCTCTGCGCACAAAAACAAGCCAGATTACCGGCAAAAGCAAAACCCAAATCTTGGAGAAGATAAAAACAGATTTCCCGATCGCCGTATCGGGAGCGATAACCATGCTCGCAAGCACGCCCAGACTCGGC
Organism: Phycisphaerae bacterium; assembly: GCA_050251615.1. Lineage (GTDB taxonomy): Bacteria > Planctomycetota > Phycisphaerae > Sedimentisphaerales > Sedimentisphaeraceae > Sedimentisphaera. The sequence goes on from JBFWMM010000021.1 coordinate 34,495, forward strand.
GCCGGCACAAGCAGCAACAGAGCAATCTTCGACTTTGCGTTAGACATGGTTTCTTCCCTGCTAAATTAGATGCCGCTCTTTTTCTACACAACGAAGTGCACGAAGCACACGAAGTTTTTTCTGAAGATTTTTCTTTATTATCTTCTGCGCCTCTCTGCGTCCACTACGGTTCATAATTTTTAGTGCCCTTAGTGGTTAAGTTCCATTTTATTTCGCCAAGCATGTTTATCCTGTCTAAAAACTGACATCTTCTTTTTGACGGGATTTACAGAATCTACAAGATTTAAGAAACGGCAAAGCTTTGAGGCTTTATCCCGTCAAGGCGTGCAAAGGTCAATGTGCCTGCGGACAAGCTCCGCGAGCGGTTCGATGGCGGTCTTGTCCATGCCGAACTTTACGTTTGCCAGCTCAAAGAGCTCGGGCAGCGGCTTGGAGCCGCCGGCGGTAAGCGCACGCCAGTACGCATCAAGCGCCTTTTCCGGCTCTGCGAGGCTGTTCTTCCAGATGCCAAGCGCTCCGATCTGCGCGATGCAGTATTCGATGTAGTACAGCGGCACCTTGAAGAAATGCAGAATCCTCTGCCACTGCCTGCTGACAATCTCCTCATAGCCCGTTATGTCGAGCACGTCCGGAACAAATCTGCGATTCAGCTCAAGCCAGAGCGCGGCGAGCTCATCACCCGAGGTGATATTCCGCTCATAGACGGCGTGCTGGAACGCATCGACCATCGCGCCGCTTGTAAGGATCTGGAGTGTCTTTTCAAGCTGGATGGCTTTGGAGCGGTTTCTATCGGCCGCGGAGGGGTATATCACATCCATAAACGGCAGTACAAACAGCTCCATGCTCATCGATGCCACTTCGCAAAATTCCATCGGCCCGTGGCGGTATTCATAGAGGCTCTGCTCCCTCGCGGCGAACGTGTGGAAGGCGTGGCCGCTTTCGTGGAACATTACGCGGAGGTCGTCGTCCAGACCGACAAAATTAGCGAATATAAACGGCAGCCCCGCCTCTGCGAGCGTGGATTGATAGCCGCCAGGCGCCTTGCCCTTGCGGCTTTCGAGGTCGAACAGCTCATTGTCCATCATACAGCCGAAGAGCTCGGCGAGCTTCGGGCTGAGCTTCGAGAAAACCTCATGCGCCTTCTCCGGCAGCTTGCTCACATCATCGAACGGTGCAAGCGGCGCGCGACCCTGCGTATCGACGAGAAGGTCCCACGGACGCAGCTTGTCAACGCCAAGCTCGGATTTGCGCATTTCGTAGAGCTTGCCGAGCAGGGGCACAATAAGCTCCTCCGCGGCCTTGTGATAGCTCTTGCAGTCCTGCGGGGTGTAATCGAAGCGATGCTTGCGGGGGAATCCGTATTCGAGGTAGTTGTCGAAGCCGGCGTTGGCAGCGATTTCCGAGCGCAGGCGCACCATATCGCCGTAGAGCGCTTCGTGGGCGTCCTTCTCATCATAGCGCCTCTGCGCGCATGCGAGCCAGCCCCTCTTGCGCTGCGAGCGGTCGGTTTCGTACTGGTATTTGGCCATCTGCTGAAACGTCTTCTGCTCGCCTGCGTCATCGACCATCATCGAGCCGGCGAGCTTCTCATACTTCTGCACAAGCAGGCTGTCTTTTGTGAGCAGGGCCACGTTTTCCTCGCGGAACATTTCCACGTCTTTCCTGCAACACTTCTCCAGCAGCGCTATTTCGCCAGCCGGCAGAGGGTATTTCTCCAGCAGCTCCAGAAAACGCGCATCAACGCGGTTGTCGTACTCTATGAGAATCGGATGCACGTTCTTTGTGAAATTCTCGAACGCAACGCTTATCTGCTCGTCTTCGGTGTGGCAGGTGAGATTGATATAGAGAACCGAGCCGTACTGATCAACCGCGCTGCACAGTTCCGCCTTGGCATCAAGCCAGTTGCGAAAGCTTGATTCATCGCCCACTTCAACCGCCAGAAGCTTCTCAAACCACTTCTTAACCGCGGCGGCATCAGAAAAATCCACGTTTTCATCAAGAAACTTCCTCTCTCTAAATCTGCCGAGCCGGCTTGCTTCGAGCATAACTGCATTCCCCTTCCGCCGCCTGCGCGGCTCAGAAAATCAAATTTCTCTTGTTGCTTTCTTCTTATAGAACTTCGTTCCGGCCTGCATATTGAGATTTTTCCACGGCGTCCAGTCATCGGGGCTGGGCTCGTTCTCAATGGCGTCATTGGCGAAGTTGAGCTTGGCATCCATATCATCGATATAGGAAACCATAATCGCCTCAAGCGTGGCGGGAAGTTTCGGCGAGCCGAATTCATACTTGCCGTGATGCGAGAGGAGGATATGTGTGATGTTGTCGATAATTTCCTGGTTGAGGGGGTAGCCCTTGTCGATTATGCGGTCTGCTTTCTGGTCGAGCAGGATTGCCGCCCGCACGAGATGCCCGACAAGCTGCCCCTGATTTGTGTAGCTGAAGGCGAGGTCGTAGCTGAGCTCGGTCGTTTTGCAGAGGTCATGAAGGAAGATGCCCGCAATTACGAGATCCGCTTGAACCTGCGGGTACAGCGGCAGAATGCGCAGAGCAACCTGAAGCATGCCGTGCGTGTGTTCGAGCAGGCCGCCGAGGAATGCATGGTGCATCTTCACCGCCGCGGGGCTGCGCCTGAACATATCCATCAGCTCATCGTCGGAGAGGTATTCCTGAATGAGCGCCTTGACGTAGGGGTGTTTTATCTCACCGAGCATCCTGACGACCTCATTAAACAGCACGCTCACATCTTTGTCGGTCGCGGGGAGGAAGTCGGCCACGTTAACATGCGCCACATCCACTACTTCCACCTGATTGACTACAATCTGCAATGTATTCTGATACATCTCGGTTTTGCCGTTTACGCGGACAAAACCCTCTTTGGGGATGCTGTTGTAGATTTCTTCTGTCGTGCTCCACATGCGGCAGTTTGCCTTGCCTGTCTTGTCGGAGAGGTACATGGCTATGTAGAAGTCGCCGCGGGTGGTGTTGCGAAGCACCGGTTGCGAGACCATATAGACATCGTTGATGAAAACGCCGGGCTTTAGCTGGTCAATGTAGTTGTGGGACATTTATTCGATTCCTTTTTGCAGGAGAGCCTGAATCTGCGAGGCTCTCGATTTGGAGAGTATTTCGTCTGCGAACTGCCTGCATCTGGCGGTGTCAAGCTGCTGCACCTGCCTTTGCAATGCGGGCAGGTGTGCAGGAGTTACGCTGAACCTGCGCAGACCGATGCCGAGCAGGAATGCGGTGAGCCCGGGCTCTCCGGCCATAACGCCGCAGATGCTTACGGATTTGCCCGCCTTGTCGGCGCCTGCGATAATCTTTGAGAGCCCCCGTAACACTGAGGGGTGGTGCGGCATATAAAACTGCTCGACCAGCTCGTTGGTACGGTCAACGCCAAGCATAAACTGTACAAAGTCATTAGTTCCGATGGATAAGAAATCCGCCTCTGCGGCGAACTCATCGATCTGCTCCACAACGCTTGGCAGCTCTACCATAATGCCGATCTGCGGTGCGGAGTTGTGCGCTATGCCTTCGGCTTTCAGCTGCTCGATACAGTCACGGACTGTCTGGCGCGCGCTGTCAAATTCGTCAAGAGAGCTTATCATCGGGAACATTATCCCTATGGAGTTGCCTTTGCCGGCGCGGAGAATAGCCCTTATCTGTTGATTGAATATCTTCTTCTCTTTCAGCGAAAAACGTATGCTGCGCAGGCCGATTGCGGGATTCTGCTCGGTGGCGTCGTGGTAGTAGCTGAGCATCTTATCCCCGCCGACATCAAGCGTACGGAAAGTTACGGGCTTGCCTTTCATCTGCTCCACAAGCTTGCGATAAACAACGTACTGCTCTTCCTCCGTGGGGAAGCTGCTACGGATGATAAACGGAAATTCGGTACGGTAGAGGCCAACGCCGTCGCATTTGAGGTTGAGCGCGGGCTGAATATCGCTGAGCAGGTTTATGTTGGCCAGCAGCATTACGCGCTCACCGTCGGCTGTGAGGGTGGTTGAGGCCATGGAGACCTTCCCCTCGTCGAGCGCTTTTCTCGCGCTGAAGCTGCTTTGGTATTCTTCTATGATGTGCTTGTCGGGGTTAAGGTAAATGTTGCCGGAATCACCGTCAAGCAGGATGTCAAGGCCGTCCTCGATGTCGAGAAGTTCAGGGCGATTCGCTATCACCATAGGCAACCCGAGCGAATTAGCCAGAATCGAGATGTGGCTGGTTACGCCGCCGCTTACAAGCAGAACCCCCGCGGCGTTTTCTCCCGTAAGCTTGAGCAACTCCGAGGGGAACATATCCCGCGCCACAACAACGCGCCCTTCTATATCGCTGTGCAGGTCAAAATCGCTGAGTATGTTTTTTATCATACGCTCGGCTATATCTTCGACGTCCTGCGCCTTTTCCTTGATGAAGATATTGTCAGACGAGTTGAACAGGTCTATGTAGCCCTGCGAAACCTTGACGATGGCCTCGATTGCGTCTTCTCCGTTTTTAACGAGATCCTCAATCCGCCCGACAAACGAATTATCTTTCAAAATAAGCAGGTGGGAGGCGAAGATGAGAGACGCCGCATCGTCAAGGCGATCGTCAACCTTCCGTTGCAAGCTTTCGAGCTGCCGGCTCGTTATGCTGACAGCCTTGTGAAAATCGCAGACGCCATGCCTGCGCACAGGCACAGAGGCGCGATTTTTCATCATCATGAAAGAGCTCTTCTTCTGATACACCTTCACCTTGGCATGCGCGAGCCCCTTTGAGGCGGATTTACCTTTGATAAAGATCTGCTTTCCGCTATCGATACCGGGCAGACGTGTTTCGAGGCTCGTAAGGGCCTTCTCGGGAGCCTGTTCAAAGGCCATTAGAAAGCGGGCGTTCTCAATCATATTGCCGATCTGCGAGGCAACGGCGCGGCAGACAATCTCATCAACTTCGCTGAAAGGCTTTTCCTGCGTGCGCTGGAGCGTGATAACGCCGATATGTTCGATCCCGCGAATAACAGGCACGGCCATAAAGCAACTGAAACGCTCCTCATTGATGCCGCTGAAGGCCTTAAATTTCGGGTGTTCCGAGGCGTTGCACACGTTTATAATCTCTCCCGTCTCCAAAGCGGAGCCGGTTATGCCTTCGCCGAGCTTAAGCTTGACATTTCCGATGGAGCTCGGGTCAAGGCCGACTGTCGCTTTGAGCGTGAGCTGGCGATCGGCGTCGTCGTAGAGGTATATCGAGCAGACATCGGTTTGGAGGTGTCCTTGCACGAGACTTACAATCTGCTGGAGGAAGTTCTGTATGCTGATGCTGTCCCTGAACAGGTGGTTCAGTTCGCTGATATCGCAAAGAAGTTTCGTGTGCTGCATTTCTATCACCTTTTTCCTTTTTCGGAGCGCCGCACAAAGGCCCATAACGCTCTCGCGAATAATCCTGTGATTATAACGCTACGCCCATTTTATGCAAATATTGCCGAGCCGACTCTTAAATCCGTGGCTCCGCATGCAATGGCGATCTCAAAATCGTTTGTCATGCCCATGCTGAGCCTGCACAACCGCTTACGCGCCACGCCTGTCAAAGAACCCCGGCTCCTTTCAAGGCACTCCCCTGCCAGCTCGAAGGTACGGGTGATCTCACTGTCCGAGCCGTCAAATGCGGCCATTGTCATCAACCCCACGGGCACAAGCCTGTCAAACTCCGCCAGAGATGCTATGAAATCGGGGGCCCGTTCGGGATTGAGCCCGTATTTCTGTGGTTCTTTCGAGCAGTTCACCTGCACAAACACTTCGAGCGTTCGCTCTTCGTCGGTAAGCAAGTCGTTCAATACCCGGGCAAGCTTAATCGATTCAAGAGAGTGCAATATATCCATCAGCGGCAGAAATTGCTTTGCCTTGTTGCGCTGAAGATGGCCGATCATATGCCAACGAGCTTGCAATCCGCATGCCGCAAACGTTTCGCGCATCTCAGCAAAATGGCCCAGGCGGTTCTCACCGAAATCCATAATGCCGTTGCGTGCGACCTCAACGGCCTCCTCAGGCGAAGACGCCTTGGAAACTGCAACCAGCCGCACTTCCTCCCTGCGCCTGCCGGCTTTATCGCAGGCAGCCTGAATTCGATCTTCAATTGTCTTGAGTCTGATTGTTACGTTCATTTTCAGTTCGCGAAAAGCACTGAAAGGTTTTATGTTATAAGTTTTATGTTATAAGTTTTATGTTATAAGTTTTATGTTATAAGTTTTATGTTATAAGTCATGGTATCATCTGCCTTTTGCCATATTCCTCAAACCGTATCGAAAGCATCCGTCGCCTCGTTTTGCGCGCCGCAGTACAGGCACTTTTTTCGCCTCGGGCTTATCTTGCGCCCGCAGTTTGCACAAGTGGCTACGTGTTTTTTGAGTTTGCCGTCCTGCACACCGTCGCGCAGGTCTATCTCAAGCACCTTCTCAAACAGTTGTTCTTCCGTAAAGCCGTGTGCTTCGCGCACAAGCTCCCACATCGCCCTGTTTACGAGGACAAGCCTTTCGACTTTCTCCTCAAGCCGGCGCATCTCATCTTTGCCTTGAACACGAACCGGACTGCCGGAGTAAGCAGAAGATATTGGCGCAATTTCATCGTCTTCGCCGAAAAATGATTTGAGGCCTCCAATCGGATACATATCATATTCTCCCGCTACTCTACTATCCATTCGGTACCGTTGGGCGTGTCTTTGAAGGAGACACCGAACACGGCCATTTCATCTCTTATCTTATCGGCTTCGGCCCAGTCTTTATCGGCTCTGGCTTTGGCACGGCGCTCTATCACACCCTGCATAAGGAAATCGAGCAGGTCTCTGGAAGACTTCGAATCTTCGGGGTAGCTCTCAAGCACGACTCCAAGCACATCCCCGCCAAGACGGCTCATCAGCGCTTCAAGAGCCCCGGCCGTGCCGCGGTTTGCCGTGCCGGCAATCTGCTCGGCGTGCCTGGCAATTTCATATATAACGCTCAAAGCGACGCTTGTGTTTATGTCGTCGTTCATCGCCTTCTCAAATCGATGCGTGAAGGATTCAATCTGCTTTTGCGTCCTGGCGTCTGCCTCTCCCGCGGGAGCCTTTTCTATCGCAGTGCGTAGCGCCTTTACGGCGGAGGTTATCTTGTCGAGACCGCTCTGGGCCGCGCTGAGCGCCGCATCCGAGAAATCGAGCGGGCTGCGGTAGTGGCTGTTCAAAATCAGCATACGCACGGCAAGCGGGTTGTACGCCCTGCTGAGCCTTTCATGTTCGCCGCTGAACGCCTGCTTGAGGTTTATGAAGTTGTTGAGACTCTTGCCCATCTTCACCCCGTCCACGGTTACCATATTGTTGTGCAGCCAGTAATTTACAAACTGCTTGCCCGTGGCCGCTTCGGACTGAGCAATCTCGCAGTCGTGATGCGGGAATTTGTTCTCAAGGCCGCCACCGTGGATGTCTATGGTTTCGCCGAGGTACTTCATACTCATCACGGAGCATTCCAAGTGCCAGCCCGGGTATCCTTTGCCCCAGGGGCTCTTCCACTGCATTATGTGGTTGGGCTCGGCCTTCTTCCACAGTGCGAAATCGCTCGGACTCCTCTTCTCGCTCTTCACATCAACGCGCGTCCCGCTGACCATATCCTCAAGCTTGCGCCCGGAAAGCTTGCCGTAGCCTTCAAAGCTTGAGACGTCATAGTAAACCGAGCCGTTGGCCTCATAAGCGTGCCCCTTCTCGATGAGTTTGCTGATAAGCTCGATCTGCTCGGGGATGTGCCCCGTTGCGCGGGGGCTTATGTCGGGGCGAAGGCAGTTGAGCCTGTCCATATCGGCGAAGAAACTCGCGGTATAGTATTCGGCAAGCGCCATCGGGTGCTTCTGCACCTTCGCCGCTGCAACGGCAAGCTTGTCATCGCCGTTGTCGCCATCGTCTGTGAGATGACCCACATCCGTTATGTTCTGAACGTACGTGAGTTGATAGCCGAGATACTTGAGATACCTCGCCACAATATCAAAGCTCACATAGCTCTTGGCATGGCCCAGATGCGCATGGCCGTAAACCGTCGGCCCGCAGACATACATACTCGCCCGCCCGGGCACAACCGGCACAAACTCTTCCTTCTGCCTCGTGAGTGAATTGTAAAATTTCAATGCCATAATTGCCTCACCTCTTACGGGATGATTAGATTCGTTATAACTGAACCTTTATTGTAGCGGTGAGGGCGTTATTGTAAACCGCAAAGCTACCCGCTCCGCAAACGAACACGAATCTTTGAAAAAAAAACCGAAGAGGTTCCGCAAAACAGCTTACACGCCTGAGTATGCGAGGAAACCGCCGTCAACGGGGATTGTAATTCCCGTTACGAACTCGGATTCATCCGTTGCGAGGAAGCGAAGCACGCCTTTGAGATCTTCGGGCTTGCCGAACTTGCCCATAGGCGTATTGTTGATGATCTTGTGGCCGCGCGCGCTGAGCGTTTTGCCGTCCTGCTCAAACATGAGGAACTTATTCTGCGTCGTGGAGAAGAAGCCGGGAGCGATTGCGTTCACGCGAATATTCGCCTTGCCCAAATGCACCGCGAGCCAGCATGTGAAGTTGTTGATGGCTGCCTTCGCTGCTGAATAAGCCGGAACTTTTGTCATCGGGGCATACGCGCTCATGCTTGAGATGTTTATAACACATCCGCCGCCCTGCTCGACCATATCAAGGCCGAATTCCTGCGTCGGCAGTAGCGTTCCCATAAAGTTGAGATTGTTGACCCAGGTAAAACTGTCGGTGTCGATGCCGAAGAAGCTGTCTTCAAGCGGCGTGTCCTTGAGCAGCTGCTCGGCGGGGGTTGTCGCCTTGGGGTGATTACCACCCGCGCCATTGACGAGAATATCAACCTTACCGAGACAGTCGTTTACGGCTTTGCGGGCGGCTTTGATGGATTCCTTATCCAGCACATCACACTTGACCACAAGCATACCCTTGTAGCCTTTTTCTTTTAGCTCAGCAACAAGTTTTTCACCGGCCTCAGGATTCAAATCCAGTAGGGCAACTTTCGCGCCCTCTTCAAGAAGTGTTTCTACAAAATGCCTGCAAAGTATCCCTGCGGCTCCTGTTACCACTGCCACTTTACCACTTAATTTCTTCATTTATAATGCTCCTGTTGATATTTAGGCTCTCATTAAGACCGGAATGGACATTTTACCACGTATAGAAATAAAAGCAACCGCAAATCGCGAGGCGTCATTACGAATTGATATAACAATCCGAGGAAAAATCGGGCATGAGACGCAAGATTTTGCGTCTCATGCCCGATTACGAACGTATATTATCCGTGGGATCGGTTTGAATTCACCGGCATTGGTGGGCGAAACACAGCGGAGGCGCGCAAGCGCCCCGAAATTGAAAGTTAAACCCGTTGCGTTTTTGCCGTCGCTACGCTCCGTTGCACCTGCGGTGTCGCATTGCTTGCGCAATGGCGCTGTTTCGGTTTGTTTTTTGCCGGCATTGATTGGCATTTGCGCAGGCGTTTTTCAGCGCGGTTTGGGCAGACAGCCGACATCCAGCGCCCATTTCTCCCAGCGCTCTGAGAGGTCTTTGAGAATCTTCGGGTGCTTATCTTTCAAGTTGTTGAGTTCTGTGCGGTCATCTTTGAGATTGTAAAGCTCCCATTCTTCCTTTCGCACATCTTGCTTGATTGCCTTCCAATCGCCCTTTCGCACGGCTCCATGCCCTTCGTGCTCAAAGAACATATACTCATGGCCCTCTCTGGTTCCGCGCTCAATGAGCGGGCGCAGGCTTTTGCCCTCCGATTTGTGTATGATGTTGCCATTGTAGGTATCGGGGTACTTCGCCCCGCCCACATCCACACAGGTTGCCATAATGTCGATCAGATAGCCGGGCTCGTGTGTTATTTTGCCCCTGGTCTGCTTCGTGGCTACGGGCCAGTGGGCAATCAGAGGCGTGGCGATGCCACCCTCATGTACGAAGTGCTTGTACCTGCGGAACGGCGTGTTCGACGCGTTTGCCCAGGCCCTGCCATAAGAGCAGCAGCCGTAGAACGAGCGGTCATTGATTCTCTCCTTCGGTTCGCCGCCGAGCTCTCCGCCCTCTGCGCAGCCGCCGTTGTCTGCAAGGAACATAATCAGCGTATTATCGAGCTTGCCGCTTTTATCAAGGAACTCAACAAGCTTGCCGATGTTCTGATCGACACAGTCCACCTGCGCGGCGTAAGTGGCCATGCGGTAGTCCATTTCCTCACGTTTTTCTTCCCTGCGCACCTCATCCCACGCGCGTGCATCACGGGGCGTCAACCCCCACTTCGCCTCAAGCAGGCCCATATCAACCTGCCTCTGATGGCGCTGTTTTCTGATTTCATCCCAGCCGCACATATACTTGCCGAGGTACTTGTCTATATCTTTTTTCTTCGCCTGAAGCGGCCAGTGCGGAGCGTTATAGGCGAGATAAAGAAAGAACGGTCTTTCGTCCTGCTGCTCACGGATGAATTTGATTGCGTTGTCAGTAAAGGCGTCGGTGGTGTAGTAGTTCGCATCGTTGATCTCAATCGGCGTATTGCCCTCGGTTATCCCGCGCTGCCCGCCGGGCTGATAGTAATTGCAGGCGCCGGCAAGGATGCCGTAGTATTTTTCAAAGCCCCTCTGAAGCGGCCACATATCCCTGCTCACCATACCGAGATGCCATTTTCCTGTCATATAGGTGTGGTAGCCGGCCGAGCGCATAACTTCGCCGAGCGTTACACTTTTTTTGTTCATCACGCCGCGATAGGCGTCTGTGCCCCAGTCTTCGGCAAACTGATTTCCAGGGGAGTTGGTCATGTGTCCGATGCCCGTCTGGTGCGGATGAAGGCCTGTCATAAGGCTTGCGCGCGTCGGGCAGCATCTGGCGGAATTATAGAACTGGCTCATCCGCACGCCGTCTGCCGCGAGGCGATTGAGGTTGGGGGTGTCAATCTCACCTCCGTAGCAGCCGATGTCTGAATAGCCCATATCATCTACTAAAATCACGATGACATTCGGCCTGGTGTCCTGTTGAGCGGAGAAGCCCACGGCTGCCCCGCAGACAAGACCCATACCCGCGAATTTCAAAAAACTTCTTCTGCTGAGTTCCATAAATCCATCCCGTTCTTTTGTCAAATTCGTTTCAGTAACACAAACCGCCATACGCGATGTACGCGACATACAGTATAGTATCCGAATTTGTGTGTTTTTTACAAACTCGTAAAGCCGTTCACTCCGAAACCCGAAGAAATTCTGACTACCGAGCGTGTTGAGAAAAAATTAAGCGATAAGCTGGGGCATCGCCTGCCTTTTGCCTAATATCTGTTTCTATGCGGAGGTTATAGAGACGCGGAGAAAAACAAAAAAAAACCCGCGCCTCACGGAACGGGTGTATTATCGTTATATATAATATAAGCAAAGCAAATCGTTCGCCTTATGCCTTTTGCCTTCTCTTGATAAAGAGACCGCCGAGGCCGAGCAGTGCGAGAGTTGCGGGCTCGGGAACCTGTATGATGCCACCCTCTGAGGCGGTGCCGTCAGAGCTGATATCCCAAGCACAGTTAATCGCCGCAGAGTTGACGTTGTTAAACAGGGCCGCCCATACATGAACTGAAGATGCGCTTTCAAGACCAAGGGCTGACAAATTGATGGCATATTCGCTTATCAAGTCTGTCGAAGCAACTCCAACGCCTGTTGTCAAGCCGGTATAGGAGCTTTTTGATCCGGGGTAAAGTTCCAATTCTCCGGCAGTGCTGTTCCAGATGGAGTACTGGAAATTGTCGCGGCTGTCAATGCCGGCATAAAGGATAAAATCGGGCCTGTAAGTACCCTCGAATTTAATGTTGTTATAATCACTTCTGGTTGCTCCGGAGCCGGCAAGCCCATCAACGTCTATAGCGATCATCATCATTTCTCTATCATCACGCTTGTTAACCTGACTGCGTTCCAGACCGTAATAGAGCGTATCCGCATCGTTTGTCTGATACAATGCGTAGCTGCCGTATTTGTCGTTTTTTACGGTTCCGTTGGTCGCGGTAGCGTTTGCGGGCCATTCCTGCAAGCTACCATCGAGTTCTACAGTTATGGCGGAGGCGTAAACCGCCATCCCAAGTAATACTGTTGCCAGAATATGTTTCATCGGTTCTGTTACCTTTCTTATCAAACGCGAATCTTCACAGTTCGTTTTATACGCTTTATATTCTCATCGTTCCGCCCTGTCGCCTTTTACATATTGCGTTACAGGCAGAAAAAAACCGCTTATCAATCACTTTAATCTTTAAG
>JBFWMM010000022.1:0-46012 GCA_050251615.1 Phycisphaerae bacterium
ACGCCGCCCCAGGGCTGGTGTATCATCACCTTCGCATGCGGCAGAGCAAAACGCTTGCCCTTCTCTCCGGCAGAGAGGATTACCGCCCCGCCGGACTGCGCCGTCCCCACGCAGTACGTGGCTACGGGCGAAGATATGAAACGCATAGTGTCGTAGATTGCCATTGTATCGTCCACCGTTCCGCCCGGGGTATTGATATAGAGGCTGATTTCCGCACCCGGCTTGATGTTTTCAAGATGCAGCAGGCGCATTATCAGATCACAGCTGAGCGACGGGCCTATCTGACCTGCGAGAAAGAGGATGCGATTATCGAGCAGCATTTCGCTGAGAGTCATCTCACGTGTACGTTGGTATTGTATGCCTGAGATAGAGGCGGCGTAAGATGTTATGTGGTTGTGAAGTTCTTCCATCATTCCAATCTGTCTTATATTGTTGCCATAATTCCGGTCGGAAGGATTTTCCCCGGTTCCCCCGTATTATATATATGCTAAGGCAGTTTGCTATACCTTTTTCAGCTTCACTGCCGTTTTTCGGACGCACGCAACAAATGCAACCGCAGTGAAAGGGGAAATGATGAAGAGATAAGGGTAAAATCTGACGGCATCAACAGCTTTTTGCTTTTTGATTATTGTCTTATTTCCTCGTGCCTTTTCCTGCGGCGTTGTCTATGATATGTACGCCGCGGACGGAGTTTGTGAATGCTATTTTCTTCGCGCGGCGAAGGTCTGTAAGATAAAGCCGCTTTTCTTCCGCGCATACCTCGTCCATAAAACGAGCCCGCTCAATACCCGCGAGCAGGCCGGAGGAAACAGGCGGCGTAAACCACTTGCCGTCAATCAGCAGAAACAGATTGCTTATCGAGCCTTCGAGCAGCTCGCCGTCGGTGGTGTGAAGAAGATATTCGCAAACATCGGCAAGCGGCAGATTCAGGCGGCGCGTTGTTTTATGCCGCGTAAAGCAGGCAGGCCTGCGGGGTACTTCCTTGAGCAAAACGGGGCCGTCCTTCCACTGCGTCAGAGGAAAATCAGCCACGCTGAGCTCGCCGCTCGCGTTCAAGCTCAGTCTCACCCTGCGGGACTGCGTAAACGCAATTGCCACCCCTGCGAGCAGGGCTTCAGCTACGCTGCGGTCAAAGGCGATTGCAAAGAAACGCGCGGAATCTCCAAGACGAGCCAGATGTTCATCGAAGTATTTATAAAGTGATTCAGATGCATCCCAAAGCAATGTCTCAAAGATGGCAAATCCCGTGTTTTGCGTGAGAAAGGCGGCTTTGAGCAGCATCTCGTCATATTCATCTTCAATACCGGAGCTTATCGTGATTCCGCCGCCGATTCCCATACGCCCCCTGCCGCGGGCAAGAGATATTGTACGTATGGCGATGGAGTGGATGGAATCTGAGCCGTGATAGAATCCGATCGAGCCGGTATATATGCCGCGGGGGGCGGCTTCAAGCCTGCGAATGATTTTCATCGTACTGATTTTGGGGGCGCCTGTTATCGAGCCGCAGGGGAAAAGCGCCTTTATCACATTCAGCGGCTCCGTATTCCGAAGCGTTCCCGTAACGGTGGAAGTCATCTGAAAGAGTGATTTATGCTCCTCCACATCCAACAGCGCCGGCACGCGCACATCATCGCAGATGCGGTTGAGGTCGTTGCGGATGAGATCGACAATCATAACATTCTCGGCGCGGTTCTTACCGTCGGCAGAGAGGAAATCAGCACCCTTCTCTATCGGGGCCGTGCCCTTCATCGGGCGGCAAGTGAGCTTTGTATTCTTCTGCTCGAAAAACAGCTCGGGGCTTGCGGAGATGATATATTCATCGTCAAGACGGACAATCGTGTTGTAAGGCGTCGGCTGGCGCTCAAGCATACAGCTGAAAAGCGCTTCGGGTTCGCCGAAGAAATCAAATTCCAGCGCGGAAGTATAGTTCACCTGATAGCTGTTGCCGGCGCGAAGCTCCTCGAAGATGAGCCCGAGGGACTCTGCGTAAGATTGACGCGATTGCAGCATACGGAGGTTTGTTACGGCGAAGCTGTCGCTTTTTCGCGGGACAACTCTGCTAAAGCTCTCGTAAAACAGAAGCGTGCCGAGTTTTTCTTCGGGCGGGCCTTGAAGCAGAAGGTATTCGCCAAGCTCATAATTGAGTAGCGCTATCACATACCCCCCCGCGCGGGCGAAGGCATCGGCGCGGGCAAACGCTTCTTCCAGATTGGAACCGGCGAGAGAGATAACCTGCCGCGGATTTTCAAACCTTGCGGTAAATCCCTGCAGCTTTGTTATAACGCTGTAATTCTGCATAGTATATACAAAAAAGCCGCGGTTGGTTACGCCGCGGCTGCAAGTTCCATCCTGTTCGTATTACAAACCAAGCTGCCAGAGATACATCAGCTCGGGGCTTTTGAGCTCGTTGAGCGCTTCTCTGGCATTTGAGAACAGGCCGTAATTCGGAGTTTTGGCCGAAAGCCAGGTCTCAAAGCTGAAATTCTTTTCATAAGTGATTACTTCCGGATCTTTTAGCTCATTTTCTTCTGCGATGCGGTTGACAACATCACTGAGATAGCCGATCCTGTCAACAAGTCCCTTTTCAACTGCTTCGCGGGCGTGATAGATGCTTCCGTCTGCCAGTGCGACTACCGCGTCTCTGTCGAGCAAGGGGCGGCCATCGTTGACAAGGTCAACAAACCTGTCGTACGCAGGCTTGATGAGTTTGCTGTCGATATACTCAAGCTGTTCGGGGGTAACATCGCCGAAAGTGCTGGGCCAGTCCTTCCTCTCACCAGATTTGATTGTAATCGGTGAAATGCCGAGCTTGTCGCTGAAAAGACCTTTGAAATTGAAAGACTGCATAATAACGCCGATTGAGCCGGTGATGGCTGTGGGTTCGGCGATTATCTCATCGCAAGCCACGCTCACATAATAGCCACCGCTCGCCGCCACACCGCTCATAAACGCGTACAGCGGCTTTTCGCAGGCGCTGAGCCTGTGATGAATCTGGTCGCTCGCGGATACCGAGCCGCCCGGGCTCGAAACGCGAAGAATGATTGCCTTGATTGAAGAATCGCCTTCCGCGATTTTCAGGCGCTGATCGATCTCATCATACATCTCACCATAGATAACGCCCGCGACATCGATAATCGCTATCCTGCCAGAGCCGTTACCCATAACGCGCTGCTCGGTGAAAGTCGTTTTCGGAGCAAAATTCTTGAACCGCCCGCTTATATCATCTTTATTAAACATCATCGCAACCATGGCGACGATCAGTAAGATAAAGCCAATGAAGAACGGAACAGTAATCACCATATAGAAGAATTTGAAAGCCATGCAAATACGGCTGCCTAAGCCCGCCTTCTTAGGCGGCTCGCTGTACATATAAACAGGCTTGCCTTCTGGCTCACCCTGCTTCTCTTTGCGGCGCTTTTTCTTTTCAGTCATTTCAGGCTCGGGAGCAGGAGCTTCCTCCTGCGTCTCATCATCAAGAATTTCGATTATGTCCTCTGAATCGATGCAGTCACTCTGCTCATTTTTGTCCCACTGGTCCATTGTGTCTCCCTTCGGGTTTCGTCAGTATTTTGAGAATCTTTCCATATCACGCTGCATATCACGGTTCTTTATGGTATCTCTCTTGTCGTAGAGTTTTTTGCCTCGCGCCAGAGCAATCTCGACTTTCGCGTATCCGCGGTCGTTGAAGTACATCGCCAACGGCACAAGCGAATAGCCCTTCTGGTCAAGCTTGGCAAGTATCTTCTTAATCTGCGCCTTATGCAACAGGAGTTTGCGGTTTCTGTCGGGTTCGTGGTTGTTGTAGCTTGCTTCTTTATAAAGCTCAATCTTGCTGCCAATCAGCAGGCACTCACCGCCTATTATCCGGCAGTATGCGCCTTTGATGTCTGCGCGGCCGAGCCTGAGAGATTTCACCTCACTGCCCCTGAGCTCAATTCCGGCTTCGACCGTTTCGAGGATCTCGAAATCGTGCCAAGCTTTTTTATTTTTTATGCGCGGCGTAGCCGGTTTGGTTTCTTTTTTTGCCATACGGTATAATTTAACATAGAGCCTGCGTTTTGCAAGACAAGAGAACAAAATACACGGTAAAAAAGAAAGAATCCGCAATTGGCGGGCATTTTACCGCTCCGCCGCAATTTCGGCAACCAGCTACATCAATTCTCGGAGATGATGTTGTTCACAACATCCACTACCATCTTTTTGCCGTCCTTGTCGATAGAATACACGCCGCTGCCGAGCTTTGAGGAAAGTATCGGGCCATCGTAAATGTAATCCGTTTTCACTTTCATCGTCTCGCCGTTTATCACGGGCATTTCCGCAGAAGCTGTATTTATGCTGATTTTTGCAGGGCCTTTCTCGGAGTCAGTGCCGTAGAGAGTGAAGGTGCCGTCTTTTATAACAACAAACTGCCCCGCAAGGTACTCGATGAACTCATCAATGTTCTTGCACTGATAGCCCAGCGATGTAACCATGACGGCCGGCGCGGTTTCGTCATCGAAAACAAAGCGCGTTCTGTCGAGCCAGCGAATCTTCTGGTACTGTTGCGGATTCTGAATCGAATATCCGCGCACGCCAATCCACACATTGCCGATTTCCCATATATACCAGCCGTCCGACTCCTTATATGAGGAGCCAAAGCTGCTTGTCAGGCCAAACTCCACAAACCCGTTGGGAGCCGTCTCAGGATTCGGGTAATACAGGGCGATGTTCTTATGCTGGGCGCAGAGAAGAGAATTGTAATCACGTATTTGCTGCCCATTATTGTAGCAAGCGGGGTAAAAGACAGTCCCTTTGCTGTTGGCAAACACAATACCCTGAAAAATATCCTTGCAGGCAAGCTCCGCGAAGTATTCACTGTTCGGGTCGAGGTGTTGCTCGTACTCCGGCAGCGGTTTTACGAGCGGCGCGGTTACCAGAGAGGACTGGCTGTAATAGTTTGTGTTGAAGGAATAGGAAACGAGCCTCTTACCGAGAGGGTCTATAAACCTGATTCCGCTTGCATTTTCGCGTACCTGCGCGGGATACGAACATTTCGACACATACGGCACGCGCGGCTTGCTGTCGAGCGTAATCACCATTACAGAATCGGGCATCTTGTATGTGGTATCTGCCATAACGTATATATCGAAGTCGTCAAGCGTTTTGTAGCTCTCAGGCACTATCCAGTCTGCATCGTTAGAGATGAACGGGATCGTGAGAAAGCGCCATGAGTCCTGATCAAAGATTCGCCCGTCTTCTGAAATGGTAACGCCGGTACGCACGCCTGCGCGAACGCCATTGTACTCAAGCTGCGCCCAGTCTGCCCAGAGCAGACTCATAAGGGTATCAAGCCGCCTGTGGAGTTCACGGTCGCTGCCGAAGTCGTAGAGATTTATAAGTGCTATAATGAGCCTGCGCCCTTCCGCATCAGAAAACACCTCTGGGAAAAGGCCGTTTTTGCAGTGTTCAAGACAGAACAGCTTCCAGAACTCGCTCCACAGCACCATGTGGTATTCGATGTTGTTGCCGTCGCCGAGGATAATTGCCCTGTACGCAGGCAACTGGTCGATTGCGTCAAGACAGAGATACACCCTGGCCCATCTTGCGATAACCGAAGCGCTGTTGCCCTCGACAGACCAGATCTTTTCGCCTGTTATCTCGGAGCTGACGCTTGCAACGCTGGCGTAGTTGTAGAAAACAGACAGAATGTCTTCTGTAAGCTCGGAAGGAAGCGAAACGCCGGTATTCCCTTTCGCGCAGGTGTAGTAAATGCGCAGCCACCAGTCCAGCTCCTGCTCAAACCGGCCTGCCGAGGCATCATTGACCCACTGCACGTTTCCGAGTGTGCTGTCAAAGCGCTCGCGCGCGAGCTTTCTTGCACGCGGAATGTCGGTGTTTTTGCGGATCATGCTGAAGATGGAGATAACGGGCGGAATTGTCTCGCCGGTAATGCTTGCCGTAAAGAGACGCTCTGAGTTAATTGTGCGCATTTTCCTGCGCGTCTCAATCATCGTGGAGGAAAGCGCGGCGAAAAGCGTTGCGCAGAGCAAGACCGCAAACAGTACCGAACGTCTGATCATAGGTTAAACTCCGCTACGAGGAATGTGTGGTCGCTGGGCTTCTCTGCGGCTCTCGGCTCCTTGTCAACATAGCAGTCAACGCTGCACTTTGCCACGGAATCCGTTGCGAGGATATGGTCAATCCTCCAGCCACGGTTATTAACGAATGTGTTGCCGCGGTAGTCCCAGAACGTATAAACAACATCGTTGGGGTAATGCTTGCGGAGGATGTCGGTAAAGCCCCAGTCCAGCACGTTTTGATATGCGTTCCAGGTCTCCTGGCGGAAGCATACATGGCCGAGCAGGCCCTTGGGGTTGTGCACGTCGATTTCTGTCGGGGCGACATTCAAATCGCCAAGCCAGATCACTTTGTCCGCAGGGGTAAAGCGCTTCTCGATAAACTCCCTGAGGCGCTTGTACCAGTCGAGCTTGTAAACGTACTTCTCCGATTCGGGATCTGCACCCTGCGGAACATACGTATTGATGATGTTGACATCGCCAAAGCGAGCAAGCACAAGGCGATGCTCATCGCGGGGTTCGTCATCGAGGCCGAATTCCACCGCGTCAGGCTTTACCTTTGAGAAAACAGCTACACCGTTGTAGCTCTTCTGCCCCATGAAAGCTATCTCATATCCAAGCCCTTTGAACTCATCAAGTGGAAATTCGCTGTTTTGAACCTTCGTCTCCTGGACGCAAAGTATATCGGGCTGATGCTCTGCAAGCCATTTCTTTACAATACCAAGCCTCATTCTGATGGAATTGGCGTTATAGGTCGCTATCTTCATCCTGCTCTCATGTCTCATAGTTATCAGCGTATATTTTTTACAGCAATCATTATATCGCTTTCAGGGCTCGCGTAAACAACAGGCGCTTTTTTTTGCGCGGTCGCGTATTATTGAAACAGACCTTTGTCTTCGATTTCGGGCGCATTGTCCCGTATAAAAGGGATTCCGAGATGGTCGTAAGCGAGCCTCGTGGCTTCGCGGCCACGCTTTGTACGACGCAGAAAACCCTGTTGAAGGAGATACGGTTCGACAACATCCTCCAGCGTGTCGCGCTCCTCACCTATCGTGGCGGCGAGTGCTTCGATGCCTGCGGGCCCCCCCTCATAGACGTAGATAAGGGCTTTGAGGAAACCGCGGTCGAGGCGATCAAGGCCGTAGCCGTCTATACGTTCCATATCGAGGGCTGCATTTACTATCGGCTCGGTAAGCTCGCCGCTGCCCTTTACCTGCGCATAATCACGCACGCGCTTCAGCAGGCGGTTGGCAATTCTGGGCGTGCTTCGGCTACGTGAGGCGATGAGCCTGAGCGCTTCCACAGAGCCTGGCAAGCCGAGCAGGCGGGCGCTTCTGCGAACGATTTCCGCGAGCTCGTCGTTGTTGTAGTATTCGAGATGGTACAGCATGCCGAATCTGCTTCGCAGCGGAGAGCTGAGAAGACCGGCCCTTGTCGTGGCGCCAATGAGCGTAAAGCGCTTGAGCGGGAAATTTATCGTTTTTGCGTGCATCCCCGAATCCACGGTAAAATCAACCTTGAAGTCTTCCATGGCCGGATAGATAAATTCCTCCACGGACGTATTAAGGCGATGAATTTCATCAATAAACAGCACATCCCCGTAGTTGATATTGCTCAGCAGACCCATAATATCGCCCTGCTTTGCGAGAGCAGGGCCGCTTGTTACGCGAATTGATGCTCCCATTTCCTTCGCTATGACGTTGGCGAGGGTGGTTTTGCCGAGCCCGGGAGGGCCGTAGAAGAGGATATGTTCGAGCGGTTCGCCGCGGTGTTTGGCGGCTTTTATTGCAATTGAGAGCTTCTCGCGCACATTCTCCTGCCCGATGCATTCGTCAAGCGACTGCGGACGCAGAGCTACGTTGAAATTTTCATCGGCCGGTCCTTTGGCCTCAGCGCTGAGTACTCTCTCTATTGCCATCTTTTCCCCTGCTCGACTGATTTGCTGTTGATAATTCGCATTGCCCGCTGATTATACCCCGCGAGCCGTCCGCGTCAATTCAACATATGTTTCCGTGCAGCAATATCCGCACGAAAAATGCCCGCGCAAATGCCCGCTAATGCTGGTGAATTAAAACCGATGCCACAAATAATATGCGTTCGTAATGCGTTCGTAATGCGTTCGTAATGCGTTCGTAATGCGTTCGTAAACCTGTATAGACGCAAGATTTTGTGTCTCTGCAATGCTCGCACGGATTGTCATTAAATCAGTGCGTACGGTATCAATGCAGCTCCTGCGGCGGCTCAAAATACCTGCACATACTCAACACGCTCCGTGGCTCTTTCCCGAGCAGGCAACAGATGTATTTGAGCAGGAATTTCTCCAGATACCAGAGCTTGCGAATGTCGGTGAGGGCGAGTGAGCCTCCGCGCCCAATGAGCCTGCCGATTGCATCAAGCGCTACGGGGAACGTATCGCCGGCGCTGATAGCGCAATGCGGGCAGAGGAGCCCCGTGAGGCGGGATGAAAAGAGCGCCCTGCCCCAATCCATCGAAAAATCTCTGTGGCAGACGGTGCAGGACGAAATGTTGATCGAATGACCGGTATAATTGAGCATATCAAGCTGAAACTCTATCAGCCTGCGCAGCGAGGCGGCTTCATCGCCATCAGAGAGCCCCGTAAAAAAAGATTCCGATTCGTCAAAGAGTTCTGGGGCGCTATCTCGGTCGTTTACAAAATAATAGAGCAGATCCGCCGCACAGAGCGCAAACTGCAAACTGTACATTTTTCTGCGCAGAGCGGGGAAGTTGTGCTCAATATCGATAGTTGTGAGCGTGCCGAGCTCGCCTGAGCGCGGCGGCACATACATTAGCTCGCCGATAGTGAACAACTCAAGCCCTGCGCCGCTTTTCTGATTCCTTGCGCCTTTGCCGATGAGCTTTATCTTGCCGCTGCCGCGCCCGAAAAATGTAAGGATGAGTGAGCTGTTGGAGTAGTCGGTTTTGCGGATGCAGATGGCGCGCTCTTTTTGATGCACTTGCCCTCCCCCTTAATCCTTCTCCTCGTGGCGCTTTTCTATCCTGATACGCTTGATTTTGCGCGTCTCGGAGGCAAGAACGGTAAAGACGAGTCCGTTGTAGCGGAATGTCTCGCCGGACTTCGGGATATAACCCAGATGCGAGAATACAAACCCGCCGACGGTGTCGTAGTCTTCATCTTCGGGCAGCTCAATCGCGAAGCTGCGGTTAATATCATCCACATATACCTTCGCATCCAGCTCCACAACATCATCATTAACCAGCTTTATGGAAGCAGGTGCGGTGCGTTCGTACTCATCCTCTATCTCGCCGACCAGCTCCTCAAGAATATCCTCTATGGTAACGATACCTGCGACTCCGCCATACTCATCCAGTACGACAGCCATATGCTGCTTCTTGTTCTGGAACTCGTGCAGAAGCTCGCGCAGGCTGACCGTCTCAGGAACAAAATACGCAGGCCGCATACTCTCTCGCAGAGAAAACTCCGCATCGCGCCCCACCTGTGAAAGCAGGTCTTTCGCATAGATAAGGCCGATGATGTTGTCTATGCGCTCTTCGTAAACAGGAATTCTCGAATGGCCGGCAGAAAGTACGGTTTTTACAATCTTCTCAAAATCGGCATCCGCCTCCACAGCGACAAGCTCCGTGCGCGGAGTGATAATCTCAATGGCGGTGGTCTGGTCGAGGTCGAGGATGTTTTCAATCATCGTCATCTCCTCATTGTCAACCACGCCCTCATCAACGCTCTTTTCAACGATGTTCATTATCTCATCGTGCTTCTCATCCTGATTCTCTTCCTCTGTAAGCTCCTGCACGCCCGAAAGCCTCATCACAACCACATCGTGTACATCAAAGAGGTACAGCGCGGGATATATAATCTTCGAGAGAAATTTCATCGGCTTGTAAAACGCGGCAATCACCGATTCCGGGCGATACTGCGAGACGGACTGCGGCAAGGCAATCGTAAACATAAAAACTGCCGAAATGTATATCAAAAACGCAAATAACAGCTCGATTGAGCGCAACGCTCCGTCAACGCTGAACGCACGGACAATCAACAGCAATGCAGATGTGTTGAAAAGAAGCTGAAAGACACGCGCCGCTATACTGAGGCGCTCTGAGTTTTCCGAAAGCTCGCGAGCCTGCTGCTCTGCGCGGTCTTTATCTTTACTTGATTCGATGAGCCTTCGCTTTGAATATGAGCGAAATGACAATGACACTACTGAAAAAAGGCAACCGCAGCCGAAACAAACCGCCGCTATGCCGGATAACCATCCAACGTCTTCCAAGACAGGATCCTTTATTAATATAACATTTACCCCTCCCTGCCGGCTTATACCGAACTGACATTAAAGCGGGGCGAAACGAATTATAGCACGTAACCATTTTTTTTCAAATTGTACTTGCATGAGAGCTTTTATTTGCTACTATAACACAAAATACTCACATAGTCTCACGGTTAAAAGAATATGACAGAACTTGAACAAAAACTCTATGAAAAACAGGCCGACCTTTTTAAGGCGCTCGCACATCCTTTGAGGTTATCGATTATCGCGTTTCTAAAGGATGGCGAGAGATGCGTCTGCGAGATTGTCGAAAACGTACCCGCCGAGCGCTCCAACATATCCAGACACCTTGCGCTGATGACAAGTGCAGGCGTGCTCGAAAACCGCAAAGAAGGCCTGCGCGTGTATTACAAGCTCAAACGCGAATGTGTGCTCTCGTTTCTCGACTGCGTGAATGAGTGCATACTCGCCGAAATTAAACAAGATATAGAGCTGATAGGCCTGCTCTGATTAAGAGATTCGGAATATGTTAAAGATATTTACGGTCATAGCGGATTGGCTGGTCTATTCGGTTTTCGGGCTTGTCGAGGGAAGTCATCTCGCGGACAGCCTGCACTTCTTCATCGAAGACACAACCAAGATCTTTATGCTTCTCGTGCTGATGATTTACGTCATCGGATACCTGCGTGCGAGTCTTGATGTTGAGGCGGTGCGCGGTTATCTCGCAGGCAAACACAGGCTCTTCGGCTATTTCGCCGGCGCCTCATTCGGCGCGATAACGCCCTTTTGCTCATGCTCAAGCATACCGCTGTTCCTCGGCTTCACACAGGCAAGAATACCCGTAGGCATAACGATGTCGTTCCTCATAACCTCACCGATAATAAACGAAGTAGCCATAGCACTGCTCGGCTCACTGCTCGGCATCAAGTTTATGGTGTGTTATGTCGCGGTGGGGATAATTGCCGGCGTAATCGGTGGAGCCTTTTTTGACATCATCAAAGCTGAAAACTATCTCACGGAAATCGCCGGCGCCGCGCCGGGTACCAATGCCTCACAGCAATCAGCCAATCGCCGGCGCCTGAGCCATAAAGAGAGATGCGATTTTGCAAAGGACGAGCTCAAAACGATATTCGGGCGCGTGTGGAAGTGGGTGCTTATCGGCGTGGGGTTGGGTGCAGGGCTGCATGGGTTTGTCCCCGAGAGCTTCATTACCAATTCGCTCGGCGCGGGCCAATGGTGGACGGTTCCGGGCGCCGTGCTTCTGGGCATACCACTCTATTCTAACGCGTCGGGGGTCATTCCCGTCGCAGAAAGCCTGCTCGGAAAGGGGCTGCCCGTCGACACAACTCTGGCCTTTATGATGAGCACCGTAGCCGCGAGCCTGCCCGAATTCATCATGCTTAAACAGGTGATGAAGACGAAACTGCTTCTTATATTTTTCGGCCTGTTACTCGTGCTGTTTACGAGTGTCGGCTGGTTATTCAACATACTTTGGTAATTCATACAGAGAGAAACAAAAATGAAGATTGAAATTCTCGGAACTGGCTGCAAGAAGTGCAACCGGCTCGCAGAAAACGCAAAAGAAGCCATCGCTCTGGCGGCAGTGGATGCGGAGATTGTAAAGGTTACAGACTTGGCGCAGATAATGAGCTACAACGTAATCAGTACGCCGGCGCTCGTGATTGATGGCGAAGTAAAGAGTACCGGCAAACTGCTCAAACCGAAAGACATCGCAAAGATTCTGGGAGAAGCAAAATGAAAAGTTGCCTGAAAATCAGCCTGATGGTATTGGGGGGCATCAGCCTGTTGGTCATGAGCGGTTGTGAAAAGAAGACGGATACAGAAGCCGCCGAAACTTTGGCAGTTGAGGCAGTTGAGGCAGATGCGGTAGGGGCTCCGGCAGAAACGACCACTTCCCCCGAAGTTCAAGCGGTTATACAAGCCGAGCAACAATTGCCGAAGCTGCTCGACCTCGGCGCAGACCAGTGCATTCCGTGCAAAAAACTGGCTCCGATTCTCGAAGAGCTTGCAAAGGAATACAGGGGCGAATTTGATGTTGAGTTCATCGATGTATGGAAACCCGAGAACAAGGAAAAAGCGCTCAGCTATGAAATAAGCTCCATCCCAACACAGATTTTTTATGACGCTGATGGCAAAGAGCTGTATCGGCATGTGGGATTCATTCCGAAGGAAGATATTCTGAACAAATGGAAAGAGCTCGGATTTGCCTTTGAGGCCGCAGAGAGCGAGTAAGCAATGGAACTGCTGAAAAAGACTCTGACCAACTGCCTGCTGGCGTTCGCTTTGATCAGCATCGGTTTTGCGTTCGGCAAGCATTCTGTAAAACAGAGCGAGCCTGCCGCAGGCCTTCCGCAGGGAAACGGACGGTTCATCGCAGTGTATTATCTCCACTCGACCTTCCGCTGTACGACCTGCAACACTATCGAGAAAATGACTTTCGAGTTGCTCGCAAATTCATACAGCGAAGAGTTATCTGCGGGCGAAATCGTCTGGCAGGCCTGCGACTTCCAGGAAAACGAAGCGCTTGCCGAGCAGTTTGAAGTGGCGGCGAGCTGCGTGGTTGTGGCTGAAATAGAGGACGGTAACGTTGTCGATTACAAACGGCTTGATGAGGTCTGGACTCTTACCGACAATCCGCAGGGATTCAACAGCTATATTAGCAACTTTATAAACGACTATCTGCAAAGGCTTTGAGGTAGAATATGCTCCGGACGATTTCATTTACTGCACTCTGGCTCGGCATCCTGACATCAATCAGCCCCTGCCCGCTGGCAACCAACATCGCCGCCATCTCGTTTATCGGGCGAAATACAGGGAAGAAGAATCAGGTTATTGCATCAGGGTTGCTCTATTCTGCCGGACGCATGATTGCGTACGTAACGCTTGGCTCCCTCATCACAGCAGGGATGCTCAGTAGCGCGCAGACCTCCAGATTCCTGCAGAAATATATGAACGAAGCACTCGGTCCGATTCTAATTGTGCTGGGGCTGATGCTTCTCGGCTGGTCAGGCACCGGCTTTTCAATAAATATCAACACTGAAAAACTTCAGGCCAGAGCAGAGCAAAGCGCTTTGCTCTGGGCGGCGCCGATAGGATTTGTTTTTGCGCTCTCATTTTGCCCCGTTTCTGCGGGGCTTTTCTTCGGCGCTCTTCTGCCGCTGGCGCTGAAGCACAATTCGCCCGTATTGTTGCCTGTTATCTTTGGAACAGGCACCTCACTGCCGGCTATAGCACTGGCATTTATAATAGCTTTCGGCTCAGCCTGGGCAGGTAAGGCATTCAACCGACTCGCCACCATTGAACGCTGGATCAGATTTGCGGCCGCCGCCGTATTTATTATTGCGGGAATCTACTACTGCCTGAGACACATCTATGGCATTTCATTTTGACAATTTTTGAAACGGATAGATTATGAGTAAAAAACTGAACGTACTATTTCTCTGCACCGGTAACTCCTGCCGCAGCCAGATGGCTGAGGGCTGGGCACGTGCCCTGCTTTCCGATAGAATCAAGGCATACTCAGCCGGCATCGAAACGCACGGGCTCAATCCCTACGCGGTGAAGGTGATGGGAGAGGCGGGGGTTGACATAACAAATCACAAGTCTCAGCTTCTCAGCGAATTTGATGCTGAAAGCATAGACCTCGTCATAACCGTCTGCGACAACGCGAAGGAAAGTTGCCCGATTTTTCCAGGCGGCTGCAAGGTGATTCATCGCAGCTTCCAGGACCCGCCCAAAATGGCATTGGAGTTTGAGGACGAAGAAAAGAAAACCGACTGCTATCGCAAAGTACGCGATGAGATTAAGCAGTTTATAACAGACGAATTACCTTGCCTGCTCTGAATACTGAACCAAAACGCCACGATAATCGCCCTTGAAAGCCGGCAGACAATACTGTACAATTGCGCGTGCGTTTAATAATATGGTTCAGCACAGAATAAGGAACCGGCTATGAGTACCATCAAAAAAGATGCTGTAATAATCGGCGCCGGCAGCGGCGGTCTTTCAGCTCTGAGACAAATCAAACAGAAAACGGGCGATTTCGCGATCATTGAAAGAGGCCCTCTCGGAACAAAGTGCGCCAGAATCGGTTGTATGCCGTCAAAGGTGCTTATAAGGGCGGCCAACGATTATCACAGAAGGTACGCTTTCTCCGTCCAGGGCATCAGCGGTGCCGAAGCGCTGAAAGTTGACATTGATGCGGTTTTCAGGCATGTAAGGTCTATGCGTGATAAGTTTGCCGGCAACATGGACAAGACAACGCGTGCGCTTTCGGGGGAAAATCTGATTGAAGGCAATGCAAAAATCCTGTCGCCCAATCTGGTGGAGGTGAACGGGCAACAGATAGAAACCGAGAGCATAATAATTGCTACAGGAGCAAACCCGATAATACCCGAACCATGGCTGGAATTCGGGGATAAAATACTTACAAGCGATAATATTTTCGAGCAGCAGCACATACCTGAGAAAATAGCGGTAATCGGGCTCGGCGTAATCGGGCTTGAACTTGGTCAGGCTCTAAGCAGGCTTGGAGTGGATGTCGTCGGATTCGATATGAAGCAGACGCTCGGAGGCATAAGCGACCCTGAGATCAGAGAAGAAGCTGTAAAAGCCATCAGAAAAGATTTTCCGATTCATCTCGGCGAGGCAGCGGAACTGCACAGCGAAGGAGACAGAATAAAGGTGTGCTACGGGGATGTATGCGACAAATTTGACGCAGTAATCGCAGCGATTGGAGTAATACCGAATATTGAAGGACTCGGGCTCGAAAATCTCGGTGTGGAACTGAACGGGAGGGGCTTGCCGGCATTTAACCCGCGCACTATGCAGATAGGAGATTTGCCGGTGTATATAGCCGGCGATGTCAACGGTTGCCGCCCCATTCTTCACGAGGCGCTTGACGAAGGCTTTATTGCGGGAAAAAACGCGATGGGAGATGTGAGCAATTGTTTCTGCAGGCGCGTTCCACTGAAAGTTGTATTCAGCGACCCTGAAATAGCGGGAGTCGGGTACAGCTTTGAGCAGCTTAGAGAGTCAGGCCGTGATATAGTCATCGGAAGAGCTGATTTTTCCGAGCAGGCCCGGGCACTGGTTGACCAATGCGCAGAAGGAAAGTTGAATGTCTATGCCGATTCGGAAACGGCGAAATTTCTCGGCGCTGAGATGGCTATTCCAGGAGGCGAGCACATCGCTCATCAGCTTGCAATATCAGCGCAGAATGAGATGACCATATTCGAGATGCTTCAATCGCCTTTCTATCATCCGGTTCTGGAAGAGGGGCTTCGCTCGGCTCTGCGTGATGCGGGCAGCCGGCTTAAAGAAAAACAACACCCACCCGAGCTGCTTGTTTGCGGAAGCTGCCCGGAATCCCCGCTTTGCTGAAACGCGAACAGCCCCGCACGGAACACGGGGCTGCCTGAAAATATGTTATCCGAATTGAGATTCGGTGATAAGCGGTTATTTGAAAGCCGCCCTGTAGAGTTCTTCGATCTCTTTGATGAGCGGGTACCTCGGATTGCAGCCTGTGCATTGGTCGTCAAAGGCCTGCTCGCTCAGCTTCTCAAGCTTGATTTCAAACTCCTTTTCAGCTACCCCGCATTCAGAGATAGTGGCCGGCAGCTCCACCTCCGCCCTGAGCGCCTCAAACGCCTTGATAAAGTTCTCTATCTTTTCGTCCTCTGTTTTACCGCCGAGGCCGAGGTAGTCGGCAATCTTCGCATATCTCATCTTAGCCACAGGGTGGGTATATTGCGAAAACGCGGCCTGCTTGAGAGGCGCATCGGTCGCGTTATAGCGAATGACATGCGGTAGTAGCAGAGCATTTGCAACGCCGTGAGAAATGTGGAAAGTCGAGCCGAGTTTATGCGCCATAGAGTGGCAGAGGCCCAGAAAAGCATTCGCAAACGCCATCCCCGACATGGTCGCGGCATTGTGCACCTTCTCTCTCGCCTTAACGTTCGTTTTGCCCTCAGCATAGGCGAGAGGCAGATACTTGAACAGAATACGCAGGCTCTCGAGGGCGAGGCCGTTGGTATAGTCTGTCGCCGTAACCGCGGCGATAGCCTCAACCGCATGCGTTACCGCATCAATACCGGAAGCTGCGGTAAGGCTTTTCGGCATGCTCATTACAAGCGCCGCATCGACAATAGCGATATCGGGCGTAAGCTCATAATCGGCAATCGGGTACTTCATGCCCTCTTTGTCGTCAGTGATAACGGAAAACGGAGTAACCTCCGAGCCTGTTCCGCTGGTTGTCGGTATGGCAACCATCTTAGCCTTCTTGCCCATCTCGGGGAACTTTACAATCCTCTTGCGAATATCCATAAACCTCATCGCAAGATCCTTGAAGCTGATGTCGGGGTACTCATACATCATCCACATTATCTTAGCGGCATCTATCGGTGAGCCGCCGCCGAGCGCGATGACGGTATCAGGCTTGAACCTGTTGAACACTTCAAGCCCCCTGCGAACCGTGGAAAGATCAGGATCCGGCTTGATATCATAGAAAATCTCATACTCTATGCCCATATCCTCAAGCACATTTGTTACCTTATCGGCGATATTCAGGTCAACAAGCGGCTTATCGGTAACAAGAACCGCCCTTTTACGGTCTTTGAGCTCGCCAAGCGCAATCTCAAGGCAGTTGTACTTGAAGTAAACCTGCGGCGGAACCCTGAACCAGAGCATATTTTCTCTCCTCTCGGCAATAGTCTTTATGTTTAAGAGGTGCTTCACACCCACATTCTCACTCACGCTGTTTCCGCCCCAGCTCCCGCAACCAAGAGTCAGAGAAGGCTCAAGCTTGAAGTTGTAGAGGTCTCCGATGGCCCCCTGCGAAGAGGGCATATTAACGAGCGTGCGCCCGGTCTTCATGGTCTTGCCGAATTTGCGGACGCGGCTTTCATTTGCAGGGTCGGTGTAAAGAACGGAGGTGTGCCCCATTCCGCCATACTGGACCATCTGAACCGCCCTTTCAAGCGCCTGGTCAAAGTCTTTCACCTTGAACATAGCCAGAACGGGAGAAAGCTTCTCGCGGCTGAACGGCTCGACATCGCCCACCTTTTCAACCTCGGCGATAAGCACCTTTGCGTTATCGTCAACCTTCACGCCCGCCATCTCGGCTATCTTCGCTGCCGGCTGGCCGACAATCTGAGTGTTGAGCTTGCCGTCGATAACAATCGTATCGGCTACGAGCTTTCTGTTTTTTTTGTTGAGAATGTGCGCTCCGCGAAGCTCAAGCTCCTTCTTTACCTGCTCATACACAGCCTCGCAGACGATTATTCCCTGCTCGGAAGCACAGATAAGGCCGTTGTCGAACGTCTTGCTCAAAAGCACAGAGCTTACCGCCATCTCAATATCACAGGTTTCATCAATCACAACAGGCGTATTACCGCTACCTACACCTATCGCGGGCTTTCCGGATGAATACGCCGCACGTACCATGCCTCCGCCACCTGTTGCCAGAATCAGCGCAATATCAGGATGTGTCATAAGCTCCTGGCTCGACTGAACCGTGGGCTCCGCTATCCAGCCGATAAGCCCATCTGGCGCCCCCGCTTCAACGGCGGCCTTGAGGATGATATTGGCCGCTTCCACCGTACAATTCTTTGCTCTGGGGTGCGGAGAAAAGATGATGGCGTTTCTCGTTTTAAGGGCGAGAAGAGATTTGAATATGGCGGTAGAGGTAGGGTTGGTTGTCGGGATGATGCCCGCAATTACCCCCACAGGCTCGGCCACCTTGATTATTCCGCTCCCTCTGTCATGCTCGATAACGCCGCAGGTTTTTGTGTCGCGGAACTTGTTGTAAACAAATTCACTCGCGAAGTGGTTCTTGATAACCTTGTCCTCCAGGACACCCATACCTGTTTCATTGTATGCGTTTTTGGCCAGCGGAATTCGCGCATTATTAGCAGCAACCGCTGCCTTGTAAAAGATAAAGTCCACCTTTTCCTGGTCAAATTCGGCAAACAGGGCCTGCGCCGCCTTTGACTTTTCAATTGTTTTGTTCAGCTTCGTATCCATATATTAGTATCCGTGTATTTATGTTCTATTGTTTATGTTCAGTTGATTGCATTAAAAGACTTCAGCCAGTTGAGCTGCTCCTGATTAAGGGCAGCATCGAATTTACCGGCAGCATTCTTTGTCGATTTAGAACAAGAACCACTTACAGAGTTGGCCATGTTGCGTGGCTTGCGTTCTGTGTAATATGATTTCAAATCAAATCTCTTCATAATTCTGCTCCGTATTTAAGTTGGTTAAGTGTTTATCAGAGAGCCGCAACCCGTTTGCCTTTCCCTGTGTTCGATAACATATTATCAATCTTTTGCTACAAGTCAACACTTTATCTTACGTTATTCTTATTTTGTTGTTCTTATTTTTCACATAAACACATTTAACGAGCCCGCCCCCTGCCCCACAGCAGAAAATTCATTTCCTGTAGCCATAGAAAAAAACACAATTGAATGAACTGCGGATATCAGTACAATCTATTCAGTGCCCTTTACGGGCGAAACGTTTACACGAAACGATGTTCAGTGGCTTTAGACAACTTTGTTTATCCTCGCAGGTTTGCAAAAAGACAAATCAGCGTAATTTGAGGTATTTTGATAACGCCTCGTATTCCGGCGCTGATGTCATCGAAGCTGATGAGCAGTTTTCAGTCGGGGTTGTATGAATAGTACAAGGTGTTTGTGTTCAGTCGCAATTTTATCGCTGTCGTTTTGTCTTACCTCTTTCGGCGCCGACAGCGTTGTTGTCTTCAATGAAATAATGTATCATCCTTCCGCGCTCCAGACAAGCGGGGAGTGGGTGGAACTGCACAACCAGATGGCGGTTGACGTGGATATGTCGGGTTGGCGCATTAAAGGCGGCATTGAGTACCGCTTTCCCGAAGGCACTTTCCTGAAAGGCGGCGGTTATTTGCTTGTTGGCGAAAACCCGGCGGCTCCGGAATTAACCGGGGCACTTGGCCCCTTTGACGGGCAGCTGTCCAACAGCGGCGAATCGTTGCGGCTGGAAAACAGAGGCGGGCGCACAATGGACGAGATTGAATACAACGACAAAGGCGCCTGGCCTGTTGCTGCAGATGGTAGCGGTGTTACTCTGGCGAAAAGAGAGAAGAATCTGGCGAGCGCAGGAGCGGAGAATTGGAGTTGGAGCGAACAGGTCGGCGGAACGCCCGGAACGGAAAACTTTTCGGTTATCGATATGAGGCCGAGGCGCTCGGAGTTGATAACCGCAGGCGGACTGTGGCGATATGATGTTTCAGGCACCTACCCGGGGCTACTCTGGCAACAAACCGCCTACGACGACAGCGCCTGGCAGGAAGGACAGGCAGGCTTTTACAGCGGCAGCAATCTTTACAGCAACGAACCGGAAACCATCCCCACCCTTTTCAGCACGGGCGTAAACGACAACGGCAATCTTCTGGTGCCCGGACAAGCAGACCCGCATTACAGTTTTGTTGCAAACGGCGAGCCGCTGATTGCGATGCAGAATCATCCGGCATGGCTTGCCAACGACGCAGAGAGCCTGTGGGTTGGATTCGGTGCGCAGGGAACAGACGCTCAGCCGGCGGGGCAATTCAGCGTAGCCACGACATTTGACTTGACGGGTTTTGACCCCGCAACAGCTTCGATTACATTGTATCTTTCAGTGGACAACCGCATAGACGATGTTCTGATCAACGGCGCAAGCAGCGGCATCACCTGCGCCAACTATGCGTCATGGACAGGCCCTTATGTGATTAACTCCGGATTCATCGATGGCATCAACGAACTTGAGTTTGTTTTCGTAAATGAAGGAGATTCGCCGAATCCCGCGGGGATGCGTGCGAAAATGCAGGGCAGCGCCAATGCCATTGGCGGCAGAACCGAGCTGACAAGCACCCCGTTAACGAGCTGTTTCAGAACATCTTTTCAGTACGAAATCCCTGATTCCACTGCGCTTGAGCTAAATCTGGAAGCTCTGATTGATGACGGCGCCGTTTTTTATCTCAACGGCACGGAGATTTACCGCGTCAATATGCCTGCCGGCACGCCGAGCTACGCAGATTTGGCCGTGGAGGATATGACAGAGCCCTATGACACAGGCGAGATTGCGCTTGCCGCTGATTCTCTGACCGGTGGGCTCAATGTGCTGGCAGTGGAGCTGCATCAGGCTCCGGGCGGCCTTGACGACCTTTTCTTCCTGTCGGGTTTGTCTGTAACGGAAACTCCCGTTCGACTGTCCGGAGAAATCAAGGTTGCGTTTAACGAAGTTGCCGCGGGCACAGCCGGTTCTTTCTTTCTGGAGCTGGCAAACTACGGCACCGAAACAATCGACTTGACGGATATGGTGATTGAGGTAGCGGGGACAGTAAATGCCCAATACCGGTTTGCGGCTGAGACACTCGGAGCCGGAGAGTATCGCGTACTTACCGAATCGGAGCTTGGTTTTTCACCTGCCGCAGGCGACCGCACCTTTTTATTCGCGCCCCAAGGCACCTCTGTCCTGGATGCGGCTTTGATTAAGGACGCTCTTCAAGGCAGATTGGCGCAAGGCTTAACCCGCTGGTATTACCCTGTGACTGCCTCGCCCGGGCAGGATAACGACATATCGCTCAACAACGATATCGTCATCAATGAGATTATGTACCACAGGGGAGAAACTCCCCCAAGAGCGGGTGAATACGCAGACAGCATCATTGTGCCCGCGGGAGCGGAGGCATCGGTGATTGTCCCGTCTGACAACTCGCTCGGAACAAGCTGGACAGGCGCAGAGCCGTTCGATGATTCGGCATGGACAGCAGGCGCCGGCAGCACAACCGGAATCGGTTATGACAAGGAAACCGACTATCAGGCAGACTTGGGGACGAACATCTATTCGGAGATTTACGGTGTACGCCAGTCATTTTACGCACGTATTCCGTTTACTTTGCCTGCCCTGAACCCCATCGAGACAATGACGCTCAAGATCAAGTATGATGATGGATTCGCCGCATATCTGAACGGACAGAAAATCGCAGAGCGCAACGCCCCCGATTATCCCGCCTTCAACAGCGCCGCGAGCGCTTCACATGAATCATACGGCTACGAAACAATCGATGTCTCGGCGTATGCGGGCAGCCTCAGAGAGGGCGAAAACATCCTCGCGATTCACGGTTTGAATTACGGGCTTGTAAGCTCTGACCTGCTTATCCTGCCGGAGCTTTCGATTCATCAGGAGGTAACCGCGCCAACCGATGCCGACGAATCGGATGAGGAATGGATTGAGCTGTACAACAGGGGCAGCGAACCGGTTGACCTGACCGGCTGGGCAATTGAAGGAGACGTTGAGTACTATTTTGCGCCAGGCTCGATTGTTGAAGCCGGTGCTTATCTCGTTATCGCGAGGGACAGCGCCCTGCTATCGGCCAAGTACCCGTCGATTGCGATTGCGGGCGACTTTGGCGGGCGCCTGTCAAACTCAGGCGCAATGGTTACCCTGCTCGACTCAAACGGCAATCCCGCCGATGAGGTGCTCTATTACGATGACAAGCCCTGGCCTGTGGAGGCAGATGGTTACAGCGCCAGCCTGGAGCTGGTGAATCCCGATAGCGATAATATGAACGCCCAATCCTGGCAGGCCAGCGATGAAAGCGCAAAAAGCACATGGAAGACTTACTCCTATCGGGGAATTGCTCAAGCCAGCTCCATTTCCTCGCCCGACTCCCAATGGCGTGAGTTTGTTATGGGGTTGCTGGACGCGGGGCAATTGCTTCTGGACGACATCAGCGTTATCGAAGATCCCGACGGCTCGGCAATTCAGTTAATTCAAAACGGCGCTTTCGAGACAACCCCCTCTGATGACAAGTGGCGCATACTGGGAACCCACCGCCACAGCACAGTCATAGCTGACCCGGGCAACGCGGCCAACCATGTACTTCAGCTCAACGCTACCGGCCCGACAGAACATATGCACAACCACATTGAAACGACATTTGCCAACGGCCGCAGTATAGTGAACGGCAACGAGTATGAAATATCATTCCGCGCAAAGTGGATTTCAGGCTCCAACCAACTCAACACGCGCCTGTATTTCAACCGTCTGGCGAGAACCACCCTCATTGACAAACCGCAGCGAAGCGGCACCCCCGGACAGCAGAATTCACGCTATCTTGCCAACCCCGGACCCGTTTTCTCAGGTATGATTCATCAGCCGGCGGTTCCGAAGGACTATGAGTCAACGGTAGTTTCCGTAAGGGCCTCTGACCCTGACGGAATCTCACAGGCCGCTTTGTACTGGCGGCTTGACGGAGGAGACTGGAGTGTCGAGGCGATGTCTGAAAGCGATGGGATATTTGAGGGTACTATTGAGCCACAGCCTGCGGCTTCGGTGGTTCAGTTCTTTATTCTGGCTGCTGACATGAACGGAGCCATCTCGTTTTATCCTGAGGCCGGTCCCGATTCAAGGGCCCTCTACAGAGTTGATGACGGCCTCGCAGCCACAAACGGGCTGCACAACCTCCGCATTCTCACAACGGCAGAAGACGACGCCTGGATGCATACGGACATAAATGTGATGAGCAATGACCGCCTCGGCGCAACGGTAATTTACGATGAGGATGAAATTTTCTACAATGTAGGTGTGCGCTTGAAGAGCAGCCAGCATCACCGCACAGTTGCAAGCGATGTGGGCTTTAATCTCGCTTTCCCCGCCGACCACCTCTTCCGCGGCGTACATAAGACTGTCGCAATCGACCGCTCGGAGGGCAACGGCACGGGGCAACGCGAAGTCCTGATCAATCAGGCGATGAATCAGGGCAACTCGGTTATCAGCAAATACTCCGACCTTGTGAAAGTTATGCCGCTGCGAGCCGAACACACAAGCGCCGCCGAGATGCAGCTGGCGCGTTTCAATGATGTGTATCTGGACGACCAGTTCGATAACGGCAGCGAAGGCAATCTGTATGAGTATGAGTTTGTTTACTACCCCCTCTACACAATCGGCGGCGAGGAGGATTACAAGCTCCCACTGCCCGATGGAGTGGAATGGAACAACCCGATAATCTATCTCGGTGCGGACAAGGAGAACTACCGCTGGACATATCTTGGTAAAAACAATCGCGCGAGTGATTCATATGAACGTCTGATTGACTTCACAGCCGCCTTCGGGGACGCTTCGAGCGCATACTACAACACTCTCCCCGATATAATCGATATTGAGCAGTGGCTCGCATCATTTGCGATTACCGTCGCCAGCGGAGCTTCTGACAACTACGGCGCGGATGGCTCCGGCCATAATGCGATGCTGTATGTAAGGCCGTCGGACGGGCGAGTTCTATTCCTCCCGCACGACTTGGACCTCTATCCGGCCAGCCCGTATCAAAACTCGATTGTTCCCAACAGCGACCTCAGCAAAATAATTGCGGTTGCCGCGTACGAAAGGCTGTATTACGGGCATCTCTATCACCTTCTCACGACAGGCTGGAATCAGGAATATATGTCGTATTGGGCTGACCTTTTCGGCCGGCTTCTACCCGGCCAGAACTTCACATCTCACCTCTCGTTTATCGACCAGCGAAGCCAATACCTGCTTTCGGAAATCAGTAACCGCGTGGCGCCGCAGTACCCGTTCGAAATTACAGAACCGAATATGGTTGTTGATACCGATTATGCACAGGTGAGCGGAACGGGCTGGATTGATGTTCATGAAGTTTACCTCGACGGCATTGATACCCCGCTTGATTTGGAATGGACGGCCGAAGGCAGCGGCTCTTCGCGTATTTTCAAATGGAAAGCGACTGTTCCGCTGGAACCCGGTGTTAACGAGCTTCTGTTCAAAGCTTACGGCTTCAGGGGCGAGCTGATTGCTCAGGATATGGTTACCGTTACCTCGACGATGCAGGAACGGCCTTTGCGCGAGTTCCTGAAGGTTACCGAGATTATGTACAATCCCGTTGGAGGCAGTGATTATGAGTTTGTCGAGCTGACCAATACAGGGCCGATTCCGCTTGAGCTGACAAATCTTGTTTTCACTGAGGGCATTGAGTTTGCCTTTGCGGGAAGCAGCATAACCGAGCTTGCACCGGACGAGAGCGTTGTCATAGCAGGGGACGCCGCGGCCTTCTCGGCTCGCTACCCGTCCGCTTCGTTTGCCATTGCAGGCGAGTTTACGGGCAAACTGGACAATGACGGTGAGACGCTGGCCATACTGGGGCAGTGGGGTGCTGCGGTACTTTCATTCACTTACGATGATGCCCGCGGCTGGCCGCTTGCCGCAGACGGAGCCGGCCACTCACTCGTACCCCAAGAAGAAGTAGCGAATTATTCTCCCGACTACGGCGCCGCCTGGAGAGCAAGCAGCTACATAAACGGCTCGCCCGCGCAGGCTGACCCTGCAAAACCTGAGTCTGTTCTGTTGAATGAAATCACAGCTCACACCGATTATTCGGACGCCGCCCGACCGGAATATGACTCCAACGACTGGATAGAGCTTTACAACCCCGCTTCCGGCTCTATGACCCTGACAGCAGGTAATTGGTTCCTCAGCGACGATGCGGACAACTTGAAGAAATGGGCTCTGCCTCAAACCGTTATAACTTCCGGCGGCCGAGTCTCCTTTGATGAAGTGAGCGGATTCCACAACCCCATCACCTCCGGCTTCGGCCTGGACAAGTCCGGCGAGGAAGTGTACCTTTCTTATCTGCCCGGCACAACGGAAGACCGTATTGTTGACTGCGTGCGCTTCAAGGGGCAGGAGAACGGGATGTCGCTGGGGCGCTATCCTGATGGCGCGGAATTCTGGCTGGCGTTGCAGCCTTCGAGAGACGCGGCAAATACCACCCCGCAGAACCACCTGATTATAAGCGAGATTATGTACCACCCGCTCGACGGCCAATACGAATTTGTCGAGATATACAATCCGACAGATTACTCTGTCAGCTTGTGGGATCAGGAAACAGGCAGCGGGTGGCGTATTGACGGCGGCGCATCGTACGCATTCTCGCAGACGGATGTTGTTTTGCCGCACGGATATTTACTGATTGTGCCGTTCATTCCCGACGAGGCAACCATCGACCAGTTTATCACCGGCTACGGGAATGTACCATCGCAGATTATAGGCCCGTTTGCAGGGAACTTATCCAACAGCGGCGAACGAATCGCTCTGGAAAAACCTGAGATGGCAGATGTTATCGGGGATGCAAATCCGTGGGTGATAATCGATGAAGTGTTCTACTCTGACCAATCGCCATGGCCCTTTGATGCCGATGGCGGCGGAGCAAGCCTCTGGCGAAGCGAACCGGAATCAGCCGCGAGCTCGCCCCTGGCATGGTCTTCCGCACTGCCCAGCGCGGGTACTGCGGCCTGCGATTTCAATGCCGATGGCATCGTTAATCTGAGCGACCTCGCCGTGCAGGCAGAAAACTGGATGAAGATTTACGATAGTACCGAGTTGCTTAAAGGCAACATAATAACTACAGACGGCAACACTCTCATTGACATTGATGATTTGACCATTCTTCTGGACTACTGGCTTTGGAGCCGGTGAATACCGAGGAGATGCGCTGATGTGATTACGCATATAATAAGCAAAAACACAATTGAATGAGCCACAGATATTGGTACAATCTACTGTACGCCTTTTTTTGGACGGAACATTTACTCTATATTTTAATCAGAGGCTTACCATGAGCTTACTTACCGCCGCGGTTTGTGAAAAGACAATTACGGATTTTTCAAGGTATATCGACAAGGCCGCACATTCCGGCGCCGAAGCGATTGAGTTGCGGCTGGACTATCTCGAATCGCTCACCCCTGCCGCCACCGCAGAGCTTGTGCGCCGTGCAGTAAGGCATGCCTGTAGCAAAATCATAACGACTTGCAGAGACATGCGAGAGGACGGGCGAAACGCATATCAGGACGAGCTTCGCTTCACCGCACTGTTTGAGGCTGTGAAAGCCGGAGCAAATTTTATCGATATGGAGTTTGCTAATATCCATAAGCCGCAGGCGAAAGAGGTAATGGAGCTTGCCGATAAACACGGCGCAAGAGTGATAATCTCCGCACACAGCTTCAGCGGCCCTTTCCCCGATTTGCAGGCCCAATACGATACGATGTACGAGGCCTGCCCGCAAGCGATAATCAAAATCGCTTATATGCCGAAGCACATCAACGACTGCTTCGCGGCAGTTGATGTGTTGGCGAAGCGCAAGGGAGATGCTGCGATACTGGCTATGGGCGAAGCGGGGCTGTTCACACGCATTCTCGCGCCGAAAATCGGCTCCTTTTTCTCTTTTGCTACGATAGGAGACTCGGTGACAGCACCCGGGCAGGTAAGCTTGAAGCAGATGATAAAGCGTTACCGCTTTGAGAAGATTGACTCCAACACAAGAGTTTACGGCATAATAGCGTATCCTGTCTGCCATTCGATGAGCCCTGCAATATACAACAAGACTTTCAGGAAGGCCGGCTGTAACGCAGTATTTCTTCCGCTGGCGGTTGAAGGCGGCAAGCAGGAATTCAATGCGTTTCTGGACAACTTGAGAAAGCGCCCCGCTCTGGGCTTTGAGGGCTTCAGCGTGTCGTTGCCGCATAAGGTTAGCGCGTTTGAATACGCAGAAGCAAACGGCTCGCTCACCGAGCGCGCCCGCCGCATAGGCGCCTCGAACACGCTGCGAATAAACCCGCTCTCGGCAGACAATACCGACTACGCCGGCGCGCATATCCCGCTCAAGAGCGCCCTTGAAGGCAAAAAACAAATCAAAGCCGCTGTTCTCGGTGCAGGCGGCGTAGCAAGAGCGGTTGTCGCGGCGCTTGCAGACCTCAGCGCTGAGATTACAATCTTCAACCGAACTGTATCCAAGGCCGAAGCGCTCGCAGGTGAGTTTGGCGCAAAAGCCGCTCCGATAGGCGATTTCTCAGGTGGGTTTGATGTTGTAGTAAACTGCACGAGCCTCGGAATGAGCCCGAACAATCTCTGCTGCCCCATTGACACAAGCTTCATTGACAGCAGTATGGTGGTTTTCGACACGGTATATAACCCGCTCGAAACGATGCTGCTCTCTGAGTCAAAGGCGACAGGCGCGGTTATTCTTGACGGCCTCGAAATGTTTGCTCAGCAGGCGATTGAGCAGTGCGCGTTTATCGCCGGCCTTGAGATGAGTGAGGCCCTTATAAGAAAAGCTGTACGCAAGGAAATGAAGCATAAGGCGTAGGAAATCGGCTTACATAAAACACATTTTTTAAGGAATTTACAATGAAACGTATTTTGACTCTAATCGCTATTCTTCTTTCGGCTGTGGCTTTTGCCGAAAAGATGTACCTGAGCGACCTTGACATCAGCCTCACCGAGCAGGGCTGGGGCGAGCCGCGCAAGGATTTGTCCTGCGATAACAACCCGCTCTCAATCGGCGGGGTAAAGTATGAGAAGGGGCTCGGCACGCACGCCGACTCCATGCTCCGAATTGATCTTGGCGATGCGACAAGCTTCACCGCGCTTGTCGGCCTTGACGACGAAGCCGATGGCCACGATGATGGCGGCTCTGTTGCGTTCAAGGTGTATCTGGACAATAAAGAGGTGTTCAAGAGCGGCGAACACAAAGCCGACACGCCCGCTGAAGCGGTCAGCATAGACACGACAGGGGCTAAAAATATGGTGCTTGTGGTTGACTCGCTCGGCTCAAACACCTGGGACCACGCAGACTGGGCCGATGCGAAGTTCGAGTTTGCAGGCAAGGCTCCGCAGACCGCCTCAACTCCGAAGGAAGAGCCCTACATCCTTACCCCCGCCGCCCCGAAAACTCCAATGATTAACTCAGCGAAAGTCTTTGGCGTGCGCCCGGGCTCGCCCGTGCTTTACACTGTTGCAGCGACAGGCGAAAAGCCGATAAAGTTTGCCGCAAAAGGCCTGCCAAAAGGCACAAAACTCGACAAGAAAACAGGTAGGATTACCGGTGCCGTTGCGAAAGCAGGCTCCTATAAAATTAAACTCACGGCAACGAACAAGCTCGGCTCAGACAGCATCACGCTCCGCCTTGAAGTGGGCGATACTATCTGCCTCACCCCCCCGCTCGGCTGGAACAGCTGGAACGTATGGGGCTGCGACATAAACGAGCAGAAGGTGCGCGATGCGGCCGATGCAATGGTAAACAGCGGCCTGATAGACTACGGCTGGCAGTACATCAACATCGATGACTGCTGGATGCGCAAACTCAACAGCGAAGATCCTGTAGTGGGTGGCGAGTTGCGTGATTCAGAGGGCAACATCCTCTGCAACGCAAACTTCCCCGATATGAATCGCCTCACGGACTATGTCCACTCGCTCGGCCTCAAAATCGGCCTGTACATTTCACCGGGGCCTTGGACTTGCGGAGGTTTTGCCGGCAGCTGGCAACACGAAATGCAGGATGCTGTTCAGTTCGCTGAATGGGGCTTCGACTACCTCAAATACGATTGGTGCGGATATGGCAGCGTTGTGTCGAACCCCACGCTCGAAGACCACAAAAAACCGTATATCCTGATGGGTGAATGCCTCAAGGCGCAGCCTCGCGATATCGTGTTCAGCCTGTGCCAGTACGGTATGGCAGACGTCTCAAGCTGGGGCGGGGAAGTCGGCGGAAACTGCTGGCGCACAACAGGCGATATTGTGGACACCTGGTCGAGCGTGTCAAACCTGCTTCGCCACCAGCGCGAGCTGTACAAGTACTGCAAGCCTGGCAATTGGAACGACCCTGATATGCTCGTTGTCGGGCGCGTCGGCTGGGGTACAAATATGCGCGAATCCCGCCTTACTCCGAGCGAACAATACACGCACATAACGATGTGGGCGATCCTCAACAGCCCGCTACTTATCGGCTGCGATATGACCAAGCTCGATGATTTTACAAAGAACCTGCTCTGCAATAGAGAGGTGCTTGCGGTTAATCAGGATCCACTCGGAGAGCAGGCCAGAGTTGTCGCCACCGATGGCAACTGCGATATATATATGCGTTCACTCGAAGACGGCTCATACGCTGTGGCTATGGTAAATATGGGCTTCTCGCCGGCTGTTTGCGAGTTCGAATTCGGCAGAGATCTGCCGCAGGGCAAGTATGTTGTGCGCGACCTCTGGCGCCAGAAAGACCTCGGCGAGTATGAAGACTCGATCTCTTTTGAACTGCCCACTCACGGCAGCAGAATGCTCAAACTGACA
Source organism: Phycisphaerae bacterium (assembly GCA_050251615.1). Lineage (GTDB taxonomy): Bacteria > Planctomycetota > Phycisphaerae > Sedimentisphaerales > Sedimentisphaeraceae > Sedimentisphaera. Next base: position 29,492 of record JBFWMM010000022.1, read on the forward strand.
GCAAAGTAAGAGTGGCATTAAGGCGCAAATCACGCCATTGATACAGAATTACAGGTAGAGCCGCAAGATTTTGCGGCTCTATTTTTTTATTTAATTGCTTCATTGAGCGAGCCGGAGCGGAATCCGCGTTCGTCGAGAATGATTTTCTCAAAGCCAAGCGCGAGGAGGCGCGGCTCAATTTCACCCCATATCTGTTTGCACTTTGCAAGCTTATCGGCCGCAATCTCGACCTTCGCCGAATTGCCGTAATGGCGAAACCTGCAAACATCAAAGCCGTAACTCTTGAGGATTGCCTCGCCCCCCTCAATCTGGCGAAGCATCGGCTCACTTGCCGCCATGCCGTACGGCACGCGCGAGAGCAGGCAGGGGTTCGAGGGCATATCCGCCGTACTCAGCCCAAATTGAGCGCTCAATTTGCGTATATCCTGTTTGTTCATATCCGCGTCAAGCAGAGGCTCAAGCACCTTCTCTTCAAGAACCGCCTCACGTCCAGGGCGATAGTCCGCCAGGTCGTCCGCATTGCTGCCGCAGCCGATTTTCGTAAAGCCAAGCGGCTCAATCACGTCCCTTATATGCGCCACGATGTTTTTTTTGCAGAAGTAGCAGCGGCGCTCATCGCTTGCAGCCACCTCCGGCACTTCAAGCTCGTTCACTTCAACCACACGCAAATCAAGCCCCAGCTCCCCGGCAACTTTCTCCGCGTTCTTATGCTGTTCGGCTGAGCCTGCAACGCCTTTAACATAAACTAAAAGCACATTCTCTCTGCCCAGCGCTTCCGCCGCGGCATAAGCGAGAAATGAAGAATCCACGCCCCCCGAAAAACTTACGCACAAACGCCCGCAGTCTTTCAGGATACCTGTTAAGTTTTCGTATTTTTTACTTACCATACCTTGCCTACTGATTTAATGATGTTTTAATTTTACACTTTCATATGCAATTGCAATCTTTTTCCTGCAAAAAAATGCACTCTCGGGATAATATATACTGTGGAAATCTTCGATTCAGCTACGCTTCCATCCCGTTGCACCAAGTGTCCAATGCAAACAAGGCATCGATTATCAGCTCTGAGAGGCTCTCTGCGGAAGCCGTTGCCAAACGGTTAATTGCCGCATATAAACCGACGAGAGAAAGGAAACAAAAAAAAGACAATGGCGTTTTTCGACCCAAGGCAAATTGAAGACATACGTAATGCGCCTCAGAATTCGATTGAGGAGGTTGTGAGCGAGCATTTGAAGCTTGATCGCAAGGGGAAGAACTACATCGGCATTTGTCCGTTCCACGATGACCACAAGCCGAGCATGATCGTAACACCTGACATTGGCAGGTTCAAATGCTTCGCCTGCGGCGCAGGCGGGGATGTGTTCGGATTCTTACAGATGAGGGAGGGCATAACCTTCCCCGAAGCTGTGAAAAGACTCGCTGAGCGAGCCGGAATAACACTCAGCGTAAAAGAGCGAGGCGGCGGCAAAGAATCATCTTCGGCAGCCGGCGAGCTGTACAGGATAAACGACTGGGCGCTAAGATACTGGAGGAACGTGTTCGAGAAGGCTCCGGCGGCTCAGAAGGCTCGCGAATATGCCAAAAACAGGCGGCTCAGCGCAGAGTCTTTGGAGAAATGGCAGATTGGATGCGCATTAGACGACTGGCAGGATTTGACTGATGCGGCGAGAAAGGCGCATTTCAGTGAAGCTCTGCTCGTTGAGGCAGGACTGAGCAAAAAAAATGAAAGCGGCAGAATCTACAACGGCTACCGCGACAGGCTCATATTTCCGATTAAGGATCCGTCAGGAAGGGTGATAGGGTTCGGCGGCAGAACGCTCGGAAACGACCCTGCAAAGTACATAAACTCCCCTTCGACAGCCGTTTACGACAAAAGCCGTTGTGTGTATGGCATAGATAACGCACGCCACAGCATTGTGCGTGAGGGTTATTCGATACTCGTTGAGGGATATACGGATGTGATAATGGCGCATCAGTTCGGGTTCGAGAATGTGGTCGCGGCGCTTGGCACCAGCTTCACGACAGGCCACGCACGCCTGCTACGCAGATATGCGAGAGAAGTCGTTATAATGCTCGACGGCGACACCGCCGGCATCAATGCGGCGGAAAAGGCTCTGGCGGTATGTCTTGCGGAAAATATGAGCGTGAAGGTGTGCCTGATAGAATCGGGACAAGACCCGTGCGAGCTTTTGCTCAGCGAAGGCGCAGGGAAGTTCAAGAAATTGCTGGACAACGCCGAAGAAGCGCTCGCGTGGAAATGGATAAGAGTGAAAGAACAGTTTGCGCAAGCCAATATCGCCGAACGTAAACAAATTGTAGAAGGATACGTAAAATTTATCGCGGAGATCTTCGCGGGCGCAAGCGTTGACAGCATCACTCGCGGACTCATCGTGAGCCGTGCTGCAACCCTCGCAGGCATCAGCCGTAATGAGGTGAACAGTTTGATAAGAGCGGCTTCGCCCTCAGCGGGCTCGAATAAGGTGACAGCTAAGCCGAACCGCTCCGTAATGAGCATAGCTTCGGGGCCGCGCTATCTGGCGAAAGCGCAAAGTGAGGTGCTGGAGGTGCTGTTGTGCAGGCCCGAACTGATGGAGAAGATTGAGACGCGAATATCGTTGTCGTTTTTCTCCGATGAGTTACGTCCTGTCGCTTCGGCGTTGTTCGATGCGATACACAGTGAAGATGGCTACGACATAAGCTTGTTTGCAGCATCTCTCGGCGCTCCGCAGGCAGTTGCCGTGAACAAGATGATAGAATCCGGCCTTGAGAAGGATAATTTCGAGAAGCGCCTTTATGATGCTCTCGCCGTTCTCGAAGCCGAGGAAGAACATAGAGATGAAGACGACTCGTTGATCGGGTATCTGGATAACATAAAGAAAAAACAGGACAACAAGTACAAAAACCTTCGAAAAGGACTGTTGTAAAGAGTATGACAAAGAAAAACAACGCAAAAATAACAGTAGAAGAGATTGCGCCCAGGATGACCAACGCCGAGATGGAAGTAGCAGCCGATGCCATTCTCAAAGCGGCAGAGAGCAGGGAAAGCGACAGAAAAGAAAAAGATGATGAAGTACAGGTTGCCATAACAAAGCTCGCTCCCAACGAAAATCTCATAGAGGAAAAGATTAAATCCATCATACAAAAGGCTCGCATGAAGGGCTTTATCACTTTTGATGAGATAAATGACGAGCTTCCCGACCAGTCTATTCCGCAGAACCGGCTTGAGCAGATTATGAACCAGCTCGATGAGCTCGGCGTGCAGATAATTGATGAAACCGAATCGGCACAGACCACCGGCAATTACGACCTCGATAGTACCGAAAGCGATGAAGATTTCGAGGATGACCATCGGGATACCGAGGATGAAGAAGAGCTTGACTCATTCAGCGCGGCGCTGATGGAGCAGGATGCCAAGCGTATTGAGGACCCCGTGAGGATGTACCTCTCTCAGATGGGTGAAATCCCTCTGCTCTCAAGAGATCAGGAAATCAGCCTTGCGCGCAAAATCGAGCTTACGAGAATGGCTTTCAGGCGTAAAGTTCTTGAGAACGACTACGCCGCGAGAAAGGCCGTTGCAATACTGAGGCAGGTTGAAAGCGGCGAGCTGCCCTTCGACCGCACAATGAAGATGAGCACCGCGGAAAACCTCATCCGCTCAGTTGTAAAGAAGAGGATTCCGCAGAACCTCGCGACAGTCGAGCTGTTGCTTCAGAAGAATATCGAGTTGTTCGACATAGCCCTCGAAACCACCGACAAAGAAAAGAGCGCTTCCGTTTACAAGCAGCTTCATCGCAACAGGCGCAAAATAGCAACCCTGCTTGAAGAGCTCAGCCTGCGTACGAGCAGAATCTTGCCGATGCGCAAAAAACTGGGGAACGTCCTGCGCAAGATGAACAGACTTCAGAAAGTTATAGCCGATGGCCCAAATAAAGACTACTTTGAGGAAGACATTATGGCCATGACCCAGGAGCTTCGCGGTATGATCGAGCTTATCCTCGAAACGCCAAAGCAGCTTGAGAAAAGGCTCAATTCTGTTGATATCATCTACCACGAGTACGAGACCGCCAAACGCGACCTCTCCGCCGGTAACCTGCGTCTTGTGGTGTCCATCGCGAAGAAGTACCGCAACCGCGGCCTCACATTCCTCGACATCATCCAGGAAGGCAACACCGGCCTTATGCGCGCGGTGGATAAGTACGAATACCGCCGTGGATACAAGTTCAGCACGTACGCCACCTGGTGGATCAGGCAGGCCATAACCAGAGCCATCGCCGATCACTCCCGAACAATCAGAATCCCCGTGCACATGATTGAGACAATGAGCAAACTGCGTACGGCAAGTAAAAATCTCGTGCAGAGAACAGGCCGCGAGCCCACTATCGAGGAGATTGCGGAAGAGCTGAAAATCTCACTCAACGAGGCGAGGCGCGTGATGAAGATTTCAAAGCACCCCATCAGCCTCGACCGCCCCATCGGAGATAGCGAAGATAGCTATTTCGGCGATTTCATTGAGGATGACCGCACTGATTCACCCGTGCAGACGGCCACGCAGGATATGCTCAAAGACCGCATAGATGAGGTACTCAATACGCTCACATACCGCGAGAAGGAAATTGTAAAACTGCGCTACGGTATCGGCGATGGCTACACCTACACACTGGAAGAGGTCGGCAAGATATTCAAAGTAACAAGGGAGCGCGTGAGGCAGGTGGAAGCGAAAGCAATCCGCAAACTACAACATCCCGTTCGCGCGAGAAAGCTTCAGGGCTTCCTCGATAATGAAAATGAAGAAGAAGAGACAGAGTGAGCTGGTAATACCGGCGGGGGCAGGTGAAAAATGATAGCACGGATTACTGGTAAACTGCTGAACCTCTCACAGGAAGACGCTCAGGTTGAAGTGGGGGCGCTTGTGTATGAGGTTATGCTGCCGGGATATTGCGTAAGCGCGCTTGCAGGCCGAATCGGTGAGGAAGTTATTCTGCATACGACACAGTACTATGAGGGTACGCCGGGCGGCGGCAACCTGATTCCAAGGCTCATCGGATTTCTCAGCGAAGAAGAAAAACAATTTTTCGCGGTTTATACAAGCGTAAAGGGCATGGGCACAAAAAAGGGGCTCAAGAGCCTCGCCCTGCCCGTGGCTACGGTTGCAGGCGCAATCGAATCAGGGGACGACAAGATCATTATCTCACTGCCCGGCATCGGCAAGAGGCTTGCCCAGCTCATTATCGCCGAGCTGAGCGGTAAGCTAACCGGCTATATAATGGGCTCGCAGTCAGATTCGGTGGGCAAAGCACCATCAAATATGGGAGGGTTGAAGGCGTTCCAGCTTGAAGCGCTTGAGATACTCGTGGCCTGGGGCGAGAAGAGACTTGAAGCTATTGAGCTGATCAATCTCGCCTGCGAGAGGCATCCCGACATTGCCACAGCCGAAGAGCTTGTGCCTTCTGTTTACAAGCTCAAACAAGGTATCGAAGTTTAAAAGAAAAAGTTTCATAACGAAATTTGAAAAAGGCGAATCAATAGTTCGGGGGGGGCTTGGGGCAATTTTTTTCATATTATTGCGTGATGAATCACCCACTCAAGTACATTACAACGACATTTTGCATATATTGTTTTATTTTCTATTGTCAATTTACAACATTTTCTTAGATTTCGCGAACAACTGACGATCATTTTATGTAAACTATTCTGAAGAGGTCGAATTGGCTTCTTCCAAATAATACAACTCCAACCAATAACTTACAACACACAGAGCGGCGCTCCCCTCCTGGCGCCGCTCGCTCTTTTTACTAACTTTCCTCAACACACTCCGGCAACTTTCTGTGCCTCTGAGATTGTAAAGAAATTTAACCGCTGATAACGCAGATGTGTTGCAGTGAAGAGAAAACCTCATTCGCTAAGACCCCCTCCTTTTCCCTGCTTCGTCGGCATCCTCGACATAGTTGATTGGCTCGTGTTCTCTGTGCCGTTTACATATCTTTTTCTCAATATGTTCGCACGCTGACCGCAACCGTGCCGGCGCAATGTGGGGTGAACCGTTCGCGCGAAGGATAATTCTCAATTGAACATAAGACTTCGCTCTTAAAACAGTAAACGGAGCTCACCTTGCGGCAGCTCCGTTTACTCATCCGAATTTATGTGTAAACCGCGGGACATAACGCCCCGCTTGTAATGAGGGCTTTATTTCTCCACCGGCGCCTCCTCTACGACAGCGGCTTTTTCGGTGGATTCTTCCGGCTCGATGATACCGGCTTGAACGAGTATTTTATACTTAATCTCATCAATGAGCTCCGGCTTGTCCTTGAGGAAGACCAGGGAGTTTTCGCGGCCCTGCCCGAGCCTGATGTCGCCATAGTTGAACCATGCTCCGCTCTTGCCGACAATATCTTTGGTTACGCCAAGGTCGAGAATGTCGCCAAGAACATTTACGCCGCCGGAGAAGAGAATGTCAAATTCAGTTGTTTTGAAAGGCGCGGCAATTTTGTTTTTAACAACTTTAACTCGCACCCTGTTTCCAAAAGCCTCTCCCGAATTATCTTTGAGAGTGGCGATACGTCTTACATCCAGACGCAGTGAGCTGTAGAATTTCAGCGCGTTGCCGCCGGTAGTTGTTTCGGGGTTGCCGAACATAACTCCGATTTTTTGCCTTATCTGGTTGATGAAAACGAGGATCGTCTTGCTTTTGCTGATAACGCCCGTGAGCTTTCGCATCGCCTGGCTCATAAGCCTTGCCTGCAAGCCTACGTGGCTATCGCCCATTTCTCCGTTGATTTCCGCCTCGGGCACAAGCGCCGCGACAGAATCTATCACGACAATATCAACAGCGTTGCTCTTTACAAGCAGCTCCGCAATTTCGAGAGCCTGTTCACCCGTTCCCGGCTGGCTGACAAGCAGCCCCGAAATGTCCACGCCAATTTTCTTCGCCCAGGTCGTATCGAGGGCGTGTTCTGCGTCTATAAACGCCGCTACACCGCCAAGCTTCTGCGCTTCTGCAATCATGTGCAACGCAAGGGTTGTCTTACCGGAAGACTCCGGCCCGAACACTTCCACGATTCTACCGCGCGGAATGCCCTTACCGCCAAGGGCAAGGTCAAGAGAAAGCGAGCCGCTGCTGATACAGTCCAGATTAAGGCTGCAAGATTCACCCATCTTGATGATTGCGCCTTCGCCGTACTGCTTTTCAATCATTTCAAGAGTGCGTGCGAGTGATGCGCCGCTCTCTGCTACCTGCTTGCTTGTTTTGGTTTGCTTAGCCATTTTTGTTTCTCCGAATTTTCCTTGTTACCTTGACGAATCGATGGCTATTATACAACCGAACAAAAACCGAACAAGATAAAAATGTGTTTTTTTGCAAAATTTTCATAATAGTTTCAAAGCCGGCAGCAACGAACTCCGGCGAGCGTATGGAGCGGTTTACATCCGCCGTACTATACTAAAATCAAAATGATTCAGCTCGGTTTGGGCCAGGGGGCTCCCTTCTCGCGGTTATGCTTGCTGTCTCAAACTCTCAACGCATCTGTTAATGTATATCACATAATCAGGCACATCGCTGCTCCAGCCATAAGTGCGTCATCACCGGCTTCCGCCCTCACAACCTCTATATTGAGAGTGTTGTAGTTGTAAATGTATTCTTCACCCTTCTCTTCGAGTGATTTTTTGATTGCATCGAATGCCGCCAGACACACGTTACCGGCGAGTATGATTTCTTCGGGTTGTGTGATGTTGATGGTATCTGCGAGCGGTTTGAGCATCTTCGCGGCAACAAACTCGGCCAGTTCGAGGGAGTATTCATCACCCTCTTTCACGCCCGCCGCCCACTTATTCATAATGTCTTCGGGTTTGTCCGTCGTGGCAATGCTGATTGAGGTTTTTGTGCCTGATTTTATGTCATGCTTTATCCTGGCGCTGATTGCTCCGCTGCCTATAACGGTTTCGAGGCAGCCGCGTTTCCCGCAACCGCAAAGCTTACCGTTCTTCTCGATTGTGATATGCCCGATCTCACCGCCGCGCCCTGTGCGAGCGCCTATCGGCCGGCCCTCTACGACCGCTACCGAGCCCACACCGCTTGCCGCATTGACATACAACACGTTTTCCTGGTCCTTATGCAATTTGAATTCGCTGAACAGCCTAACGACCGTCGGGTAGATTATGATTTCGGTATCGAATCTGCCGCCCATAAGATATTTGAGGTCAACGTTCTTCCAACTAAGCGGACTTCCCAGTCGCACAACCGCATTCTGCTCGATAGTGCCGCTGAGCGCTATAGCTATACCGAGCAGCTGTTTATCCTGCACCTTATTGCGCGTGAGCAGGTCTCTAACAACCCTCTCAACGAGATCTGCAACATCCTCCGGCATTGCCGAAGAGATTGGCGCCAAGCTACGTTCTACGAGCGATGCGTTGAAGTCGTAGAGCCCCGCACGAACGACAGAGGGGTTAATCTCAACACCCACCGCATAAGCACCCGTTTCATTGATGCTGAGAATGACAGGCTTTGCACCTCTGGTGGTGCTGACGCCTTTGGTTTCGTTTATCCAGCCTTTGTTGCGGAGCCGGCCAATGATGTAGCTACTGGTGGATGTACTCAGGCCGGAGAGCTTACGAAGCCTTGTCTGGCTCATCGATCCGTTCTTGCGGAGCAATGAGAGAACGAGTTTTTCGTTCTGCGCACCAACGTCTTTCAAGTCAACTGTTTTCTTCATTACACAAGTCCCTTTACTATATGTCTTAGAGACATAGGATTATAAACACAATCAATTCTCTTTCAATCAAATGAAGCTGTTGAACTTGCCGTGGGGTGGATTATTTTGGAATCTGCTGTATAATCTGCACGATAAACAACAGTTAACAGGCAAAACTCAATGAAGACAGAACAGCTCAACTACAACCTCCCTGAGGAGCTCATCGCGCAGACACCATCTGAGCAGCGCAGCGCTTCGCGTCTGCTTGTGCTTGAAAGGAGCTCCGGCTCGCTTTCCGATGAGAGCTTTGCCGATATTGTGCATTACCTGCGCCACGGCGACTGTCTTGTGCTCAACGATACAAAGGTGCTTGCGGCCCGTTTCTTCGCATGCCGGCAGACGGGCGCTTCCCTTGAGGGACTGTTCCTAAGTCAGGCGGATGAGCGCGGCTGGCATATAATGCTCCGCAACGGAAGAAAGGTTAAGCCGGGTGAAACTTTCTACCTGCTCGACCACAACAAAGAGCGCTATCTTGACGCTGTTGCCTGCCACCGTTGCGGCGACGGCACGTGGATAATCGAGCCGGAATCCGATAAACCTCTGGAGAAGATACTCGAACATATCGGCTATGCCCCCCTGCCACCTTATATCGCCCGCCCTGATGGAGGCAGCGACCCGCGCAGAGACAGAGAACGCTACCAGACCGTTTTCGCAAAAGAAGCCGGGGCCGTTGCCGCACCGACAGCCGGCCTGCACTTCACCGATGAGCTTTTGGCCTCTATCGAGGCTGCCGGCGTACGGATTGCGCGCGTTACGCTACATGTGGGCGCGGGCACGTTCAAGCCCGTTACCGCCGACAACCTCACCGAACACGAGATACACAGCGAAAGATACCGCGTCAGCCATGACAGCGCCGCGCTTATCAACGCCACAAAGGCCAATGGCGGCCGCGTGATAGCCGTCGGCACGACGAGCGTACGCACGCTTGAAACAGCGGGCGTGAGCGGTAGAGTGGAGGCACAGTCCGGTGATACGCGCCTGTTTATAATGCCCGGATACCAATACCGCATCGTTGATGCAATGATTACCAACTTCCACCTGCCTAAAAGTACACTGCTCGCGCTTGTCGGCGCGTTTGCCGGCATAGAGACAATGATGGCCGCATACAGACACGCCATAGAGCGAAAGTACCGGTTCTATTCCTACGGCGATGCAATGTTTATTTACTGAAGAATTTTATGCCAATCGTACAGCTTGACAACATACACAAATCTTACGGAACCGACCTCCTTTTCGATTCGCTGGAGCTCAAGATTTACCGTAAGGAGAAGATCGGCCTCATCGGCCATAATGGCTCCGGAAAGACAACGCTTTTCCGCCTGATTCTCGGACAGGAAACGCCGGATGCGGGCGAAGTGAAGGTGCGCAGGGACTACTCCATCGGCTATCTGCCGCAGGAACCATCGTTCACGCCGTGCAAGAGCGTTATTGAACTTATGCACGAAAACATCTCACATCTCTTTGAGCTTCAAGATGAGCTTAGCAAGGCGGGCGAGAGGCTCGGCAGCCTCACAGGTATCGCGCTTGACAAGGCCATGCGCGAGTATGAAGAGTTGAGCGTGCACTTTGAGCTTGCAGGCGGCTACGACTACGAAACCAGAATCAGAATGATTCTCGACGGCGTCGGGCTTGGCCCCGAACTATACGACAACACCCCCGACCAGCTCAGCGGTGGACAGCTCTCAAGGCTTGCTCTGGCGACAGTCCTTATGAAAGGCAGTGATTTGCTCCTGCTCGACGAGCCCACAAACCACCTCGACCTCGTCGCGGCCGAATGGCTCGAAAACTACATCCGCAACTATGCGGGAGCCGTAGTGATAATCAGCCACGACCGCTTCCTGCTCGACAAAGTGGCGGTGAAGATTGTGGAACTGGAAAACTTCAAGGCGAATGTCTGGAAGGGCAACTATTCACGCTTCCTCGAAAGCAAGGAGCAGGAAAGAGTGCACTCCGAGCGGGAGTACGAGAAACGCTCGAAGATGCTCGCGCACGAGACGGATTTTATCGCACGCAACCGCAATGATGTCGGTATGAAGCGCGTTGCGAGGGGGCGCGCGAAGAGGCTTGAAAGACTGCTCGAAAACAACCCCGATTTCCTTGCGAGGCAGCAGAAACGGCGCGTGCTTTCGTTCAGCTTCGATGAGATCCGCAACGAAAGCTATAACGTGCTGAAATGTAGTGCGCTGAGTAAGAGCTACGGCGATTTGACTCTGTTCAGTCAGCTTGATTTTGAGATGATGCTGGGGGAGCGCCTTGCGATAACCGGCCCCAACGGCACAGGGAAAAGTACCCTGCTCAAGATTGCGCTGGGACTTGTCAAACCGGATACAGGCAAGCTGAAATTCGGGCAAAACCTTGTAATCGGCTATCTCGACCAGCAGGGCGAGGAGCTGCGCGCAGAGGATACCGTGCTGGATGAAGTGTTGAAAATACGCCCCGATATATCACCAGGCCAGGCCAGAAACGTACTCGGTGCGTTCCTCTTCTTCGCTGATGACGTCTTCAAGCGCGTGGAAAACCTCTCCGGCGGCGAGAGAAACAGGCTTATGCTCTGCCGGCTTATGATGCAGAGACCCGACGTACTGGTCCTCGACGAACCGACAAACCATCTCGACATAGCCAGCAAGGAGGCACTCGAAAACGCCATCCTCGAATATGACGGCACGGTGATTCTTGTCAGTCACGACCGCTACTTCATCGACAAAATTGCCGAACGTATGCTCGTTATGGGCGTCAACAAGCTCGGCAAAAAGGAGCTGGGGAGCTTTGAGATGCGCGGTCCGGGCGTGAAGCTCTATTCGGAGTACTCCGAGGAAATAACCGCCCGCAACAATGCCGCTATTGAAGCCAAATACGCTTCCACTGTTTCGCAGACCCCGCAACGCAAGAATAAACGCCATAAAGAGCGTGTAACTGCTCCCGAAGAGATCAAGCCGTTCAACAAATACCGCATTGAGCAGATTGAAGAGCTCGTGATGGAAACCGAGCAACTCATTGAAGACAAAAAAGATTGCTTCGGACTCGAAGAGTACTACAAAGACCACGAGAAAATGCAGCGCCTCGAAGCGGAAATTGCGGAGAAGAAAGCTTATCTCGAGCTTCTCTATCTCGCGTATGAGTGGAAGATGAGATGAGATGGGCGAGCGCGGAATTAAGACAAAGCTGTTTTTCTCATTCGCGAAAGTTGGGCTGTTCACAATCGGCGGAGGCTATGCGATGCTCCCAATGCTTGAGAACGAAATCGTTAAAAAACATGGCTGGGCCACGCAGGAAGAGATGCTTGACTACTACGCAATCAGCCAGGCCACGCCGGGCGTTATCGCGGTGAATGTGGCGTCGTTCGTAGGGTATCGCCATGGGGGGCTCGCCGGAACCATCGCCGCTACGCTCGGAATAGCACTGCCTGGATTCGTGATAATATGTCTCATTGCCGGCTTCATAGAAGAATTTCGGCACAATCCCGTAATCCATAAGGCACTCGCCGGTATTCGCATTTCGGTGGCGGTGATGGTGCTGTTTCAGCTTGTAAAGCTGGGCAAAAAAGCGGTAACCGGCCTCACGGGCCTCTCGCTTGCGGTGCTCGGGTTAGGGGTAATGTCTTTGCGGCTTTTCTCGCCCATAATCTTCATTGCGATTGTATTGGCGCATGCGCTTTTTACTGAAAGCAGAAGGAGCCACAAGATATGATACTCCTTCGGTTGTTCAGCCTGTTCTTCGTAACGGGCCTTTTTACAATTGGCGGCGGGCTCGCAGCCATCCCGATTCTGCATTCGTATCTTGTAGTTGGCGGTTTTATAAGTGAAAGCGCGTTTGTGGATATGATTGCTGTATCGCAGTCAACGCCCGGGCCGATCGGCCTGAACCTCGCCACATTCATCGGCTTCAAATCCGCCGGCCTGCTTGGGGCCGCATTCTGCGTAATCGGTTATATGGCGCCGGCATACATCATAAGCGTGCTGATAATACGCTTCGTTCACGACTACTCCCACAACCGCTTCGTACAGGCAAGCCTCGCTAATTTACGCCCCGCGGCAGTGGGTCTGATCGCATCGGCCGTTCTTTTCATTACCTGCAACGCCGTAATCCCCACAGACAATTCATCTGTGATAAGCCTGCCGGCTGTAGCTGTTTTCGCAGGAATTTTTCTGCTACGCCGCTATTTCAAGCCATCACCGGTAGCGCTGATTCTAATCGGCGCAGTCGCAGGCATTTTATTTCTGTAAAGATGTGCAATTTGCGGAAGTTTTTTTGCGGGCTTCTTGCGAAGCTCTGCTCTTCGTGCGAACCGTTCGCACGTGGAATGATTCTCAATTGAGCACAAAGCCTGCTCGCACAGTGGAGGTGCGCAAGCGCCCCGAAATTGAAAGTTATAACCGCCGCACCGAGCGCCGATTCATCATTACGGATTGAAATGAGATTTCGCGCACACATCCGAGCCGCTAATGAAAATGTTGCTTTTACGGCAATGCGTAAGTTGGTATAATTCGGTAAGGAGGGCTTTTGATTTGACAGGAAAGGCCTGCTTTTATGGATAAAATGAACAAAGAAATGGGGGCTCTGGATATTTTTTCACTGGCGTCCGGTGCGATGATAAGCTCGGGGCTTTTCGTTCTGCCAGGGCTTTTGTTCGGATATGCGGGGCCATCGGTCATTCTGGTTTATATGCTCGCCTCGTTACTGGTTTTACCCGCGGCGCTGTCGCAGGCAGAGCTCGCCTCAGCCATGCCTAAAGCGGGTGGTTCGTATTTCTTCATAGCGAGGAGTCTTGGTTCTGCAAGCGGGCTTTTCAGCGGGCTTGCAGACTGGTTCAGCGTGTCGCTTAAAAGCTCCTTTGCACTTGTCGGCATGGCGTCTTTTATGGAGATAGCCTTGTTCCGCGGCGACCCTGTAACTGAGGAAGCCGGTCAAAGGATTGTAAAACTTCTGGCCTGCGGCGGCTGTCTTTTGTTTGCGTTTATAAATACATTCGGTTCAAAACACGTCGGCAGGCTTCAGAGCTGGCTTGTCGCGGTGCTTCTGGGCAGCCTGCTTTTTTTTGTCTTTGCCGGTTTGCGCAACGTCAGCGTCCTGCGGTTTGAGCCGTTCTTCAAAGAAGATATGAGCCTGCTCAAGCTGCTCAGTGTAACGGGAATGGTGTTCGTCAGCTATGGCGGGTTTACAAAAGTTGTTTCGGTCAGTGAGGAGGTGCGAAATCCCGTACGTAACATACCGCTCGGAATGTTCGCGGCTTGGCTCGTGGTTTCCATGCTCTATCTGGCGGTTGTCGGGGTTACTGTCGGCGTGATGGATGCCGAGCAGCTTTCCGGCTCGCTCACGCCAATCTCATCGGCCGCTTCCAGCTTCATGGGAACCGGCGGTACCACTATAATAGCGATTGCCGCATTGACTGCCTTCATTACAACTGCCAACGCAGGTATAATGGCCGCTTCGCGTTCGCTTCTGGCAATGAGCAGGGACAAACTTCTGCCTGGCGCCCTCTCCACACTCTCGAAAAAGCATAGAGTACCCGTCGTCGCGATTGTCGTAACTGCTCTGTTTATGATGCTTACAATCCTCCTGCTTGATATAAATGTGCTTGTGAAAACTGCATCGACGCTTATGATCATTCTGTTCGCGCTGGTAAATGCAGGCGTACTCGTAATGCGGATGAGCAAGATGCAATCGTACCGACCTGCGTTCGGATGGTCGGGGTACCCTTATGTGCAGATCTTTGCACTGATAGTTTACGCGGCATTGATTTTCAGCATGGGCACAATCCCACTGATAATCAGCGGCGCGTTTGTTCTTGCCTCCGCAACATGGTACTTCGCATTCATCTCCAAACGAGTTTCCCAGCAGAGCGCGGTGATGCATGTTGTCAAACGTATAACAAACAAGCAATTTGACAGCGCGGAGCTTGAAGACGAGTTGCGCGAAATCCTCATCGAGCGCGATGAAATAATCGCCGACAGATTCGACCACCTCATAAAAGAATGCCACATACTTGACATTGACAGCTGCGGACATCTTGAGCTATTTCACAAAATTGCGGATGATTTTGCGAGCAGCCTCGACACAAGCAGTGAATCTTTTTTCATAAAGCTGTGCGAGAGGGAAATGCAAAGCTCCACCGTTATAGGGCAGGGCATAGCAGTCCCGCATATTGTCATAGAGGGCGAAAAGAAATTTGATATAATGATGGTGCGTTCACGCGGCGGAGTGGAGTTTTTAAGCTCAAACGAACCTGTACACTGTGTTTTTGTATTGGCGGGAACGAAGGACGAACGAAATTATCACCTGCGCGCGCTTATGGCGATTGCGCAGATTGCCCAGCAAAAAGGCTTTATGGACAGCTGGCAACTGGCTTCGGACGAGAATCAGCTGCGTAATCTGATCCTGCTGAGCAAGCGTACAAGAGAATAGAAGAAAGGATTTCGGGAAGCAATGCAGAGAAGAGATTTCTTGCGGTATTCGGTTGCGGCAGCCGGTCTTATGGCGGCAGGCTGCGCCCCACCGTTTGGGGCATCTGCAAAGAAAAAGAACCGGAATATTGTACTGATTTTTCTCGATGATTCAGGGTGGAGTGATTTTGAGCCATTCGGCAGGAAAGAATTTGAGACACCAAACGTTACGCTGCTTGCCTCGGAAGGCAGAAAGTTCAATCATTTTTACGTCCCGCAAGCGGTCTGTTCGGCTTCTCGGGCGGCGCTGCTTTCCGGTTGCTGGCCCGGGCGCACAAAGGTATTCGGGGCTCATGGCCCCAATCAGAGCTGTCTGAAGCGCGAGTACAAGATAATCTCCGAGCTTCTCAAAACGCGCGGCTACAAAACCGCCTGCTTCGGCAAATGGCATGTAGGCGATGTGGACGGGCAGCGCCCGTGGGACCGCGGTTTTGATGAATCAGGCGGCCTGCTCTACTCCAACGACATGTGGAGGTATCATCCCGAAAATCCCGAATACTGGGGAAAGTTTCCGTTGCGCCTGTATGAAAACGGTAAAGTTATTATCGATGATATGACTCCCGAAGACCAACCCCACCTTACCACATGGTACACGGAAAAGGCCGTTGATTTTATTCACAGAAGCAAGAAAGAACCGTTCTTTTTGTACGTGCCTCATTCCATGCCGCACGTGCCGCTGTTTGTCAGCGATAAATTCAAGGACAAATCCGGTGCCGGCATTTACGGCGACGTGATAATGGAGCTGGACTGGTCTATTGGGCAGATAAATAGCGCGCTTAAAGAATGCGGCGTTGAAAGAGATACGCTCTTCATCCTCACAAGCGACAACGGTCCCTGGCTCAGCTACGGCGAACATGCAGGGCAAACACCTTACCGCGAGGGCAAGCATACATCTTTTGATGGCGGTATCAGAAGCGCCTGCATTATGAAGTACCCGGGCGTAATTGCGGCGGGTAGCTGCTGCGAGGATATGCTCGGCACAGTAGATATTCTGCCCACGCTCGCCGCACTCGCAGGCGCCTCCATCCCGAATGCGATAGATGGAGAAAACGTATGGCCGCTTATCACCGGCAACAAAGGCACGAAAAACCCGCACGAGTATTATCCCTTCTCATACCGCAACCGGTTGCAGGGAGTCATCAGCGCGGATGGCCGTTGGAAGATGCATCTCCCGCACGACTATTACAAGCAAGTTGAGATCGCAAAAGGAGGCATCCCGAGCAAGTATGCTACCGGCAAAATCGGCTGGGCGCTATTCGATATGCTAAACGACCCCTCCGAGACGATGGACATCAAAGAGAAGTACCCAGAGCGCTTTGAAGAGCTCAAAGGCTTTG
>JBFWMM010000023.1:0-6484 GCA_050251615.1 Phycisphaerae bacterium
GCTTGCGCAATGGCGCTGTTCGCGGTTCATTATTACTGAGTTATGGAGCAATTCTCGCGGGAAAAATTAGAATCTGCAATTCCTCTTTGCGTTTCTCTGCGCGCTCGGCGGTTGCATTTCCTTTCAGCCAACACCGATTAACGATCGCCTGCGATTTTGCCGGAGAAGATTTTTTCTCGAAATGCGGGCGTCTGTCGCTATAATACAGCGATTAGAGTTTAAGAATGTAATGCGCCCTGTGGCGGGAGCATGGAAAACATGGGAATTGTTGCATGAGTACAAAAGAAAAATCAAGCTGGGCCGGTTTCTCGCTCAGCCCGAAGCTGGAGATGCCCGAGGGTGTCTGGATGCAGTGCGATCTATGCAAGAGCACTCTCTACCGCAAGGCCGTCAAGACGAATATGAATATCTGTCCTGACTGCGGCGCGCATTTTCGTGTTGACGCGGCCACCCGCATCGAACAGATTGCCGATGAAAGCAGTTTTCAGGAGATAGCCGCGGATCTTGTCAGCTCCGACCCGCTTAATTTCAAGTACAGCGGTACAACCTATCGTAGCCGGCTCGACGCAGACGCCGAAAAGAGGGGCGTGCGCGAGGGCATCAAGGTAGGGCGTGCGTTCATCAAGGGCCGCGGCGTAGTGCTGGGCGTGATGGATTCGAGCTTTCTTATGGGCTCGATGGGTGAGGTTGTAGGCGAGAAATTCTGTATGGCGGTTGATATTGCCATAGAGGAGAAACTGCCGTTTATTGTAGTGGTGTGCAGCGGTGGCGCACGTATGCACGAAGGCGTCATCAGCGTACAGCAGATGGCTAAGACGAGCGCGGCTATTGCCCGTCTCGATGATGTCGGCGGGCTGTTTATCCCCATCCTTACAGACCCGACCACGGGCGGCGTTACGGCGAGTTTTGCGATGCTCGGAGACGTGATTATCGCCGAGCCCAAGGCGCTCATAGGCTTCGCGGGCCCGCGTGTAATTAAGCAGACAATCAACGTTGACCTGCCTGAGGGCTTCCAGCGCGCCGAATTCCTGCTCGAACACGGCTTTGTCGATATGATTATAGACCGCCGCCAGCTTCGTTCGGAGCTTGCGCGCCTGATTGACTACCTCTGGGATAAGTGATGAGCTACTTTCGCAAAGCGATTGATGCGCTTGAGGCGTATGTGCCGGGCTATCAGCCCGGGGATGAGGGCGTTATCAAGCTCAATACCAACGAAAACGCCTTCCCGCCTTCGTCGAAGGTGTTCGAGGCGCTTCGCAGCTACGATGCCGCGCTTCTGAGGCGCTATCCGGCACCTCTTGGAGACGACTTCCGTTGCGCCGCGGCAGAGCTGCACGGTCTTGACGCATCCAACATAATCTGTACCAACGGCGGCGACGACCTGCTCACAATCTGCATGCGCGCTTTCTGCGATGCTTCGCGCCCCGTATGCTGGCCCACGCCCACATACTCGCTTTACGACGAGCTTGCCGCGCTCCAGGAATGTGCCGTAAAGACCGTGCCGTACAAACCCGAGACAGTAACCGGCGAGCTGGCAAAGATCGCCGCGCCGCTTACGATTCTCTGCAACCCAAACGCGCCGACAGCCGATTTTATCTGCCCGCAAACCGTCGCAAAGCTTGCCGCAAACCTCGTGGGGAAAGGCGTCCTGCTGATAGACGAGGCGTACGTGGATTTTGCGCCTGCGGACTGCTCGCAGCTCGTAACCGCCTTCGATAATATCGTTATTCTGCGCTCGATGAGCAAGGGATACTCACTCGCCGGCATCCGCTTCGGATACGGTATAGCTTCAGCTTCCCTGATGGAGGGGCTGATAAAGGTGAAGGATTCGTACAACGTGGACAGGCTCGCAGTGGAGCTTGCGACAGCCGCGATAAAAGACCGCGCATATTTCGAGCAGACACGCGACGAAATAAAGCGCCAGCGCTCTCTGCTCACTGCCGGTCTGCGCGAGCTGGGCTTTGAGCTTGGCCAAAGCAGCACAAACTTCCTCCTCGCCCGCCATGAGAGTGCGGCGGAGATTTACAAACTTCTGCGCGAAGAGAATATCATCGTGCGCTATTTCAATCTGCGCGGGCTTGAAGACAAGCTTCGCATAACAGTGGGCAGCGAACAGGAAAATAAATCGCTCCTCGGAGCGCTCGGCAAGATACTCGCAAAACTCAATTGAAAGTGATTGGCAGATGAGTGAAAGAAAAGCGAAAATTGAACGTACCACCACCGAGACCGACATCCGCATCGAGCTTAACCTTGATGGCAGTGGTACATACAGCATTGATACGGGCGTTGGCTTTCTCGACCATATGCTCGCGCATCTCAGCAAGCACAGCGGCATAGACCTGCAAATCAGCGCGAAAGGCGACTACCAGATCGACGACCACCACACCGTGGAAGATATCGCGATATGCCTTGGCAACGCGCTCACCGAAGCCCTCGGCGATAAGCGCGGAATCTGCCGCTACGGCAGCGCTAGCGTCCCTATGGAAGACGCTCTGGCGAATGTGGCCGTGGACATTTGCGGCAGGCCGTTCATCGTGTATAACGTAAACTACATACGTCCGAAAGTCGGCACGTTTGACGTGGAGCTTGTGGAGGAGTTCCTGCGCTCTCTGGCCAACTTCGCCAAGATAAACCTCCACATAAACGTACCTTACGGCACTAACAGCCACCACATCGCCGAGGCGATTTTCAAATCGTTCGGTCAGGCGCTTGGAAACGCGTTGAAGGTGAGCGGCAGCGATATACCCAGTACAAAGGGAGTCCTTTGAGCCTGCGACCAACTGCAGATGAGTACCGTACGGGAATCGGAACGGATATCCATTGTCTGGTGCCGGATAAGCCGCTTATTCTCGGTGGGGTGGAAGTGCCCTGTGAGATGGGGCTTCTGGCGCACAGCGACGGAGATGTGGTTGTGCATGCGGTGATAGATGCCATCCTCGGGGCAACGTGCCTCGGAGACATCGGCGAGCTGTTCCCCGATACGGACGAAAAATTCGCCGGCGCAGACAGCATGCGTCTGCTTTTAACTGTACGCGAGCTGATGGAGGCTGATGGCTGGCACGTGGAGAATCTTGACGTTGTAATAAAGGCGCAGAGGCCGCGGCTCAGCCCGTGGAAGGCGCAGATAAAGAGGAGCCTTGCCGATTGCTGCGGAGCCAACTTCAAGCACGTCAATGTGAAGGCGAAAACGAACGAAGGACTTGGTGCCGTCGGCAGGGGTGAGGCCATAGAGGCGCTTGCAAATGTGCTGCTTAAAAGAACCGTAAAAATCTGAGATAAGTTTTAACACAAACAGACTGATACCAAAATGGAAAAACTCAAACACTCCGACATAGTTGATATAGTAAAAATCGCCCGATACGAAGATATGCCCGCCGGCGACGCCACAACAGATATAACCATCGACCCGCAGCTGCGGACAAAGCTGTACCTCAAGGCGAGAGAGAGCCTTGTCTTCTGCGGTGAAGCCGTCTTGCAGGAGGTACTCAAAGCGTACGATCCGTGTCTTGAAGCAAATATGAAGGTGCAGGATGGCGATGAGGTTGCCGCGGGAGATGTTATCGCGGAGATCAGCGGCCCGCTTGCTCCAATGCTCTCAGCGGAGAGGGTTTTTCTGAACTTTCTCCAGCGTATGAGCGCCATTGCCACGATGACAAGCGAGTATGTGGAGCTTGTCCGAGGCACGAACCTCAAGATTTACGACACCAGAAAGACCACCCCCGGCATGCGCGTGCTGGAAAAGTACGCGGTCAGATGCGGCGGTGGTTGTAACCACAGGATGAGCCTTTCCGACGGCGTTATGCTGAAGGATAATCATTTCGCACATATTGGCTCTTCGCCGCGTAAGAAACTTGAAGAGCTCGTCGAAAAGAGCCGCCGCCGCAAGGGCGTTAAGTATGTGTGCGTGGAGGTTGACCGGCTCGACCAGCTCGAAACAGTACTTGAAGTAAAAGGCGTGGATCTTATCCTGCTGGACAATATGACCTGCCCTCAGCTTCGCGAGGCTGTCCGGATGCGTGATGCGAGCGGTTCAAGCGTGGAGCTTGAGGCGAGCGGCGGCGTAACGCGCAAAACCCTTCGCGAGATAGCCGAGACGGGCGTTGACAGGGTTTCTGTAGGCGCTCTGACATGCTCTGCGGGCGTGGTCGATCTGGGCCTCGACGAAACCGCCTGATTAAAACGCTCCGCGGCTGAAGAAAGGATTCGTATGAGACAAATACTGCTGGCAATAATATTCTGCGGCATCGTTTGCGCGCAAACCGGCTGGAAGACATACGAAGTTTACAGGCCGGAGATGAATAAGTTTGTAGTGAGCCCGCGCCAGGGCGGCCCGTTCAACGACCACAGCACGATAGTGCAGTTTCAAGGCCTCTGGCACTGCTTCTGGCTTACGCGGCAGAGCGAGCTGGACAACTATTCCGTATGCTGCTCGACAAGCGGAGACCTGCGCAGATGGGGTACCCCGCGCTTCCTCTTTGAATCCACAATGACAGGCGAGCGCGTTGTTGCGTATAACGATGGAGATAAGCTCCTGCTCTTCCATAAGGACGCAGGCAGCAAGCTGCTAATCACGCGCTACAACTCACCTGCCGAGGTTGCGCCGGGCACCGGCTATGAGCAGGTTGTTGCCGACGGCATCAGCCCGAATGCTGAGATTACCATTATCGGCAGGCCGTTCAGCCCCGCTGAGGATAAGATAGCGGCTCTTGCGCTTGTCTATGATATGGACAGCCGCAGGCTCGTTACAATCACCGGCAACTATGGCTCGCAGTGGAAAACGGGCGGTGCAATCCAGAATTTGCCCGCGGGTAAGTTTGATGCTTGCATGTGGCGTAGCGGTGCGGATGACTTGCAGCTGATTATAAAGCCCTTGCGAGACCCTTCCAACCCGGGCTGGTACTACAGTTCCTCGGCTGACCTCGGTGAGCATTGGAGCATTCCCGTGAAATATCCCTGTGATTTCGTGCAGGGGCCTATGGACGCGTTCAACGCAGGCCCGTGGGAAGAGCGCCCCGAGCTCCTGCGCAACTACCTGCTTACCAACGATTGCAACTTCCGCAAAGGAGACCCCGAAAGAAATCTTAACAATCTCGCCCTCTTTACCAGCCTCGGCGAAGGTTTTGACCTCGAAGCCGGCGTAACAATCTCCAAAACCGACCCTGTGGTTTACAATCCGTCCTGCGATTTTTCCGGCGATACTCTCGCGGTCAGCTACACATCAGGCGCTGAAGAGCGCGTGATAAAGGCTGTTAATTTCAGATTACCCGAAGCGGACAAATACTATATCTACCCCCGCTCGACAGGCTTCCCCGATACGGACTGCCCCGAAAAGCGCGGCACATACTACCATTTCGCGGGCGAGCAGTACTGTAGCGCTACGGGAAAACTCCGCGTTGACGAGAGCGGAGCGAGCATCGCCGCCTGGCTACGCAGCGACCTTGGCGGCGTAATTTTCTCCAACCTCACACTTAACGGCGCGGATGGCTTCTGCTGGCGCCTTGAAGACGGCAGACAAGTTGTACGCCTTTCCGGCGCGGGCGAGTTGCATTCCGATAAGCTCAGCGGCATCTCACAATGGACAATGCTCGGCGTGCGAATCGACAGCCTCGCAGGTGAAGTATATTTCTACCAGGACGGAAAATTCGTTTCAAAGGCGTCTTACGAAGCCGATGCCCTCAAATACCTCACGGGCGGCGTCGGTATCCTTGGCAAAGGCGAAATTGACCCGGGATTCAGCGGCGATTTGAGGTATTTGGCCCTTTTCAACGGTAGCGCCGAAGCGGATGTGCTGCGCGTTTACAGCAAGCACTGCTGGGAGCTTACCGGCAGAAATCCCGCCGAGCGCTACGTACCGAACCCCGAGGCGACCGTTCTGGAGTTTGAGCCCGCTGATGCGGAGAAAAGCGGGTTTGTTTTTCCTGCAGATACGAAGGGCGGCGTGGTTGAGTATGAGGAGGTTGCCGGCAGAAAGATTCTGCATTTCAACGGGCAATCAAGCGCCGGCCTCGATATAGACTTCCACACCCGCAAATACGGCGATTATTTTCAGGCAGAATTTATGTTCCGCATGGAGGCTGATGAAGATGCCGTCTTATGCACCTTCGGCGACATCGCCGCGCCCGTGGAGGTTGTGGCAAGAGGCAATGCGGTATATATGATTTTCCGCGGCAACCGGCAGGTTCTTGGCGAGATCAAGCGCGGCGCGTGGAATTCCATTACAATCTTTACAGGCGGTTCCATCAGCAGGGCAAAGATGAACAATCATGAGTATGCGCAGATATCCCACCTGCCTACGGCGAACTGGTTCTACCTGGGCCGTATAGCGCCCACCGACGAATACCCCCGCACATCACGCTTCGCGGTGGATGTGGGCTCGGTTCGTACACGTATCCTTGAACAGGATATCTGAGCAAACGCCGATATCGTGAATGCCCGTTGTATTGCGCGAGCGTAGGGGCTCGGGTTCATCGCGCCCAAAACGATC
>JBFWMM010000023.1:6584-21575 GCA_050251615.1 Phycisphaerae bacterium
TGTCATATCATTCCCTGTAAGGCGAGAGTTAAAAAAACGGCAGACCCTTTCGAGCCTGCCGTTTTGTGAATCTATGTTGCAGGTTGCTTATCAGCCGTTGAGGATGGCCTTTGCTTCCGCGTCGAGAGCGTCTGTCATATACGCGATGCCGGTTTCTGCTTCCGTCTCGCGGTTTGCACTCATGAGGTCATTGCGGGAGATTTCGGAGAGGTTGAACTTCCTCGCGCCGGCCATAAACTGCTGGAGGCCGCAGGCGAGTTTGTCAGCGTAGCCGTACATCGCAACAGCGCCGAACGGAACGTTCTTCATCTCGTCCGCGCCCACTTTATCCTTCACAGCTTCCCAGCCACTGAAGATTTCTTCGGGCGAAGAACCGAGCTTCTTCACGCTTGCGGGTAGTTCATCCCAGTTGCCGCAAACCTTTTCCTTGTTCTCCGGCTTGAATACGCCTTCAATGTTACTGCCGAGGTAGCCGGGGATCATCGGTGCGCGGCCCATACAAACCAGCTTTGTGAACGGTGAGCCGAGAGCGATTGCCTTGAAGATGTGGTCTTCGCGGGCAAAACCGCCTGCGAACGAAATCGCCGGCACTTTCACTCCCTTATCTGCGAGAATCTTGCAGTACTCATACGCCTTTGCGTGGAGTGCGAGCGAGGGTACGCCCCAGCTGTCCATCATGTTCCACGGGCTCATGCCTGTGCCGCCGCCTGCGCCGTCGATTGTGAGCAGGTCGAGCTTTGCGTCCGCTGCGAGCTTGATGCTCAGTGCGAGTGCTTCGTTGCCATAGGCACCGGTCTTGAGGCTGATGCGCTTGAAGCCAAGTTTGCGCAGGTATGCGACATGGTTCATAAATTCTTCAACAACGCCGTCAACGGTGTCGATGTTTGTTGAGCCGAGGCGGCTGTGCCTTGCGAAAGAACGCAGTGAGCCATCTTTGTATGCCGCTTCAACGACGGGTTCGTACGGGTTCGGGTCAACTACGTATCCGCGGTCCTTCAGGAAGCGTGCGTATTCGATATCTGTAACCTGAATCTCGCCGCCGATGTCCTTTGCGCCCTGGCCCCATTTGAGTTCAAGGATGACTTTGTCGCCGTACTTGCCGAGAATGTACTCGGCAACGCCGTTGCGGGTATCTTCGACGTTCATCTGAACGATGATCGCGCCGTAGCCATCGTAGTAACGAAGGAAAGTGTCGATGCGCCTTTCAAGCTCGGGTGCGCTTGTGATCTTGCCGCCTGCGAGTTGTGATTTCTTGTCCACGCCCACTACGTTTTCGCCGATAACGATCGGGAAGCCGCAGAGAGCTGCGCCCGCTGCGAATGAATCCCAGTACTTCGCCGCGATGAATGTCGAGCCGAGTGCGCCGGTCATCATCGGAACGCGGCATTTTGTTTCGATTTCGCTGCCGAAGCTTGTTGTGATGTCAACGTTGGGGAAGATGCAGTCGTCGGGGTCTTTTGTAAGACCGGCGGAAAGGCCTTTGGAGCCCCAGGCATAGCCCTGGATGCGAAGTGCATGATAGCCGAGGCCGAGGCTTGTTACGTTGGCGCTACCGGCTGTGACTTTGCTGAAGTCTCTCGGGTAGAGCAGTTTGCGCCCGACGAGAGAAGAAAGCCATGTTTCACATTTGCCTGCGCAATCAGACCTGCAAAGAGTACAGAGGCCAGATTCACAGGGATTGCCGCGGTTTACTGTGCCGAGAGCATCGTTGCTTTTGGGCCAGTTAATCATTGGATAATCCTTTCAAAAACACTTATTAAACAGACTCCCACCCAATGTATGGGTAGGGCTAAACTTAAAACAGGGCCGAGATTGTCCGTTCAAAGGCACATCAGACGCCCTGTTTCTACCACATCGTAAAGGTTATGCGAAAATATAGGTGAAGTAAAGCATTTTGTGCATTATCGAAGGCCGTATAACCCTAAAATTACAATAATGTAGTTTTTGGCGTCTTGGGCTGTTGAGGCTCGAGGCGCAATGTAAAAGGTACTGCGATAATATGCGCCCTTGCACGCTTAGAGCCGATTGTTTAATGCAGACAGCTTACAGGTTGACGGCTCCGGCTTTTCGGAAATAATAGGGCGCATGAAGAAAAAATGCGAATCACTCGACCATAAAACCCTCGCCGCATTGCTCGGCGAGGTACGGATGCCTGGCAGGTATATCGGCGGCGAAGTAAACTCGGGCGGCAAGGAGCCGCGTGAGGAGCTTGTCAAATTCGGTATGTGCTTTCCCGATGTGTATGAAATCGCCATGAGCAACACGGCCGTAAGCATTCTGCAAGACATGGTGAACAAGTTGCCATGGGGAATGAGTGAGCGTATTTTCACGCCCTGGACGGATGCTATTACTGTTATGAAGGAGAAGGGCATTGCGCTTTTCAGCCTTGAATCGAAGTTGCCGGCGGCTTGCTTTGATATGCTCGGCTTCTCAATTACAACCGAGCTTTGCCATACAAACATCCTGGCCATGCTTGACCTTGCCGGCCTTGAGCTTCGTAGCCGAGACCGCAGCAATGAAGATGCGATAATCCTCGGCGGTGGCCAGATAGCGAACAGCTGCGAGCCGCTGGCGGAGTTCTTCGACATCTTCCTCCTCGGTGACGGCGAAGACGCTCTATGCGCTCTGCTTGAGCTGTACCGCGAGCACAAATCACGCGCGGAGTACGACAAAGACGCATTCCTTCTCGAAGCTGCTCAGCGATTCGAATGGGCGTATGTGCCGAAGTTTTACGAGATACGCGGCAATGAGCTTCATCCACTGATAGAGGGCCTGCGCATGCGCTTTGAGAATGCCGTTGTGAAGGATTTCGAGAACGCTTATCTGCCGGAGAAGCCGATTGTACCGTTTGTGGAGGCTGTGCATGAGCGCGTATCTATTGAGATTATGCGCGGCTGCCCGGGGAGGTGCAGATTCTGCCAGGCATCGTTTACAAAACGGCCGCTGCGGTTCAGGAGCGTGGAGACGATTGTGCAGGCCGCCATCAAAAACTACGAGGCCACAGGCTTCGATACCGTGAGCCTTCTGAGCCTCTCTACGGCGGATTATCCGTGGCTTGAGGAGCTTGTAGAGCGGCTCAACGAATACTTCGTGCCGAGGAAAGTCGGCATATCGCTGCCGAGTCTGCGCGTGGACAAGCAGCTTGAGCTTGTGCCGAAGCTCGCAACGAGTGTACGCAAGAGCGGGCTTACGATAGCCGTTGAGGCGGCCAGCGAAAACCTGCGCAGGATGATAAACAAGAAGGTAACCAACGAGTTGCTGTTCAAGGCGGTTCGCAGCGCGTATGAAGTGGGGTACAGGCGGGTGAAGCTGTACTTTATGGTCGGCTTCCCGAACGAAACAGAGGATGACATCCGCGCCATAGCGGATCTCTCGGCGGAAGTTTCGGCAATCGGGCGCGAGGTAACAGGGCGCGCCGGAGACGTGAGCGCGGCAATCAGCTGGCTCATTCCGAAGCCGCATACGCCGTTCCAGTGGTTCGGGCAGAAAGATGCGGCATACTTCGACCGCGCGACAGAAATTATACTCGAACGCAAGCGTGAGCTGAGGCTCGGTAAGAAAGTTATGTTCAAATTCCACGACCGCCAACGCAGCGTGCTGGAAGCAGTTCTGGCAAGAGGCGGCCGCGAGCTGTGCGATGTGGTGGAGGATGCTTACCGCGCAGGCGCGATATTCGACCTCTGGGACGAGCATTTCAACTTCGAGCTGTGGGAGAAGTGCTTCGAGCAGCGAGGCATAGACTACCGCGAGATAGCCGAGCGCGAGTTTGCGCCGGATGAGCCGTTGCCCTGGAACCATCTCGGCGGCCCCCCGCAGGAGTATCTCGAAAGGCACCGCGATAAAGCACAACAGATAATAGAAGAGGTTTGATGAAATGGTACGGCTGACGGTTGTTTCTCCTATGTACAATGAGGAAGCTGTTATTGAAAAGAGCGTGCGAGGACTGCTCGAAGCGCTCGAAGAGTTCGATTTCAGCTGGGAGCTTATATTAGTAAACGACGGCTCCACTGATGGCACCGAAGCGATTATAAAGCGCCTTGCCGAGGTTGACGAGCGCGTGAAGGTGGTTTCGTATGCGAGGAACCGCGGGCGCGGGTATGCGCTGCGCAAAGGCTTCGAGGCCGCCGCCGGTGAGTACGTGATCACGACCGAATCCGACCTCACCTGGGGTAAGGACATCCTGCGCAGGCTCTATGATGCGCTTGTGGAAACGCATGCAGATATTGTGATCGCCTCGCCATACGCCAAGGGCGGCAAGCTGGAGAACGTACCCGCGAGGCGGGCGATGCTTAGCCATCTGGGCAACGTAATCCTGCGGCGGACGGTGCCGGTGAAAATCACGATGCTCAGCGGAATGACTCGCGGCTATCGCGGCGATGTGATCCGGAACCTGCCACTCGAAGAAGACCGCAAGGAGATTCATCTGGAAATCGTGAGCAAGTGCGTTATGCTGGGCTGCGATTTTGCGGAGGTGCCGGCGGTGCTCAAATGGGAGAAGCCTGAGGAAGGCAAAACAAAGCGCAAATCGAAATTCAAGGCGGGCAAGCTCATCAAGACGCACCTTCTGTTCAGTGTGTTCGAGGCTCCGATAATGCTGTTCGGCTCGCTCGGGGCGCTGCTACTTGCCGCGGGGACTGTCTGTGGGCTTGAGCTGGCTGTGGAATACTTCATCCTGAACCGAGTCATCGGCGACAGAACCGCCTTTATCCTCACAACGATATTCATGCTCGGCAGCGGGTTCGGAATGTTTCTGTTCTGCTTCTTCGCGTATCAGATAAAGGCGCTGCGCCGTGAGATGTTCAGGCTCCAATTCGAGATGCGCCAGAGGGGCAAATGAAACGCCTGGCAAAGGGGTTGCTGAGAAACTTCGTCGATGAAGATAAGAATTCGCATTGCTCGCGCAATTGCGCTGTTTCGCGCGACACTGCGGCCACAGCGAAGGCTCGCAGGCGCTCAGTAAAGCTGGCGTTGCAGATTCTGCTCTCGGCCGCGCTTGTGGCCTGGCTTTTTTTACGGGTGGATAAGTCTGCCTTGCTCGCGGCAATGCGCGGGATAGACGCAAAGATCTTGAGCCTTTGCGCCGCTTTGCTAATCCCGAACTTTCTCCTGCGTGCGCTTCGCTGGAAGCTCCTTTTCGACTCACCCGCCGGCAAGATCCCGCTCACAGGCTCGCTTAAGCTGCTCTTTGCAGGGCTCGGGCTGAACCTCTTTCTACCCGCCGGCAGCGGGGACGTGCTCAAGGCGTACCTCGGATATCGCTGGACGGGCGTAAAAGAGCGCATGCTGAGCGTCAGCCTTGCCGACAAGCTCATAGCGCTTGCGAGCGTGAGCCTGCTGGGCCTCTTTGCCTGCGCGGGCGGCGGCGATAAGCGCCTTGCGGCGGCCTCCATCCTCGCGGCTTTGCCGCTTGTGGTGATGTTTGCGCTCGCTCGCCTTGGCTCAGTTCCGCGCTTCATAGAGAAGCGCCTTGAAAACCGCTTCGACCTCGCCATCTTCAGCGAACATATCCGCTCACACAAGAATCTACTGCTGCTGGCCGCTGGGTTGTCGGTCTGCGGGTGGCTCGTTACATACTTTCAGCTGTTTCTCTGCTTTCGCATGGCCGATGCGGACGTGCGGCTTGTGAGCGTGTTGGCGGCGGCGCCCCTTCTTACTATAGCGCGCCTCTTTCCGTTCGCGCTGAACGGTCTGGGGACAGACGAAACCGTCATCGCGTTCCTGTTCGGCTCAGCCGGCGCCACAAACGAACAGGCACTCATCGCAGCGCTGCTATACCGCCTTATCCTGATAATCATACCGGGGCTTGCGGGCCTCTGCGTTATAAACCTCACAAAAAGAATCCGATCGGAGGCAAGCGAATGACAATCCTCAAAAAAGCGAAATTTTTCATTTATCGCCGTCTGCGCTCGCTGCGTTGCAGGCAAGTGCTTAAGGTGTTGCGCAAGGACGCACGCACCATCCTCGACATAGGCTGCCAGGAAGACTACTTCAAGGCGATGCTCGGCGGCTCCTACGACTATACCGGTGCGGATTTCGCCCCGCTCACCGGCGGCATTGACAAGCAGGACGTGCAAGCGCTCACTTACGCCGACGACAGCTTTGATATTGTGCTGTGCCAGCAGGTGCTGGAGCATGTGAGCGATCCGGTGCGGGCGATGGGCGAGCTCCGGCGGGTTGCGAAACAGCAGCTCGTTATCACCGTGCCCAATGAGCCGCAGTTCACGAACGCAAGGCTCGGCCGATGGGAGAAAGAACATCTCTGGGCGATTAAGCCCGCCGCATTCGAGGCAAAGCTCGGCAAACCGGACATCTGCCGCAATATCGTTTGGGGCAGATATACGATGCTTGTGTGGGAGTTTTAGGTTTTAAGTTATATGTGATAAGTTGTAAGTGCCCGTCCGAGCCGCTATGGGGAAAGCAATATGCCGCGGGGATATTAGTCTGAGGCGTTTTCGCGGATGCTGTCGAGGATTTTATATGCGCATTCAAGGGCTGCGAGGCCTTCGGCCGCCGTAACCTCGGGGCGCGGCCTGATTCCGGCAACAGCTTCAAGGAACGCCTCCTGCTCCACCTTCAACGGCTCTTTGTCTTCCACCTGAAGCGGCTCGATATTGAGAAGCTCCGGCCAGTTCACTTCGCCGAAATCGAATCCAGGCTCCAGCTGCTTTTCTCTTATCCACTCCACTACATCCACATTCGGCGCCGTCTGGATAACGATGCCTTCTTTGCGGAAGAAGTCGAGGCTGAGGTATGCCTGATTGCTGAATACGCGGATCTTGCGCTCTGTTTTGAGGGCGAGGCGCGAGGCGGTAACGTTGGCGATGCAACCGTTCTCGAATGTGATTCGGGCGTTGCAGATGTCTTCGTTCTTCGCGATCACCTCCACTCCCGTCGCATCGACCTTCTTCACGGGGCTTCCTGCGAGCGAGAGGATTATGTCGATGTCGTGTATCATCACATCCAGCACGACGCCGATATCCGTTGAACGGAACGGGTACGGGCTGACCCTGTTCACTTCTATGAACCGCGGGGTAATCTCGAGGCGCTTCATCGCCTGCACTACCGGATTGCAGCGTTCGCTGTGCCCCACGGCCACAACAACGCCGTATTTCTCGGCCAGTTGCACAATTTCTTTGCCCTGTTCCACCGTCGCTGCGAGGGGCTTTTCGATAAGAACGCTGATGCCGTTCTCGATGAGCGTCTTTGCTATCTCAAGGTGGTATATTGTGGGTGCGGAAATCGTTACCGCGTCAACCTTGCCGATAAGCTCATCGGGCGAGGAAAACGCCTGCACTCCATGCTTTTGCGCAAGAGCGGCGGCCCTGGCGCCGTCCACATCACACACGCCGACAAACTCGCTGTTTTCAAGCTCGCTGTAAACTCGGCTGTGGAAGCCGCCCATTTTTCCCGCGCCGACTACGGCGGTTCTTATTTTTGTCATAACAAAACTTCCTGTTGCCTTCCTTTTAGCTCACGAAAGACACGAAAAGCACTAAAAAGGTTGTAAGTTTTATGTTGTAAGTTTTATGTTGTAAGTTTTATGTTGTAAGTTTTATGTTGTAAGTTTTATGTTGTAAGCTATAAGCCAAGGTTTCGCGGCCTTATGCCTTCCCTGTCAATGCCCTCTGAGCGATTCGAGGTATCTGCCGAAGCGGTGCTTGTTTGAGCGGTCGAGGAATTCGACAATCTCCCTGCTGACGGGGTCGAGCGTTTCATCGGCGAGCATCTCGCGCACCTTTTCGAGAACGGGTCCGTCATCGCGATAGACCTTCTTGAACGTATCCATCACGGCCTTCTGCTGTTCGGGGGCGAGGCCGGCTCTGTCCATGCCGCGCTTGTTCACCATGCGCACGGTGCATGGGTAGTGGCCGTTGGCCGTCATAAAGGGCGGGATGTCGTGGTTGATGCCCGTGAGGCCGGTCGCGTAAGACCATTTGCCCATAGTGCAGAACTGATGCACCGTAACCATGCCACTGAACCAGACGCCGCGTTCTATTTTGCAGTGGCCTGAGATCTGGGAATAGTTGCTCATAACGATGTCGTCGTCGAAGATGCAGTCGTGGCCGATATGCACCCCGACCATGATGAAGTTGCCGTTGCCGATGCGGGTTTCGGCGCCTTCAAACATACCCGGGTGGATTGTTACGTTCTCACGGATTGTGTTGCCGTTACCGATGATCAGCCTGCCGTATTTGTAGTCATCGCCTTTGCCGAAGATCTGCGGGCCGCAGCCGATAACTGCATGCGGATAAATGCGATTGTTTTCTCCCATCACGACATCTTTTTCAATCGTAACATTGGCGGCAAGCCTTGTGCCTGCGCCTATAACGGCTCTGCTGCCCACATAGCAACCCGG
Organism: Phycisphaerae bacterium; assembly: GCA_050251615.1. Lineage (GTDB taxonomy): Bacteria > Planctomycetota > Phycisphaerae > Sedimentisphaerales > Sedimentisphaeraceae > Sedimentisphaera. Next base: position 14,941 of record JBFWMM010000023.1, read on the forward strand.
ACCGACAACAACACCCTCTCCGATTGCAGCATCCTTTTCTACTACTGCGGTCGGATGAATAAAGTTAGACATATACTACGGTTCCTTTTATCAAACGTCATCATCGATCAGCATAAATTTGAGCGTGGCCTCGGCGGCAAGTTCACCGTCAACTTTGGCCATGCACTTACACTGAGCGCTTCTTCTGCGTACCTTATCCGCCTCTGAGAAGAGAATAAGCTGATCGCCCGGAACAACCGAGCGCCTTATTTTTACATCATTCATAGTTGTAAGCACTGCCAGCTTACCGGTATTTTCGAGCTTCTGCGCGAACAGCAGCCCCGAGACCTGCGCCATCGCTTCAACAATCAGCACGCCCGGCATAATCGGGTTTGTGGGGAAGTGCCCCTGAAAGAACAGCTCGTTGAACGTAACGTTCTTCACTCCGACAATGCTGGTGTCGTTTACGATCTCTATGATCTTGTCAACGAGCAGGAACGGGTATCTGTGCGGGAGTATCCGCTGTATTTTGCGGATGTCGAGCAGGGCATCGTTGCCGCGCTTCTTCTTGCGCTGTTCTTTTTCGTTGAGGTCTGTAATCTTGCGGGCGAGCTTCTGGTTCAGGCGATGACCGCTCTTCGAGGCGACAATCTTGCCTTGCAGGCGAACGCCCGTGAGGGCCAGGTCTCCGATAATATCAAGCACCTTATGCCGCACGCATTCATTCTGCACACGGAATTCGTTGGCGCCGAGGGGACCATTTTTACCTACAACGAGGATTTCATCAGGGGTGAGGTGTGTGCCTAAGCCCTGCTTACGGAAGTACTCAGCCTCCTCTTCAAGCAGGAAGGTGCGCGCGAAGGCGATTTCCTTCTCGAAGCTATCCGGATCCAGAGTAACGGAGAAATACTGCCTGCCGATAGCGCCCGTTTCGTTGTAATCGAGCTCAAAGCTCACCTTAAAACTGTCTTCTGTGGATGGAAGGGCATATATGGACATATCCCCTTCAGTAATGCTGACAGGCTCGGTTATCCTGTAAACAACCGCCTCGCTGTCGAGCTCTTTTATGCCGGCGGCTTTGAGCAGGTCGTAAAATCCCTTAGCGCTGCCGTCGAGCCCCGGAAGCTCGGGACCTGCAACCTCTATAATGAGGTTGTCTATGCCGAGCGCATACACCGTCGCGAGGCAGTGTTCGGTGGTGCTGATGGAGACATCGCCCTTACCGAGCGCTGTTCGGCGCTCCTTTTCAGTGAGCGAGCTGATGAGAGCGGGTATTTTTACGGGCACGGGGGTATCCGTGCGTACGAACACAATGCCCGTATTTTCCTTCGCCGGGAAAAAACGCACCGACGCTTCGACACCGCCGAAAAGTCCCTTTCCCGAAACAGCTGTCTCTTGTTTAATCGTTCTCTGCTTCATCAGCGTCCAGTCTCTTTTCAATGTTCATGAGCCGCATTGCCATTTCTGGCAGGCGGCGCAGAGCGATCATTTCCTTGACGTATTTGCTTCTATCTCTGCCGGGTACTCCCATAATCACCGAGCCATCGGGAGTGTTTTTAGTGATGATGGACTTCCCACCCACCTTTACCATATTGCCCACGGTCAGATGGTCTGTTACGGCCGACTGGCCGCCGAACATGCAGCCGTCTCCTATGACGGCACTTCCGGCGAAGCCATTCTGGGCGGCTATCAGGGTGCATTTGCCGATACGGACATTGTGAGCGATCTGGCAGAGGTTGTCTATCTTTGTGCCTGTGCCGATGATGGTATTGCCGAATTTGGCCCTGTCAACGCAGCAGTTGGCGCCAATGCTCACATAGTCCTCTATGACCACTCCGCCGTTGTGCGGGATGAGTGTGGGCAGGTTGTTTACGGCGCGGAAGCCGAATCCCGCCGAGCCGATTACGCTACCTGCTTTTATCACGCAGCCGGCACCGATTTTCGTGCGCGGGTATATCACGCAATTGCTGTCTATTATTGTGCCTCGGCCTATCTCGCAGGGGCCTTCGAGCTTCGCGCCCGATTTGATAATCGCGCCCTCTGATATGGTTACGGGGCCTCTGAGCACGACAAAATCGCCGATATACGCGCTCTCGTGAACTTGCGCTTCCGCAGAGATAACTGCCGTAGGCTCGATGCCGGCGGAGAACTGTGGCTCATCAGCAAAGGCTTCAAGCGCCTTTATCAGAGCCTCATCCACATTCTTTACGATAAACGCAGGGCCATTCCATTTGTCTGTCTCGGCGTTGAGTATTACCGCGCCGGCCTTGCAGCGGGTAAGCCTGCTGAAGTATTCGGGCGAGGCAAAGGTCAGCTCTGTGCCGCCGGCGGCATCAATACCGTTTACGCCCGTAAACACGAGGGTGTCCGGGCCGTTGTATTCGGCATTAAGCAACGAGGCAATCTGTTGTGCGCTGTATGTTTTGGTGGTCATTGTTTCTTAGATTTATCAAGTTTCGTTATGACATCTTTTGTTATATCGAGGTTCGGTGCGTGATAAAGCACTTTATGCGTCTGAATTACGCCTGAAAGCTCTGTGGAGTTGGCAGCCGGCAGCTTAACCTCATCACGGTCGAGAGCCATCTCGATGTTCTTCTCTTCGCAGACTTCCTTCACTGCCGCGAGGATGTCAATGTAGAGCTTCTCCATTATATCTTTATTCTCGGCCAGAAGAGACTTTTGCATATAGTCTTTTTTGGCCTCCGCAATCGCGCTCTTTTCGATAATTTGCTGGGCGAGGTCGTTGTATTCAGTGCTACCCTGCTTGCGCGTATTGAGGTCTGCGCGAAGGGCGTCAATCTGGGCCTTGTACTTATCAAGCTCAGCGAGCACCTTATCCTTCTTCGCGTTAAGCCCCTCATCGAGCGAAGTGGCATAGCTGCTGCCATCTATCACTTCGGGAATGCTCACGACCGCAATACCCGATGGAGCTTCGTTGCCGGCGCTGTCAGCACGTCCCGCAGCAAATCCGATAACAAGCAATATACATAATGTAAATCCCCAAATGATTCTTCTGTTCATAGCCATTCTCCGATTAACGGTTAAAAATTTAGTACAGTATAATGATTGAGCCGCAAATATCAATTGCAAACAAACCGGATTGCAGGGATGCGTTCAACGCGCCCACGCCGTATGGCCACGGATAATATGCGTTCGTAATCCGGCATGAGACGCAAGATTTTGCGTCTCTACAATTTCGGGGCGCTTGCGCTCTTCTGCTGTCCGGGTTGGTGTTCTCGCGCCATAAAACGTAAAAAAAATGCCAAAAAATGTATTTCCAGATTCGCCCGATAACCGATAATAGCAAGTGTGGCTTTTTGCGGGATTGCTTTATTCTGTGCTGAGCCGAGAAGACGGTTGTTTTATTTTTCTGGAGAACTGACATGAAGGAACGGGTGTTTTTGTCCTTTTTAACGATTGTATCGCTTGGCTTTATCCCAACGCTTTACGCAGCAGGCGCCGGGCCTGCCGAGCAGACACTTCAAAGCCGTTTTATTGAATTGCCCAGCGAATCACGCAGGCTCACGGGGCCGCTTTACTGGCTCCACGGCGATGAAAGCGCCGAGCTGCTGGATTCCTGCCTTCAAAAAGTGGCCGAAGGCGGCAACGGCTGTTTCACGGCAGAATCACGCCCGCACAACGACTGGCTGGGCGAAGGGTGGTATCGCGATTTGCAGATATGCCTCGAAGCGGCGAAGAAGTACGACCTCGATATGTGGATCTTCGATGAAAAGTGGTGGCCCAGCGGAGAAGTCGGCGGGGAGGTACCCCTGCAATATGGCAGCAAGTATATGCAGGCCGAGGCGGTGGATGTACCGTCCGGAGAAGTTTTTTCATGCGAGTTATCCGAAGACAAGCTGATTGCAGTTCTGGCCGGCAAAACGGCAGCCGGAAAGATTGAAGGCAACAGCCTCATAGACCTTACCGGCAAAGTTAAAAACGGTTCTTTGAGCTGGCAGGCGCCGCAGGGCAGCTGGCAGGTACTGGTCTTCACCTGGCGCTACTGCGATGGGCGCGGCGGCAGCTACCTTATCGACGGCGCCAGCAAAGAAGCCGTTGACTGGTACCTCGAGACGGTTTATCAGCCTCATTACGACCGTTTCGCCGAAGATTTCGGCGGCCAGATTAAGGGTTTTTTCTACGATGAACCCGAAACCCTCGGCGACTGGGGCACAGAAGTGATTCCCATGCTGAAAGAGCGCAATGTGGACTGGAAAAAGGCGCTTGCAGCATGGAAGTTTGAGCTGTCCGGCGATGAGCAGCAGGCCGCGAAATATCAGTATCAGGATGCCTTTGCCGAGACCTGGGGCCGCACGCTCTTCGGTGCGATAACCGACTGGTGCCACGAGCACGATGTGCAGTCGATCGGCCATTTCCTCGAACACGGGCAACTCTATCTCTCCCAATGGGCATGCGCGGGCAATATGTTCCAGCTCCAGAAGTACAGCGATATGGGCGCGATTGATGCGGTGTTCAGCCAGTTTGTGATGGGCAAGCGCGAGCGCAACTACAATAAATCCTGCTGGCAAACCCCCAAACTCGGCAGCTCAATCAGCCATGTTTACGGAAAGAAAGACGACCTGGCGATGATCGAGATCTTCGGCGCCCGCGGCCAGGATCTCACCTACCCCGAGATGAAATGGTGGACAGACCATATGCAGGTCAGCGGGATAAATTTCCACATCCCCCATTCGTTCAATCCCCGCGCGCCCTACGACACGGATTGCCCGCCGTACTTCTACAACGGCGGCAGGGAGCCGCGCTGGCCGCTCTACAAGGTATATGCCGACTACACAAGCAGGCTGAGCCTCATGCTCAGCGGCGGCAGGCACGTCTGCCCGGTTGCGTTGCTGTTTGCCGGCAACAGCGTCCACGTCGGCAAGGCGGTTGCGCCGGACCAAATCAGCGGAGCCCTGCAAGAGGCCTTGTACGACTGCGACTGGATGCCGTATGATGTATTCGAGGATGACGTAAAGCTCGCCGCCGAAAGGATGAGCCTGCACGCCGAAGAGTATGGCGTGTTGATTGTCCCGCCGGTTGAGGTGATCCCCTCCGGGACGCTGAAAAAAGCTTACGATTTTTTCAGCGCAGGCGGCATCGTTATCGGTTATGACTTCCTGCCCTCAAAGCCCGCTGATCTCTCAAGCAGCAGCGCTGAGATTGCAAGGCTTCGCGAGGCAATCTGGGGTAAGGCGGAGGCGGGCGTAAAGGCATGCCGCAGCAATTCCGCAGGCGGCCGCTCATACTTTTTGCCCGCAAACCCCACTCCCGAGCAGATCAAGCAGGCTCTCGCCGGAGATGCGGGTCTGCATCCGACGCTGGAAGTCGTGGAGGGCGAAACGGACAACTGGCTACATGTCCTGCATAGAGTCAAAGATGGCCGTGATGTCTTCTTTATCTGCAACCAGAATGTTGACGATGGCCCGCGCACGTTGCGCCTTCGCATCAGGGCAGGCGGATTCCCCGAATACTGGGATCCGATGCGAGCCGAAATCACCTCCATACCGTTTACGCGAAGCGGGGACTATGTCGAGCTTGCTCTCACCTTTGCTCCTTCTGAAGCAGCTTTGCTGGTTTTCAATCCCGTTCGCCGCAATTTGCCGCGGCATATCGATGCGCAAGACTTGCAGGCAGCGAAGGCGTTGTCTGTTATTCAGATGAAAACAGATCTCGCTCGTACAGCCGCTCCGTCGCCTTCGCTTGCGGGCTGCGATTGGATATGGTACCCTGGGCTGAACGCATCTGCTTCCGCGCCGCAGGGTAGCTGTTATTTCCGCGGCCATCTGGAAATCCCCGCAGGCAAGCAGCTGGCAACGGCGAAATTTATCGGCACGGCGGACAACGAGATGACTCTTTACGTTAACGGAAACCCAATCACGGACAACCAGGGCTCCTTCGCAAACTGGAGGAAGCTTTCCGATGTTGACGTATTGGATTTTCTCACCGAAACGGGCAACACGATCGCTATCAGCGTACTCAACGCAACAGACGAGCCGAGCCCCGCGGGCCTGGTCGGCGAATTTATTCTTACCTGCCAAGACGGCACTACCGAAACGATTAAGATTGACAGCGGCTGGAAAGTGCAAAACTTCTCTGTCTCGGGATGGGAAACAGCCCGCTTCGACGATTCAGGTTGGGCCAAAGCTGAAGCGGTTGCCGCATTTGGCAGTGGCCCGTGGGGAACGCCCGGGGCAACGCTGACGGTAAGCCCCGTCGCGCAGGCAAGGCCTTTTGCCGGCATGGTTAAGGTGAGCGAAAAAATCATAACGGGCAAAACGCGTCTCATCCTTTCGATGAAAGGGATAGAGCCCGAGCAGGCCGCACGGATTACCGTCAACGGCGCTTACGCCGGCGGCTGTATCGGCGCGCCGATGCACAAAGACATTACAGGCTTCCTTAAATCAGGGACGAATACCATCGTGATTGAGCCTTTCGCGCCCGGTAGCGTCGAGTTGCTTTTGTGCCCGTGAGAAAAGGCAGGACGCCGCGGACACAGCGGACATAGCGGGCCTGTAGGGGCGCGATCTATCGCGCCCTTGCTTGGTGTTGCCTTTTTACCATAACCCGGCATGAGACGCAAGATTTTGCGTCTCTACAATTCTCGCGCGGCTCGTTTTATCAATCCGTAATGATGAACCGTGGGAAAAACGCAACGG
>JBFWMM010000023.1:21675-42563 GCA_050251615.1 Phycisphaerae bacterium
AAAAAAGAGGAGGGGGAATTTGTTGAGTTTGTCGCAGGCTTCTCAAAAGGCTTATAACTTATAACCGCTTGAAAAAAGGTGTCGGGTTTACCACGCACAGCCGAACAATGCTTATGGCTGCTCGGTTCCCCGCCTGACCAGGTTCACAAGTCCGAACTTGCATGGGACCCGACACAAGACACTTCATTATACGATGCCTGGTGAAAAAAGCAAGTTGTATGTATGCATGAATCGGCGGCAAGGGTGGTGATTGTGAGAAATTTTCATTTTTTTACGATTAAAACTTGACTCTAACCCCATATTCCACTATCATTTCCGTTCTTCATAGCCGAAGCGAGCATAGCGGACGAAAGAGTTGCCTATGCGATCAGAGTGGGGCTTGCAGCAGCTAAGTTCAGCCTATATAAGGGCTTACAACACAGCGCACCGCAAATCCACCCCCTGAAAAGCACCGGCTCCTGGAGTGTGTAAGAGTATATTTTGTTAAATGCCCCTTAGCTGGGGAATAACTAAAAGCTGATTTTCTAAGGAAAAAAAATGGCAGCCGAAGTTGAAAGAATACGTATCCGTATGGAAGCCTACGACCACAAGGCCCTTGACGGCTCTTCAAAAGAAATTGTTGAGCAGGCCAAAAGGACCAACGCAAAGGTATCGGGTCCCGTACCGCTTCCTACGAGGATTGAGCGCTACACAGTTCTGCGCAGTCCTCACGTAAACAAGAAGTCGCGTGAGCAGTTTGAGATCAGAACGCACAAAAGACTCATCGACATTTTCGAGGCAAACAGCAGGACAGTTGAAGCGCTCAACAGGCTCAGCGTACCTGCGGGCGTATTTGTAAAAATCAAAGCCTGATTGCTTAAGAACCAGATTAAGGCTTGGAACTGAAGGACAAAGAAATGACAATGCTACTTGGAAAAAAAGTCGGTATGACTCGCGTCTATGACGAGCAGGGCAAGATTAAGCCTGTTACCGTCATTGAGGCCGGTCCCTGCGTTATCACACAGATAAAGACGCAGGACGCTGACGGTTATACCGCTGTTCAGTTGGGATATGAAGACGTTAAGGACGCTCGCAGGAAGAAGCCGCAAGTCGGCCACTGCCTGAAGGCCAACACAACTCCCAAAAAATTCGTTCGCGAGATGAGGCTTGCTTCAGATTCTGACATCTCTTACGAGCTGGGTCAGGAAATCAATGTTGATGTGTTTGAGGAAATCAAGTACGTTGATGTTGTCGGCACCAGCAAAGGTAAAGGTTTTCAGGGTGTAATGAAAAGGCACAACTTCGGCGGTTTCCCCGCATCACACGGTTGTGAAAGAAAGCACCGCGCTCCCGGTTCTATCAGCTCCCATGCCAGCGACCTCGGCCACGGCGGTAACGTCAAAAAGGGCAAGAGGATGGCCGGCCACATGGGCAGCGAAAGAGTTACTACTAAAAATCACGAGCTGGTAAGCATCGACAGGGAAAGAAACCTTCTCGTTGTAAAGGGTGCCGTTGCCGGCCCCGCCGGCGCTTATGTTGTCATCAAGACTGCTAAGACAAAACGATAAGGCAGGATAATTAGATATGATAGACGTAACAGTATATAACAAGGATGGCCAGCAGGTCAGCACGATCAGTGTTGATGAGGCGAAGTTCGGCGGCGAAGTCCGCTACGCTCTGCTCAAGCAGGCTATCGTAATGTACAACGCCAACAAGCGTGTCGGTACCGCTGCGACAAAGAGTCGCGGTATGGTTGCCGGTAGCACAAGAAAGCTTTTCCGCCAGAAGGGCACAGGCAACGCTCGTGTCGGCGCCAGCAGGACGCACAAGCGTGTTGGTGGTGGTGTGGCATTTGCTAAGGTAGCACGCGACTTCGGCAAGGATATGCCCAAAAAGCAGCGCAGACTCGCCTGCGACAGCGCTATCCTGGCAAAGCTTCAGTCCGGCGCGGTACTCGTTATCGATGATCTCAGCATCGCCGCTCCCAAGACTAAGGATATGGTGGCTGTTCTCGGTAATCTCAACATCGACAGAAGCTGCCTCATCACTACGACCGATTACGATATGGCCGTATATAAGTCAGCGAGAAACATTCAGAAGGTTGATGTTGCGGCCGTCAAGGACCTCAACGCAGGTGTTATCTGCAACAAGCAGAAGCTTCTGTTCACTAAGGAAGCGTTTGAAAAGCTGCTTGCTGAAAAGTAAGGCGTTAGAGTTATAAAACCGCAATCAACAAGGTGATAAAGTGGATAATTGCAATATAATCATTAAGCCTATCATTACCGAGCAGAGCATGGCCGCCGCAAGCGAGCTGAATGCTTACGCTTTCGAAGTAAATAAGAAGGCGAACAAGCTGGAAATCAGGAAGGCTATTGAGCACCTTTACGGCGTAAAGGTTAAAGATGTGCGCACGATGAACCGCATGGGCAAGGCGCGTAGAAGAGGTAGAAGCACCGGCAAAACTGCAAGCTGGAAAAAGGCAGTTGTCGTGCTTCACGAAGACCACAAGATCGACCTTTACTAAGAGTTTAAGGCAGAATTATGGCGATTAAAGTATATAGACCAACGAGTCCGGGCCGCAGAAACGCTTCTGTAATTGATTACAGAACCGTTCTGACCACCGGCAAGCCGGAAAAGACTCTCTGCAAGAGAATCAAGAAGACAGGCGGCCGCAACCACCACGGTAAGACGACATGTCGTTTCCGCGGCGGCGGCGCAAGAAAAATTTACCGCATTATCGACTTCAAACGCAATAAAGACGATATGGCGGCAACCGTACAGACCATCGAGTACGACCCCAACCGCAACTGCTTCATCAGCCTTATTCAGTATGAAGACGGCGAGAAGAGGTATGTTTTGGCGCCTGAAGGCCTCAAGATCGGCGCTAAGATCACAAGCGGTGACAGGTGTGAGCCGATTATAGGCAACAGCATGCCGCTGTACAGCGTACCGGTTGGTGTTGAGGTACACAATATCGAGATGAACCCCGGCCAGGGTGGCAAGCTTGTCCGCAGCGCCGGAGGCACTGCCCGTCTGATGGCAAAAGAAGGCGGCTGGGCATCTCTCGTTCTCCCGAGCGGCGAAATGAGAATGGTACGCGTCGAATGCCGTGCTACCGTCGGCCAGCTCGGCAACTCAGACTACCAGAACGTCAGCATAGGCAAGGCCGGACGCAAGCGTCATATGGGCATCAGGCCTCACGTTCGAGGTAAAGCGATGAACCCCGTAGCGCACCCGATGGGTGGTGGTGAAGGCAGAAGCAACGGTGGCCGTCACCCCTGTTCGCCCACAGGCGTGCTTGCCAAGGGCGGTAAGACCCGTTCCAAGAAGAAGGCAAGCAACAAGCGCATCATCAGGCGTCGTAAGAATAACCGTGGCCAGCAGTTAGTTCTCTAACAGAAGATAAATAAAGGATAATTAAATGGCACGATCGCTTAAAAAAGGACCATTTGTTGATGACCATCTGATTGAGAAGGTTGTCAGGCAGATTGAAGCCGGCACAAAAAGGCCTATCAAGACTTGGTCTCGCAGGTCAACCATAGTTCCTGAATTCGTGGGTTACACTTTTGAAGTTCACAACGGCAGGATGTTCCACAAGGTCTTCGTTACTGAAGATATGGTAGGGCACAAGCTTGGTGAGTTCAGCCCCACGAGAAACTTCAGAGGACACGCTGATAAGAAGAAATAATCGGCCAAAAGCCGACATTAAACAGGGTTTGCTATGTTAAACGTTAAAAGATTAAATGAACTTATGGCCGATACCGGCGTCAAGGCGACAGATATTGCCGCGAAGCTGGAGAAACGCCATGGCGACAAGGCGCTTGCCGTCGCCGAGAAGTGGATAAACGGCCTTATGAAGCCTGTTGCTACACAGGAAGACATCGAGGCTATCGCCAATCTGTTCTCTGTGGAAGCTGACGAGCTCAAGGCCTGGTCAGCAAAGCATGTGTATGCTCCACAGTCCGCACGCAAAGTAAGGCTTGTTGCCGACCTCATCAGGGGCAGGCACACATCGGATGCTCTTGACATTCTAAAGTTTACCGAAAAGCGCGCGGCAACTTTCGTTTCGGAAGTACTTAAGAGCGCAATCGCCAACGCCGATGAGGCCGAGGCTGATATTGACAGCCTCTACGTTGCTGAATCCCGTGTTGACAGCGCCGGTAGAAGAATCGGCACTAAGGGGTTCATCCCGAAGGACAGAGGACGTGCTCATCCGATCAAGAAGGAAGCTTGTCATATTCATGTTACCGTAGCGCAGATAGTAGAGGAATAATCAGATGGGACAGAAGACTTCCCCGATCGGTTTCAGAACCGGTATCAGACTTGACTGGCAGAGTACCTGGTTCGCACGCAAGCAGAACTTCGGAGACTTCCTTGTTGAAGATTGCAAGATTCGCAAATTCGTTGAGAAGAGATACAACGGGGTACCCTATTCGGCCGTTGCAAGGACAGAGATTGCAAGGACTCCCAGCGAAGTAAAGATTACACTGCACACCGCGAGGCCTGGTATGGTTATCGGCCCCAAGGGTGCTGAAATAGATAAAGTACGCGGCGAGATAGAGGCCCTCATCAATCGCAAGGTGAGTGTCAACGTGGTTGAAGTGAAAGATGCATCCTTCAACGCTAAACTCGTGGCAGATGCGATCGCTCAGCAGCTCAGCAGGCGTGCCTCATTCAGGCGCGTGCTGAAGATGCAGTGCGAGCAGGTTATGAACGCCGGCGCTCTTGGCGTTAAACTTATGGTTTCAGGCCGTCTCGGCGGCGCAGAAATCGCGCGTACAGAATCAACGAAGCTCGGTTCTATCCCGCTTCAGACAATCGACGCAAACGTGGACTACGCAACGGCTCTGGCCCACACTACCTACGGCGTTATCGGCGTAAAGGTGTGGATTTACAGAGGCAAGTTCGGCGAAGAGGTTCAGGCCCAGCCGCAACAGCGCAGGTTCCAGAAGGGCGGCAAGAGGGCTCCTCGTCGTGGTGACAAGGCAGAGAGAGCGCCTCGTAACGGCTGATTCGAAGATAGTAACACTGAAAAATTAGTACGAGGATAAGATTATGGCTTTAATGCCTAAAAGAGTTAAATACCGCAAGCAGCAGAGGGGCAAGAATCGTGGAAACGCTTGCCGCAACAACTTCGTTGCTTTTGGAGAATACGGAATCCAGGCTCTCGAACATTCCTGGATTACAGCAAGGCAGATCGAGGCCGGACGTATCGCTGCGACTCACTACCTCAAACGCCAGGGTACGATCCACATCAGGATCTTCCCGCATAAGTCCTACACCTCTACCCCGCTCGAAACTCGTATGGGTAAGGGTAAGGGTGAAATCGAGGGCTGGGTAGCAGTCGTAAGGCCGGGAACGGTTCTATACGAAATCTCCGGCGTTAGTGAAGATATGGCGCGCGCAGCACTGGCGAGAGTTGCTCACAAGATGCCTATCAGATGTCGTTTTTCCAAGAGAAAACACTCTCTTGTATAAGGATCAATAAGAGATGAAAGCATCAGAACTTAGAGAACTCAAAGCCGCGGACCTTCAGGTTAAGCTCGCGCAGATGCAGAAAAAGCTCTTTGAGCTAAGGTCGCAGTCTGTAACAGAGAACGTTGAGGATAAATTTGCCGTTTCCAAGTGTCGCAAGGAAATAGCAAGGATTAAAACCATAATAAATGAAAGCAAACTAAAGGCTTAATTATGGAAAGTAAGACCCAAAACACAAAACGCGGGACTGTTGTCAGTCGCAGTGGTGATAAAAGCATCAGGGTGCAGATTGACTACAAAATCAAGCACCCCAAATATGGCAAGTACATCAGCCGACGCACGAAACTCGGCGTTCACGACCCCAAGAATCTCGCGGGTGTCGGTGATACGGTTGACATCGTAGCGTGCCGGCCGATCAGCAAGACAATCAGTTGGCGTCTTGTTGATGTAGTTGAAAAAGCGGTAATCGAATAATCGGTGAGGATACTGAAGTGATACAGCAAGAAACAATGCTCGAAATCGCCGATAACAGCGGCGTTAAGACTGCGCAGTGCATCAAGGTGCTCGGTCGTGGTGCATCGAGGACGGGTAAGGATACAAGGCCCGGCGCAGGAGTGGGCGATATCGTCTGCGTTGCTATCAAGAAGCATCTGCCCACATGCCAGCTCAACCATAAGAAAGTGCATAAGTGCGTAATCGTTCGCACGAAGGCTCCGGTACGCCGCGCTGATGGCAGCTATGTTCGCTTTGACACGAACGCTGCTGTTATTATCGATGCGGACAACAATCCCGTCGGCACACGTATATTCGGTGCCGTGGCAAGAGAGCTTCGCGAAAAGAACTTTATGAAGATCATTTCACTTGCAAGTGAAGTAGTGTGAGGCGATAAATGGCAGCACGTATTAAAAAAGGTGATAAGGTCGTCGTTATCAGCGGCGCTAATAAAGACCGCAGGGGTGAAGTGCTCAAGGTCATCGAGGGCGAGAAAGTCGTTATCGAAGGTGTAAACCTGGCTAAAAAGCACGTTCGTCCCTCGCAGAAATATCCGCAGGGCGGTCAGATTACGGTGGAGCAGCCGGTGCATATCAGCAATGTAATGCCCGTAAACCCCACTACTGACAAGGGCACAAGGGTTAAATTTGTAACTGAAGACAATGGTGCGAAGAACAGACTCGCACAAGACGGAACTGTCCTTGGCGTTGTACGCAAGGGCAAAGCATAAGACAGGTGGCGTAAATGGCGCGTTTGAAAGATTTATACAAATCTAAGATAGCTGCAGATATGCAGGCTAAGTACGGGTACAAGTCGGTAATGGCTATACCTAAAATCGAAAAGATCGTTGTATCGATGGGTGTCGGTAAGGCGATCCAGGATAAGAAGTACCTTGAGCAGGCAGTCAAGGATATGACAGCCATCACAGGTCAGAAGCCGCTCATTTGCAAGGCGAAGATTAGCGTGTCTAACTTCAAACTGCGTGAAGGTGAAGACATCGGTTGCAAGGTAACGCTCCGTGGCGAAATTATGTATGAGTTCCTCGACAGGTTCGTCAATCTCGCTGTACCGCGAGTGAAGGACTTCCGTGGTCTCAACGCAAAGAGCTTCGACGGCCGCGGCAATTATTCTGTCGGCTTTAACGAGCAGAACATTTTTCCCGAAGTTGACCCGGTGAGTATGATGACTCCGCAGGGTCTGAACATAACAGTCGTTACAACCGCACAGACCGACGATGAGTGCCGCGAAATGCTGCGCATGTTCGGTATGCCGTTCAAGAGTTAAAGAAAGTCGGAGTGAATTATGTCAACTAAGGCACTTGAAAACAAGGTCAAGAAGACACCTAAGTTCAAGGTAAGAGGCTACACGAGATGTGAGCTTTGTGGCAGGTCAAGAGCGGTTTACAAAAAATTCAAGATATGCCGTGTGTGCTTCAGGACTCTCGCTAACGAAGGCAAGATTCCGGGCGTAAAAAAGGCCAGCTGGTAAGAGAAAGAACAGGGAGATTTATAAATGAGCATGAGCGATCCCATAGCAGATATGCTGACGAGAATCCGCAATGCCGTCAGTGCGAGGAAAGCCGAAGTTATCGTCAAGGCCTCGAACGTGAACGAAGGTATTGCAGCTGTTCTGAAGAGTGAAGGTTTTATCAACGGTTTCGACCGTATTGATGATGGCACACAAGGTGTTATCCGTATCAAACTGAAGTACTCCGATGAAGGCGCAGCTGTCATAAATGAAATAATTAGAGTAAGTAAGCCCGGCAGAAGAGTCTATAGCTCAGCTACTGACCTTCCCAAGATACTCGGCGGAATGGGTATTTCCATTCTATCGACGAGTAAGGGTGTAATGAGTGATGTTTCCTGCCGCAAGAATAGTGCCGGTGGTGAAGTAATATGCACGGTGAGCTGATATGAGTCGTATAGGTAAAAAAACAATTGAGATCCCCGCAGGTGTGAGCGTTGTGCTTGACGGCGGTAAGATTAAAGTAAAAGGCCCCAAAGGCGAGCTCATGGAGAATACCTTCCCGGGTATCGACGTTCTCGTTGAAGGCAACAGCGTAACAGTATTAAACACCGATGAATCAAGCCGCGAGCTTAAAGCTATGCATGGCACGATTCGAGCCCTTATCAATAATATGATAATCGGTGTCTCAACCGGCTTCACTAAAAAGATGCAGATCTTCGGTACCGGTTACAGCGTTAAAGAACAGGGCGGTAAGCTCATTCTTAATGTTGGCTACTGCCACACTGTTGACTTGCAGATGCCCAAGGGTGTTGCTGTAGAGATTAAAACCGGAGCTACAAAGGGTAATGAAGTGCCCGCGGAGTTCTCCCTCTCTGGCAACGACAAGCAGGTTCTCGGGCAGTTCGCTGCCGTGGTCCGCAGTAAACGTCCGCCGGAGCCGTACAAAGGCAAGGGCATAAGGTATAGAGACGAAGTCGTCCGCCGCAAGGTCGGCAAGGCGTTCGGTTCATAATCACGCTGTGAAACTTAATTTCAGGCAATAAGATGAATAAGAAACAAAAACAGACAAAGCAGAGGCGTATATATAAGGTTCGCAAGAAGGTTCGTGGTACGGTTGAACGTCCCAGGCTTTCGGTGTTCCGTTCCAACAGGAACATATCCGCCCAGATTATTGACGACTTCAACGGCGTAACTCTCGTTTCCGCGAGTTCGCTTCAAGAAGATGTAAAGAGTGATATAAAGGTTGCCGGCAATGTCGAAGCGGCTAAGGCCGTCGGTGCGATTCTCGGTAAGCGTGCAACTGAGGTAGGAATCAGGGCTGTACGCTTCGACAGAGGCTCGTACAAGTACCATGGCAGAGTGAAAGCTCTTGCTGACGCCGCCAAAGAAGCAGGACTTGTATTCTAAAGGACAATCGGAGAAGATATGGCTGAAGCAACTAACAAGTATATGGCTCAAAACGAATCTGGTTTTGAGGATCAGGTAGTAAAGATATATCGCTGCGCTAAGGTAGTGAAAGGTGGACGCAGGTTCAGCTTCGCGGCGCTTGTGGTAGTCGGCGACAGAGAAGGAAATGTCGGTATCGGCTACGGCAAGGCAAACGAAGTGCCCAACGCAGTGGAAAAGGCGCTCAAAGATGCGCGCAAGAATGTAATTAAAGTGGCTTTGAACAATGGTACTATCACACATCAAGTGGTGGGCAAGTGCCGTGCGACACGCGTAAAGCTGTTGCCGGCGAGCTCAGGTACCGGCGTTATTGCGGGCTTGAGCAGCCGTGCTGTTCTTGAGCTTGCAGGTGTTCACAACGTACTCAGCAAGATCTACGGGAGTACCTCTCCGAAGAACGTAGTTAAAGCAACCCTCGATGGGCTGCGTCAGCTGAAGAGCAAAGAAGAGGTACAATCTCTTCGCGGTGTAGAACTTGAACTCTGAAAAGGAATATAAGTCACTATGTTAAGTCATGAGATAACAAATAACGCAGGCAAGAACAAAGTCCGTAATCGTATAGGGCGCGGACGCGGCAGCGGCAACGGCAAGACCAGTGGCCGCGGTCATAAGGGTCAGAAGTCCAGAGCGGGCTACTCAAAGAGGCCTATGTATGCCGGAGGTAATATCCCGGTATTCCGCAAGCTTCCGAGAGTTGGTTTCAGCAACTGCAACTTTGCCACCTGCTACGAAATCGTCAATGTTATGCAGCTCGAAAAGTACTTCGAAGACGGTTCTACCGTCGGTATGCAGCAACTTCTCGAAAGAGGACTTGTCGGCAATAAGCAGGGCAAGGTGAAAGTACTCGGTGATGGTCAGCTGACTAAAAAGCTTACCGTCGAGGCGCACAAGTTCAGCAAGAGTGCTGAAGAGAAAATCTCCAGCTGCGGCGGAACTGCAACAATCGTCGCCTGATAAGCAAAACATGATAGGGTGAGCTATGCTTGGCAAATTACTTAACGTTTTCAAAGTACCGGATCTGAGAAAGAAGATTCTCTTTACGCTTCTTCTTCTCTGTATATACCGAATCGGTTTCCATATTCCGGTTCCTGGTACGAATCCCGATGTTATTAAGCAGCAGACGAGCGACAGAAGCTCGGACAGCCCTCTCGGGCGTATGGCTGAGACGATGCAGATGTTTACCGGCGGTACCCTGTCTAAGAGCTCGCTCTTCGGACTCGGTATTATGCCATACATCTCAGCGTCAATCATACTGATGCTACTTGGTGAAGTCTGGGAGCCCCTCAAGAAACTCCGTCAGGAGGGTATGGTGGGGCATCGAAAGATACAGGAATACACCAGATACCTGACTGTTCCGCTGTGTCTTATTCAGGCGCTTATGATTATGAGCTGGCTGAAGGCAATCGGGGGTGTGTATCCGGGGATGGAATTCTCCACAACGCTTCTGGGTGTTGTGGGTATGACAGCCGGCACGCTCTTCCTGATGTGGCTCGGCGAGCAGATCGATGAATACGGCCTGGGCAACGGTATCAGCCTTTTGATTATGGCAGGTATCCTCTCGAGGATGCCGGGTACGGTTATGCAGGTTATTACGAACTCGACGCTCAAAGTTGGTTCTGCAAACGGCCAGTACGGCCCCGAAAAGATTGTGTTCCTACTCGCGGCGTTCCTGTTTGTGGTAGCCGGCGCTATCCTGATTACACAGGCACAGCGCAGGATTCCGATTCAGCAGGCAAAGCAGATGCGCGGCCACAAGATGGTTGGTGGCGTTCGCCATTACCTCCCGCTTCGCGTCAATCACGGCGGTGTTATGCCGATCATCTTCGCTTCGAGTTTGATGATGTTCCCAGGGCTTATTATCAGTCAGCTGATGAAGATTGAAGCGCTTGCAGGCAGTAAGGCATTGATGTTCCTCTCCGGAGCGCTTGTGCCGCAGGCCTGGACATACAACGTAATTTACATACTGATGATTTTCGCTTTTGCTTTCTTCTGGACAACAGTACAGTTCCAGCCGAAGCAACTTGCAGACAGCCTCCGCGATCAGGGCAGCTTTGTTCCGGGGCTTCGCCCGGGCCCGCGTACCGCCGATTACCTCGAAAAGGTAATGACCAGAATTACATTCTACGGCGCCGCGTTCCTTGCTGTCATCGCTGTTGTACCGCAGCTCGTTACCATCCTGATGGGTGTTGACTGGGTTGTCGCATCGTTCCTCGGCGGAACAGGTCTTCTGATTGTTGTAAGCGTATCGCTGGATATGGTTCAGAGAATTGAATCTCAGCTGGTTATGCATAACTATGAAGGCTTCAGCGAAAGCGGCAGAATCAGAGGCGCAAGACGATGATTGTGGTTCTTGTAGGCCCTCCCGGTTCCGGCAAAGGAACCCAGTGCAAGAGGCTTGCAGACAGGTTTTCTCTCGCTCATCTTTCGAGTGGAGACATCTTCAGGGCCGAAATCAGAAATAGTACAGAGCTTGGAGCAAAGGTAAAAGCCTTTATTGAAAGAGGCGATCTTGTTCCGGATGAGCTCGTGATCGATATGATGAAGGGCGCAGTAGCAGAGAAGAATTATAATTGTATTCTCGATGGCTTCCCGCGCACGCTTTCGCAGGCAGAGCAACTTGATATCGCTCTCAACGCGGATAACAAAAAGATAGCTCTGGTCATAGAGCTGACAGTTGACGATAATGTTGTGGCGGACAGGATCTCCAGGAGAAGGGTATGCCCTTCTTGCGGAGCGGTTTACCATCTCGAAACCATCGTTCCGGCTGTCGAAGGAAAGTGTGATCAGTGCGGTGCGAATATTATTCACCGCGACGACGACAGGCAAGAAGTTGTGCTGGACAGGCTTAAAACCTATCACAGCCAGACAAGCCCGATCATCGGATACTATCGCAACAGCGACACAACCTTCCGCACGGTTGATGCATCGCTGCCGATTGATGAAATTACGGAAGCTATTTCCAGAGAGATTGAAGAGATTGAGTCGAACGTATGACACTCAAAACTGCTCAGGAAATAGAAAAAATGAGACTCGCGGGCTCGGTTGTTCGCGAAGTTCTAACAAAAATTGAAGAAATGTGTATGCCTGGCGTTACGACGGCCCAGCTCGATGAGCTGGCCGAAGCAATCGCCGCAGAGCATGGCGCGGCTACCCTTTTCAAGGGTGTTCGCTCTCCTTATGCGAGAATCCCATTCCCCGGGGCGATCTGTTCGTCTGTAAACGAGCAGGTTGTTCACGGCATTCCATCGCAAAAGGCAAGGATATCCGATGGAGATATCGTGAGCGTTGATTTCGGTGTCAGGCTCAATGGCTACTGCGGCGACGCCGCCCAGACAATTGCAGTGGGTAATATCTCGCCCATCAAGCGGAAGCTGATGGATGTGACCATGGCAATTCTTGATCTGGCGGTTGAAAACATCGCCCCGGGTAAGAAGTGGAGTGAAGTGGCTGCGCTGATGCAGGCCAAGGCCGAAAGCAACGGCTTTTCCGTTGTCAAAGAGCTTGTGGGCCATGGCATTGGCAAAGAAATGCACGAATCTCCGCAGGTACCCAATTTTGTGGACCGTTCGACGCTTCTCGGCGATTTTACTCTGGAGCCCGGCCTCGTTATCGCGGTTGAGCCGATGATAAATTCAGGCAGAAGCGCTGTTAAAACGCTCCGCGATGGGTGGACAGTGGTAACCAGAGACGGCAAACCAAGCGCACATTTTGAACATACTATCGCAGTTACAGCTTCCGGTTGTGATGTTTTGACCGCATAGGAATTTATGGCAAAAAACAGTGGAATAAGATTGGAAGGCAAGGTCGTTGATACTTTGCCAAACGCCGTTTTCAGGGTAGAACTTGAAAATGGACATCGGGTAATTGCTCACGTATCGGGAAAGATGAGGATGCACTTTATTCGCATTCTTCAGGGCGATACTGTTGTAATTGAGATGAGCCCTTACGATCTTTCGAAGGGGCGTATTGTATTAAGAAAATAAATTGCTATAATAGCAGTTCTTTTTACTTCACACAGGTGAGAACATGAAAGTTAGAAGTTCAGTAAAACGTATTTGTGAAAATTGTAAGATAATCCGCAGGAAAGGCGTTATCAGGGTAATTTGTTCAGCTAATCCTCGCCACAAACAGAGACAGGGTTAATTGTACCCTTTACTAAAGGAGCTAATATGCCTCGTATAATCGGTGTTGACATACCAAACAACAAACAGGTTCTTTACTCACTTACCTATATCCATGGTATAGGAAAGTTTGTTTCTGCGGAAATCCTCGGCAAGGTAGGCATCGAGCCGACCAGACTTGCCAAAGAACTCACAGATGAAGAGCTTACAAAAATCACTCAGCTTCTTACGGACGAGTATGAAGTTGAAGGTCAGCTGAGAAGAAAAGTTCTTCAGCACATCAATCGTCTTAAAGACATTAACTGCTATCGCGGAATCAGGCACAAACGCGGCCTGCCATGTCGTGGACAGCAGACACAGAGTAACGCAAGAACTCGTAAAGGAAGAAAGAAAACCGTTACGGGTAAGAAGAGTGTTAAGGCAATGCGCTGATACCTTTTACAGGATTTAGTATAAATGGCTAAGAAAACAGTAAGAAAAGTAAGGAAGAACATCCCCCGCGGTGTTGTTCACGTTAAATCCACCTTTAACAACACGATCATCACGATCACTGACCCCGAAGGCGCGGCTATTACTGCTGCATCAGGCGGTCAGGTTGGCTTCAAGGGCTCTCGTAAGAGCACGCCGTTCGCAGCTCAGAAGGCTGCTGAAAAGGCTGCTTACGAAGCTAAAAGGCATGGCCTTAAGGAAGTTGACATCTTCGTTAAAGGTCCCGGTCAGGGCAGGGAATCAGCCATCACGGCTATCCAGAGCTCCGGTATCAGGATCAGCAGCATTGAAGATGTTACACCGCTTCCCCATAACGGCTGCCGCCCCCCGAAGCGCCGCCGCGTGTGATTTTTTTAATTAAGCAGTAAACCGGACTGCTGCTAAGGCGGTATGCCGGTTTTTTTAACGTATCAAGAAACAGATAGCGCGATGGAATAAGGCTGTTCCCGAGCGCGGGAAACTTGAAAACAGGAGCCAAAAAGATGCGTATTACCTGGAGAGGCATTGAACTGCCTACAAGATTCGAACTTGATGAACAGACGGCTACCTCGAAGTATGGAAAGTTCATCGTTGAACCCTTTGAAAGAGGTTTTGGTACCACAATCGGTAACAGCCTCAGAAGAATTCTGCTCAGCAGCATTGAAGGCGCCGCGGTAACCCGCATTCGTGTCTCGGGCGTTGATCATGAGTTTTCTTCAATCGAAGGCGTCCTTGAAGATGTTACCGACATCATCATCAACATCAAGAAGCTTATCGTAAAGCTTGACGGCAGCGTTTCGCGTACCATAAAAGTTTGTGGCAGCAAGAAAGGCGTCGTTACTGCCGGTATGATTGAGCCGAATCCTTATGTTGAGATAGTCGATCCCGACCACGTCCTCTTCACTCTCACCCAGGATAAGAAGGTCGAGATTGAGATGACTGTTGAGAAGGGCCGTGGCTATATCGCAGTCAAGGACCGTGTCGCAGACTCCGATCGCTTCGAGCAGGAGCACGGCATTATCGAGATCGACGCGATTTACGCGCCGATCGACAGGGTGCGCTATAAAACTGAAGATACCCGTGTAGGCCAGCGCACAAACTACGACAAGCTGATCCTTGAGATCTGGACTGACGGCACCGTTACTCCGGAGCTGGCGCTTGTCGAAGCGGCCAAGATCCTCCGCAAGCACGTCAACCCGTTCACGAATTTCCTCTGCTCAGGCGATTTTGTTGTGGATGAGGAGCTGATGGTGCGCGAGATTGAGCGTCAAAGCGAGAGCGAAGAGCTGCGCCGCAAGCTGGATATGAATGTACGCGACCTTGAACTCAGTGTTCGTGCTAATAATTGTCTTGAGAGCATCAAGCTCAACACTGTTCGTGAACTGGTGGCAATGCAGGAGAGTGATCTTCTCAAGGTTCGCAGCTTCGGCAAGACTTCACTGCGCGAAATCAACCGCAAGCTCGAAGAGCTCGGCCTCCACCTCGGAATGTCGCTCTGAGCCGCGCTGTACTTAATAACAAGATACAACTTTTAGATAAGGAATCGGAAATATGCGTCATCTTGTAGCAGGACGTAAACTCAGCAGAACAAGCCAGCACCGTACGGCGCTGCGCAGGAATATGGTCAGCTCGCTTTTTGAGCATGGCAAGATCTGCACAACCATAGAAAAGGCAAAAGAAATTAAGCCGTTTGCCGAGAGACTCATTACTCTCGCAAAGAAGGGGGACCTCGCTTCCCGTCGCCGTGCGATTGCTCTTCTCAATGACAGAGCTATCTTTGAAGAAAAAGACGGCGTAAACGGTAAGGTCGGTACGGTTGTTGGACGTCTGTTCAGCGAAATCGGACCTAAGTTTCTCGAAAGGCCCGGCGGCTACACAAGAATTGTGAAGCTCAGCAAGAAGCGCCTCGGCGACAACGGCTCACTCTGTTACCTTCAGCTCGTTGAAGAAGAGATGGTAGTAAAGGAGAAGAAAGCTAAGGCTGTTGAAGAGAAGAGCGCACCGGCGCCCATCGCAGAACCGGTTGATGAAGCTGCTGTTGAGGCGGTAGAGACTGAAGCTGTTGACGAAGAAAAGAGCGAGTAAGCCTTAGGGCGCAATCTTATGGATTGTATTTTCTGCAAGATAGCGGCGGGCGAGATTCCCTGCTCAAAGGTGTATGAAGACGAGAATGTGCTGTCGTTTATGGATATTGCTCCATTGGCCGCATATCACACGCTCGTGATACCAAAGCAGCATTTTGAGCTTACCGCAGACTGCCCCGCGGAGATTTCCGCAGCTATAGGGGCGGTCTTGCCGAAGATTGCCGAGGCCGTTCAAAAGGCCTCCGGCAGCACCGGCATAAACATCCTGAACAACAATGGATTATCGGCGGGACAGGTTGTCCCGCATGTCCATTTTCACGTTATCCCGCGTTTCGATGGCGACGGCGTCTTTACGCAATGGCCGGCGAAAGAGATGGCGATGGATAAAATTGCCGCTGCGGCAGAGGAAATCGCCGCGCAGATTAAGCCTTTGTGAGCTTTTCTTAACCATTCTTAAAGAAAATACTCAATACGCTTGACACATCAACTCGGAGTCGTATAATGACTCTTTCTTAATTGATTGCGGGATAGAGCAGTCTGGTCTAGCTCGTCGGGCTCATAACCCGGAGGTCGTTGGTTCAAATCCAACTCCCGCTATTTAGTAAAAAAAAGGACTTGCATTGATTTGCAAGTCCTTTTTTCATTTACCGTCGAACAAACTCGCATGCAAAGCGGTTAAGCAGACCGTGCCGCACGCGAAGCGACCAACACGCACGGCTTACGCAATGGCGCTGTTTCGGTTTGAATTCACCGGCATCGGTTGGCGAAACACAGCGGTGGTGCGCAAGCGCCCCGAAATTGTAGAGACGCAAAATCTTGCGTCTCTACAGGGTTACGAACGTATATTATCCGTGGCCATAAGGCGTGGGCAAAATAAATCTCAAATCGCACCGTATGCGACATTTTTTCTAAAATTCGGTGTTGTCCTTGAAAAATGCGGCATATTTTTGTAAAATGAACCGTCCGTGTGAATCGGGCAGACTGCTTAGCCCGAAATACTTCATAATCCAAATGAAAGATCAATTATGAAAAAGTTATTCGTGTTGTGTTTACTGCTTGCCGCGGCAAACATACTGTATTCGTCGCAGGTTTGGCAGATTAAGAGCCCCAGCGGCGAGATTGCCGCATCTGTCAAGCTCAGTGATTCAGGCAACCTTTCTTATAGCCTTTCCTGCAACGGCAAGAGCGTTCTTGAAGATTCGCCTCTAAGCATAGCCGCCGGCGAGCGTGATTATGCATCGGGATTAAAAATCATTGATGCCGGCAAGAACGTGCGAATAGATTCTCCCTATATTATGCTCACCGGCAAGCGAAAAGCATGCCGCTACATCGCGGAAGCCAGGACGCTGCTGTTTGAAAATGAATCCGGCAAGATGGCTCTGGCACTGAGAGTTTCCGATGACGGCCTCGCCTTTCGCTACGAAATCCCCGAAGGCAACGACGCCTCAATTACGTATGAAGCCACCGGCTTCTCGTTCGCTGATGATACTGTGGCCTTTCTGCACCCCATGAACAAGAGTAAGAGCGGCTGGGCACGCACGCAGTTCTCTTACGAAGAGTATTACAGCACGGGGAAATGTTCCGAACTGAAACCGCCGTTCGGGCAGGGCTGGAGCTATCCGGCGCTGTTTAATACATCCAACGGCTGCTGGGCGCTTGTGAGTGAAAGCAACACAACCGCGCAGTACTGCGGAACTCACCTCTCGCAGAAGGATGGTAGCGGAGAGTTTGCGGTAGCCTTTGCACAGCCCGAGGACCACCGCGGCAGCATTGACCCAGTAAACCCGCAGGTGAGCTTTCCGTTTGCCTCGCCCTGGCGCATTGTGATTGCCGGCGATGAGCTTGGCGATATTGTGGAATCCACGCTCGCTTCGGACGTGGCAGAGGAAAACATCCTTGGCGATTGCAGCTGGGTTAAGCCGGGTCGCGCTGCGTGGCACTGGCTTCAGCTCGATGACGACAGCTGCACGATTGAATACCAGAAGCAGTTCCTTGAAATGGCCGTCCAAATGGGTTGGGAGTATGTGCTCGTCGATGCACTCTGGGATGAGAAAATAGGCTACGAAAAGATAGCTGAATTTGCTGCTGAGGCGTCTGAGAAGGGCGTTGGCGTTATTCTATGGTACAATTCCAACGGCGGCTGGAACGATGCCCCGCAGACGCCGAAAAATCGTATGCACGAGGCAGGTGTGCGCAGAGAGGAGTTTGCCAGGATAGCGGCGATGGGCGTTAAAGGCGTTAAGATTGACTTCTTCGGCGGCGATAAGCAGGCTTCCATGCAGCTCTATCTCGACATTCTTAAAGATGCTGCCGATCATAAGATTGCCGTGAATTTCCACGGCGCAACCCTTCCGCGCGGCTGGCAGCGAACATACCCGAATCTCGTTACGACAGAAGCGGTTCGCGGGATGGAGTATTGCACATTCAGTCAGGATGGCGCAGACAAGCAGGCACAGCACTGCGCGATGCTGCCGTTTACGAGGAACGTGGTTTCTTCAATGGATTTTACGCCTCTGGTGGTTGAGCCGCATGTGCGCGGTGTTGTAAGAAAGACGACTTTGGCGTTTGAGCTGGCTCTGCCCGTCGTGTTTGAATCTGGCATTCAACATCTGGGCCTTGTCCCCGATGAGATTCCGCTTTTGCCCGACTACGCTCTGGCTTATCTGAAAGACGTGCCGACGGTATTTGACGAGATTCGGTTTGTCGAAGGATATCCGGGCAAGTATGCCGTTATCGCGCGCAGGCTCGGGGAGAAGTGGTATGTCGGAATCATCAACGGCACCGATACGGAGCTCCAGATCACGCCCGACCTCTCGTTTATACGCAAGGGTATTGTAATTGAAGACGCCCCCGATGCGCAGCTCAAACAGGAACGTCTCACAGAAGGCAAGCGCCTTACGATTCAGCCACGCGGCGGCGCGGTTGTGCTGAGTAGATAAGGTTGCCGGTGATATAGCCCCTGTTAAGATAACAGTTAAAGGCGTCGATGTGCCGGGATGTGTTACGCATTACAGCCATCGAAGTGTCTCTGTTGAGATATTATATCCGTACTGGTGGCTTACCCACAGGTGGCAGTTTATCCTGTTTGATTACAGATATTTGCAGGCGGGGCGGTCAGAAAGATACAGCCCAACATTGAACTGCTCATTGATTATCACGTTGCCCTGCTGAGGAAAATACAGCTTGAAGATGAGGATCTGCTACACTCAAAAAATAAAAACTACCATAACATTTCGCGAGAGCATTGTGTAGAGACGCAAAATCTTGCGTCTCATGCCGGGGTTTGGGTAAAAAGGCAACACCAAGCAAGGGCGCGATGAACCAAATAATACTTCAGGCAGGCATTTTGGCCTCACTATCCTTACATTGCTCTTTAACTGCAAGCGAAGTTTGATATAATGACCGATTCGGATTGCCGGCTTGAGTTCTCCTCTGCCGGATGGTATTGGCGTCAAAGGTTGCAAGAAAGACAATTCGTTGCCTGTAATTTACGTTTCTACATAACGTAGAGACTCGTTTGTAGTAGCCCGTTTTTCTCTCTCGGCTGAATTGTAATTAAATATAATATCAATAATCTAATGTGGTTGTTTTGATATAATATGTATTGGATATGTAAAATGAGTCGCAGAGTTTTTATTGTTGTTTGTACGCTTTACTCTATAGCTTTTGCCGTAGAGACAGGCTTTCTTCAAATCAATTCTGAGCCGGACATATCCATCTTTCTAAATAATCAGTTCAAAGGTAATACAACGTCCGTTTCAGGCGGCCTTATCCTTCAGGATGTACCGGTTGGCAAGTATATAATCAAGGCTGTTAAGGATGGGATTGAGTTGCAGATCTGCGATGTTTCCATAGTCGCAGGGGAAGTGGCGTTTGTTACAATTCAGCCATTTACCCCGAAATTGAAAATAACGCAGAGCGGAGACAAGTTCAGGGCGGAGATGCAGTACAAAACAGGTGTAATCAAATTGCAGTCTCTGCCTGTTGAGGCAGAGGTTTCTATAAAGAAGCTCGGGTTCTATTTCAGGAAGACAGATAATATCGTAACTATTGAAGATGTTATGATAGGCAAATATACGATAGATTGCATAGCTTCTGGCAAAACTCTCACAGCCGAGATTACGGTTTACACAGACGTTACCACTGATATCTTTTTCAATTTTATCAGTGGGACAGTTGAGGACAGAACGAAGGTTCCTCAATCAGCGCGACAGGCAGGTTTTAACATAACATCATCTCAGGGTAATCTTCCCGGATTCGAGGCAGAATCGGCTGAGAAATTCTTCGGGGTGGATGTGCCGCAGAGCGTAAAGGATGCCTTTGCCGAACGCTCAGAGCTTATCGCCTTGAAAAAAGCTTTAGAAGAATCCCTTGCCGAACTATCAAAAACTTACCAACCGACAAGCCCCGTTGTTGCTGGTACAAAGCAGCGGCTTGAAGATTTGAATAGAAAGAAAGAACAGAGTCAACAACAATTCCTCGATGCCTGTAAAGACTGGCTTGATGCTGTAGAACAAGAGAAGAAAAAGGCAGAAGCAAGGTATGCAGATCTAATAAGGGAATATCTGCCAACTGCTCCGCAGGTAAGTGAAGTGCTTGCCGAGATGGACAGGCTGGAAGATTTAAAAGAAAAAGTTGTTTCATATTATGAGCCGCCTGTTATTGTCAACAGTATCGGTATGCGGCTTATCAGGATTCCTGCCGGCTCGTTTATGATGGGTAACGACAATGGCTTTGATAGCGAAAAACCGGTTCATGAGGTTGAGATAACCAAGGATTTTTATATCGGTCAGTATATGGTAACTCAGGCGCAGTATCAAGAAATAATGGGCAAGAACCCCAGCCGCTTAAAGGACAGCAATAGTCCTGTTGAGCTGGTAAGCTGGAATGATGCAACAGAATTCTGCAGGAAGCTGAGTGCCAGAGAGGGTAAGACCTACCGCCTTCCCTCCGAAGCGGAGTGGGAGTATGCTTGCAGGGCAGGCACTGAGACAAAGCACATTTCCGGAGAGAGTGAGAGCTATCTCGAAGATTATGCCTTTTATGATGAATCCAACGGTTCTAAACTGTATCCTGTTGGAGAGAAGAAGCCAAATCCCAAGGACGGTTATGGCATACATCGTGGTAAAGCGTGGGAGTGGTGTCAGGACGGGTATGACAAAGATTACTATTCAAAAAGTCCCAAACAAGACCCGTTAAACACCCAAAATGTGGCCACTCGTGTTTTGCGGGTTGTGTAAAATACTTTCTGTAAATTCAAAGAAGTGCAATGTATCCGGCTGCAAGTGAGCGTAGCGAGCCGGAGGCCGGATACATAGCAGATTTTGCTTGAAATGGCGGGTACATTTCGTTCTCT
>JBFWMM010000024.1:0-40524 GCA_050251615.1 Phycisphaerae bacterium
TGGTTCAGAGGGGCCGCAGGCGAAGCTTGTGCGCAGGTTTGGTGATGAGCTTGCCGGCACAAGCGGCCTCGATGTCCTATATCACGATGAGCGGCTTTCCAGCGACTATGCCGAGCACCTCATGCGCAGCGCAGAGCTCACGCGCAAGAAGAAAAAACAGCGTCTTGATGCCGTCGCTGCGGCAGCGATTCTGCAATCATACATCGACAGCCACGCGTAATACACGTACCGGAGAGCGGAGCCGCGCAAGAAGCCCGCAAAAAACGGTAACGTAAATGCCCGCCGATGCCGGTGAAGTCAAACCGCAAACAGCGCCATTGCGCAAGCAATGCGAAGAACGCAACGGTTATAACTTTCAATTTCGGGGCGCTTGCGCGCCTCCGCTGTTTTATTCAACGCTCACGTAAACGCCCGCCAATGCCGGTGAATTCAAACCGCAAACAGCGCCATTGCGCAAGCAATGCGAAAAACGCAACGGTTATAACTTTCAATTTCGGGGCGCTTGCGCGCCTCTGCTGGTTTCAGGCTTACGCAAATGGCAAATGCCAAGTCCAGTGTAGTAATTTGACATTAACGTCGATTTCAATAAACTGAAGCGGTTTTAGTAAATCCAAACTGAAAGCCTATTTATAAAATTAGGAGAATTTCTGTGGCATACAAGTGTGTAGTCCTGATTAAGCAGGTTCCCGATACGAGCCGCGTAACGGGCGAAGCGATGAATCCCGATGGTACGGTGAACCGTGCCGCTCTACCGGCCATTTTTAATCCGGAAGACCTTAACGCGCTCGAAATGGCGCTTGAAATCAAAGAAAAGTTCGGAGGTACGGTAACCGTTGTAACGATGGGCCTGCCGGCATCAAGCGTATCCCTGCGCCAGGCACTGTTTATGGGGGCTGATGAAGCTATTCTCGTAACGGACAGACGCTGCGCAGCCAGCGATACCCTCGCGACAAGCTACATCCTCAGCTGCGCCGTAAAACAGCTCGATTACGACATCGTGCTTTGCGGCCGTCAGGCTATCGACGGCGACACCGCACAGGTCGGCCCGCAGCTGGCCGAAAAGCTTGATATTCCGCAGGTTACATACGTGGAAGAGATCATCAAGCTCGAAGGCGGAAAGATCGTTACCAAGCGCAACATGGGCAACGGCTGGCAGGAAGTTGCCTGCAAGCTGCCCGTACTGCTCACCGTTACCGATGAAGCCAATGAGCCCCGCGTTCCCGCGGCAAAGCGCATGATGAAGTTCAAAAACGCTAAGACCCCCGTTGAGATTCTCTCCGACGGCGGCAGTGAAGATGATATTAAAGCGATGGAAGAGAAGGGCCTGCTCATCAAGCAGGTTGACCTCGATGCCCTCAACGCAGACTTGCAATGGTGCGGCCTGAGCGGCTCGCCCACAAAGGTACATCGCGTAATGAGCGTCGTGCTGACGGCAAAAGAGAGCAAGAGCATCGAGCCGACGGCTGATGATGTGAACCGGATGATTCACGAGCTTATTGAAGACCATACAATCGGCTGATTGTGCATAAAGGAAGAAATTCAATGATAGAAGTAAATAAACAGGGCGAGGTTTGGGTTTTTGCCGAACAACACGCCGGCAAGATTGAAGATATCGCGTTTGAGCTGCTCGGAAGAGGCCGCAAGCTCGCAAACGAGCTGAACGTGCCGCTGGGAGCGGTAATGATGGGCAACAATGTCAAGCCTGTTGCAAGGGAGCTCATCCGCTACGGCGCCGACAAGGTTTATGTGGCTGATAACAACCTGCTCGAACATTTTCAGACAAACTCATACGCCAAGGTTATGTGCGACCTGATCGAGCTGTACAAGCCGCAGATTGTCATCTACGGCGCAACCCCTGTCGGCCGCGATTTCGCGCCGCGCGTTGCGAGCAAAATGAAAGCCGGCCTCACCGCCGACTGTACAGACCTCCAGATCGGAAGCCACGAAATCAAAAAGACCGGCGTCAAGCACGAGAACCTCCTGCTCCAGATCCGTCCGGCATTCGGCGGCAACATCATAGCCACCATCATCAACTACGACCGTTGGCCCCAGATGGCGACCGTTCGTGAGGGCGTTATGCCGATGCCCGAGACGGACAACAGCCGCAAGGGTGAAGTTATCGATGCGCCCGTAAACCTCAGCACGAGCGACCTTCCCATCGAGATTATCGAGGAAGTGCGCAGGCAGAAGGCCGTAAATCTCAAGGCTTCGAGAATTATCGTGGCCGGTGGTGCTGGAGTAGGCAGCAAGGAAAACTTCAACAAGGTCTGGGAGCTTGCAAATGCTCTGGGCGGTGTGCCCGGCGCTACAAGAGCCGCCGCCGACCTTGGCTATATCAGCAAGGATTATCAGATCGGCCAGACGGGTACAACCGTTCGCCCGAGCCTCTATATTGCAGTCGGCATCAGCGGTGCTATTCAGCACCAGGCAGGTATGGCGGAGAGCAAGAAGATTATCGCAATCAACAACGACCCGAGCGCGCCTATCTTCAACGTGGCTCATTATAAGATCTGCGGAGACCTCAACGAAGTTCTGCCGATGATGATTAAAGCGGTCAAGGAAAAGGTTTAACGTTTTTGCTTAACCGCGGAGAATGATAAATAATTTGTGGTATCTCGGTGTTCTATGCGACCTCTGCGGTTAAGCAAAAACACCGGTGAAATCTGTAAAGCTTTAAGCTACAAGGATTAAAGAAAATGGGAAATTTTTTCACAGATAACGATGACATACGCTTCCTTCTCAACAGTATGGATCTCGGCGCTCTCGCCGAGCTGACGGAAGAGAACTACAAGTTTGCGGGCGAATTTGACTATGCCCCCGCGAGCGGCGAAGAAGCGGCAAGCAACTATATGATGGTTATGAACTCGCTGGGCGAGCTCTGCGCTGATTTTATCGCGCCGCGAAGCGAGGAGATGGACAGGCAGGGCAACAAGCTCACCGAAGACGGCGTTGTAATCCGCCCCGACGGCATGTACGAGATTCTCGACAAGCTCGCGAAGGCGGAAGTCATGGGTATGACCCTCCCGCACCGTTTCGGCGGGCTCAACTTCCCCTCGCTGATTCTCTCTGTCGCAAACGAGATGATCTCCCGCGCTGACGCCTCGTTGATGAATATTTTCGGGCTTCAGGGCATCGCAGAGACAATCAACGCCTTCGCAAGCGAAGAAATCAAACAGCAGTACCTCTACAAACTCGCTTCAGGCGAGCACACAGGCGCGATGGTTCTCACAGAGCCGGATGCCGGCAGTGACCTTCAGGTCTGTAAGGTGAAGGCGTTCCAGGATGCGGACGGCCAGTGGTACGTACACGGCGTAAAGCGCTTCATCACAAACGGTTGCGGCGAAGTTCTGCTGATTATGGCAAGAAGTGAAGCAGACCGCTCCGATGGTCTGGGCCTCAGCCTCTTTGTATGCGAGAACGGCCCGACCGTTCACATTCGCCGCATTGAGGACAAGATGGGCATCCACGCCTCTCCCACATGCGAAATCTTCTTCGACAATACCCCCGTTCAGCTCGTCGGCGAGACGAGACGCGGCCTGGTAACTTATGTTATGGCGCTTATGAACGGCGCGCGTGTCGGCATTTCGGCGCAGGGTCTCGGTATCGGCGAAGCAGCTTACCGCATCGCACGCGACTACGCGGCGAGCCGTGAACAGTTCGGCGGCCCGATCGAGCATCTGCCCGCCGTACGCGACCTTGTAATCGACATGAAGATTGATGTTGAGGAAAGCCGTGCTCTGCTGTACGAAACCTGCCGCGTTGTTGATAACGAAATAGGTCTGGCGAAGATCACAGATGGCGACTACGACGCAGACAAAAAGAAAGAGGCCAAGCAGAAACTGCGTATGATTAAGCGTTATGCCGCAATGCTCACGCCTATGAGCAAATACCTCTCCAGTGAGATGAGCAACAAGGTTGCTTATAATTCGATTCAGGTTCTCGGCGGTTCGGGCTTCATGCGCGACTACGCCTGCGAGAGATACTACCGCGATGCTCGTATCACAAGCATCTACGAAGGCACAAGCCAGTTGCAGATTGTAGCGGCGGTTCGCGGCGTCTGCAATGGCACGGCCGAGAAGTACATCGAAGAGCTCGCGGCGTTTGCCTATGAGGACAGTTGCGCCCCCCTTATCGAGATACTTAAAGGTAGCACAGAAACTATGGTCAAGTGCGTGGCCTATATCAAGGAACAGGGCGTTGAGTATATGGATCTCTACGGCCGCAACATTGTTGACATCGCCATCAAGATTATCTGCGGCTATCTCTTCCTCCAGCAGGCTTCAAGCAAGTTCGACCTCGAAACCGCCGTTGACAACAACGGCAAGAAGGTCAGCATGAAGGCGCGTAAGGCGAAGATTGCCAGAAGATACATCACAAAGAACGCTCCCGTCATCGAGGCACTCGCACAACAGATTCTCTCGAACGACAAGAGTAGCTTCGATGAATACTACGAGCTCGCAGGCGCAGTGCCTGAGCTTGGTTGATAACCGGAAAATGAACGGCTTGAAGGCTTGTCCCGAACGGGGTGAGCCTTTTTCACGTAAAGGACTGTATGAAAGATTCGATTTATTCCGAGTACAGGGAGCGGGCAGCCGATTTCGTGTTTGATGCGAATGTCGTAAGCGTGTTTGATGATATGATCAGGCGCAGCGTACCCGGCTATGCGACCGTCATCGCGATGACGAAAGTCTTCGCTGAGCAGGCCGCCCGAGACAATACCTGTCTCTACGACCTCGGCTGTTCACTCGGCGCCTCTACTCTCGCTATGCGCAGGGGGGTGGAAGGCAAAAATGGCTGCCGGATCATAGCCGTGGACAATTCCAAAGCGATGATTGAGCGCTGCGATGAGATTATCCGCTCGGATGTGAGCAGGGTGCCCGTGGAGCTTCGGCTTGCCGATGTGCGGGATGTGGAAATCGAAAACGCCTCGCTCTGCGCAATGAATTATACGCTTCAGTTTCTAAGCCCCGATTCTCGCTGCGAGCTGATGGCAAAAATTGCCGGTGGCACAAACCGTGGCGGTATGCTTATTCTTTCGGAGAAGGTGCGCTTTGAGTCTGAAGAAGAAGACGAATTTCAAAGAGAGATGCACCTCAATTTCAAGCGCCTCAACGGCTACAGCGAACTTGAGATAAGCCAGAAGCGTAAGTCTCTTGAGAACGTGTTGCTTATGGATACGATTGATGAGCATTTTGTCAGATTGAAAAGCGCAGGCTTTTCGCGAGCCTGGGTATGGCAGAGGTGCTTTAATTTCGTATCAATAGCGGCAGTAAAGTAGAAAGGCAACGGCAAATAGTGGAATTTGCTTGATTTATTACGCCCGATTCTAAGAATGTCATGAATTGTTACTATTATTTGGTTGACCGAAAGGGAACAGATGAATCTCATTAAGTTTTTGTTAATTGCGGTATTTGCTGTTACGGTTTTTGCTGCAGAAGAAGTAAAGGACAATGCAGTGCAGAACAATGTTGCAAAGTCAGCAGATGTCGATCTCAGTAAGGTAGCCGCATTCGTTAACGGCAAATCTATCGCTATGGACGAAGTGAACAACCTTGCGGAAATGACACTCAGCAGGTACCCCGAGAATATGCGCGCGGCGCAGGAGAAAGTGGTCAAGAAGAGGGTTCTCGATACTCTCATCTTCGGTGAGCTCGTTGAGGCGAAAGCCAAAGAGCTCAAGATTGAAGTTTCGCTCGAACAGTGCGAGAAGGAAATTACCGACATGGTTTCTTCGCGCGGCATCAACCTCGAAGATTACAAAAAGATGCTTGTTGAAGCCGGTAAGGACTACAACGAGCTGGTTGGTCAGGTGCGCAAGAGCCTTGAATTCGATGCCATCATCGAGAAGCTCAGTGGCGACAAGACGAAGGTGAGCGATGAGGATGTACAGAAGTATTTCGATGAGAACAAGGCCCAGATGGCACAGCCCGAAGAGGTTCGCGCAAGCCATATCCTTGTGAAGGTTGACGCTGATTCCGATAAGGCCGCGGCAAAGGCCAAGATCGATGACATCGCCGCCAAGCTCAAAGACGGTGGTGATTTTGCGGCTCTCGCAAAGGAATACTCAGACTGCCCCAGCAGTGCACGTGGCGGAGACCTCGATTTCTTCTCACGCGGGCGTATGGTCAAGGAGTTTGAAGACGCGGCATACGGTATGGAAGTTGGCGATGTGAGCGACGTTGTCGAAACACAGTTCGGCTACCACATCATCCTCGTTACCGATAAGCACGAGGCCAAGGAAGCAAACTTCGACGAAGTGAAGGAAGACATCAAGAACTACCTCCAGAACCAGAAGAAGAGCGAACTGGCCGAAGGTATCCGCGAGGATATGATGAAGGTTGCCAAGATCAGCTATTCGGACGTGTTCAAGCCCGAAGAACCCAAGATTGAAGGCACAGAGATCAAGGTTGACGCTGCCAAGTAAACGGATTGATTCTCAAGTAGAATACAAAGCCTCGCGGTTAATTCCCGCGGGGCTTTTTTATGTTGCGGATGAAGGCAACAAGGGCGCGATGAATCGCCCCCTAAATCTTGAATTTTGAATTTTGAATTTGCAATCAAAACGCCTCCATCCAGACGACATCACCTGAAAAGACCTCCTTCACCTCTCCTGATGTGAGCCGGAGCAGAAGCGAGCCCGATTCACTGATGCCGCAGAAAAAACCGCTCTCACGCCTGATACCGTCTTCCACAATATCTATCGGCAGGCCGAGGCCACAGGCAAGCGCCATCCATCTCTTCCGTACGCGCGGGAAACCCTCTGCGAGCCAGAGCCCGAGCCATTTGTCGAGGGAGGCGAGAACCGCCTCAAGCAAGTCTTCCGGCCGGTAGCAGATGCCCGTTTCGGCAAACAGGCTCGTTGCCGGTTTGTCTATACAGGTCATTTTGGCGCTGTCCATATTGACGTTTATTCCTATGCCGCACACGGCGAAGAGCCCTGTGGCGGTCTGAGCGGTTTCGCAGAGGATTCCGCAGATCTTGCGGCCGTTGATGAGGATGTCGTTAGGCCATTTGATTGCGCCGGCAGCGCCGAAGCTGCCAAGCGCCTCGCAAACCGCAACGCCCGCTGTGAGCGTGAGGCTGGAGACTGCCGCTCTGCGCTCGGGCGGAATCGCCAGAACGAATGAAAACGTGAGGTTTTCGCCCTGTGCGCTCAGCCATACGCGGCTTTTGCGCCCGCGCCCGTTGAGCTGCTCCCTCGCCGCAACGACCGCGCCCTGCTGCGCCGCTGCCGAGCCGCCGGCAAGCGCGTCTTTCAGGTAGCTGTTCGTCGAATCAAGGCTGTCAAACCACATTACATCAGTAAATATGCTCATGTCAAAGTCGCGTGATAAACTGTCAGTTTTTTGCGCCGTATGACGGCGGAACAAAGCCTGCGCCCCAATCCTTTTGCGGCTCGGGGGACATTGTGAAATCAAGGCGGTTACGGGTCGCGGTTGTCAGCTCGTCGAGCGAGAGCCAGGTCTTTTCACTCCGGCGGCCGTTCAGCTTCATCTCCGAGATATAGGGGGCGCCGGAACCTGCGTTTTCAGCCGTTATTATGAGTGCTTTGCCGCCGGCCAGCTTCAGAATCGCCTTCTCGAACATCGGGCCTGTTACGGCAAATCCGCCTACGCCCGGTATCTCGGGGTAAAGCCCGAGCGCGGCGAAGATGTACCATGCACTCATCGCGCCGCTGTCGTCATCTCCGGGGATGCCGGTTACACTGTTGCTGAACGATTTATCCACAACCCGCCTCATGTGCTGCTGGGTTTTCCACGGGTTGCCTGCCCAGTTATATACCGGCACAACGCCAAAGCACGGCTCATTTCCGGCGAGGTAGTGAGGGTTGCCGTAGTCGTAGCCCATTGCCACCTCGCTCATCAGCGAATCGAGCCTCTCCAGCGCGGCCTCGCGGCCAATCTCATTGATAAGCCTGCCGAGGTTATGCGCGATGCCCCATGTGTAATGGGTGCTTGTGCCCTCCTGGCAACTGTCGCCTGTTTTGGGGTCGAACGATTGCTTCCAGCCGCCGTCTTTCATACGCGCCCAAAGCCATTTCTCCTCAGGGTGCAGCAAATTAAACGGGCTCTGCGAGCGTTCCAGAAAATACTTGTAGTTTGCCTCGTCGCCGAGCGCTTCGCACATCATTGCGATGGAAAAATCGGCCAGCGAGTATTCGATTGTCTGCGAAACCGAGCAGTGGATACCGCAATCGTCGGGGTAGTAGCCGTACTGCTTATAATCGGCCAGATGGCTCCATGTCATATTGAGGTTGCGCCCCCAGTAGCGGCTTTCCCTGGCTGAATCCACCATAACGTCCTTCAGCGCCGACACATCGAAATCGCGCGCCCCGAATGCGTAAGCGCTCGCAATGAACGGCACCGCCGGATACCCCGACATAATCAGCGTCTCATCGTTGAACATGCTCCACAGAGGCAGGCCACCACCGCCGTTATGCCGGCTCTGGCGGCTCGTTTCGAGGAATGTCGTACACATATCGCTCGCGGCTTCGGGGTAGAGCAGTGCCCAGAGCTGAGCCTGGGTGCGGTAGGTGTCCCAGCCGCTGAACGTGGCGAACATGTGATGGCCCTTCTCGGCTTTATACACCTTCTCGTCCATGCCCATATACTCACCGTTGACATCCTCGAATATGTTGGGTGTAAGCACGGTGTGATACAGGGCGGTGTAGAATATGGTTTTGTCGTCGTTGGATGCTTCGACAGTCGCTTTGGACAGGGTACTTTCCCATTCCCCTGCCGTTTTGCGGCGTACGGCTCTGAAACCCGAGTTCCCGATTTCCTCCGCCAGATTCTCTTTTGCGTTTTCAAGGCTCACAAACGATATGCCCACTTTCATCGCAACGTCAGCGCCGGCGTTGAAAGTGAAGTATGCGGCGATATCCTTGCCGGCCGCCTCAACGTCTCCGGCTTTCTTTTTCTCGCCCTTCCAGACGCCGCAACCCTCAAACTGCTTATCAAACTGCGCATAGTAGTAGATGCGGTAGTCGCTCCGGTCTTGCCCGCAGAAGCCACCCCCAAGCACCCATCCGGAAAGCTCATTCTTCTCAGGGTCGATTGAGATTTGACCGTCTCTGAGCCCGTTGGCGCTTGCGGTCGGCGTGAAAAGTATATGCGCGGCATCTTCGCCGCTGAAGCTGAACATTGCAACCGCGCTTCTTTGAGCGGCCGTAAGGCGGACGCTGACGGGGCAGTCGTCCAGATTGACCGAATAAAAGCCCGGGGAGGCGCTCTCATTGTCGTGGCTGTACTTCGAGCTGTACGCGTTTTTGTCCATGGCGGGCGAAGCGTCCAGCGCTCCGGTAGCGGGCATAAACGGGATTTCGCAGGTCGCATCGCAGCCAACGCCGCTCAGATGTACCAGGCCGAAGCCTCTGATCTTGTCGCAGCGGTAGTCGTAGCCGCTGCCGTGATTGCGCTCTTCTGTGTGCGGGCTGAACGAAACCATGCCGAACGGAGCCTGTGCGCCAGGGTAGGTTGAGCCGTTGCCGCGCTGAGCACCTATGAACGGATTGACGAATTCGGTGAGCCTTTTTGCGGCAACCTGTTTGTCTGCGGCAACCCCGAGCGCTACCGTTGACAGTAGCACGGCCGTAATTATGTGTTTTCCAAGTTTCAGCATACCAACGTTCCCTTCTTTTGTGTTGTTTAGTTTTTTGCCGTGAAATTTGCGGTACGTCTGATTTTAAGAGAAACCACCGGCCGTTCAAGCGGATATTTGCGAGGGAAGCGGTAGGGCTCGGCGCTGCGTAAAGACTGCCGGCGTTATTGCTTTTTGCTGGTCATTATCATCTGTTTGATGATGCTTCTGAAAATTCGAGGCAGGGAAAATGAAACGGGCACAATCTCTGAGCGTCCAAATCCGCTCACCCGCAGCGGCTCAAGCTCATCACCGCACAGCTCAAAATCGTTCAGCTCGGCCGGCCCTGCGAATTTTTCCCACGCCCGCAGCATGGGCAGCTCGTCTTTTGCGTATCCGAGCAGCTCTGCGCAGAGCAGCTCGCAGCCTGCGGCGCTTCTGCCTGCAACGATAAAACCGGTTTCGCGCGGCCTGCCGCTGAGGGGGCCCTTGCCCTCCATTACGGTTACCGCGTCTATGATTGTATAAACGGGCGTGAGGCGCTGATATACTCCGAGTACAAGCTCCGCGAATACGTCTTGATTTTCGCCGCGTTTATAGTGCCACCAGGCCTTCTTTTTGCCGCATATTGCGCCGTACATATTTTTGAAAGCGGCCGTGAGCACCATCTGCTGGTGCGCCTTGAGCTTGGGCAGGTTTATGATGGCGTCCGCTTCGAGAGCGGTTCGGCTCAGCCCCACGCGCGTATCTGCGCAGGGAACGCGTGTTTTTACGGGGTTGCTCAGCGTGCATACGCGCGCGCCGATGGATTTGAGATGCTCTGTGGCGCCAAGCACATCTATGCAATGCTCGGCTGTTGACCAGGCCGGAGAATCGCCCACGGTTACCCGCGCGCCGAAATCAGCCAGCAGGCGCGCCGTTTCCACGATTACGGCGGGGTGAGTGAGCGAGGCCTGTTCGGCGGGCCGGGGCGCTATGAGATTGGGCTTTATCAGCACCTTATCACCACGCTTTATGAGCGAACCGATTCCGCCGGCAAGCTCGAAATGACGAGCAACCGCATCGCGCACAAGCGCCGGTTCATAGCTTGGACAAGCCGCAATGCTCAATCGCTTTTTCATACAGGGATTATTTTATCTTTCTATGTTTGTTGCAGGCCTCCCGCGAAAAAACTTCTCCGGCACCGAGCATTACAGCGCCGGAGAGCTCTCTATAAAAAATACACACACGCCCGAATTATAATCGAATTGACAAGCAGCACAAGTGTTCTGTTTTGAATCGTTTGATGTTTGCGATGGCGTCATTACGGATTGATAATGTATTGTAGAGACGCAAAATCTTGCGTCTCTACCTGGTTACGAACGTATATTATCCGTGGCATCGGACGTGGGCGCGCGAAACCCGAGCCCCTACAATCCGGTTTGTCTTTTCCATATCCCGCAATGAAAAAAGGCCCGCCGTTTCGGGCAAGCCTTTTTGAATTTTGAAATGCTTCAGCAAGCCTGGAGCAGTTTATTCGCCAGAATAACAGCGCTTGCGGCGTCTTCGGAGTATCCGTCTGCGCCGATATGGTCGGCGTAGTTCTGCGTAACGGGAGCCCCGCCGATCATCACCTTGCTGCTTACCCCCTGCTCGCGCAGCGCCTTTATGATACGCTCCATCGCGGGCATTGTGGTTGTGAGAAGTGCGCTCATGCCCACAAGCTCGGGGTTGTGCTGCTTTGCCGCTTCCACGTACATCTCAGGAGTGCAGTTTACGCCGATGTCAACGATTTTGAACCCCGCGCCTTTGAGCATCATCCCGACAAGGTTCTTGCCGATGTCGTGCAGGTCGCCCTGAACGGTTCCGATAACGACCGTCGCCTTCGGCTGAACGCCCGTCTCTGCGAGTATCGGCTCAAGCAGTTCCATAGCCGCTTTCATCGCCCTTGCCGCTATGAGCACTTCGGGGATGAATATGTCGTTGTTTCTAAATCTCTCTCCGACGACCGCCATCCCGGCCACGAGCCCTTCATTGAGCAGCTTCTCCGCGCTGATGCCTTCTTCGAGCGCCTCGTTCGTACCCTTAACCACTGCGGCCATATCGCCTTTTATAATTGAGTCAGCTATTAATTGCAAGTCTGCCATTTTTTTCCTACTTTAACTGCGAACATCACTTTAAGAGTCATAATGATACAAAATCGGGTTTGTTTAGGCAAGTAAAAGCTGTTTTTTTCTGATTTTCACCGTGCCGAGCCCCGGTGCGGCACAAGGGTGTGATGAATCGCGCCCCTTCATAAGCGCAACAGAACAGGCATTCACAACTTCGGCGCATTTTATACGAAATCGTACTATTCTCGGGCTCTTCATTACGGATTGATATATCGTTCCGCTCCGAGTTGCGTTTACGCTTGAAAAAAAAGCTTTTTCAGTTAGACTTACCGCCTTGATAATGGAATAAATACGTAGAAAGCGAATCAATGGCTGAAAATAAAATCAGAGTAGGCATAGTAGGCTTCGGGACAGTCGGCTGCGGCGTGGCAAAAGTGTTGCTGGAGCAGGGCGAAGCTATCAGAAAGAAGAGCGGCGTAACGCTGGAGCTTGCGAAGGTCGTGGATCTCGACATCACCACCCCGCGCCCGATAGAGTTGCCCGAAGGCACCCTCTCGACCAACTTGGGCGACATCCTCACCGATGACAGCATAGACGTTGTCGCGGAGCTTGTCGGCGGTACTACGTTCGCCAGAGAGCTTCAGCTCAAGATTTTGCGCAGCGGGAAGAACGTTGTAACGGCAAACAAGGCGCTTCTCGCCGAGTACGGGACAGAGCTTTTCGGCGTAGCGCGCGAGATGGATAAGTGCATCGCGTTTGAAGCGAGCTGCGCAGGCGGCATACCGGTAATAAACGCCATCCGCACGGGGCTTGTCGCGAACAGCATCGACCGCATATTCGGCATCCTCAACGGCACCTGCAACTACATCCTCACGAGCATGCAGAGCAGCGGGGAGGATTTCCCCGTGGCGCTGAAGAAGGCGCAGGAGCTCGGATACGCCGAGGCCGACCCGACTCTCGATATCAACGGCGGCGACAGCGGCCATAAGCTCGCTATCCTTGCCTCGCTCTGCTTCGGGTACGATTTTAAGTATGAAGATGTGTGCTGCGAGGGGATTGAGAAGATTTCGATTGCAGATATTCAGTGCGGCAGGGAAATGGGCTACACAATCAAACTGCTCGGTATGGCCGAGAAGCTTGCGGACGGAAAAATTACGCTTCAGGTCTCGCCGTGCTTTGTTCGCTGTGAAGAGCTGATTGCTCAGATCTCCGGGCCGTTCAACGCGGTCAGCGTGTTCGGCAGCTGTGTGGGGCATACTATGTACTTCGGACGCGGCGCGGGCATGATGCCCACGGCCAGTGCGGTCGTAGCGGACATCGTAGAGATCGGCACGGGTGCCTCGAAGCGCCTGTTCGACAGCCACTGTTTCGGCAGCAGGGAAGAATCCAAAGCTGCCCTGGCGGATATTTCCGGCATTGAAAGCCGTTTTTATGTACGAGTACAGGCCAAAGACGAGCCCTGTGTGCTTGCGACAATGTCCTCGGCGCTCGGCAACAACGGCATCAGCATCAGTGGCGCCTTGCAGCACGAAGTGCCGGCGGTTGATGGGCATGTTACGGTTGTCATCACGACGCACAAAACTTCACGTATGAAGATAACCGATGCGCTCAATAAGATTGTCGATTGCGGTGCGATTGCGAAAGACCCCGTATGCATACAAATCGTTGAGATACCGGAGGACAACGTTTGAGCTGCAAGCATGTGATAATTATTCCCGATGGCGCCGCAGACCTGCCTATAGAGGATTTTGGCGGCCGGACGATTTTTGAAGCGGCAGACATCCCCAATATGGATGCGCTCAGCGTCTGCGGCATTCAGGGAACCGTGCGAACGGTGCCTGATGGCTTTACTCCCGGCAGTGATGTTGCGCAGATGACGCTTCTCGGATATTCGCCGGAGAAGTACTATACGGGCCGCGCGCCGATTGAGGCGGTGGCGATGGGTATAGACGTCAAATCTACCGACTGGATCTTCCGCTGCAATCTGGTAACATTTGCCGATGGCGACTTGGCCGACCACAGCGCCGGACACATCTCCACCGAAGAAGGCAGGCAGGTCATAGAGGCGTTGCAAAAAGAGCTCGGCAGCGATATGGTGAAATTCTATCCGGGCGTGAGCTATCGCCATCTCTGCGTTATCAGCGGGATGGATTTTGACATTACCACCTGCCCCCCGCACGACCATATCGGCAAGCACATAAGCAAAATTGCGCCGCAGGGCAAAAACAGCCGCTTCCTGATCGATTTGATGAAGCGCAGCGAGGAGATTGTCGCCGGTCTTGAGATTAATCAGGTTCGCAGAGACCTCGGCGAGAACCCCGTAAGCTCAATCTGGCTCTGGGGCGAGGGAAAAAAGGCGCATATGGACAGCTTTGAGAAGCGTTTCGGCCTGAAAGGCGCCGCGATAACCGCAGTTGACCTGGCTCGCGGGCTGGCAAAGCTAATCGGCTTCGAGGTGATTGAGGTCGAAGGGGCGACAGGCCTTGCAGACACCAACTACACCGGCAAGGCAAACGCCGCCATAAAGGCGCTCGAAGAAAAGGATATCGTGCTCCTGCACATCGAAGGACCTGATGAGGCCGGGCACAGCGGCGATGCAGAGCTGAAGAAATATGCCGTTGAACAGATTGACAAGCTCGTTGTAGGGCCGGTGGTCGAGAAGCTGCGCGGCAATGAGAAATGGAAGGTGCTGATTATGCCCGATCACCCCACCCCCGTCTCAACACGCGGGCATATAGAAACGCCCGTGCCATTTTTGATCAGCGGTACGATACAGGCCGAGGGCTTCGGCAAGGCGTTCACCGAGGGAAACGCAGCCGAAAGCGGGCTGTACATTGACAAAGGCTATGAGCTGATGGAGTATTTCCTCAATGTATGAGGGAAGTACTTCACAGACTCAGTAAACAATAATTTAACTGAGGTAAAAATGGCAATAATCGTTCAGAAGTTCGGCGGAACATCCGTAGCGAATGCTGAAAAAATCAGGAATGCCGCCAGGCGCGCCGCGGCCGGCCACGACCGTGGCGACAAGATTGTGATCGTGGCGTCAGCTCGCGGCAAGCAGACCGATATTCTCGTTGATGACGCTTACGAGCTCAGCGAGAATCCGCCAAAGCGCGAGATGGACCAGTTGCTCAGCACAGGCGAAGTGCAGACAGTGTCCCTGATTGCAATCGCACTTGACAGCATGGGATATAAAGCCATCAGCATGACGGGCGGCCAGATACGTATGATAACCGACAGCTCACACAGCAAGGCTCGCATTGAAAGCATCGATGCGGACGTCATCCACGAAAAGCTCGATCAGGGCTATATTGTAGTTGTGGCGGGTTTTCAGGGTATCGATGAGAACGGCAACACGACAACGCTCGGCAGGGGCGGCTCGGATACAAGCGCCGTTGCCATTGCTGCCGCGCTGAAAGCGAATCAGTGCGAAATCTACACCGATGTGGACGGCGTTTACACGACCGACCCGCGCAAGTATTCCAAGGCCGTCAAGATACATCAGATCAGCTACGATGAAATGCTTGAAATGGCGAGCCTCGGCGCAGGCGTTATGCATGGCCGCGCTATAGAATTTGGCAAGAAATACGGAGTTGAGATACAGGTTAGAAGCAGTTCAGAGAACATCGAAGGAACTTTAATTACACACGAGGTACCACAAATGGAAGGCATTTTAGTTTCAGGGGCGACCGTTCAAACCGACCTCGCCAAGATAACCTTGATAAGCGTCCCGAATACACCGGGTAACGCGGCAAGCATTTTCTCTGCTCTTGCTGCGGCAAAAATCAGTGTAAACGACATCATCCAGACGGAAATCGGCGATGATACAGCAAACCTGTCGTTCACAATCAATAAGACAGACCTTGCAGACGCGCAGAAGACCATCAAAAAGGTTAAGGGCGAAACACAGTACAGAGATATGTTCGTACGCGAAGATATCGCGGAAGTGAGCGCGGTTGGTATCGGTATGAGAACGCATTACGGCGTGGCAAACACGATGTTTAACGCGCTTGCGAATGCCAGGATAAACATCGACTCCATCACAACAAGTGAGATCCGCATCAGCTGCATCGTTGACAAAGAGCAGGCGCAGAAGGCGCTTGAAGTGATCTGCGATGCGTTCCAGCTCGACAAAGAGCCGGCAGATCGCTCAATGTAATCTGTAAACAGGCCTGCGGGAGCGAAAAAAGCTCCTGCGGGCTTTTTTATACAACACGGACGCGAGGACTATGCGAAACACGATAATGAACATTTCGGCGAGGTTGCTGACTTCGGCGAGGTACCGCCGGCTCACCCTCTTCTGCGTCCATCTTCTGGTGTTCCTGTTCTCGTACTTCATCTCCTGCTGCATCTTCAACAATATGAAGCTCAGCGCGGACTGGATTACCACTCTCTTTCTGCCTCCGCTTGCGGTGATTCTTTTCATAAAGCTGGTAGTTTTCGGCCTGTTCAGGCAGTTCAGCACGCTTTGGAAGTATGTAAACACTACCGACCTTGTCAGCATCTGTACGGCTTCGTTTTTCAGCGCCATACTCATCATAGGCATCTGGATTGTTATGATGTATATGATTCCTGCCGCCGACAGAGCGATGTTCGAGCAGGTTCCGGAGAGCATTATTCTGCTTGATATGATTATCTCGATCATAAGCCTCTGCGGGCTTCGCATCGCAACTCAAATGAGCGTGGAGCGCTCGGCCGCAAGCAAAGTAAGCGATGGAGACAGAATCAATCTGCTTATCGCGGGCGCAGGAGACGCAGGTGAGA
Source organism: Phycisphaerae bacterium (assembly GCA_050251615.1). Classification (GTDB taxonomy): domain Bacteria; phylum Planctomycetota; class Phycisphaerae; order Sedimentisphaerales; family Sedimentisphaeraceae; genus Sedimentisphaera. The sequence goes on from JBFWMM010000024.1 coordinate 16,437, forward strand.
TGCTCAGCCGCGAGGTGGAGAAGCTTTTTTTGCACAGGTACAGGATTGTCGGCTTCGTTGACGACAACCCCGACAAGCTCGGCACGTTCATAAACGGATACGAGGTACTTGGCAGTTGCGATAAAATAGCCCAGATAAAAGACGCGTTCGACATCGAAGAGCTTGTTATTGCGATTCCGTCGGCGAGCCAGAAAGTGCGGCGGAGGATTATCAAGCTTGCGGAAGAGGCGCACATTCGCAGCCGAATCATCCCCACTCTCGCCGAGATAACAAGCGGCGAAGCGGGCGTAAGCCAGATGCGTGAGATCAACATCGCAGATCTGCTCAGCCGTGATGAAATCAATCTTGATATGCAACTGATTCATAGCTTCATCAACAACAAGGCGGTTCTCGTTACAGGCGCCGGCGGCAGTATAGGTTCGGAGCTTTGCCGGCAGATTGCAAACCTTGGCCCCAGACAAATCATTCTCCTCGAACAGGCTGAGAACCCTCTCTTTCACATTGAACGTGAGCTCGACCTTACCACAACAGATATTGACATTGTTCCCGTCATTGCAGACGTCTGCGACCGCAAGCGTATGGAGCAGGTGTTCGCGGAGTTCAAGCCGGAGGTTGTTTTCCATGCCGCGGCGCATAAGCATGTGCCTTTGATGGAGCAGAACCCGGGCGAAAGCGTGAAGAACAACGTGTTCGGGACGGCCTGCGTTGCTGATGCCGCCGATAAGTTCGGCGCGACGCATTTCGTAATGGTGAGCAGCGATAAGGCGGTGAATCCGTCGAGCATGATGGGCTGTACGAAACGCATCGCCGAGCTCTATATCCAGCAGCTCAACTCCCGCTCCAAAACCGACTTCATCACCGTTCGCTTCGGCAATGTGCTCGGTTCAAGCTGCTCGGTTGTGCCGGTGTTCCAGGAGCAGATTGACTCCGGCGGCCCCATAACCGTAACACACAAGGATATGACCCGCTACTTTATGACCATTCCCGAAGCGACGATGCTCGTGTTGCAGGCGGCCACAATGGGCCACGGCGGTGAGATATTCCTGCTCGATATGGGCGAGCCGGTCAAAATCCTCGACCTCGCCATGGATATGATTCGCCTTAACGGCCTTGAGCCAGGGGTGGACATCAAGATTGAATTTACCGGTATCCGCCCGGGCGAGAAGCTCTATGAGGAGCTTAATATAGCCGGCGAAGATATGCAGCCGACAAGTCATCCGCAGGTGGCGATATGGAAAACTGCAACCGTAGATTCCGGCGCGATTAACGCCGCTTTCGATGCACTTCACGAAGCTGTTGACTCCGGCAGCAGGGCGAATGTATTTGAGGCGGTAAGACAAATCGTCCCCGAATTCACCGGCGGTAAGGGCCTGAAATGAGACCGTACGACATATTCCGCGCGTTGAAGATAGACAAGCAGGCAAAGCGCCTGCAAGAGGGTACCCTTGCGTTTCTCTGCCATATAAAAGGCCAGATCTATCGCTCCCGCCTCCATCTTACCCCGCTAAGCGCAGGCGAGCGCCCAATACGCGTGCTTATTGTTGCCAATATGGGCGGCATAGGAAACTGCGTGGAGAGTACGCCGGTTGCAACGGCTGTGCGCATGGCGCATCCCACCGCGCATATTACGTTTATGGCCTCCAAAGGGGACCTCTTCGACAACTGGCACATACCCGATCTGCTTGTCAAAGACAAGCAGCCGCCCGCGGAGATGAAATTCGATTATACACTTGTACCGCACTGGGGCGCAGCGATTCACCCGAGCTGGATTTACGAAAAGCGCTGCGGCAAGGTTGTGGCGCATAAAGTGGCGTTTAACAAGTGGTTCTTCCGCTCGGAGCGCAGGTACAATATGGATGTTGCGCGGCGGCTCGGTTACAGCGGCCTCACGCCGCCGGAGTATGTCAGCATCAAACCCACGCATCTTATCCCAGCAGGCGAGAAGCTTATCGCCATAATGCCGTGCGCGAATGATTCGGAGTTTTGGGCGAGAAAGCGCTGGGCGCATTTCCCCGCTCTGATCAAACTCATAACTGCTCAGTTGCCTGATTACAAGATCCTGATTGTGGGAACGGATAAAGACGAGCTTGCCGGAGATTACCCGAAAGACAACCTGCTTGACCTTCGCGGCCGGCTCACGCTTGCCGAAACTGCATACGCGCTCAAGCAGTGCAGGCTTGCTGTGGGCAATGACTGCGGCCCCGCGCATATAGCCGACGCCGCGGGTACATACACAATCTGGCTCTTCGGCATGAGCTGCATCGTGAAGAATCACCCGCAGAACAAGTACCGCATTTTCCACGCCTCCCCCGCTTGCTCGCCATGCGAACACGACAGTATGTTCGGCGATTGGCCGCGCGGCTGCAATTGCGTGAGCGAAGTGAGCGCGGAAACCGTCTTTGCTGAAATAAAGCGGTTTATAAAAGCGGATTGACGAACCAACCGCGCGAGAATTGTGTAGAGACGCAAAATTTTGCGTCTCTACCGGCGTTACGAACGTATTTTATCCGTGGCATCGGTTTGGTTTCACAAACATCGGTTGGTGTTTGCGTAAGCGTTTTGGGCGCGATGAATCCGAGTCCTGCGGTTGCGCGGTACAATGGGCATTCACGACTCCGGCACATTGCTTACGAAACGGTGCGTCCGCCCTCAAAAACGTAAAGGCAGTGCAAATTCGATACGGTTTTGTATGTGCCTGTGCGTTGTTTTTCATTTTTTTTCGAATATCTATAAGGTATAAGCGATACCTTTTCACCCCTGCTTTCGGCGTTATTGAACAATTATGCCTTAATGCTGAAATTCGGGTTTGAATTTACTCCTTTGAGAAGTTATAATTAAATCAACGTGTCGGGGCGTATAGAGCCTCCCGAATGAAAGGTACAACATAAATATGAACCGTGACATACTTTCCGAACTGTCGGCTTTCTTCCCGATGGCCGTTTACACGGGGCACAAGCTTGTTATGCTGAGCCCCGAACATGAGGTTACGATTTCGCGCGCTTGCGGCTCGGAACCGTTCTGTCCGGCATCGGTGCAGAGAAGGGTGATTGTGGAAGTATGGCGCACGAGCGAGGATACAGAAAAGAAGCTCTCACGGCGCGAATCATTCGAGATACTCGACATCAGACAACTTGCCGCGGAGCTCGAAAAGTACATCGAAAATGCGCTTGATATATCAATAAAGGCAAAAAGCATCTGATGGCTCTTCAATGTAAATCGCAGGGGGGGGCTGTTGAATGTACGCTGAAAATAGTGCCGGGCAGCTCCAGAACGAGCATTGAAGGCGAGCTTGACGGCATGCTGAAGATGAAGGTAGCCGCGGCGCCGGAGAAAGGCAAAGCCAATAAAGAGGTTGTTGCGTTTCTTGCAGAGAGGCTTGGCGTAAGAAAAAATGACATTGAGATACTCAGCGGGCACACAAGTCCCGTAAAAAGAATACACATCAAAGGTGCACTTGCATCTGAGCTCGAAGCGCTCACTAAAAAATAAGGAGAAATAAAATGACTGACAACGATCAGAAACAACAAGTTTCCGAAAAGAAGACCGGCGAAAAGAAGACCGGCGAAAAGAAGACCGGCGAAAAGAAGAAGGCGCTCAAGCTTACGTTGATTATCGTTCTTGCGATTATCGTGCTTTTGTCGGCGGCGTTCAGAATCTTCGGCGAAAAGGCGATTACTGCCGTGGCGAGCAAGGTTGCCACGAACACTCTGGGTGTGAAAGTGGATATCGAAGCGATAACATTAAAGCTGTTCAGTGGACAAGGAGCGATTAAAGGGCTTGTTGTCGGCAATCCGGCCGATTTCAAGCTGCCATACGCGATGAGCATGGACGAAGGCACGATAGCCATCGATACCTCCACCCTGCTCTCCGACGAGATCCACATCAAGAGCATCAATCTCGACAACATCAGCATCAACTTTGAGCAGAAGGGGCTCAAGAGCAACTTTCAGGTGATAGCGGAGGGGCTTAAGCCTGTTGCGGAAGTTGAAGAACCCGCCGAAACCGCGCCAGCGGCGGATGCCGGCACAGAGGTCGGGTCCGGCAAGAAGGTGGTCGTGGATGAGCTGAGGATTACCAACGCAAAGGTTTCTGTAAAGCTGATAGGGCAACTCAAAGAAATGAGCTTCAAGCTGCCTGAAATCGTACTTAAAGACCTCGGCAAGAACGACAAGATGACGCTTGCAGAGATGAGCGAGCTGATATTCACAAAGATAACAGAAGCCATAGCTCAGGCCGGCAGCGGCATTATCCCGTCAGAACTTACCGGAGCCCTCTCGAACACGCTTAATGGCGCGGTTGGCTTGATAGGCGATACGCTCGAGGGCGTAATGTCGAACGATGTGGGCAAATCCATCGAGGATGCGGGCAAGGCCCTTGGTGAAGAAAGCGGCAAGCTCCTTGAAGGATTCGGCGGCCTGCTCGGCGGTAAGAAAGAAGAAAAGTAAACTATAGCTAAGCCATTTATATGACAGAAGTTAAAACTAACAGCAGCATTACGGCGCCCCGCGGATTTCTTGCCGCAGGCGCCGCAGGCGGCATCAAACGTAGCGGCAAGCTTGACGTGGGCGCGATTCTCTGCCCCGATGGAGCAACGGCCGCGGCGGTCTTTACGACAAACAAAGTGGTTTCGGCGGCCGTGGAGGTTTGCAGAGAGAATCTGCAAGCCGGCGGCGCAAAGGCTGTCATCGTAAACTCTGGCAACGCAAACACCTGCACCGGCGAGACGGGCCGTGCCAACGCGCGGCAGATGTGCGCCGAGTTTGCGTCTCTTTGCGGCATAGCGCCCGAATCGGTGCTGCTGGCCTCAACGGGAATTATAGGCGAACAGTTGCCGATGGAGCGCGTAACCAAGGGTATAGAACTCGTCTGCGCAGGCCTCGGCAGCGACGCAGAGCAGGGCAACGCCTTCGCCCGCGCCATAATGACAACTGATACCGTTGAGAAAGAAGCGGTTGAAACAGTCCTGATAAGCGGTAGGCAGGTTACGATTGCAGGTTGCGTCAAGGGGGCGGGTATGATTGCGCCGAATATGGCCACTACCCTCTGCTTCCTCACAACCGATGCCGTGATTTCCGCAGGGATGTTGCAGAAGGCGCTCAGGGGCGCTATCGGTGATTCGCTGAACAAGCTTACCGTTGATGCGCATCAGAGTACTAACGATACAGCCATAATTCTGGCGAGTTGTAAAGCGGAAAATGAGATTATCGACAAAGATGGCGCGGACTTTGCTTGCTTCTACAAAGCGCTCAATGCTCTTTGTAAGAAACTGGCAAAAATGATGGCCAGAGACGCCGAAGGCGCCACCAGAATTTTTCAGGTGGTTGTTAAGGGTGCGAAAACAAAGAGTGATGCGGCGAAAGCGGCGAGAGCCGTGGCCGATTATGATCTGGTCAAATGCGCTGTAAACGGTGGAGACCCGAACTGGGGCCGTATAATATGCGCGGTCGGTTCATGCGGCGTGGAGCTGGTCGTAGATAGGCTCGCCTGCAAGCTCGATGAGCTTACCGTCTTCAAAGACGGCAGGCCCGCGAAGTTTGACAGGGCGCTCGCGGAGAAAATAGTCTCCTCGCCAGAACACAGGATTACTGTTGAGCTGGGAGCGGGAGACTGCGAAGATTTCTGCTACGGTTGCGATCTGAGCAAAGGGTATGTCGAGATAAATGCCGACTACCATACATAAGCAAGGCCGAAAGGCCGGGCTCTAATACATTTGAAAAAGAACTGCCCGTTTACTCGGGCAAACTGGTTGCAAGAGGTTGCGGTCTTCCTGATGAAACAAAACGCCTTCCGTTAAGCGAGAGGCGAAAAACTTTTTTAAGGAATAAAACTATGAGAAATATTATTACAACAACCTGCCTTGCAATGACCCTTTTCGCGGGCGTTGCAATGGCTTTCGACACAGACCTCTCTCTCGACTATGCAAGCAAGTACATCTGGCGCGGACAGGTTCTCAGCGATGAATCTGTTTTCCAGCCTGGCGTGAGCGTCTCTATGGACAAGTTCACAGCCGGTGTCTGGGCAAACATGGATCTGACAAACGATGCTGAAGAAGACTTCAGCTTTACCGAAGTTGACCTTTCTCTGGACTATACAGATACTCTTGTGGAAGGCCTTGACTACAGCGTTGGTGTTGTCCAGTACGATTTTGTCGGACTGGCTCACAGCACAACAGAATTCTACGCCGGTCTCGCTCTTCCCGAGTTGCCCTGCGCACCGTCTGTTACCGCGTACTTCGACACAAACGAAGCTCCGGGAGCTATCTACATCAATGCCGCCGCCGGCAAGTCTATCGACATTGCTGATGGCCTGACACTCGACCTCGGCGCATCGCTTGGCTATGCTAACTCTATGTACAACAATGCATACTGGGGAGTAGATAATGATGGTCTGCAAGACCTCGTGCTGAGCGCTTCTGTGCCTCTCGAGATGGGTGTCTGGACAATGACCCCGGGGATCACTTATGTTAAGCTGATGACTGATGATATCAGAAATGCCAACGGCGTTTTCGCCTCTGACGACCCTGACTACGTTTATGCAGGTGTATCACTTTCAACAAGTTTCTAATTCTATTTTATTGAAAACGTTTTCAAATAAACTGAACTAAACTTGACTGGAAGAGCGCAACTTCCGCAACCATCTGAAACAATAAAACGCTCGCTATTAAGGCGGGCGTTTTTTTGTTTCCTGCTGTTGAGCAGCGCCGCTTTATGCTTTTCGCCTGCTTAACGTATTGCAAACAGCCGCTATATATTTATAATTCCTTTGCTCTCTATGAAAAAACAGTCTGACAACATAAAGCAAGGTTTGGAAATTGAGGTTTCTGGTATATAGCAATGGAGCTCTTGCGAGCGAATTTGACCTGAACGGTGCGTACGTATTTGACGCTGACCGCACGGTTCTCGGCATCAGTGACAGTATCGCCTTCGCGGACGGTCGCATTTCGTTCGACCTGCTCAACTACGAAACCGCAGGGCTCTCTGTCCTGTGGAATGTGGACGGCATAGGCAGGCTTCAGCTTTCAACAGCAAAGCTTCGCCGAAGACAGGAGCCATATATTCTCAACTTGGAGTTGGCGCGGGCTAAGCTGATGCAGATTACGCTAAAGCGCGAGGACTGGGAGCTTTTCGACGAACAGGACGACCACACCCACAAGGTAATATCCGCTGCCGTGAAGCTTTTCGTTGAAGCGCTGGCGAATGTCAGGTCGCCAGCAAAGGCAAGTGAGTATGCTGATAAGTGCCTCAAAAAGGCGATTCTGGCTGCGGAAAACCTCGCACAGAGACAGGCCCAGTACGTTATCGAAGAAAAGGCGCAGAGAAATGAGCTTAATGAGCTCTCCAATGCCTGCGTTCTTCAGCCGAAATACACAAATTCGCCGAGCTATATTAAGAACATATCAGCCATTTTTGATCGTATCGTAATACCTGTGCACTGGGTGGACATCGAAAAGAAAAAAGGCACGTACGACTTCTCCGCTCTGGACCAATACATCGCGGCGTTCAACGGGACGAAAGTTAAGTTTACGGCGGGGCCTCTGCTACGCTTTGAAAACGGATTTTTTCCGAGCTGGCTTGCAGACTACGAGTTTGATGGCGTAAAAGAGCTTGCATATAACTTTGTAAGCGAAGCGGTCAAGCGCTATGCTGGCGTGATAGATTCCTGGGTGCTTGTAGGCGGGATGAATTCCCGCAACGACCTCAAATTCGCCTTTGATGACTGCATCGATATTTGCGCCGCCGCATGTATGGCCGCGAAAACCGCGCATTCCTCCACTACCCGCATACTCTCTCTCGATAAGCCCTGGGGCTGGTATCACGGCGAAAACGTGCGCACTATACCAACAGAGCAGTTTGCCGAGACTCTCGTTCAAAACGCCATCAGCTTCGACAAGCTCGGCCTTGAAATTGATTTCTCCGGCCTCGACCCCGACAACCACGCCAGAGATCTTATGCAGATTTCCGCCATGCTTGACAGATTTTCGATGTCTCTGCGCCCACTGTGCATAATGAGCGTGAAAGTGCCCTCGGCCCAGAATAAAGGCGGATACTGGAGAGCGTTGTGGTCTGACAATACACAAGCCGCCTTTGTGAAGGCCCTGTACAAGATTCTCTTCGGAAAACATCAGATTGATATGGTTGCATACGGATGCTTTATAGACCCAGAAACACCTGTCGGGCTGGTTAGTCAGGCGGGCGAGCCCAAGAAGGCGCTCAAGTTTATTAAAAACGCTAAGATTCTATCGGCACAATGACAAATCAAAGCTCAAAGTCTTTCGCGAGAGGCGCCATTCTTGCTGCGCTTTCTGCTCTTTGTTTATCTGCTATTTCTTATTATCCGCGCTCTGAACCTATCACGCCATACTCAAAAGTGCGCCTGCTTACAGACCCTGCCGCAAGCATCAGCCGAGTGCCCGGAATAGGCGCGGCAACTGCGGCGAATATTATAAAATTCCGTGAGGAACAGGGTATAACAAGCCTCCGCGACCTCGACAAGGTTCGCGGAATGGGCGAGCAGAGGCTTGCCGCGGCGCGTGAATTTATGGAGCTGAACTGATGACCGACTGGACCATATCCAAATCAGGCGGTATCTGCTGCCGCTGCGAAAAGCAGTTTGAGGAACATGAGCAGTTCTTCGCGGCGCTGAGCGTATGTGCTGATGGCTTCAAGCGACTTGACGTATGCGCTGATTGCTGGGAAAAGGACAGGCCCCTGGCGTTTTACTTCTGGAAAACAAAACACAGCTCGGAAGAGGATAATCGGAACAAATTTATCGATGATGATATGCTTTTTGACCTTTTCGAGGGGCTCGAAGAGAGTACCGAACCCGACAAGCTCAACTTCCGCTTCGTGCTGATGCTTGTGCTTATGCGCAAGCGTATGCTGCGTTACAACAACACAATTCGGGAAGATGGCAAAGACCTCTGGCTCCTGAAAGTTACCGGACAGAAGCGCGAAGTGCGCGTGGTTGACCCGCATATCAGCGAAGAGGAAATCGACAAGCTTACGGAAAACATCGGTTTGGTACTTCTGGACTGATGAATAAGCTTGCTACAATCACTTTTTCAGCACTGATACTCCTTGCCGGTTGCGGCGGAGGTAAGATTGAGATTACCCCACCGGCGGTAGCGCCCGACCCTGCCGCGATAACAGACAAACTCGAAAGCCGCCTTGCGAACGCCTGCTCATTTGCGGCAAGAGCGAGCGGCAAATTCACGTCTCCGAAGCTCTCCGGCGATATAACCGTGAACCTCTACTTCGATTCGCCTAAGACGGCAGGTGTCGAAATCAGTAGCATGCTCGGCGCGATGGCCGTTATCGGCTCCGATGAAGAACGCCTATGGCAGCGCTCCTATCAGGGCGACAACCAGACCTGCTACATCTATCCGCGCAAGTATGCGGACGCCTGCGCCCGCGGTAGTGCACTGCCGATTCTGAACCCCGAGCTTGTGATGGGATTTCTTCAGCCGGATATGATACGCGGCAGCAGGCTTGTCTTTCACGACAACAGATGGCGCTTTGAGTGCTATGATTCGCGCGGCAGGATGAGCTACGCCTTTAACCCGCTGACGAATCTCATCGAAGAAATCGAGATGGAAAACGGCACGTTTATCAGGCTTGGCGGCTATGAGGAAATCGCACCCGGGTTTGAGGTGCCGCGGGATGTGTATGTGAGGAGCGGTAAGATGGAATTCAAACTGCACTGCGGCAAGCTCAAGGCCTTTGAATTTACCGATGCCATGAAGCAGAAATTCTTCACTCCGCCCGAAAGCGATACCCGCCTCACACTCACAGAAGACTGCCGATTTGAATAAAGCCATATAATCCGGCGTAATTGACCATCCTTTCCGCAACTTCAGCCAGGGTGCTTATCTTCTCATTTTAGCTTGACTACTCTCCTGCGCTATGGATAATTTTATGTTGTATTCAATGGGTTTACGGATGTGTTCGAGCTGAAAGGGAATTGCAAGGCAAAGATGACTTTCTATACTCCTCCATACACAATTACTTCCGAAATACTCAATCTGGTTGAGTGTATCGGCGAGTCTCTCGGCAGACTTTCACTGCTTGCCGAGCCGTTGAGCCTGCATTTCAGAAGAATCAACCGCGTTCAGACACTTCGAGGCTCCCTTGCCATAGAAGGAAACAAGCTTACCGAGGAGCAAATCAGCGCAGTTCTTGACGGCAAAAATGTAGTTGCTCCCATTAAAGACCTTCAGGAGCTTCGAAATGCAATCAAGGCATACGATTCGTTTATGAACTGGAACCCGTCAAGCGAAAAAGACCTGCTTGATGCGCATAAAATTATGACCACAGGGCTCCTTGATTTGCCAGGACGTTACCGCAAGGGGAATGTGGGGGTTATTGGTGGCGGAAAAGTTGTTCACAGGGCTCCTCAAGCTGCGCGAGTCCCTGAGCTTATGGCCTCACTGCTTACTTGGCTGGGAAAATCGGACGAACATCCATTGATAAAGAGTTGCGTTTTTCATTATGAATTTGAGTTCATTCATCCATTCGATGATGGCAACGGACGAATAGGCAGACTCTGGCAGACTCTCATTCTGTCGAAGTGGAATCCGATATTCGTGGACATTCCCGTTGAGAGCATGATATATGCAAACCAGCAGAAGTATTACGAGGCAATCGCAAAGAGCTCTCTGGCAGGCGAAAGCACGGCGTTTATTGAGTTTATGCTCGCTCTTATCAAAGCTGAAACAGGCAGTTCCGGCAAGCATACCGACCAAGTCAGCGACCAAGTCAACGACCAAGTTAAACTGTTGCTCGGATTGTATGGAAGGCTTGGAAAAAGCGAGTTGTCTGCCTCCGAAATGATGAAAGAGTTCAATCTCTCGCACAGGGCTTCGTTCCGCGCAAACTACCTTCGTCCGGCAATGGAGGCCGGTTTCATAGAAATGACAATTCCACAGAGTCCGCAGAGCCGCCTTCAGAAGTACCGCCTCACCGCCGCAGGGCGAGCCGCGGCCCTCAAATACTGATTTAGCATATTTTAGTATGAAATTAGTATTTGCAGGCTAAACAAGCTTATCGATTTTGCTTTCCAAATCTTCAGAAGGGGTAAAATGCCACGTCTTACCCGTTTTGCTCTTTATCAGCAGGCCGAGCTCTTCGAGATTAAGCAGATCCAGCCGCGATGTCTGATAGGCCACATTATGGCTTCTCTGATGGGATCTGAAGGTATATTTATGGTTCGGGTGTTTGAGCGCGTGGCTGATCAGCAGGCGCTGGCGTATATTGAGCTGGGCCAGTCCACGCAGATTTTTTTCCAATGCCTCCAGGCGCTTTGTTTTATTATCAACGTACTCATGAAGCATCTTTACAGCCTTATCTATCACGTCAAGGTGATAGAGCAGGAAGTATGTCAGGTCGTTATCGTCGGTCTCGGTGTACAGGAATGCCTTCTCGTATCGCGCGGGCGCTTTCAGTATAACCTGCGAAATCGAAACGAACTCAAACAGCCAGTACCCATTCCGCAACATAGACCAATAGAAAAGCGCTCTGGCGGTTCTGCCGTTACCATCCACAAACGGATGGTCGTATGCAAGCCAGAAATGCAGAACAATGGAGCGAAGGACAGGGTGGATGTAATGCTTCTCGTTATCGCTGTTCGCAAAGTCGCACAGGCTTTGCAAGCGTTCGGCAAGAGAATCCGAGCTTGGCGGCCTGTGCAACACCTCCCCGTACGGGTCGGCTATATGTACAGCCTCCTGGTCAGTCCTGAAGCGCCCGGCAGCGCTCGGCTCATCAAGCGTATCGCGCGTAACCCTGCGGTGTATTTCAAAAACAAGCCGCGGCGTCAAAACGCTGTCTTTAAGCCCCGTGATAAACTGCATTGTCTCGAAGTTGTTGAGGATCATCTGCTCACTGCGATCTGTCGGTTTTCTGCCGCTCTTGAGCATATCCTTGGCCACAAGACGAGTGGTTGCGGCACCCTCCAGCTGGCTTGATGTAATCGCCTCCTGTATTAGCGAACTTACGATATACTGATCGCGCGTGTCGCGATTCATAATCTGTTCGGGCATCTTGATATGACCGCCGGCGCGGAGATCTATGTCGTGAAGCCGTTGCGCAATCGGCTCAACGTCCGTCAGTATTACAAACGGCTTGCCGCCGGTATCCTGGTTCGGCAGGTTCTTATACCCGCTCTGGCGTTTGAGTTTGATTATGAGCCACCAATACTCCGGCTTGATATCAATCGGTGGCGTATAGTATTGCAGTTTATCCCAATGCAGATACTTCTCGGGAGGCACTATCCTAGCAAAAGCATCGACAATGTCTAAGCCTTCTTCCAGCATTTTTGCGAAAGTTTGTTGAAGATTCGGTGGTTTTTTCGGTATTCTCATAATGACACTAAGTACAAATACTGATTTAGCATATTTTAGTATAAGATTAGTATATCGCAGTGGGGCTCGATGTAAATACTGATTTTTCATATTTTAGTATGAAATTAGTATTTGGCTGTCAAAACGCTTTAACTTGACACATTCGCGTCATTTGGCACACTTATATACGGCCTTGGATAAAGTATGCCGAAATCCTGAAGTATCAATTTTAATAAATGAGACTGCATTCAATGAAGAAATGTCTTTTGCTTATCGTTTGCTGCACTTTCTCAAGCCTGCTTATGGCGGCGCCTGATAACTGTATAGAATGGCTCGGCTCCAGCGAGCGCGTCATATTCCAGCCGGTAAACGGCGGGGCGTGGTATCCGCGTATGCTGAAGCTGCAAAACAACCGCTGGCTCTGCGCCTATGATACGAGGCAGTGGTCGGAGACGTACCCGCACATCGGCATTTCGCGCAGCAAGGATGAGGGCAACGAATGGGAGTACGCCGCAACCGCATCCTTCGGCATGGGAAGCGCGGCGAACGGCCAGTTGATGCAGCTGCCCTGCGGCGATGTGCTCTGCGCGTACCGGCTTGTGCTGGGGGAGACAAAGACGCTGAAAGTGTCTAAAAGCACCGACAACGGCTGGAACTGGACGCATCTCTCCACGATTATCAGCAATACGGGCGGCGTGTGGGAGCCGCATATCATCCGCAAGGACGACGGCCAGCTGCTCGTTTTCTATGCGCAAGACGAAAATTCCGGCGGCTACGACCAGATTATCGAGATGCAACGCTCCGACGACAACGGCGCTACATGGCACTCGCCGCAGTTTGTCAGCGGGGCGACATGGTCGCGCGACGGGATGCCAGTGCCTGAGGTACTCGACAACGGCGATATTTTCGTCGTGATCGAGGCGCATTTCAATGCGGGTGAGGTGTTCAGCATCGCAAGCGTGCGCAGCACAGACGGCGGAGATACCTGGGGCCCGAGGACGCTTGTCTGCGATATGAACGACCTGGCGGCGGCGCCTTACGTTGTGCAGGCGCCTAACGGCCAGCTCATCGCAAGCTTCCAGACCGATGATGTGCCCGAGGGATACGTAAACGAGATGGGAATCACTGCCTCATTCGATGGCGGAAGGACGTGGTTTCAGCAGCCGCGGCCATTCTCAGCCACCTCCGGCCCGAATTTTTACTGGAACTCGCTTATGTTGCAGGATGAGGATACAGTTGTAGCGGTAACAAGCGCCGGCAATATCAGAATGATAAAGGGCCGCCTAAAATCGCCGTACAATATCCCCGCAGACTTAAACGACGATGGCCGCGTAAACCTGCGCGACATCTCCGAACTCGCCGCTTACTGGCTCTTTGACTGCTGGGGCAACACAACCGCCCCCGCCTGCGCATTTGAATGAGAAAAACACCGCGAACGATTTGGCAAACCCACTCCACTTGTTAACATGTGGAGTGGGTTTGTCAAGGTTTAGTCAAGCATCTTCAAGCAATCACTGCGTTTGGAAAAGTCCTAAGCGCGAGCTACCTATGGAAAAATGCGGTGTTTATGTTAGAATATGCGGCCTGAGATGAAACAGGCAAACAACACATACGACTGCATAGTAATCGGCGGCGGGCATGCCGGCATCGAAGCGGCCAACGCCGCGGCGAAGCTCGGCGCAAAGACGCTTCTGCTCTCAATCCGCATAGACACAATCGGCGAGATGAGCTGCAACCCGTCCATAGGCGGCATCGGCAAGGGCCAGCTCACGCGCGAAGTCGATGCGCTCGGTGGCGTTATGGCGCTCGCGATAGACGCAAGCGGGATCCAGTTCCGCCTGCTCAACAGCTCCAAGGGCCCCGCGGTGCAATCACCCAGAGCCCAGGCCGATAAAGATGCCTACAAGCGCTTCACGCAGCAGTACCTCTCGCAGGTTGACGGGCTCGAAATCATAGAGGCCCGCGCTACGGAAATCGTCGCAGATGGCGGCGAAGTGCGTGCGGTACGCACCGATGACGGCAGAGAATTTGCCTGCAAAACGGCCATACTCACCGCCGGTACGTTCCTTCGCGGTCTGATGCATATCGGCGAAGAAAGAATTCCTGGCGGCAGGCGTGGTGAGCCGCCGGCCAACAAGATGAGTGAATCGCTCGAAAATCTGGGCCTTAAGCTGGAACGCCTCAAAACGGGCACGCCCGTACGCCTTGATGCAAGCACAATAGACTTCTCACGTACGAAAATTCAGCTCGGCGATGATAAGCCGCAACCGTTTTCATTTATGAATGATTCGGTCGAGCGAGCGCAGCACAGCTGCTGGATAACATACACAAACCCGCAGGTGCATCAGCTGCTCAGGGACAACATAGACCGCGCGCCGCTCTACTCGGGGCAGATCGTTTCGACAGGCCCACGATACTGCCCGAGCATCGAGACAAAGATATACCGCTTTCCCGACATCGAAGCGCATCAGATATTCCTCGAACCCGAAACCGCCGACGGCAACACAATCTATCCAAACGGCATCAGTACATCTGTGCCAAAAGACGTTCAGGAAGCGATGATAAAGGGGATTGCCGGCCTCGAAAACGCGAAGATTGTGCATTATGCCTATGCGATTGAATACGACTACTGCCCCGCCACGCAGCTCAAGATAAACTTCGAGACGAAAAAGATTGCAGGTCTCTTTCTCGCAGGGCAGGTCTGCGGAACAAGCGGCTACGAAGAGGCCGCCGCGCAGGGGATATATGCCGGCATAAACGCCGCGCGCAAGGCACGCGGGCAGGACAGCTTCATTCTGGGCCGTAATCAGGCGTATATCGGGGTGATGGTGGATGATTTGCTCACGAAGGAAATCACCGAGCCGTACAGAATGTTTACCTCGCGCGCCGAATACAGGCTCTCTCTGCGCGCGGACAACGCGGACCGCCGCCTTACGCCGCTCGGCAGAGAGCTTGGGACGGTATGCGAGGAGAGGTGGGCGCGGTTCACGGCGAAGATGGAGCAGATTAACGCCATTGAGAAGTACCTGCGCGATACAAGGCGCGGCGGCATTTCCCTGTGGAATGCGCTCCAGAGGCCAAACAATCCGTTGCTTGAAAACATCCGCAAGGATGATTTTATCGCCTCGCTCGACCCACGCGAAGAGGTCTTGCAGGCTGTGCTGATAGACGCCAAATACGAAGGATACCTGCACAGACAGGAGAAGCTCGTAAAAAGCCTTACCAATCTTGAACAGATTAAACTGCCCTCAGACATCGATTACTTCGCCGTGCCGCATTTGCGCTTTGAAGCCAGGGAAAGGCTCAGCGAGCTGCGTCCCGACAATCTCGGCCAGGCAGGGCGTGTCGGCGGCATCACACCCGCGGATATTACCGTCTTGCAGGTGTATCTAAAGCGTCGCCACGGATAATATGCGTTCGTAACCGGCATGAGACGCAAGATTTTGCGTCTCTACAATTTCGGGGCGCTTGTGCCCCTCCGCTCTACGCGAGCAGGCTTTGTGCTCAAACACAGCTATTATGTTATTATCGCGTACCTTCCGATTCCCCTCCCCCCCCCGTGCCTTGTTTTTACTAAATGCTTAATTTTTCTCTTTACTTTAAGCGATTGATTAAATATAATGCTTGAAGATTTGTTGTTCATATCAACGGAGGAGAGAGAAATGAATTACAGAGAACAGGACAGGCTGCGCGAGGCGGCGGAGAATTCATTGAAGGTGGCGAGGCTTCTGCCGCGCACGGAGCGCGCTCTGCTTGAGCTGTACCTCGACAGGCGCGCGCCTGTAACGAGCATCTCGGCGATAATGGGGCTCTCGCGCAGTCAGGTTCACAGGCGAATCAGCTCAATCACATCTCGCGTACGCGCATATACAATCCTGAAGCTGCGCGGTAAGGCATCGCCCGTCGCACGCGACTACTTCCTTCTCGGGCTCACGCTTCAGGAAGTTGCGCGGCGCAACAAAACCACCGTTTACCGTGTGCGCAAGACGGTAGCGCTGGGCAGGTACTACCTGCGTGAGGTGGTGAGCAGATGAGCACGAGAGGTACGACGCTTCGGGATATGGTGTTCGCGCGCGGCACCCTCGCAGACTACGAAAGGTTTGCCACGCTACATTACCGCCGCGAGACGCCGGCGTTTGTGAGCAATGTGTTTCTGCTCAAGGGGATTGCGGGCGAGGACGCGGGCGTCATAACGTATTCATATCCACCTGCAAACTGCGCCGCGCGAAACAGGCTCTTCACAGATCTCCCCCGCGGCAGGAGCGAAAGGCTCAAGCGGATAAACGAGCAGTTCAGAATAGTATCGAGGGTGATTCTGCTGCCGGAATACAGAGGGCTGGGGCTGGCAAGCCTGTTTTTGAGGCACAGCGCGAATTTCGTGGATGTGCGTTGCATCGAGGCGCTGAGCGCATCGGAAGCGGGGGCCGGGCTCTTCGAGCGCGCGGGCTTCACAAGGACAGACTGCCCCGAAAGCCGGCAGAAGAAGCGGCTCATAAGGCTTATGCGCAAGTATGAGCTGCCGTTTGCTCTGAGCTGCGAGGCGAGGCGCGCAAAAACGCCCCTCCTGCCCGCAGAGGCGCAGGAGGAGATTTACCGAGCCGCAGGCGCGCTGCTCGGCGCGTACGGCAGGCTGCGTGAGATAAAAGCGTGCGGGGAGAGGCTTGAGGCGGCCGTGCAGAAACTGCACTGCAATCCTGCCTATTTCTACCTCCTTAAAGCGGGCGAAAGGCGGCGCAGGGATGCTTGAACCACGCAAACGGCGATTTATAGCGGAGCTTTTTGCGGGAAATCAAAGCGAAAAAGCCGTTCTTGAGAGGATGAAAATAAAGCCCGAGACATTCGCCGGCTGGTTGCGGGATGCGGAATTCGCTACTGCAATTGAGGAGCAGATAGAGCTTGCCAACCTCTCCAGCCGGTTGCTTATCACACGCTCCAAGCCGGCCGCCGCGAAGACGCTCATCGAGCTGACCCGCTCGGATAAGGAGGAAACCGCACGCAAAGCCTGCCTTGACGTTATCGGGTTTGAGGAGGCCAAAGCCGGCTCGAAGAAACCGCCGCAGGAGGCATCATTTGAGATAGAAGCGGAGAAGGCCGAGAGAATCCTGCGCATACTGGCTGAGTAGGGGGCTCAGGCTCACCGCGCCTTCAATCAATCAATGTGGGGAATTTTGATTAACAACCGCACGGAATTTCGTATAATTCCGCGCTTACGGTTATGTTAGAATTAGGTTATATTCAAGCCTGCGGCGGGGGCCGCCGCGCAAACGGAGAAATGTTATGAAGATCGCAATCGGCTCTGATCACGCCGGCTACAAGTACAAACAGCTCGCTATCAAATACCTCTCGGACAAAGGCCATGAGATGGTGGATTTTGGTACCCATTCGGAGGAGTCCTGCAACTACGTTGACTTCATCATACCCACTGTGCGCGCGGTGGCGGCGGGTAAGTGTGAGCGGGGGATTGTACTTGGCGGTAGCGGCAACGGAGAAGCGATAGCCGCCAACAAGATCAACGGCATACGCTGCGCCCTCTGCTGGGACAACCGCAGCGCACGCTTCTCACGCCAGCACAACGACGCAAACGTTATGAGCATTGGCCAGAGGATGGTATCAATAGAGCAGGTCTATGAGATGCTTGATATCTACCTTGCCACCGCATTCGAGGGCGGCCGGCATCGCGCCCGAATCAATCAGCTCGAAGCCTACGGCTCGAAATAGGCAATAGGCATAATCAGCAACAAGGGCGTGGAGAATGGCGCCCTTACAACACGGTGCGAGCTGTTCGCGCGGGGGATGATTTCCGGCGAAAAAAAGTCAAGGAGTATGGAATGAAACACAAGCCGTCAATTGAGGCGGTGCGGGAGGCGTTGCGCCTTCACGCACCGGAAACTCCCGAACATCTTCGGGCCTACGTTAAGACATTTTTCGGGTTCGAGCTGCCGGCGGCGGGCTTTTCGAGCGGCGGGCCTGCCGCGTATCTCTGGCACGCCTGTTCAAACGAGCTTTCAGGGCGCCCGAGCGGAGACTGCGTCATCTGGGCGAATCGCGGCGGCGGCAAAACAATGCTCGGAGCGGCGGCGAGCGTGCTGGATATGGTGCTTCGGCCGGGTTGTGATGTGCGGATACTCGCCGGCTCGCAGGAGCAGGCCTCCCGCATGTATGAATACGTTACCGCGTTCATCGAGCGCAGTTTTTCCGATATGCTGAGCGGCCGTCCCACTAAAACGTGCCTGCGCCTGATAAACGGTAGCTCGATAGAGGTGCTCACGCAATCGGGCAGGAATGTGCGCGGGAGGCATATCCACAAGCTCAGGTGCGATGAAGTTGAGATGTTCGACCGTGATGTGTTCGAGGCGGCGCAGTACATTACCCGCTCGGAAGATGGCCGCACGGCCGCAATGGAGCTTGCCAGCACGATGCACCGGCCGTACGGGCTGATGCGCGATGTTGTCGCAAGGGCAAGCTCGGCGGCGATGCCGTTGTTCCGCTGGAACCTGTGGGATGTAATCGAGCGTTGCCGTGAGCGCAGCTGTTCGGCTTGCCCGCTCTCGGAAGACTGCCGAGGCGTCGCACGCAAAGCCGGAGGCCATTACCGCATAGACGATGCTATAAGCCAGTTCAAGCGAAGCAGCCGCGCGAGCTGGGAGGCCGAGGTGCTCTGCAAGAGGCCGCTGATGGAAAAATGCGTGTTCGCAGAGTTTGACGCGGCCACGCATATCCGCCAGCTCTCATCCGACATATCCCGCGCGCAATACCGCACGTTGGATTTCGGCTACGTGAATCCATTCGTCTGTCTGTGGATTGAGCTTGGCTCAGGCGGGGAGGTGTATGTCTTGCGGGAGTATGTCGCCAGGCATAAGACCAGCGCGGAGAACGCTCGGGAGGTAAAGCGGCTCACGCACGGGGGCGAACGAAGCATCACGGCAACCTTCTGCGACCCTGCCGGCAAACAACGTACCGCCGCAACGGGCACAAGCGCCATAGACGACCTGCGCAGGGAGGGGGTGAATGTGCGCTGCAAGGCCAGCAGGATAAACGACGGGCTTGAGCTCATCCGCGCCCACCTCCGCAGCGCCGACGGTACCGCAAGGCTTTTTATAGACCCGTCCTGCAAGCATCTCATAGAAGCGATGGAATGCTACCACTACCCCGAAAACACCCGCGAGGAGTTGCCCGAAAAAGACGGCCTCCACGACCATTACATCGATGCACTGCGCTACTTCTTTATAAACCTGCACAGGGAGGGCGTAAACCGGCTGACATACTGAAAAGGGGGCTATTCCATTTGCTTTTTGCGGTAGGATTCGACTTCCCAGTTCTCGATGAATTCTCTGGAGCTCTCTGCAAGGAATTCGACGCCCCCGAAAGCGGCCGCAAGCTTCATCACAAGCGCGCCGTCTTGCGCGAGCTCAAGGGCAAGCGCAGCGCTTTTCGGGTTTGAAGCAACGCCGAATACCATTCCATCAAAAGCTACTACCTGAGGCAGGTAGCCTTTTTCTGACTTGAATGATTCAATACCAACTGCGCTTGGCCTGCCGGTAAACGGAAAAGATTTCGAGTAAACGATATGGTCCGGTGATATTGGTCCCTCGGCATACTGAAAGCTACCGCTTGCAGTTACGCACAAGCCGCTGTCGGCAAACGCCTCTCTAATCAGCTTCTCAGCTTCCATGAGCTTTTCGGCTTCCGGAGCCGGTGCAATCTCAAGAGATGTGCTGATGCCTGCGGCATCGTATTCCGCCTTGAGAGCGGAAATGACTTTGCCGTAAAGCTCTTCGATTTCTTCGGGCACGCAAGCGGAAACGAACAGACCATGATTTTTCAGGAAGATAAGCTTCGGTTCATTGCCGTGAGATGTCTTATAGCGTTCGATCTCCTCTCTCACCCGCATGCAGAGCGTGTATCCTGGGTCTATATAATCAAGCCAGAGCGCGTCAGGAAAAAGCTTTCCGCATACTGCTGCGCCGTCTTTTGAGCAGGTCAGGCCGTTTACGAGAGCCGGATGAGTATGTACGACGAAAGTCGCATTGAGCGAGTCGTGAAGCGGCGCCTCTACCGATGGCCTGCCCGCCGACCCCGGCACAACAGCTTCCTGCATAATGTTCTTAACCAGCGCCTCGCGCCCCGAGGAGTCTGCCGGCGGCTCGATTTTGTAGAGTGCCGAGAGCTTCGCCCTGTCTATCTGAACGAATGAGCTTTCGGTGAGCGAGGCAAGCGTCGTGCCTGACGGCTTGACCCAAAGCGAGTTTTCATCCTTGCAGGAGGTGTTTCCGCCTCCGCCGCGTACATATTTTTCCGAACCGAATTCGTGCGAGAGGTCCGTTATCGTTTTCAGTATGTCCATAAACAACTCCAATGTTGATTGTCAGTTAATTCACCGTCCGCAGAAAAGCCGTCGGACGGGACTCGCCATTATTGTAACTTCTTCTGTTTTTTCAAGCGAGGCGCAGTATTGCCCCCTGCTACCCGAGCATTTCCGCTATGATGCGGGCGATTGTCTCTGCGGCGCATCGCTTAGGGTGCAGACGCAGACAGTTTTCTTTCATTTCGGCCAGCGCTCTCTCATCTTTCATCAGAGCGATGGCGCTGTTGCGCAGATTCTCCGCCGTCTTGTCGAGCGCTTCGCGGCAGTCCTCGGCTATCAGCGCGCGGCCCGTTTCGCAAAGCTCCATCGCGTGGAGCCTCTGGTGCATATCTTTATGGTACGGATATGGCACGCATACCGCCGGCGTCGCACAGGCCTCGTATTCGGCCACGCTCCCCGCTCCGCTCCTGCCGATAACGAGAGAAGCGCGCTTTAGCAGGGCAGCCATCTGGTCGGTGTATTCGAGGATGTGCACCTTAATCCTACGCCCTTTGAATGTCTCTGCAAGAGCTTCCGCATTGCCTTTGCCCGAAACGACAACAATTTCCCAATCCGCGCCAAACTGCTCAAGCTCGCCGGCAAGCAGGCAGAGAGCCTTGTTTATGTTTTCCGCGCCGTTAGATGCCCCCGTTACAAAAAGCAGTTTTTTGGTCTCGTCGAGAAAATCCGGCGCAGTGTTTTGTTCGCTGAATTGGCCGCGCAAAGGGCAGCCGGTAGTTATCAGCTCCGCTTTTGCACCTGCAAAATGCTGCTTTGTTTTCTCGAACTGCAAGAAGATTTTGTCGCACATTCCCGCCGCGCGGCGGTTTGCCTTTCCCGGCACAATGTCCACGTTGATAAATGCGGATTTCGCGCCGGAGAATCCGGCCGCGAGAATCGCAGGCCCCGAAACGTACCCGCCGCAGCCTACTACAACGCATTTGTCGTATCGTTTTATTGCTCTGCGCACGGCCATGAAGCTCTTTACGAAGCCGGTAACAAAGGCCGGCCGCACGCGCAGAGGTTGCGCGGGCAGGGCGGAAAAGTCGATATGCTGTGAGCTGAGTATCTGCGAGTCAACCTGCCTCTCGCTGCAAAAGCAGTGCAGATCGGCATCGCTTATCTTGCGCAGCTCCTCGGCAACGGCCAGATACGGGTATATATGGCCTCCTGAGCCGCCGCCTGCAAAGAATACCGCGCGGCTCAAAGCTCTATCTCCGGCAGCTCTGATGCGTTTTGGCGGGCAATGTTCATCAGTATGCCGATTCCGGCCGCGCCTATAAGCAGGCTCGTTCCGCCGGCGCTGATAAACGGTAGCGGTATGCCTTTGTTGGGCATAAGCTTCACGACAACGAGGATGTTGATAAACGCCTGTATCGATATGCCAGCGCTTATCGCGAAGGCGAGCAGCTTGCCGAACGGGTCTTTGCAGCGCATGGAGATGCGCGTTCCGTATATGAGCAACGCCGTGAACAGCCCCACGACAACCAGCGCGCCGATTGCGCCGAACTCTTCGCAGATAATAGAGAAGATGAAGTCTGTTTTGCCCTCGGGCACAGACCCCCACTTGCAGACGCCTCTTCCGATGCCCTTGCCGAAAAGTCCGCCGCTTGATATGGCCATCAGAGACTGATTCTGCTGGTAGTTTATGTCGCTGTATTCGCTCGATTTTGAGAGAAACGCCAGAATTCGGCGCAAGCGGTACGGGCGCGCATAGACGAAGAAAGCCATCACCGGCGCCGCCGCGAGCAGACTGCCGGCGAGCGTCCAGAGCGGAAGCCGGCCCAGCAGCAGGATGATCAGCATCAGCATAAAGATGAAGAAGCCCGTGCCGAAATCGTTTATGATAACAAGCAGGATATAAGCCAGCGGAACCGACATATACGCGCATAATTTCGCGACAAACACGAGGTTTTCTCCAAACTTGCCGTGGAAAAGGGCGCTGATATTCCGCATCGTGTTTTTGAAGCCGCAGGCCTGGATCATATCGCCCTTGCTCACGACAAACCAGCTCACGTAAAAAATCACGCAGTATTTCGCCATCTCGCTCGGCTGAAACTGCACCGGCCCCACTTTTATCCAGCGTACGGAGTTGTTCACGCGTTCGCCGAAGCCGGCAAGGATGAGCGCCAGAAGCGCGAAT
Source organism: Phycisphaerae bacterium (assembly GCA_050251615.1). Taxonomy (GTDB): domain Bacteria; phylum Planctomycetota; class Phycisphaerae; order Sedimentisphaerales; family Sedimentisphaeraceae; genus Sedimentisphaera. The sequence goes on from JBFWMM010000024.1 coordinate 39,261, forward strand.
GTGAGCAACATAAACGCCGGCAACAGGGTAGCACTGGCAATTGCACGCAGACAGCCGGTGAATTTTGTGCTGCCGCGCGCCGCTTCCTCGCGGATGAGCGTTGCGTTCGGGACGCTCAGCCACCTGTACGGCACGAGGCTTGTCAGCAACGTAACTGCGACAGCCGCGACGTAAAGCAGGATGCGATACCACGAAAAGACGAAGTCGTAGCTCGCCTGCGCGGAATACACCATCACCACGCCGATACACATCAGTGTAAAGGCGATCATCGCAACGGGCTGTGAATAGTCTTTGCTTTTCTGCATGGGTTTCAAGTAAATAAAAACGAAGAGCTAATTATATCGCTCCACTGCGTATCGACAAGAGCCGCGCACGAAAAAACTCCGGCTGTTAATTATCTTTCCGCGTGAGCCGGTCAGGGCATCATGTAACCGCCTTGGCAACCTGAGTGAGGTGTTGTCTTTTGAAATTAAGCTTCAAAGCTGATTTCTATAACTTAAAAAAACGGCTTCTTGCAGCCATGAGCGTTATTTCTATAACTTTTTATGACTTTCTATAACTTTGGCGCATTGGTTTTAGTCATAAGTCTTTTTTTTGATCATGCAAAACCTTTTCTGTAAAATTCTTTTTTGCCTGAAATGTCGGATAGCGATTCGTCCTCATATTCCACGTTCATATTCAAATATCTTTTACCGGTCAGCCACCGCTTCGACTTCGTTGTAATTGAGACGGGGATTGTTTTCGTAGGGTTTGATACCGGCAAGTTCGCGTTCGGTAATCCGCATATTCATAATCGCCAGATAGAGAAAATCCTGAATGATTCTCATCTCGTTGAGCTTCGCAAACTGCGCCCAAAACATGCATTTTGTCTGGAGCGAGGCGGCAACGGAATGGTTGTCAGAGACTGGAATATTTGAAGCTCATCCCTTTCATCAACGAAAAAAGCGAGCACCCGTAATAAATGGCACTCGCTTTTTAATAGCGGAGGATGAGGGATTCACTCGGGCTTCGCCCTTCGCGGCTCCTCGCTTCGCTCGGTGTCAAACCCCCGCGGTTGCTGCTTCGCATCAACGGGGTTCTCATCCCTTTCATCAACGAAAAAAGCGAGCCCCCGTAATAAATGGTACTCGCTTTTTAATAGCGGAGGATGAGGGATTCACTCAGGCTTCGCCCTTCGCGGCTCCTCGCTTCGCTCGGTGTCAAACCCCCGCGGTTGCTGCTTCGCATCAACGGGGTTCTCATCCCTTTCATCAACGAAAAAAGC
>JBFWMM010000025.1:0-39127 GCA_050251615.1 Phycisphaerae bacterium
GCGTCGGGGTCGTCGCGCTCTTCTTCGTCTATGTACACGCCCTGAATCTCATTGACAACGTCCGCTTCAGCAAGCCGCTTGATGAGCAGCATTGCGGCCAGAACGAGGCCGAATTCTATTGCTATTGTCAGGTCGAAAATTACCGTCAGCAGGAATACGCTCAGCAAGACGGCCACATCGCATTTCGGGCTTTTCAGCAACTGTATAAACGAATGACATTCGGCCATCCTGTACGATATTACAGCGAGTATGCCTGCGAGAGTAGCAAAGGGGATGAGGGATGCATACTTTCCAAAAAAGAACAGCAGGCAGAAAAGTACGGCGGCATGTATGATTCCCGCTACCGGAGTACGTCCGCCATTGTGTATGTTTGTCGCGGTGCGGGCGATTGCTCCCGTTGCGGGGATGCCTCCGAACAGCGGCGTAACTATATTCGCCACGCCCTGCGCTATCAGCTCCATATTGGAGCGGTGTTTGCCGCCTGTCATGCCGTCTGCGACAACGGCCGAGAGCAGTGATTCTATTGCCGCAAGAATCGCTATGGTAAGGGCGGGGCGAATAAGCCCTGTTACTGCCTCAAAGCTGAACTTCGGCACTTCAAACGCAAACGAAGCGCCGCCGATCTCGCCGAACCTGTCGCCTATTGTCTCTACGGGCATCTTCAAAAGACAGGCAGCGAGCGTTGTGAGTACAATTGCGATGAAAGAGCCGGGTATGCTTCTGTTCCATTTGGAGAATCCGAGTATTATGGCGATAGTTGCCGCAGCAAGCGCCGCGGAGGGGAGGTTTATGTTGGAGAGGCTGGAGAGGTAGAGATGCCATTTATCTAAGAACTCTACCGGGATATTTGTGAGGCCGAGGCCGAGCAGATCGTTGATCTGGGAGGAGAAGATGATGACGGCAATCCCCGAGGTGAAGCCGATGATAACGGGGTAGGGAATCAGCTTTATTACCGACCCGAGCCTGATAAGCCCGAAGAGTACGAGAAAAAGACCTGCCATAATCGTTGCGATGGTGAGCCCCTGGATGCCGTACTCATGTACGATGCCGTACACAATGACGACGAACGCGCCTGTCGGGCCGCCGATCTGGACGCTGCTTCCGCCGAGCGCGGAGATTATAAAGCCGGCGATGACGGCGGTAATGAGTCCTTTTTCCGGCGTTACTCCCGATGCTATCGCAAAAGCGAGCGCGAGAGGCAGAGCCACAATCCCCACGACGATGCCCGCTATGAGGTCTCCGCGAAACTGAGTTAATGAATAATCGTGAAGTGTGTCAATGAGTTTTGGTTTCAGCATCTGCCTGTATTAACCTCGTAGAGCAATACATTGGCGCGGTTGCCGGCTCTACCCATGCAACCGTGAGAAAATAAAATGCGTTTCGCAACGACGCCGCGAAACGCAGTAGCCCGCGCTTACATAACGCGGATTCCAAGGCGAGGAATTTTAGAATAATGCAGGAGAATAGCAAGGGACTTTCGTTTATATTCGTAAAATGGTTACTGATAGGCGCAAAATGGTTATAAGTATCGGGGGCAAACCCATATAATAGCGGTATGAGTGTTTAATGCCGCTGCGGCGGTTATTGTTTCAGCATAACGGAGACTTTAAGATGAAGCGTTTTGTAATTGTTTTCCTCGGGCTTGCCGCAATGGCTGTGCAGGCAGAAAATCTTCCCGCATACAAAGACACATCCCTCAGCTTTGAGGACAGGTCTGTTGACCTGCTCGAACGGATGACACTTGAAGAGAAAATTTCCCAGCTCGGCAATGCTGCTCCGGGCATTGAGAGGCTTGGAATAGCACCGTACGACTGGTGGAACGAGTGCCTGCATGGCGTGGCAAGGGCCGGCTATGCGACTGTTTTCCCGCAGGCGGTTGGCATTGCCGCAACATTCAACACTGAACTGATGCACGAGCTGGCTTGTGTGATAAGCGACGAGGCGCGCGCGAAGTACCGCTATTATTCAGAACAGGGCGACTACGGCCGCTACAAAGGCCTCACGTACTGGTCTCCCAATATCAACATCTTCCGCGACCCGCGCTGGGGCAGGGGCCAGGAAACCTACGGCGAAGACCCGTACCTGACCGGCCGGATGGGCGTGGAGTTTGTCAAAGGCTTGCAGGGCGATGATGAGAAGTATCTCAAGCTCGTTGCAACCGCCAAGCATTTCGCCGTTCACAGCGGCCCCGAACCACTTCGGCACCATTTCAACGCCGTGCCGTCTGTTCGCGATTTCTGGGAGACATATATGCCCGCGTTTGAGGCTCTTGTAACAGAGGGCAAGGTGTATTCGGTGATGGGGGCGTACAACCGCATTGACGGCGCGAGCGGCTCGGGAAGCTGGAAACTCCTGCAGAATATCCTGCGTCAGAAGTGGGGCTTCGAGGGGTATGTTGTCTCGGACTGCGGCGCAATCAGCGATATATACCGCAACCATAAGATAGTAAATACCGGCGAAGAAGCCGCGGCTGTCGGCGTGCGGCACGGCTGCGACCTCAACTGCGGCGGCGTGTACCAGAGTTATTTGCTCAGCGCCGTGAGGCAGGGGCATATCGACGAAGCGGAGATAGATCTCGCTTTGTACCGCCTGATTCTCGCGAAGATGAAGCTCGGCATGTTCGACCCGCAGGAGATGGTTCCCTACGCGCAGATACCGGCAGATGCTTATGACAAGCCCGAGCAGAGCGATGTCGCATTGCGGGTAGCGCGGGAGAGTATTGTTTTGATGAAGAATGACGGCCTCCTGCCGCTCGATAAGAAAAGCGTCAGGCGGATTGCGGTTCTCGGGCCCAACGCAGATTCTCTCGTGGCTCTGCGCGGCAACTACAACGGCGATGCGAGCAATCCCGTTACAATTCTGGACGGCATCAAAGCGGCATTCACCGGCGCGGAAATTTACTACAACGCTGTGTGTCCGCTTGTGGACAGCGAGACGATGTTAAGCACATATCCCGTTGTTTCAGATGAATACGTTACGACAAAAGACGCTGACGGAAATACCGTGAAAGGTTTTACGGCGGAGTATTTCGCCGGAACAGAGCTTGCCGGCGACCCGCTTGCAAGGCGCATTGAAACCTCAATAGATTATAACTTTAAGCGCGAGAATCCCGAAGCGCTCGGCGAAGAAGTGCAGGACAATTTCTCAATCCGCTGGAGCGGCTCGCTCCGCGCACCCGTGAGCGGCAAGTATATCCTCGGCATAACGAGCGATGACGGCTGCCGCCTGAAACTCAACGGCAAGACGCTCATAGAAGACTGGACAGTCCACGCGGCGTATGATGTTGTTGCGGAGGTTGAGCTTGCGGCCGGCTCGCAGAACGAGCTTATCGTGGAATACTTCGAGGGCGACAGGGATGCTTCCGTGCGGCTTGCATGGCGTTTGCCTGCGCCGGAAGGTAAGAGAGAGAAGTTTGAGCTCAGCGGTGAGGTTCTTGCGGCGGTCAAGGCTGCGGATGCGGTTGTGTTTGTCGGCGGGCTCTCGCCGGATCTTGAGGGCGAGGAGATGAGAGTAAACGCAGAGGGCTTCAAAGGCGGCGACAGGACCCTCATCGAGCTGCCGGAGATTCAGGAAGATGTAATTCGCTGCCTTGCAGAGACGGGCACGCCTCTGGTAAGCGTTATGCTGACAGGCAGCTGCATCGCGTTTGAAGATACTGATGATGTCTCGAACGCTTTGCTCGTGGGTTGGTACCCGGGGCAGAGGGGCGGCAATGCCGTTGCGGATGTCATTTCAGGCGAGTACAACCCCGCCGGCAGGCTTCCCGTTACGTTCTATGAAAGCACCGATGAGCTCGGCGACTTCGAGGACTATCATCTAAGCGCCGGCAAAGGCCTCACATACCGCTACTATCAAGGCCGTGCCGCCTATCCCTTCGGATACGGGCTCAGCTACACCCACTTCACCTACTCGAATATGAAGCTCAGCAGGCAGTTGCTCAAAGACAACGAAACCCTTACCGTTAACGTGGACGTGAAGAATACCGGCAAGCTCGCCGGCGATGAAGTTGTTCAGTTGTACGTGAGCGATCCGGAATCCGATATTGCTATGCCCGTGAAACAGTTGCGAGAATTCAAGCGCATCAGCCTGGAGGCAGGAGAGAAAAAACGCGTTACTTTCGAGCTTACTCCCATTGAGGATATGCGTTATTACGACCCGCTCAAACAGGCCTATGCCGTTGAGCCGGGTGAGTTTGAGATTCAGCTTGGTGCTTCAAGCGCCGATATTCGCCTGAAAAAGGTGGTAATGGTTCGGTAATAAATTGACTCAAGCGTGCCTGTCGGTATATTGAACGCAGAAGATTTCTCGATAATGTTCAAATGCAGAAAGGGTTTGCGTTATGAAGTCTCGGTGTTGCTTAATTAGTGTGGTTTTGATAGTTGCGGCTCTCGCATCGGCGAGTGAGCTGTTTGCAGAGATAATATTCAGCGGAGAGGCTCCCGCGCCGGCGCAGAAGCTTGCCTTGTGGTACAGAAGCCCCACTGAAAACTGGATGACATCCGCTCTGCCCATCGGTAACGGGTGCTTCGGGGCTATGATTTTCGGCGCAGTGCAACGCGAACATATTCAGTTCAACGATAAATCGCTCTGGGCCGGCAGCCAAACCGAGCGCGGCGCATACCAGAACTTCGGCGATATCTATATAGCTTTCCCGAACGTTTCCGAGGTAAGCAATTACAGGCGCGAGCTCGACCTTGAAAACGGTATAGCGCGTGTGCAATATACGGCGGATTCTGTCGAATACCGAAGAGAGTATTTTGCCAGCTTTCCGGACGATGTGATTGTGATGCGTTTTTCGGCTTCCGTAACCGGCGCCGTAAATTTTTCTGTCGCGATGGAAGATGCCCATGCTGGTGAGTTTGAATCGGGCAATGGCGCTTTGACAATCTCCGGCAAGCTCACACTCATCTCATACCGTGCGCGGCTCAAGGTTGTAACAGAGGGCGGCGCGGTGAGCTCAAGCGGCGGGCGCATCATCGTTGATAATGCAAATTCAGCCACCATCATTCTCGCCGGCGGAACAGATTACGACCCTGCCGCGCGTGGGTATCTCGACAAATTCGGCACGCCACTGGCCGAGCGCGTTGCGGCTACCGTATCAGCTGCCGCGGCGAAGCCTTACGTGATGCTTATGGCTTCTCATATCGCAGACTACCGTGCGCTGTTCGGACGCCTTTCGCTCGACCTCGGCGCCGACAAGCCCGAAATCCCGACAGATGAGCTGCTTGCCTCCTATAATGCCGGTAGCAGTACAACCGCTCTTGAGGAATTGTATTTTCAATATGGCCGCTACCTGATGATCTCATCTTCGCGCGGTATGGCGCTACCGTCAAATCTGCAAGGGCTCTGGAATAATTCAAACAACCCCGCATGGCAGTGCGACCTGCACTCGAATATAAACGTGCAGATGAACTACTGGCCCGCCGAGCCGGCAAATCTATCCGAGTGCCACGAGCCATTTCTCGATTATGCCTTTAATGAGGCATTGAAGCACGATTCATGGAGCAATATGGCCTCGGCTCTCGATTGCCGCGGCTGGACGCTCAAAACTCAAAACAACATCTTCGGCTACTCCGACTGGAACTGGAACCGGCCGGCAAACGCCTGGTACTGCATGGATTTGTGGCAGCATTATGTTTATACGCTCAATAAAGATTACCTGCGCGATAAAGCCTATCCCGTGATGAAGAGCGCCTGCGAATTCTGGTTCGACAGGCTTGTTGAGAACGAGGCAGGGCAGCTTGTGGCGCCGAATGAGTGGTCTCCCGAGCATGGACCATGGGAAGATGGTGTCCCTTACGCGCAGCAGCTTATAACGGAACTGTTCAGTAACACCGCAGAGGCCTGCAAAACGCTCTCGATAAAGGATGATTTCAGCTCAGATCTAACCGCTAAGCTCGGCAAGCTCGATACGGGCCTGCATATAGCTGAAAATGGCGAGCTGAGGGAGTGGAAGGTTACGGATAATACTCCCGGCGATCAACACAGGCACCTCTCGCATCTTATAGCTTTGTATCCAGGCAGAGCGGTTTCGCCTTTGCTCGACGAAACTTATGCCGCAGCCGCTGAGGCTGTGCTTAATTCGCGCGGAGACGGAGCCACCGGCTGGAGCAGGGCTTGGAAGATATGCCTCTGGGCCAGGCTTCTCGATGGCGAGAGGGCGCATAAACTTCTTCGCAGCGCCTTGCAGCTTACTTCCGCAACCAAACTTGATATGACCGATGGCGGAGGGGTGTACGAGAATCTGTTTGATGCGCATCCGCCGTTTCAGATTGACGGCAATTTCGGCGCGACTGCGGGTATGTGCGAGATGCTGTTGCAAAGCCATCTCGGATACCTGCATCTGCTTCCCGCTCTGCCTGTGGCCTGGAGCGAGGGAAGCGTTTACGGGCTGCGTGCGGAGGGCGGCTTTGAGCTGAATATGCAGTGGCAGGGCGGAAAGCTCTCAGCGGCGGAGATTCTTGCAACCGTGCAAAACCGCTGCGTTCTTAGAGGCCAGTATGAGGTTGAAGAAAATGGCGCAGGGGCTGTCAAGGCGGCTTACGCAGACGGATTTACTTCATTCAGCGCAAGGCAGGGGAGCCGGTATTCGTTAAAGCCAATTTAAAGGGGACGCGGGAGTAATTAAACCGGCACTTCTCAAATTGCGCTCCCTTAACAGCCTCGCTACGGAACCTCGCGCTGCGCACGGGGCTATTGCGTAAGCAATGTGGCCGCATTTTGTGTAATCGCTGTAATTATCAGACAAGCTGCTTGGGATAGATATTGTACTTCTTTATTTTATACCCCATCATGCGCTCTGTGAGACCGAGCAGCTGGGCGGCCTTGCGTTGCTGCCCCTTGTTCTTTTTCAGGGCATCGACAATCATTTCACGTTCAAGATTTTCCACCATCTCCGGAAGCGTGCGCCCTGCGGTGTTGCGTTGCGCACCCTCAATCTGAAGCGATGGGGGCAGGTGTTCGCTCCTGATTACATCATCGTTGCAGAGCAGTACGGCTCTCTCAATGCAGTTTTCAAGCTCACGAATGTTACCGGGCCAGTGATAGCAGGTGAGCATATTGATTGCGGGTGTTGATATTCTACTAATCTTTTTGCCGTTTTCTATGCTGTACTTTTCGAGGAAGTAGTCAGCGAGAAGCATAATATCGTCTTTACGGTCTCTCAGCGGCGGCAGGAAGATCGGGAATACGTTGATTCGGTAGTAGAGGTCTTCGCGGAACACACCGTCTTTGATGTCCTGTTCGAGATTGCGGTTCGTCGCAACTACAATTCGCACGTTCGTTTTAATCGTTTCCGTTCCGCCGACACGCTCGAATTCCTTGAACTGTATGGCGCGCAACAGCTTTACCTGCAAATTGATGGAAAAATCTCCGATTTCGTCAAGAAAAATTGTACCGCCGTTGGCGCGCTCAAATCTGCCCATCTTTCTGTCAATAGCGCCTGTAAACGCACCTTTTTCATGGCCGAAAAGCTCGCTTTCAAGAAGCGCTTCGGGGAGTGCGGTGCAGTTGATTTTTATAAACGGCTTATCGCTTCGCAGGCTGTTATAGTGGATTGCGTGCGCGATAAGGTCTTTACCCGTTCCGCTCTCGCCGCGAATCATAACCGTCGCGTTGCTCTGCGCCACCTGCTCCACAAGCCCGAACACTTCCTGCATCGCGTTGCTTGTGCCGATCATATTCTGTACATCAAAGCGAGTTTTCAGCTGCTGGCGCAGTTTGCGATTTTCTTCCTGCCAGTTGTTTTTTTCACTCGTGTAGAGGCTGTTGATCTTGACAGCCTGACCGACCATCGTCGCGACAACCGTCAGCAGGCGAGCATCATTCTGGAGGTTTTCTGCACCGCTCGTCTCCTTGCTCACGCTCAAAGCGCCGGCTGTTTCGCCCTCAACCTTGATAGGCACGCAGATAAATGCCATCTTTTTGCCGGGGCTCGGCTTTCTCTCGCCGGCCTTGCCGAGAAATCTGGTGTCTTTTTCGATGTCCGGCACGATCTGCGCCTCGCCCGTCTGGAACACCATGCCCGTGATGCCTTCGCCCTCCTTATACTCAATCTGCTTCTGAACAGATTCATCAATGTTGTGGGCAACGGCTATTTTGATAGTTTCGCTATCGAGATCGAGCAGGTTGATTGTGCCTTTAAGCAGCCCCATGTGGACTTCGAGTGCTTCAAGCACCCTTTTAAGCGTCTGATTCAGTACGAGGGATTCGGCAAGTGCTCTCGCTATGCGGCTGAGAAGCTCAGTTTCTCGAATCTGTTGCTTTGACATAACCTTGTTCCCTTTTTTTGCTACTGACTAATTTGTCTTGTTGCGCGCTCGTATCGACGAACTTGTATTGTTTTGAGTCAATATAGCTAATAATGTGCCGAGCGCAAGGGGGTAGGTGTGTGTAAATACAAAAATGTATGCTCTATTTTAAAAATACACGAATGTGTACAGCATTATCTGCGGGTATTCAAAAAAATTATCTTTGAAGTTGACATCTACGAATGTATAATGCGTTTCACGGCTGTGTTTAATGCTTGCAGGGGCCGGGTAACTACAAAATGGTCAGTAATTGGCCTTTGTTGGCACGGCGATTGCAAGTATATGGGCAAATCGTGAAATAATCAAAAATGTTTTCAAATAACGGAGCAAAACAAAATGGGTGAAGTTACTAAGCCTCTCAGCGAACTGTTTGGATCATACGTCTTTAACGACGCCGTAATGCGCGCTCGTCTTCCTAAGACTGTGTACAAGGCGTTCAAGCAGACAGCCGAACAAGGCGAACCTCTCGATCTTCAGACCGCGGATGTTATCGCGAGTTGCATCAAGGACTGGGCTGTCGAGCTCGGCGCAACACATTACTGTCACTGGTTCCAGCCGATGACCGGTACTACGGCAGAGAAGCATGATTCATTTATCTCGCCGACCGCTGACGGCCGCATCATTATGGAATTCAGCGGCAAAGAGCTCACACAGGGCGAGCCGGACGCGTCCTCTTTTCCGAGCGGCGGCCTCCGCGCCACGTTTGAAGCCCGCGGCTACACCGCATGGGACTGCACAAGCCCTGTATTCGTAAAGAAGGACGGGAAAGCCACAACCCTCTTTATTCCGAGTGCGTTTATCTCCTACACAGGCGAAGTGCTCGACAAGAAGACCCCGCTTCTTCGTTCTATGGAAGTTATAAGCAAGCAGGCCATCAGGGTTCTCAGGGCTCTGGGCAACACAACAAGCAATAAGGTAATAGCTACGCTCGGCGGCGAGCAGGAATACTTCCTCGTTGACAAGGCGTTTGTTGACAGGCGCCTCGACATCAGGCTTGCCGGCAGAACACTTTTCGGCCAGGCACCTGCAAAGGGCCAGGAACTCAGCGACCACTACTTCGGCCAGATTGAGACAAGAGTTGCCTCTTTTATGGCAGACCTCAACAACGAGCTTTGGAAGCTTGGCATTACCGCCAAGACCCAGCATAACGAAGTTGCGCCGGCGCAGTACGAAGTGGCTCCGGTATTCGCTTCTGTAAATGTTGCTGTTGACCACAACCAGCTCACAATGGAAACGCTCCGCAAGGTTGCTCTTCAGCATGGTTTTGTCTGCTTGCTTCACGAGAAACCCTTCGCAGGTGTAAACGGTTCCGGCAAGCACAACAACTGGTCTCTCAGCACCGATGACGGCATCAATCTGCTCAACCCCGGCGACAACCCGCACGACAATGTGCAGTTCCTCGTATTCCTCTTCGCGATTCTTCGCGCGGTTGATAAGTACTCTGACTTGCTCAGGACATCAGTAGCCTGCGCGAGCAACGACCACCGTCTCGGTGGCCATGAAGCTCCTCCGGCGATTATCTCTGTATTCCTCGGTGAGCAGCTCATGGATATCCTTGAGCAGGTCAAGAATGGCGGCGTGAGCTCCTCGAAGCAGAGGGGCGAGCTGGTTCTCGGCGTTTCTACCCTTCCCAAGCTCCCCAAAGACTGCACAGACCGTAACAGAACATCCCCGTTCGCCTTTACCGGCAACAGGTTCGAGTTCCGCATGGCAGGTTCTTCAATGTCTCTTGCCGGCCCGAACTTCGTTCTTAACACAATCACGGCAGATGTACTCTCCGAAATTGCTGACGAACTTGAAGGTTGCAGCGCCGATTCACTCTATGCCAGGGTGCAGAAGCTTCTCCAGAAGCTTGCTATTGAGCACGAAAAGGTTGTGTTCAATGGAGATAACTACTCTGCCGAATGGCACGCCGAGGCTGCAAAGCGTGGCCTTCCGAATCTCAAGGACACCGTTGATGCCCTTGCGTGCCTCAGCATTGAGAGGAACATCACAGTATTCAAGAAGTTCGGTGTTCTCGGCGCGGCTGAGCTGAATGCCCGCCAGGAAATTCTCTACGAGCAGTACGCCGCTCAGGTCAACATAGAGGCTCTTGCGGCTCTTGACATCGCAAAGCGCGAGCTCTTCCCTGCGGCAATTTGCTTTGCGGGTGAGGTGGCAGCTGCGGCAGGTGCTATCGAGGCGGCAGGGATAGCTCCTGTTTCCCAGAAGGCCCTTCTTTTAAAGGTCAACGACCTTACGACCGAGCTCTCTGCTTCCATCGACTGCCTCGAGGCCGCTATCGACGAAGGCCAGAGTATCGAAGATGCCGCGGCTAAGGCGAAGTGCTACAGAGATGTTGTTATGCCCGCAATGGCGAGTGTTCGCGCCGCGGCTGACAGCCTCGAAGCTATAGTCGATGCGGACATCTGGCCCCTGCCGACTTACGCTGAAATGCTCTTTATGAGATAATCAACGACAGAGTCGCTGACAGCAACAAAAAATAAGGCCGACGGATTATAAACCCCGCCGGCCTTTTCATATTGATCTTGCCCGAAACCTCCGCACAAATGCTCACCCTGCAAAACGCCGGTTTATCTAAAAATCCGGTTTATATTACCTCAGCCTTTCTCTGCGATTGCATTTTTACATTTGTGCCTGCTTGAACGCCACGCGATAATCGTGGTTTCAATCGAAGCGTTTTTTATTTGAAATCTGTTCGCCAAAACCAAATTTGCCTAAAAAAAGGTTGCATTCAAAGTGCATTTCCATACCATACCGTTTCTCGCCTGATTATGGCGAGGCAGACGGCCCCATCGTCTAGTGGACTAGGACATCAGGTTTTCATCCTGAAAACAGGAGTTCGATTCTCCTTGGGGCTACTGAGCCGCTTTTTGCAGTAAATGCAGGGAGCGGCTTTTTTCGTTTTATCACACACTTCGAGTTTAGATTTCTTTCCGGATTCGCCCGCGGGCCCTAATCGTTTTTTCATTTCTTTTTAGCATATTTAATATAATCCGCCAACGAAACGCAAACAGGTTCGAGTTTTAATATATGTCGAGTTTACAGGACGGATTGCCTGTGCACAGTACAGTATTGAAGCTTTATTTTTTTGTTTTTCAAAAGGAAATGTATTATGGACCTGAAGCGAATCACATTCGTTGCCCTGGCCTTGCTGGCCGGCGTAACAACCGCTTTTGCGGCTGACGTGGCGGTGTCGTCGAATATTACGACAGACACGGTCTGGACAAGCGACAATGTTTACAACCTCACTCAGCAAATCTATGTTGAGCCCGGCGCCTCGCTTACAATCGAGGCAGGCACGCTCATTCAGAGCGGATCGGAAGTGGAAGAGGGCGGCTCACTGGCGGTATGTCGCGGCGCGAAGATCTATGTTAACGGAACAAAAGACGCTCCAGTTATCATGACTTCATACGCTGACGACCTTCAGAGCTGGCACGAAGGCTGTAATGAGTGGGGCAACCTCACAATTATGGGTAACGCTCTTATCAGTGCCTCACACTACGGTGGCGTTCAGGTTGGTGATAACACAAAGGAGCCCACCGGCCTTAACGAAAAGCAGATGGAAGGATTAACAGCTGAATACGCCGGCGACCAGAAGGTAATGTACGGCGGCGCGGATGACAACGACGACAGCGGTTCTATCAGCTTCCTCTCAATCCGCTACGGCGGTAAGGTTATCGGCCTTGCAAATGAGCTCAACGGCCTCTCACTCGGTGCTATCGGCCGCGAGACCGACATCAACCACATTGAAATTATGAATAATGTTGATGACGGCATAGAGATCTGGGGCGGAACAGTCTGCATGAAGTATGTCAACATCTGGAACGTCGGTGATGACAGCTTCGATATAGATGAAGGCTGGCGCGGCAAGGCACAGTTTGGACTTATTGTTCAGGGCCACTCAAAAGACGCTTCACAGGGTTCGGGTGTTGGAGACAACTGCTTCGAGACCGATGGCGCGGAAGATTCAGACGCACAGCCCGTAACAACAGGCGCAATTTGCAACTTTACGGTAGTAGGCCAGCCCGTTGACGGTGATGGCGCAACCGTATGGCGTGACAACGCAAGAATGCAGTACCGCAACTGTGTATTTATGGACTGCGGCGAGAAGGTTGTTCGTCCTGACGGCGATGATGGCGACGGCGCAAACGGCTATGGCTACAACGGTACGCTCAGCTGGGAAGATACCTGGACAACATCAGCTTCAGTTACGTCAGCGGTAAACATCGGCACAGCCGACCCGTCAGTTCTCTATACAGCGCAGGATACAGCAGGCTATCTGGCTGAAATCAGAAACTGCGTATTCTACAACAACAAGGACTATGCAGAGGCAGGTCTTCGTGGCGTATTCAACCCTGAAATGACTAACGTAATGGCGGTCTCAAGCCCCATCACAACGATTACACGCGGCGCGAATGTTACCAGGGGCGGCAAAACGATGCAGCCTGTAACATTCATTGATCCGCGCCCGAGAGCAGTTGCGGCCACTGCGACTCCTGCAAGAACAGGCGACAGCTTTTTCGCTGCTGCTTCTTACATCGGCGGCTTCAGCGCTGACGAAAACTGGCTTGAAGGCTGGACAGCCGCTTCCGCATACGGTATGACCACTACAACTGAAGTTCTCATTACCGACAACATCGATGTTGACACTGTCTGGACAGCTGACCACATCTACAACCTCCAGAATCAGGTTTATATACTTCCGGGCGCATCGCTCACAATTGATGCCGGTACTCTTGTGCAGAGCACAGCCGGTCTCGGCGGTTCGCTGGCGGTATGCCGCGGCGCGAAGATCTACGTTAACGGTACGGAAGACGCTCCTGTTATCATGACTTCCACTGAAGACACACTCACTGAATGGCACGAAGGCTGTAATGAGTGGGGCAACCTCACAATTATGGGTAACGCTCTTATCAGTGCCTCACACTACGGTGGCGTTCAGGTTGGTGATAACACAAAGGAGCCCACCGGCCTTAACGAAAAGCAGATGGAAGGATTAACAGCTGAATACGCCGGCGACCAGAAGGTAATGTACGGCGGCGCGGATGACAACGACGACAGCGGTTCTATCAGCTTCCTCTCAATCCGCTACGGCGGTAAGGTTATCGGCCTTGCAAATGAGCTCAACGGCCTCTCACTCGGTGCTATCGGCCGCGAGACCGACATCAACCACATTGAAATTATGAATAATGTTGATGACGGCATAGAGATCTGGGGCGGAACAGTCTGCATGAAGTATGTCAACATCTGGAACGTCGGTGATGACAGCTTCGATATAGATGAAGGCTGGCGCGGCAAGGCACAGTTTGGACTTATTGTTCAGGGCCACTCAAAAGACGCTTCACAGGGTTCGGGTGTTGGAGACAACTGCTTCGAGACCGATGGCGCGGAAGATTCAGACGCACAGCCCGTAACAACAGGCGCAATTTGCAACTTTACGGTAGTAGGCCAGCCCGTTGACGGTGATGGCGCAACCGTATGGCGTGACAACGCAAGAATGCAGTACCGCAACTGTGTATTTATGGACTGCGGCGAGAAGGTTGTTCGTCCTGACGGCGATGATGGCGACGGCGCAAACGGCTATGGCTACAACGGTACGCTCAGCTGGGAAGATACCTGGACAACATCAGCTTCAGTTACGTCAGCGGTAAACATCGGCACAGCCGACCCGTCAGTTCTCTATACAGCACAGGATACAGCAGGCTATCTGGCTGAAATCAGAAACTGCGTATTCTACAACAACAAGGACTATGCAGATGCCCAGGCACTCGGAGTTCTCAATTCTGCAATGAACAACGTTGTCTCAATAGCAAGCCCGATTAAGGCTATTACACGCGGCGCGAATGTTACCAGGGGCGGCAAGACGATGCAGCCTGTGACTTTCATCGACCCGCGTGCTGCAATCGTAGCAGCTCAGAGCGCAACCCCCGCAAGGAAAGGCGACAGCTTCTTCGCTGCTGCTTCCTACATCGGCGGCTTCAGCGCCACAAACAACTGGCTTGACAACTGGTCCGCTGTATCAGCATACGGTATGACCGGTGATTCTGAGGCATCTTTAGCGACAGCCGATCTCACAGGCGACGGCTTTGTTGACAACAACGACCTGGCCGTGATGGCAGGTAGCTGGCTTCAAGATGTAGAGTAACTCGATTTAAGCCCAAAAAATCCGGCGGTGGGGAATTCCCTGCCGCTGGAATTTATTTTCCTGAAAGTGTAGAGTAGAGATATGTATAGAAAGAAAATGATAATAGTAGTGCTAAGCGCAGTGATTGTGCTGGCTGGATGTAAAAAAGAGCCTGCCGCAGAAACGCAAATCGGGGCAGGTAAAACAGAGAGTAAACCGCAACTTTCAGATGCTCCCCTTGAGCAGTACCGAAGAAAGCTGTTGGAGACTGCTTACAAAGCAGCAATATCTATCAATCCAAAACCTCACATCAAGGACCTTTGCAGGGCGCAGCAGAGCGTCGTGGAGGCGATGATTGAGCTTGAACAAATCAAAACAGCCGCAGAATGTGCCGCGCAGGTTTCAAACTGGCGCAGGGGCGTTTGCTACGCTGAATTAGCAGATTATTTTGCTGAAAAGCAAGATATTGATACGGCAGAAAAGTACCTCTCGTTCGTTGGCGAAGTACTCAATAATAAAGATGACGAAGACCTTCAGACATGGCGTTCGGACAGACTGAAAGTCTTGATGGCAGAGGTTGAAACAGTCCTTGTCGGGGGCAAGAGCAAGCCGGAGGCGGAGAATGAGTTTGTGGAGTCTGAAACGGGCAAGATTGCCGCGGCACAGGCTCTTTATTGCGATGAGCAGGAACTTGAAAAACAAATTGCGATGATTGATGCAATGGTCAACACGGGTGTTTTTGACGTTGTAAACAATTGTCTTGTTGCATACTCAAATCTCTATTCGCGCTTCTATTCAGATGAGCAGGTTCGAGTGAAACTGGAGGAAAAAATCATTATGGCATGGGCGAAAAGCCCGTTCTTCATAAGGGTGGACATTCTGGAAAAGATGACCGATGCCGCCATCGAGCAAGGCGATACCGAAACGTCTGACAAGCTCCTCGAAATGGCCGTAAAGATGGTAAACACGGCGCAATGGCCGGTGAACAATCGTATGCCTGCAACTGCGAAGGTGGCAAAAATGCTTTATCGGGCCGGCAAGACAGAACAAGCGCTTGCTGAACTCGACCGCGAGATGGAAGCTTTTAATGAGGGCAAGCAGCTCATTATAGATATGTATCGCAGCGAGGCGCTTTGTCCGGTAGCAGAGAGCTACAAGTATATCGGCAGTGAACAGAAGGCTCTTGAAGTGTTCAAGCTTGCCGCGGATGAAGGTGCTCTCAACAAAAATCCCAGACCGAGAGCGGAAGACCTTTCGATGCTCTGCTGTGTGTTGGCGAAAAGCGCAATCCAACCCGATGAGGAGCTTGCGGCTAAAATTCAGAAAGTTTTGGACGGTCTGGACAGCGCAGAGCTAACAGCCAGAAACAACTAAGATTTCTATATATCTCTACAGGCTGGTGGCGGGAGCCATTCGGAACCTGCCATCAGTCATTATGAGGTTACGACAGAAGTCATATTAGATTCCGCGAACTCTTTTTTTACGTCAACAGGCAGAATTCTCTGCTTAAACTTAAATAGAAGTGAACCAAATGAAAAAATACTTATCAGTTTGCGTTTTATTGATGAGCATAGCGTATGCGGAGGATCTTGGAGGCCTGCGCGGTACTGTTTTGGATGCCGATTTTGAGTCGCCGCTTTCCGGTGCAAGCGTGCTTATTGTTGAGACAGATACCACCGCCGAGACAACCGAAGATGGAACATATCTTATTACGGAGGTGCCTGCAGGGAAATATACCCTTGTTTTCTTTCACGAAGGCTACACAAGAGAAGTGAAGGCGGAAGTAGTCATATCTGCGGGCGCTATGACAGAAATTGATGTATCATTGTCAGGCGAATTTGAGGAAATGGAGGAATTCATTGTTCAGGATGTGCAGTTAGGCGGCGGAACCGAGATTGCCCTGCTTAACCTGCGCATGGAGAGCCCGTCTCTGATGGACTCAATCAGCTCTGAGCTTATGAGCAAGGCGGGCGTTTCGGATGCGGCAAGTGCGCTTAAGCTCGTTGCCGGTACCACTATTCAGGATGGTAAATACGCTGTTGTGCGTGGCCTCCCTGACAGGTACGTTAACTCGCAGATGAATGGCGTACGTCTGCCTTCTGCCGACGCGGACAAAAGGGCAGTTCAGCTCGACCAGTTTCCATCCGCTGTTATTGAGAGCGTTCAGGTAAGCAAGACATTTACTCCCGACCAGCAGGGCGATGCCTCCGGCGGGGCGGTGAACGTTGTGCTCAAAGGTATTCCCCAGGACACATCGCTGAATCTGAAAGTTGGAACGGGTTTTGACTCAGGCTCACTTGATGCCGACTGGAAAAGCTACGGTGGCGGCGTTAATTTTTTAGCAGATGCAGAGCGAGCATCGCCAACCGACATCAGGGCGGCCGCTTCATCAGACAGCTCCGCCTATTCTTCGCCGTATCTTTCTCTGAGTGATGATGACGTCCCTTTCGACTACGATTTTTCCCTTTCTGGCGGCAACAGAATGGAGATGGACGGTTTCACGCTCGGCGTATTCGGCAGCTTCAGCCATAAAAACAGCAGCTCGTACTTCGATGACGGCATAAGCGATAAGTGGTTTATGTACACGAGAGACGTGAGCAGCGGTTTCTTCTCCGATAAATCCGGCACATTCGTTCCATCAGGAGGCGGCTATCTCGGCGATTTTTCAGGGGAAGACATTGAGACGTCCCTGTTTGATACCACACAATACTCAGTCAGCTCGCAGTGGAGTGGGATGGGCATCATAGGGATTGAAGCCGAGAATCATAAGCTTGGCCTCGCTTATCTGCGAACGCAGCTTGCAACAGATACAATCACAATCGGCGAAAACACAAGGGGTAAGGAGTTTTACTTTCCCGGCTACGACCCGACCGACAAATACGACACCGGCAATCTTGAAGACAACAAGTATGTCTCTCCGTACATCTATAACCAGACGCTGACCTACCAGGAGCGTATTACCGAAACTATTCAACTTAACGGCGAGCATATTCTCGAAGATTTTCTGCTTGACGGGCTTCAAGCCGGCAACGCTTTCACGTTCCTTGCACCCGAGATTGACTGGACAGTATCTCAAAATCTTTCGGAGCTTAACGAGCCCGATAAAACTCAGTTTTCGGCTATATGGATTGCCCCGGGCGTGGTAACCGAGACTACCGGCGGAGACGCGTATCTACCCTCCGACTGGTGGATGTATCCGGGCGTTAATCCGAACGACCCGACAACCTGGCCGACAACAAACGGCCAGACCGTCGAGACAGACACCGCCTCGTACTACATCCCGAATACCGGCACTGACGGCATGGGCAACTATCAGCGAATCTGGAAGGAAATAATCGAAGAAAGCGAGCAGGGCGCGATAAACTTCAAACTTCCTTTCGAGCAGTGGACTGATACTCGCGGATACCTCAAATTTGGCTTGTTTAAGGACCACGTTGAAAGAACATACCGCCAGGAATCTCTGGCAAACAGCGAAACCATTGGTGATGGCTGGGGCAGCGATTGGGGGGACATCGATTTTGCCGATTACTTCTCTAATTATGACAATCTGCCTGTTGACCCTGCCACAGACCCTGACGTTGATTATGACGGTGAGCAGGACATATTCGCATGGTACTATATGGCCGATTTGCCCATAACCTCGAACTTCAAGCTGATTGGAGGATTCAGGCATGAATCGACGGATATTACCACGACCAACTTTCCCCACTCGGATCTTTCCACCGTCGTGAACATCACCGGCAGCCGTGCGGACTATACCGGTGAGGTTACGATGATGAAATACAGCAGTGATGCTGCCGATGCCGACTACTCACAAGATGATATTCTTCCGGCGCTGAGCTATGAGTACAAACCTTTTGACACGGTTACTCTTCGCGGCTCATATACAGAAACGACCGCGCGGCAGACGTTCAAAGAGCTTTCCCCCATTGTGCAGCAGGAGTACCTTGGCGGGCCTCTCTTTGCCGGTAACCCGGACCTTGAGATGAGTGCGCTGAAGAACTACGACCTGCGCCTTGACTGGACACCATACGAAAGGAGCCTCGTATCCATTTCGTACTTCAAGAAGGATGTGAAATCTCCGATTGAGTACGTTCAGATGATCAATACGACCAATAAAAACGTTATTACTGTGCCTGTGAACTATGACGAAGGCGAGCTTAGCGGCTTTGAGCTTGAATTCCGTCAGCAGCTCGGGGATTTTTCGCCCTCGCTGGAAGGCATTGGAATCGGAGCCAACGCCACCTTCATTGATTCGGAAGTGTCCATTCCGCATGACGGGCTCTACGATGCTTTGAACTCAAGCGGTTACAGCTCTGATACGAGACCTATGACAAACACTCCCGAAGCACTGTACAATTTCTTCGTTACATGGGATTTGGAAGAGACCGACACATCTCTCGGTCTTTTCTACACAATCAGGGGCGATACTCTTGTAGCAGGAGCAGGACAGAATCTGCCATCAGGCTATATTCCCGATGTCTATGAAACCGAATACGGCACGCTAAACTTCACCATGTCGCAAAAGCTTGATTCAGGTTGGAACTTGATGTTCTCCGCTAAAAATCTGCTTGACCCCGAGATTCAGAGTGTATATAGGGCAGACGGTAATGAAATGGTTAAATCAAGCTACAGCAAAGGGATGTCGTTTTCTGTCAGTATGAGCAAAAAATTCTAATCGAGTTTGAGTTAACGCGATAATAATAACTTACTAATC
Source organism: Phycisphaerae bacterium (assembly GCA_050251615.1). GTDB lineage: Bacteria > Planctomycetota > Phycisphaerae > Sedimentisphaerales > Sedimentisphaeraceae > Sedimentisphaera. The sequence continues at coordinate 19,154 of JBFWMM010000025.1, forward strand.
AACTTCTCGCAAAAGCGGCTATTATAAGCTTGTTATAAGCGGTCTGTTACCGAGGCAGCGAAGATTAAGATTACACTAACATAAGGGTTTTAAAAGAATGAAACTGAAAACATGGTTTGCCGGCAAAAGGCCGAGAATTAAAGAGATGCTTGTTACAGGCACACTTTTCTCAGCAGTTCTCTGGGGTGCGGCTGTTGCTGCTCCGACAGCGGCTCAGGAAGATATTACTAACGTTGAGCAGGTTCGCGTATCCATTGAAAAATGGATCGAGACAAAAGGCCTCATCAGCAAGGAAAAGCGTGATTTTGAACTCAAAAGCGAGGTTCTCAATCAGCGCATCGACCTTGTCAAGCAGGAGATTGAAGCTCTTCAGGAAAAGATAAAGGGCGCTGAAAAGAGTATCGTGGAAGCGGATAAGAAGCGCGAGGAGCTTGTGAAGGAAAACGATGAGCTCAAAAAAGCAGCTACATCTTTACAGGATGTTCTGTCAGGCCTTGAAAAAGGCGTGTTGTCTTTAATTAAACGCCTGCCCGAGCCGATTGTGCAGAGAGTAAAGCCTCTGAGCCAGAGAATTCCGGAAAATGTTGAAGAGACCAAACTTTCGGTTTCAGAGCGGTTTCAGAATGTTGTCGGCATACTCAACGAGGTTGAGAAATTCAATCGTGAGATAACCGTAACCAGTGAAGTTCGCGTACTGCCGGATGGCAAAAGCGTGGAAGTAACGGCGGTGTATCTTGGTATAGGCCAGGCCTTCTACGCCAGCGCAAACGGAGCTATTGCGGGCGTGGGAACGGCGTCAGATAAGGGATGGGTGTGGAGGCCGGATAATCTTTCAGCCCCTGAAATCTCTGATGCTATCGCGATTCTGAAGAATGAAAAGGTAGCTGCTTTTGTTCAATTACCTACCGAAATCAAATAACTGAGGGTAACCGGGTGATGAAACTTAAAATAATACTTACGCTTCTGGTTTTATGTGTCGTTTCTTCTGCTTTTGCACAGGATGGCATTGCCGCAGAGCAGGAGCAGACCACATTTGACCGTGCATTTGAAACCGTAAATCAGCAGCTGCAAGACAGCGTTGAGGAGCTTGCCGCTCTCCGAGAGCAAATAACAAACGATATTCTGCCTCTCAGCCGCGAACTGAACAATCTTGAAAGCCGGCTTACAGAAGTGAGGGCGGAATATCAGCAGGTTACCCGCCACCTCGACAGCCGTACTCTTGACCTCACTAACCTCAAAAGCGAAATAAAATCGCGCTCGGAGGAAGCCACTTACCTCTCAAACCTCTTGAGTGAATATACGAGAAATTTTGAATCTCGCTTGCATATTGCCGAGATTGACAGATACGCTGCGCCTCTGGAAGAAGCGAAGCTTGCGATGGATAATCCTGCGCTGTCCGAAGAAGAAGTTTACGCCGCACAGAGTAAACTGTTGATTGCCGCCCTCGGCAGGCTTGAAGATGCTCTCGGCGGTACCGCATTCGATGGCACCGCATCGGATTCCTCCGGCTCCATTCACCATGGCACATTCGCCTTGATAGGCCCTTCCGCTTTGTTCAAGTCTGATGACGGCAAGAATGTCGGCACGGCCGAGACGCGCCTTGGTTCCCTCGAACCGACGATTATTGGATTCGATATGCCAGATGATGAGGATGTGGCGATGGAGTTCTTCGACCACCTCAAAGGCTATTTCCCCTTCGACCCCACGCTCGGTAGCGCTCACAAGATTGAGCAGATTAAAGAGACTGTGTGGGATGAGGTACAGAAGGGTGGCGTTGTGATGTATCCGATTATAGGGCTTGCCGCGTTTGCACTGTTGTTTGCGGTTTGCAAGCTTGCAGGGATTCTTATTACGCTCGCGAAAGCACCATCTGAAAAGCAGATTAGAGAGCTGCTTTCCGCCGTAGCCGAGTCGGATCAGAGAAGCGCGACAGAGAAAGTCAATGCGCTCAAAGGCCCTGTCGGCGCGATGCTTAAAGCAGGAGTTGAACATCTCAAAGAGCCGGTTGAGCTGATTGAAGAGGTGATGTATGAGAAGGTTATGGCGGCACGGCTCAAGCTTGACAGATTTCTGCCCTTTATTTCTGTCTGCGCGGCCTCAGCTCCGTTGCTCGGTCTTCTCGGTACGGTTACCGGTATCATAAACACATTTGCTTTGATTACGGTTTTCGGCTCGGGTGATGTTAAGAGCCTTTCGGGGGGTATCTCAGAAGCGCTTATTACCACAAAATACGGTCTTATCGTTGCAATTCCCTCCCTGTTGCTGCACGCGTTTCTTTCGCGGATGGCAAAGGGTGTTCAGAATCAGATGGAAGCAGCAGGCGTAGCACTTATAAACCAGCTCGGTAAAACTCCCATGACCGACAATCCCAAAAAGAAGGAGTCTGAATAAGGCTGATTGATATGAATAGTGTTCAGGAAATACTCAACTCTCCCGGTCTATCGACCCTCTGGGAGCAGGCAACGGTGATCTGGCTTTCCGGTGGATGGGCGATGATTGCCATAGCGTCAACTGCGTTTGTTATGTTTGCGCTTGGCATAAATATCTGGCTCCGGCTCCATCAGAAGGGCTTTCTGAGCGTTAACGAAAAGACTTGGCGCAAATGGATAAATCACCCCGAGCTGCGCAGGGGGCCTATCGGCAAGCTACTTGATTTCATAACAAGTGCAAACAGCCTCAAGGAGACCGAAGTCTTTTTAGAGGAGCTGCAAATGACGGAAGTGAGGCCTTTTGAAAGGGACTTGAAGGTGATGAAGATATGCGTGAGCGTTGCTCCACTTCTCGGCCTGCTCGGTACTGTTACCGGTATGCTTGCCACATTCGCCGCGCTTTCAACCGGCGCCGGTGGCGATAAGACAATGGGCATGGTGGCAAAAGGTATCTCAGAGGCACTCATCACAACTGAAACAGGCCTTGTAATAGCGTTGCCGGGAATGTTCTTCCAATATCAGCTTGTACGCAAGCACGAGCAATATAAAGCTTTTCTTGCGCATCTCGAGACGGTGTGTAATCAGAAATTATACAAAAAACTAAGCAATGAGAACAGAATAACGCACGAGGATTAAATGGGACGTTTTCGCCAAATGACTGCCGATGACGGCAACGAAACGGGAATAGATATTTCTCCTCTTATGGACTGTGTATTTATCCTCCTGATCTTTTTCATCGTAACAACGACTTTTGTCGAGGAGACCGGAATTGAAGTGGATAAGCCGCAGGCTGCCGCTTCTGTGAGCCTTGAGAAAAACAGCATCCTGATCGCCCTCACTGATAAAGGGCAGGTTGTATATGGAGGCAGAGAGATAGGTTTCAGCGGCATTCAGCCTCTGGTAAAGCGTATGATGCAGAAAGAGGATGTGCCGGTGATTGTTCAGGCGGACAAAAATGCGCAATCGGGAATGCTGGTGCGCGTTATTGATGAGGCGAAGCTTGCCGGCGCGCAGAAGGTGAGCATATCAACCAGGCAGGTGAGCGAGTAGCTGCGGTAGTAATATGAAAGAAAACAGTATTACATTACGTCTGCTCAGACGCCTGTTCAACAGTGTTGTAATGATTGTCGGTGCGGCCGCTCTCACCCTCACATTTTTCCTTGTTCTGCCGCTTATGCAGACACTCGGAAAGCCGCCTGCGACCGATATGATTGTTACGACCGTTGACACGGCCAAGCTTGAGCCGCCTCCGCCGGCAATAGAACCCGAACAGGAGCCTGAACCCGAACCCGAAGAAGCTCCGCCTGAGCTTGCGGAAGAGACGCCGCCTCTTTCTCTTGATCAGCTCACAATGGCGCTTAATCCCGGAATAAGCGATAGCTGGATGCAGGGCGATTTTGCAATGAAGCTCAATACGGCAGTTTCAAATAGTAAAGATGTAGATGAGCTCTTCTCAATCGCAGACCTTGACCAAAAACCGCGTATTGTTTATCAGCCGGCCCCTGTGCTTTCAAATGAAGTGCGCAGGAAGGCCCCGGGAACGGTCTATGTCATTTTTATCGTTGGCAAGGACGGGCGTGTTGAGAATCCGCAGGTGCAGAAATCCAGCGACCCTGTATTTGACAGGCCCGCGCTCAACGCTATCAAAAAGTGGAAATTTGAACCGGGCAAGCGCAATGGCCGCCCCGTAAGATTTCGTATGCGAGTTCCAATCACTTTCCCTGAAGGATAAGACATGAAACAACAAAAATACACAAATTTAACTCTGGTTTGTACTTCAGCGTTTATTGCCATGGCAGCGTTCTGTCAAGCATCACCGGCCGCAGAGGCGGAGATCAAGATTGAAGTGCCGAAGAAGTATAAGGCAGACGCCTCTGACCTGGAAATCTGGAACGGGGCTTCATTCAAGAGGCAACTGGCCGAGAGCTATGCCGCCGAGACGGAGATTGAGCCGAGAGTAACCGAAAATGAACGTAAAGAGTTGCTCAAAATAATGGAGCTGATAACGGCCGATGAGATTGACAAGGCAGTTGCCATGCTCGAAAAAGAGCTTGGGCGCAATGAAGCCATTACGGCTGTCTTTGATTTTACTCTCGCAAATATTTATTTTCAGGCAGACGAGCTTGATAAAGCCGCAGGGTTATATGTGTCGGCGGTAGAGAAGTTTGCGAAGTTTCGCAGAGCCTGGAAGAACCTTGGCCTGATTTATATTCGTCAGAACAACTTTTCAAACGCGCTCTCACCGCTTACGAAGGTGGTAGAGCTTGGCGGGGGAGATGCCATAACTTACGGCCTGCTTGGATATGCATATTCTTCTGTAGATAACAATCTGGCGGCAGAAAGTGCGTATCGTATGGCCGTACTTCTTGATCCGGTAACGATGGACTGGAAGATGGGGCTTGCCCGCAGTTTTTTCAAGCAGGAGCGATTCGCCGAGGCAGTGGCGCTTTGCGGAAATCTTATAAAGGAAAATCCCGAACGCGCAGACCTCTGGATGCTTCAGGCCAATGCGTATATCGGCATGGGCAAAGCGATGAAGGCAGCGGAGATGTTCGAGCTTGTGGACAGGTTTGGCAAATCAACGCCTGAAACCCTCAATACGCTCGGCGATATATACGTCAACAATGAGCTTTATGATCTGGCAGGCGAGGCGTATATCAAGGCGCTCGATAAAGCTGCCGCAGACGGCAACGCCGAGAGGATTATCCGCTCTGCCAAGGTTCTCATTGCTCGTGGTGCGTTTACGCAGACACGCAGGCTTATCACGGAGATTGAACGCCGCTACTCTACTCAGATGAGTGTTGAGGAGAAAAAAGATATTCTCAAACTTCGTGCGCGTCTTGCTGTTGCAGATGGCTCAAACGAAGAGGAAGAGGTGCAGATTTTGAGGAAAATAGTCGAGCTTGACCCGCTTGATGGAGAGGCTCTTATTCTGCTTGGCCAGCATGCCTCTCGCACAGGCGATATGGAAAAGGCAGTGCTGTACTATGAACGCGCTGAAAATCTCGAAAAGTTTGAGGCCGATGCAAAGGTGCGCCATGCTCAGCTGCTTGTCCGGCAGGGCAAATACGCCGAGGCTCTTGTGCTTTTGCGCAGAGCACAGCAAATCAACCCGCGGGAGAACATCCGTGAATACCTCGAACAGGTTGAGAAAGTCTCGAAGTGATAATGCTTTGAGCGCATAAATTTGGAAGCTCTAAGAATAGGCTCGTCCTCGTGGGGACGGGCTTTTTTCTTTGAAATTTAATATGGCATTTGAGTTAGTAAGGCTCAATCTCACTTGCGTAGCGTGTTTGCAGCCTGCTTTTTTGGGTTGCTGCTTGACCGGCACAAACCAATTTTCAATTAACGGTTCCATTACATCACTAAAATCGTTACAATACCGATGGCCGGTGTTTTTCTGTCTTCATTCCGATTTTGGTTTACTCAGCAAGAGAGCGAATATGCCTGCCGCGTTTAGACGGGGAATGTCAGATATAATTGAGCTTGGATGAAAGAACATACAATGAAAATCAATTCGTATTTGAAGTTGGTGTTTTGCACTGTCGTTTTACTTGTGTCAGTCAATCTGGCGTATGCCGGATACCCGGAGGTTCAAGGCGTCAACCTGTTGCCGGGAACATCCAATCAGGCGCCTGATTACTTCTGTACCTGGAATATCCAGGGATATTATTGCAGCTATTCGTCGAGCGTTGCGATGCGGGATGAAATGGTAGAGGGTAATATTTTTGGCACAGGCCAATACCAGAACTGGGCAGGGCAATTCTCAGACTTGCAAAGTGATTTGATTTTTGTTCTCGATGATTCCTGGGATGCCCCCACAAGCGCTACCTCGGATTATCTGGATTATTATGGCCTTATGAGCTTGGATGGAGTCAAGTTTCCTTCTTATTACGACAACACCCCGACCCCCGCAGAGGGATTGCGCAATCTGACAGCTGCGATTGAAGCGCGGGGCTGGAAAGGAGTAGGGCTGTGGGTATGTGCTCAGCAGGCTCCAAAGCTTGAGCAGATAGATGAAGCGGAATACTGGGCTGAAAGATTGAAATGGTCGCATGAAGCAGGGATTGACTACTGGAAAGTTGACTGGGGAAAGCGTAAAAGAGATCTTGAATGGCGAAAAATGCTGACAGATCTTGGGAGAATACATGCCCCTGACCTTATAATTGAACATGCGATGCTTTATGAAGCTGTTGAGTTCAGTGATGTGTTTCGTACTTACGATGTAGAAAACGTCATAAGTATTCCGGTAACAATCAGCCGCGTCGCCGACCTTTTGGGATACAGCGCTGATAAAACTGCGAAGGGCCTTGTCAACTGCGAAGATGAGCCATATATTGCGGCGGCATTGGGTTGCGCCATCGGTGTTATGAGACATGAATTCAATGGAGATTTGCCTGATGGTACGCAGGACTTCGCTTTTCCACCGGTAGGCAGAGATCTGAAAAGCAGGCTTGATTGTGAAAAACGTGCCGTGCGATGGCATAGAATAGCGGCGCCGTTTGGCGTTGACGGTGTTGTTAATGTCGATAGCCGCGAGCTCGAAGATTTTTGGGTGTTGGGCGAGAGAGAAACGTATGTGAACAGGAAAGTCGGAGACACAATAAGGGAAAGTGCGCCGGCAAGGGTCAGCAGAGGCCTGCCGCTGGCAGAGATTTCAGATCCCGATACCGCAGAAGCTCAACCATACGTATTAGCCGCCCGTTACCCGAATGGTGCAATATCAATTGCGACAATCGGAAGGACACTGGAAAGGACATACATAAATGCCAAAAAGGATATTACGCTCAGTATCCCGAAACTGAATGTGCCGATTGGTATTTTCGGCGAATATAAATCCTTGACGTTTAAATTGCCCTCAGCGATAGCCTCGCATGCAGCTAAAGTTATGGCGCAGGACCTTGCAGGGGATAGAGTGTATGATGTTACTGCCGCCATTACATTTGACGGTAATACGTTTACAGTACCGGGAGATTTAATAAGTGAAGTCGGGCTCGATGCCGCTACCGCCGGTGATCAAAGCGAGCCGGGGCTTGTGATCCGGTGCAATGTAGAGCCGTAAGCGTAGAACCTGTCATATTAAGGGCCGCCTGCCGGCCAACTCGAAAGATGTGAAATGTATAAAAAAGGAATGATTGTGCAAAAACAGAATGGTCTTAATGTCAAAGCTTTGTGTTTTAGTTTTGCAGCAGTGCTTGCGTCATTGGTAACGCCTGCTTCAGGGACAGTTATCGAGGGGTTTTCAGATATGTCCAGAATGGCGGCGGCTGAAGGTGTCGTAGTTTTGACGAACCCCGAATCAGGGCAAAATGGCAGCGTAAATGAGATTGACAGGGTACTGCCCGTAAAAAACGGCATAACGGTAAGCATCTTTGGAGTTGTGCAGGATTATTACTACTCAAACGGCACGGGTTCCGGCGGTGGAATTACGGGCATCAATGTTGACCACATCACAAATATCGCCGACGGCTTGAGAACGAGCCCGAATGTCAAGGTGAACGAAGAGCTTGCAGCGGTCTATAAGGATTGGATTAAGGCCCATCCCTTCAGAGAAAATGGCGGCTGGCGCGATAATGTATCGTGGAATCAGGAGGAGATGCCCGTAACGGCGGATATTGTAACTGATGCCAAAGGGAAATCTGACGCAGCTATTGTAATCATCGGCAGGACGGCCGGCGAAGACCACGAAGCGGCAGATGTCAAGGGGTCGTACCGGCTCACAGACATTGAAATTGATATGATGGATAAGGTCTATTCCTCGTTCGACAGAATGGTTATCGTTTTGAACTGTGGCGGCATCATTGATATGAGCTGGATGAAAAAATACCCGAAAGCTGCTGTAGTTTACGGCTGGCAGGGCGGCATGGAAGGCGGCAGCGCCACAGCTGACGTGCTCACAGGCAATATAACGCCGAGCGGCAAACTGGTTGACACAATCGCCGAAAGGCTCGAAGATTACCCCGCGCACGGCAATAATATGGTCGATGCCTGGGAATCACTCCACTACGAAGAAGATATTTATGTCGGCTATCGCTACTTCGAGACGTTCGCGCCGGAAAAAATCGTATTTCCGTTCGGTTACGGCCTATCCTATACCACATTTGACCTGACAACCGACAGGGTGCTGGCAGATGACGATAAGATTACGGTTAGTGTAACGGTAAAGAATACCGGCAAAGTGAAGGGCAAGGAAGTTGTTCAGATTTATTACGGCGCCCCGCAGGGCCGGCTTGGCAAGCCCGTTAAGCAGCTTGCCGCGTTTGCCAAGACAGGCGTTTTGTATCCTGGTGAATCGCAGAAAATTGAGCTGGCATTCAACACGGCGGATATGGCTTCCTATGATGATAGCGGCGTAACGGGTTACGAGTCCTGCTATGTGATGGAGGCGGGAGATTATAACATCTATGTCGGTACCGATTCGCACAGTTGCCCGAAGGAGAAGACGTATAATTTGCCTGCTCTGCGTGTCGTGAAGGAGCTGAAAGAAGTGCTCGCGCCCACCAGACCGCTCAGAAGAATGATAACAGGCAAGCTCAAGGATGACGGCTCCTATGAGGTTGCTTATGAAGATGCGCCGCAGCGAAGCGTGGATTATAACCGGAGGATACTCGATAATCTGCCTAAGGAGCTCAAGCGCACTTCTGAAAAGAAATACAGGCTCGTAGATGTTTATGACGGAAAAACAACACTCGACAATTTTATCGGCCAGTTCACTGAACATGACCTTGCGGCAATTGTTATCGGCGAGGAGAACAACAACCCTGCACGCGGAACAACAGGCGCGGCCGGCTGCTTTGGCGCCGTAACAAAGTCGCTGGCTGAGCTGGGGCTTCCTCTGGCCATAGCGGCTGACGGGCCGGCAGGTATCCGCGTAAACAAATCCGTAAAGGTTACCAGCCTCCCCTGCGGCACTATGATGGCTTGTACGTGGAATTTAGACCTTGTCGAGAGCCTGTATGATTTACAGGGCAAAGAGCTCGTTTTGAATAATGTTGATACTATCCTCGGGCCGGGTGTTGATATTCACAGACATCCGCTTGGAGGCAGAAACTTTGAGTATTTTTCCGAGGACCCGCTCATTGTCGGTATGATGGCCTGTGCCTCTGCCAGAGGGATTCAAAAAAACGGGGTTACGCCGACCGCAAAACATTTTGCGGCGAATAATCTGGAAAAGGCCAGACGCGAAATCAACAGCTGCATTTCTGAAAGAGCCTTGCGCGAGATATATCTCAGAGGATTTCAGATTGCCGTGGAGAATGGCAATCTTGCCAGCATAATGAGCTCGTACAATCCCATCAACGGTACATGGACATCAAGCAACTACGACCTCAACACAATTGTTTTGAGAGAGGAGTGGGGCTTTGACGGCATTGTTATGACTGACTGGTGGTCCAAGCTCGGCGCTGATCAGGCATTCTATACCAGAAACGGAGATGGTGTTAAAGGGGCAGATATGGTGCGCGCCCAGCAGGATCTTTTCATGAGAAAGGATCAGGGCGATGTTGAAAGAGACCTTGGAGGAATGAATCACCTGAAAGAGCTTCAAAATGGAAACCTTACTCTGGGTGAGTTGCAGCGGAACGCTAAAAATATTTGCAGCTATCTGCTTAAAACCGTGGTTTTGGCTCGCCTGGAAGGCTATGAGTATGAATCAAGATTCGTTTCCGGGCCTGATAAGTTCACCGTTAACAAAGACACTGATGCCGGCAATCCGCTGGTAAATGAAATAAAAATCAACGGCAAGAAGATTAAAGCCGATGCCTTTAATCCGCTCAGGCTTGAGTATAAGGCTTTTTATGATGGCTCCGGCAAATATCCCTCGGTTACTGCAACGGGAGCAAAAGGTACCAAAGTGAGAGTGGAGCAGGCGAGCCGAGCGAAGAATGCTGCCGTGATAACCGCATCATCCGGCAAAGAAGAGAGAATATATAAAATTATATTTGCCCGCGATGAAGGCTTGGAGCCACTTACCGACGGTGCGATTTATGCCTGTCTGAATGAGATTAAAGTTGACGGCAAGGCAATTGTGGAATTCGACAAGAATACTTACAGCTACGGCCTCGGCACGCTTTCGGGTGATATGCCGAAGGTGAGTTGCAAGGCGGATGATTCCGTTAAAACCGCGCTTGTAACAGAGCCGGCAAACAGGAGAGTGTTAATCAAATGCGTCAGTGCAGATCAGGCCAATACTTATACTCTTCAGTTTGGCCGCTACCCGCAGTCCGATGAGTTCAACGAAGCAGAGCTCAGCCCCTCATGGACCATACGCAATGAGTCCGCGGCGAACTGGACGCTCGGTAAAACGCCGGGCAGGCTGACTGTTACAGCAGAGAAGGGCGATTTCTGGCAAGGAGACAACAATCTGAAAAACTTCTTTGTTCAAGATGCATTCGGCAACTGGCAAGCGACAGTAAAGGTGAGCCTGAATGAGCAGCCGAAAGATAATTACAAAGGCGTGGGGATTGTGGCGCTGCAAGACTCGGACAACTACATCTATTTGAAGTACGAGCACAGCAATGACAGCGTAATAGGCATATTCAAGGAACATGCAGGTAATGATCCGATGCCGGTAGGGCGTTTGATGGGCGATGAGCTGAAAAGCTTTATCGGCGGCAGGAAAAGCCTGTTCTTCCGCTTAAAAAAGCTCGGAAACACCTATACGGGGTATGTGAGCGTTGACGGCTATGCTTTTGTTTCTCTGGGCACTACGGCGGCAGAATATGAGAGGCCCAAGTTTGGCATAACCGCATCAGCGGGCAGCGTTGAACCGGAATCTGTTTTTTATGCCGATTTCGACTACGCAAGATTTGTGTATGCGCCGGTAGCAAGCACGGTGGAAATAAGCGATGATTTCCTACTCAAAGTCGCAGAGTGTGAGCCGACAGCCCTCACCCCCGGAATGATTCCCGCAGCATGTGATGATAGCGATGGTGGGCTGTGTTACAGCAAGTGCGAAAAGGGCGAAGCTGTGTCGTACAATGTGAAAATAAATGAGTCCGGCAGTTATCAGCTCTCAGCCCGCTATAAGGCCAACAACTCCAATCCTCTGGCGCAAATGTCATTTACACTCTATGATAACGGGCAGCTACTGAAAACATTCTCTTACATTAAATCAACTGACGGCAAATGGGTAACCCGCGACAGCGACGGGCCTGTCTCACTTGCAAGCGGAGAGCATAAGATACAGATAATGTTTGATACTGCCGGGATAGACCTCAACTACTTGAGATTCAAACTGGAAAAATAGATAGCAGCATGAAGCAATCAAGGGCGAATTACGGTGCCCCTTGTCGTCAGGCGGCCGGTGCTGCGAGTGTCTTCTATCCGGCTTCTTCCTATGCGCCCCAGCAGGGTTGCTTCGGCTTCCTGCTCCGTAGTGCAGTAGGATTTGACAAGGCGGTCAATGTAGCTGCCTGCTGTGGTAAGCCGTGCGCCGCTGCCGACATAGAATCCTGCGTTGCCGGGCGAGTTGATGTTAAGCGTGCCAAGCTCCGCGCTACCGCCCTCTATTCGGACAGCTCCCGCGACCTGGCCCCAGCAGGCGGTGTTTTTCATCACGAGCTTTCCGGCGAAATCTTTGCCTGTTTTGATGTAGCAGCCGCTTTTGTTGTCGATGGAGACGAGCTGGCTGTTAAGCATATCGAAGCCGTCTTCGCCGACGGCATCAGCGAGGATGGTTGTGGTTGAATTGTCTGCGCCGAAGCCCAGGCAATAGCCCGACGGCCCACGGCCGTTTTCTTCTTTCAGATGCAGCCCCACGGCCGAGCCGTACAGGAAGCAGTTGTAGAACACTTCCTCGCTCACATCGCCAAACACAAACCCGCGCACCTTCGGCACTTGCAGGTAGTAGATTTCCGGTCCGGGGATGCTCTCGTAGCTTCTTGCCGAATGTGAATAGAAAGACTGATTGAACTGGAGGTTGCGGAGCTGTCCGCCGCGGCTCCCCGCGCCCAGCTGAACGGCAATGTCCATGGCGGTTGTGTTGAGCGAGTCGATATAATGCTCATCGCATCTGTGGCTGGCCAGGTCGAGCGTGCGGCAGGGGAGTGTCGCCGATACGTTCAGTACATACACCCGTTCGCCAAGCCCGCGGATCATAAACGGATACTCATCGAAGCCGCCTGTTTTTTTGTTGGCCGGCTCGTATATCTGCTCGGGGTAGTGGAAAGTGAGCCCGCGTAGTCCCGAGCGCGGCGAGAGCGAAATGAATGCTGCCGCGTCTGGCTCGTTTTTGCCTGTGCGTATGTTTATCAGGCTGCCGTGTGTTACCGTGCCGTGCGGACTGTTGCTTACGCCTCTAAGCTCGGTTCCTTGTGGTATTACGAGCGGGCGGCGGATATCGTAGCTTCCCGCGGGCACAAACACTGTGCCTCCGCCTGCCGAGGCCGCTTCTGCGAGCGCGTTTTCAAACGCCGCGGTGTCATCGCCGGCGGCATTGTCCACAATGTAAAGCGCTTCTCTTGCGGGAGCAGGATGTTTTACGGTTGCGGTGAAGTTGAAGCGAGCGGCTTTTTTCATACCACTCGGAGTTTCGTTGGTATATACGTGAGATTTCTGTTTCTCTGCGCAGGCTACTGCCGGATTACTGCCGTTAAAGGCTGCGCCGTAAGCAGCATCGCCCAGAACCACCTGCGGCTTTGGCGAATCGAAGATGCAGTCTGTCGCGGAGATTCCGCCCGCCTCAAGGCTCACTCTCCCCCGCAGCGTCACATCCTGCACCATCAACGGGCTGGTGCCCGCAGATTGCACGGCGAAATCGCTTCCCTCAAGAGTGCAGTCGGTGAGTTGAATCGGGCCTGCTGATGTGCCTCGCACGCGAAGCGCGGTTTCTGCGCCGATTATATCGATCTGTGCAAACAGCAGGCCGGCGTAGGAACCCTCCTCGGCATCGATTCCGAGCTTGCAGCCGGTTATCTCCATGCAGGCAAGATGGCCGTTCGGCGTGAAGCCGTCTTTGAACGATGCCCGAGCATATATGCCGCGGCTCAGCCTGTCGAAGCGGCAATTGACGAAGTATGACCAGTCTATGCGGCGTATCTCAAGGCCCGTTGTGTGTTGCAATGTCCAGGCTGCGCAGGTTTCTTCATCCGGCGCGTTTTCAAGGGCACTTTGCGCCCAGTACGCAGGAGAAAACCGCACATTGTCCACCCGCCCGACATCTGCTATGTTGTCGAAGATGATACCTGTTTTGAGCGGCGTGCCGCAGATATTGCGCAGGAAAGGGCGGGCGGTGAGGTTTTCCGCTTCGCAGTCGAACGCGATATAGCTGTTTACGAACGTTACATCCTCCACGAACACATCAATTCCGCCGCGCCGGACTGTCGGCGGATACTGCGAAACATTGGGGAGCGACTGCTCGGGGTACCAAATGTTTACCTGTTTGAGTGCAGATGATGTTTTGAGGGTGATAAGAGCGGGGGAGTCGGGCTTATCTCTGCCGCAGCAGGCGAGGATTATTGTGCCTTTTACAGGAAAATCCCCTTCGGGTGACTTGCGGTCTCCGCGCAGGATGGTGTTGTCGGGGATGGTAATAGGATTATCGAGCCGATACTCGCCCGCGGGAAGAAAGAGAGTTCCTCCGCCGATTGCCGCAATGTTGTTTAATGCCTTCTGAATTGAAGCTGACGCGTCTTTGATGCCGCCGGATGGTATATCGCAGTTGCTCGCGCGGAAAGGAGTTATAACAGGATCGCTACCTCCGTAGATTTGTTCTTCAATCTGCCAGTTGGGTTCGGCGCAAAACACTACCGCGGCCGCCAGAACCGCCAGAATGCCAATCGCCTTCATTTTAAGCCCCTTTGTAAAATGGTTTCTCGTTTTGGTTTCGTTCTGTATTGTAACCTGCGGCGGGGCTTTTTCAACAATCTATTTTTCGTTTAACCGCAGAGCCGGCAACGCAAGCCTCCTGTTCAGGAGCTTTAAGTTTGCTGTATGCTGTCAATCGCCTTCTTCATCCGCTTCAGAGCCTCTCTTAGAGTGGGGCGTGGCGTGGCGAAGTTCAAGCGCAGGAAGCCAGGCGCATCGAAATCGGCTCCGTTATTCAGTCCCACGCCATAGCGCTCAAAATGCTCGCTCGGATTATCAAGGCCGAGAGGGCGGCAGTCAAGCCAGTAGAGGTATGTCGCTTCGGGAGGCGAGCAGAGGATGCCGGTGTCTTTGAGTTCGCTTGTGATAAGGTCGCGGCTTTCGGTGAGATAGGCAAGCAGTTCTCTGCGCCACGGCTCGCAGCTTGAATAAACAGCTTTGGCCGCGCGTATCCCGAAGATGTTGGGGTGCGAGGCGAGCTGTTCTTTCGCGTAGCTGTAGCGCCTGCGGAGGCTTTCATCGGGGATTATGGCAAAGCCAATCATCAGCCCCGCAATGCCGAACGTCTTTGACGGGCTCATCAGCGTAATGCTGCGCGAGGCGATGTCTCCACTTAGAGAGGCTATCGGGATATGCCTGTTTTCGCCGAGAGTCAGCTCGCAGTGAATTTCATCGCTGCATATAACCGAATCAGTTTTGATAACGATTTTCGCCGTTTCCTCCAGCTCATCGCGCGTGAAGCAACGGCCCGTGGGGTTGTGCGGATTGCAAAACAGCAGCATCTTCGCTTCGCCGGAAAGCTTCTCCCGCATGCCGGTAAAATCAAGCCGGAAGCCGCCGCTTTCGTTTATCAGCGGATTCTTCACAAGCGGGCAATTGTTGAACGGTGGCACATGCAGGAAAGGAGGGTATATCGGCGTATTCACGGCTACGCCGCCGGCGCCGGCGCAAACTGCCTTGCAAGCGCAGTTTATCCCGCTGATAAGCCCTGCCGAATACACAATCCACTCCGGCCTGACAAGCCATCCGTAGAGCGCAAGCATACGCTCTACGAGTAGCTCGCTCAGTTCGTTTGCGAGCGTGTAGCCGTATATCGGGTGTTCAATGCGCCTTTCGAATTCTTCGCGTACCTGCTCAGGGCAGGCAAAATCCATATCAGCTACCCACATCGGCAAAATGCCGGTGCCGGCGTACCGCTGATACTTAACTGCCCAGGTGCCTTCACGCGAGGGAGCGTTATCAAAATCAATCACCGATCATCCTCTTGTCTGTCTGGCTTCTATTTGCTTGCGTTGTGGTGTAAGTGCCTGATGTATGGCACCCTCTCCCTCTCGATGACATGGATTATATCATCAATTCTGAGCGTTTCGGGAACGTTCTCCGGATGTTTAAGCCCATAGTAGAGGCAGAAGGATGTGTCCTGTGTGTGTTTGCCTGAGAAGATGCCCTTCGCCACAACCCTCGGGCCTGCTATCGCGCCTTTGAGGTTGAAGCCCTTATTCGCCACAAGCACAAGATCCGGCGCATTTACGGCCTCAGGGCCACTGTAAAGGGCTTCGGAGCGGTATATGCTTCGGATGACTTTCTTACCGTCAATCTCCCACTGCTCGAACATTTCCGCCAGCTCGGAGATCAGGCTTTCCGCCTCTGCCTCGCCGACACACCCTCTCGGGTATTTGCCTGTGCGGTTTATGTATATTCTGGCAGGGTCCAGCGCAAACGCCTTTGTGCGGCCGGAAATGTTTTCCCAGTCCGCCGGACCCTCGAAGCTGAGGTATCCCTGCACTTCAAGGTACTTGTTTACGAATATCTCGTTGTCCAGCACCTCAAAGCCGTGGTCGCTCATTATAACGAGCAGGTCGTCCTTGTGAAGCGATTCGACAATCTCGCCGATTATATGGTCGATTCGGCTGAAATGTAGTCTGAACGCGCAGCTGTAGAGGTGGTCTTCCTGCTCGAACGCCTTGTAGAGGAAGTGCATCAGCCTGTCGGTGCCTGTGAATACGAGCATAAATGTCTTCCAGTTTTTGTACTCGTTCCAGAGGTATCTGTACGCGGCAATTCGCGCATCGAGCGTGAGGTCGAGGTCGTCAAGGAAGTCTTCCATTGATCTGTGCGCTTTGCGCGAGTCAACGTCAAGGCGGTAATCGAGCTCCTGAAGGTCCCCGATGATTTCACGCGGATAGACGCTCTTGTTGATGTCTATCGAGACAAATCCCGAAATATGAGCGCCGTTCATCGGGCGTACGGGGTAGGTCGCAGGTACATTGACGATAACGGACTCGCCATCCCATCTTTCCCAGAACGGTTTTACCTTCACGTCGTTGTAGTTCGGGAAGCGTAGCTTGTATGAATTCGGGCGAAGCTCGGTAAAGCCGTAGATGCCGTGTTCGCCCGGGTTTGTGCCGGTAATAATGGAGCTCCAGGCCGTACTGGATACTTCCGGAATAGAGGACTGCGTCTGCCGGAACACACTCTTTTCAATCAACTTCGCCATATTCGGCATCGTGCCGTCTTCGGCGTATCTCTTTATAACTTCTACAGGCACTCCGTCAAGGCCTATCAGAATAGTTCTGCCTTCGTACATCTTCACCTCTTCTCAATGAAAACCGGCCTTACAGAAGCCCCTGAACCAACATCTTTGCTTTCAATACAATAATCCCCATCTCCAGCTGCGGATCTGAGCTGATTACATCCTCTGCTGTGCGCATGGCGCCATTATCCTCGCCATCGCCAAATATATGCCCGTCTTTTACGAGTATGTCGTTTGCCTTCTGCATATCAAGCTGGGTACGTATTTCACTGCCGTACATATCCAGCTCCACATCCGGCGCGATGCCCCAGTCTTTCCGGCCGACTTTCTCCAGTTGGTAGCGGTTCTTTACCGGTTCGCCGCTCGGGAGGTAATAGAACGCCATCGTGTATTTAAGCTGGGCTCCAAGCCCGGGCGCCGCGGTAACAGTCTGGACGCTGCCTTTGCCGAACGTCCTCTCGCCGACAAGCGTTGCGCGTTTGTAGAGCGGGTCGCTCAGGGCGCCGGATACGATCTCCGATGCCGATGCCGAGCCGCTGTTTATCAGCAGGACAAGCGGGGTGTTCGGTAGCAACGTGTTTTGTGTGGCTTCGTGTTTCTCAGGGACTCCCATACGCGGCTTCGTGCTTACTATCGGTCCTTTTTCAATAAACATATTCGTAACATTGACCGCTGTTGTGAGC
This sequence comes from Phycisphaerae bacterium, assembly GCA_050251615.1. Lineage (GTDB taxonomy): Bacteria > Planctomycetota > Phycisphaerae > Sedimentisphaerales > Sedimentisphaeraceae > Sedimentisphaera. The sequence continues at coordinate 36,604 of JBFWMM010000025.1, forward strand.
AGGCCGCCGCTGTTGTAGCGCAGGTCGAGGATGAGACCCCGCAACCCCTCACTCTTCATCTCGGTTATAGCCTCGACCATATGGGCGGTTGTAGCTTCGGAGAAGCTTGTCAGGCGCATAAAGCCTATTTTATTTTCTTCGTCTATTATATACGACCAGTCCCCTTCGCCCGTTTCATTGCTGCTGTCGGCACGTTTCCAGCCCTTGATTGTCGGCACGACAATGACGCCTCGCTTTATTGTGATGTCTTCCACTTCCCCGCTCTGCTTATGCCGCACGGTCAGGGTAACTTTCGTATCACGTGGGCCGCTGATCTTCGTTACGGCGCAATTGATGCTCATTCCCTCTGTGGAAACCCCATCGACTTTGAGTATGACATCTTCGGCATCGAGGCCGCTGCGATAAGCGGGCGTGCCCTCAAGCAGGCTGTTGACCGTAATTTCGTCTGCCGGCTTGCTTATTTCAACGCCAATGCCGGTGAATTCGTTGGTGATGTTCTTCTCAAATTCCTTTACGTAAAAAGGCCATACGATATTGGTGTACGGGTCAAGCTCGGAGAGTATCGCCTCGGTAAAGTGCATTATCATCATACCGACCGGCAATTGGAGGGTTTGGGCGTTGAGCCTCAGCACTCTGTTAAACGCGTCCAGCAACTGCGTATGGTAGTACTTGTCCAGCACGGACGGTGTGAAGTCTTTCTGTATCTGGCGCATTCCGGCCACAAACCGCTGAATGCCTTCAGGATTATAGCTGACGGCAATATCTTTATCGGGCTTGGAAAGAACCTCTGCGATGGTGATGCAACGTTGCAGTCCCTTATCGAGCATCTTCTCGAAATCGAGGGGGGAGATGTATGTGTATGTGAGCATCTTGACCGTGCGGTGCAGCATAACAAGGTCAATCCCTTCGGCGCGTTCCGTGGCCTTTTCACAGGGAGAATCGATGAAGCTGCCGACAACGGTCATCTTCTCGATGAGCTCGTCCATTTTGTCTTTATAGCTCTTGTTGTCGGGGTAGAGCAGGGTGAGCCAGTAGTAGCATACGCCGTAGGAATCGGCCCATTTGCCCTCATTTTCATAGCTGATTGCCTTGCTGATCGCCGCCTTTACGAGGTCTTTGACAAACTCGCTCTCCAGAAGCTCCTGTTTCTGATCGTCGAGGCAGTATTCATTTATGTTGGACACGGCTACAAGAAAATCGACAAGGGCGGTTGTTTCGCTGTCGGACTTCTCATCGTCTTCCTCCTCAACCTTGCTAAGCTTCAGCTTGCCTTGTTCGGCATCTACCGGTTCGCTTGTCTTTTCTTCGGCTTCTTTTTCGGCTTTCTCCTTCTCAAGCAGTTCGACATAGGCATCTGAAAAATCGGCGAGCCTGTTTATGTTGGCCTTGTCTCCATGGAGACACCTCTCTATTATTTTATTAAGTTCCTCAACCTTTTCGTTGTACTTGTCTTCGCGGAGCTTTTCCCGTTTCGCAGCAAGCTTTGCCTCCCTGTCGAGAAGGGCTCGAATCTTCTCCATCCCTTGAGCCTCGGATGTGCTTGCTATTTCTGCGGCCTTGTCGAAATTTCCGCTCGCTATTGCCGATGCCGCATCAGTTACATCGTTTGCGAAGCTGAAGCAGGAAACGATAAACAGAGCCAGAATTGAGAGTCTAATTTTATTATTCACTGTATTTTCCGTAGTTAAGTGTTATCAATTCTACGAATTTTACGCAAACAACCTTTTTTAACAACCGGCATTTTGCATGCCGGCCCGATAACCTTGCGCAAAGTTTGACTTTTTCAAGGAAGTAAAAGGTAGTAAGATGTTTACCAGGAAAGGCGAGAAGGGGGCGCGGAGCTTTTTAGGCTTGTCTTTTCAACAGGGCGGTTGTTAAAATTCCCCTCTACGCAATCCATTCCGGCAGTGGCTTGCCGGTGGCTTTCGCGTAAAGGGTCTCGGGGGCAATATCAATGTCATCCGGCCATTTCAAAACGCCGAAATCAGAGTCCACCTCAAAACGTCTGAAAAACTCAAGGTCTTCAAAGCGAGAAAATACCCCGCCTCTGCCCGGATATTCGGCGAAGTCAACACAGCCGCAACTGCCGTCACTGAACTTAAGCTCAATAACGTAGCCGCTTTTATATTCTGCTGAAGTAATCGTTGCTCTCATAATTTATTTCAAAGGCTCAATCTTGTGCAATTCCATTTTTTGTGAAGCGAGTTTCCAATCCTTGAAGAGCTCATCCCTGTGTTCAGACGCTCACTCTATAATGAGTCCGAGCGCTCGCGGCGAGACTTTTCCGTCAAGTACACGTAAACTTCTATCTCTATAACACCGAACTCCCAGCGTATTTCGCATGAAAATGCGGCGGGTTGTGATCGTCATAGAATATGGCAATCACTATTCCATAAAATTTTGCGTCTCATGCCGGTTACGAACGTATATTATCCGTGGGATCGGTTTGATTTCACCGGCGTTGGTTGGTGTGGGCGCGGTTCATCGCTTGTCTTTTGGCGTTCTCTGTAAACGCAAAAAAGCT
>JBFWMM010000026.1:0-12852 GCA_050251615.1 Phycisphaerae bacterium
TTGACTGGGGGTCAAGAGGTCGCAGGTTCAAGTCCTGTCAGCCCGACTGATTGGGTTATGCAAGGAAGTGCATCCACGTGTACTGAATTGCATAACTCTTTCTCTTTTAAGCGGTTATGCAATTCTCGATTATCTTCCTGCAAATATTTCCTGCTACATTTCTTTGAATGACACTGCCGGTTCAGTTGCTATGGCGATATAATAACCCTGCGGTGACATCGGTGAACGGAGCAACGGTTACAAGACCGAAGCTGCCGACAAGCACGTTGAGCACCTCCGCCGCAACGAAGTTCATATATTCAGTATCTGCGCAACGGGCACCCCCTGGCCCATAAAGTACATAAAAATGGCTGTATATCCGCGGAAACAATATGCGCCGGCTTGCCTGTTTGTCTTAAAGCTCATCGGGCAGAGAGCAATAGCAAGGCAGCATATCACGAAGAATATGACTACCGGAACATTATTTCGTTCCGCGGGCTCGGTCATTTTTAGCCCTGTTGCTTTGCATAGAGCGTGTCAAGGGCGTCAATTGCCCTGTCGATGCGTCTGAGCACTTCGTCTTTGCCGATTATTTCGAGGCAGTCAAAGATAGCCGGGCTCACCGAGCTACCGCTCAACGCAATCCTCAGCGGCTGGGCTATTTTGCCAAGCCCTGCGCCTGTCTGCTCACTGTGCGCGCGGATGAGTTCTTCGAGAGCGCCTGCAGAAAAATCTTTCGCAGAGGCGAGCTTTTCGCGCATAACGCGCAACATAGCGACGCCTTCGTTGTCGTTCTTGAAGATAAACTTCTTCGCGGCTTTCAAGTCGTACTCGATATTTTCCGCATCAATAAAGAATAATCCGCACTTGGTCACAATGTCGGCAAATGTCTTCGCGCCGCGGCTGAGATCTATCACCCTGCTTAGAAGTTCATCGCTTTCTTCGAGCAGCGGGCTTTTATTCTCGGCGAGATAGTGTTTGAAGTGCGCAAGAAGAGTAGGTGTATCGGTGCGGTTGATATGCTCGGTATTGAAGGAGATCAACTTTTTGCGGTCAAAGAAGCTGTTGGCCTTGTTGAGACGGTCGATCGTAAACGCTTCAATCAGCTCATCTACGCTCATAATCTCGCGGTCGTCGCCGGGGTTCCAGCCGAGTAGCGCTGTGAAGTTTACAAGCGCCTCGGGAGTGTAGCCGCTTTTGATGAAGTCAACCACATTAATCTCGGGCAACTCCACACCGACAAACGCAGCCATCTTGTTTATGGCATCGTCATCAGGCGTAGTAACCTTGCCAAGGAAGTCTTCGAGTTCCTGTAATGTTATGCCGCCGGCCTCTGCAATCTCAAGCAGGTCGCTGCCGCAATCCTTAATCGCCTTGCGCAACGTGTTGGGGCGCTCACGCTTACTGAGCTTGCCTCCGTTGTCGCTGACGGTAATCGAGATGTGCGCGTATGTGGGAATCGGGAATCCCAGCGCCTTCTGCAACACCTGATGCCCCGGCGTGTTCATAAGATGCTCCTGCCCGCGCAACACGTGCGTAACGCCCATCAGCGCATCATCCACTACCACCGCGAAGTGATATGTGGGAAAGCCGTCGGACTTCTGTATGATGAAGTCGGCAACGTCGGCGGGATTGAACGCGATCTCGCCTCGAACGACATCACACACGACAATATCCTTATCCTGTGGCACAGCAAAACGGACAGTAACGGGCTTGCCCGCGGCGATAGCGGCCTCTGCATCGGCGTGCGAGGGGAACTCATCGGGGCGGGGATAGTTGAAACCGCCGCTCTCCTTCTCACTTTTCGTTCTCATTCCCGCGAGCTCTTCGGACGTCTCGAAGCAGTAGTACGCCTTGCCCTCATCAAGCAGCCTGCGCATATACTTATCATATATTTCGCGCCTCTCGCTTTGGAGGTACGGCCCGTTTGGACCGCCCGTATCGGGCCCCTCGTCCCAGTCAATCCCGAGCCAGCGAAGATCTTCAATCACCTGCTTCATCGCGGTTGGTGTGTTTCGTTTCTGGTCAGTATCTTCTATGCGAAGGAGGAATTTTCCGCCGCTCTTGCGGGCGAGAAGCCAGTTGAAAAGCGCGGTGCGCGCGCCACCTATATGCAGGTAACCCGTGGGAGACGGGGCAAATCTCGTAACAATCATAATAGTCCTGAACAAAAAAATCAAGTAAGGCGTTTAGCAAAACGAGCTTTGATTATAATGAAAACGGTCAGGTTTGGAAGTGTGTTGAAAAGAAAGGAAATGCCAACGGCGAGACTCGAACTCGCGACCCCGGCTTTACGAAAGCCGTGCTCTACCAACTGAGCTACGTTGGCGCCATTTCAAATGCGGGTAGAGGGAATCGGACCCTCATCTCCAGCTTGGGAAGCTGGCATTCTACCACTGAACCATACCCGCTGAAAGGCAGAAAAGAGTATCTTACGAATTAGCGGTTTTTGTCAAGCGGAAAAATGCCGGCACTAACTTGCGGAAACGCATTTTACTTTGACAAAAACACTATTTTGAGTATAAATACTTTTCCGCTGTTCCGGCGGAGATGTCCCCGTGGCTCAATTGGATAGAGCGTTGGCCTCCGAAGCCAAAGGTTACAGGTTCAAGTCCTGTCGGGGACGCTTTTCCTTCACTCCCCCCTGCTCCAATCGGCTATAAATTAAAATTTTTCGTGGAATTTCGCATCTCTACCAGCTTTATCCCCTTGCGCCGCGGAGGATGTTTCTGTTGCCGTCAGTCCAGTTGTCACGGTAGTAAGTTGAGATGTCGAAGTTGTCGCTGATAGACTCCATCTTTGCGTACATTTTCGCTTTCATTTCGTTACGCTTGACATTATAAGCAGGGTCTTCTGCGAGATTGGTCATCTGGTACGGGTCGGCATCGTTGTCGAAGAGCAGTTCCTTCCCATCCACCTTATACATAGCGTAGGTGTATTGTTTATCGCGAATCGCTCGCCACTCATATCCGTCCGTCCAGGCAGCGCATGCGCCTGTGTTCTGCAGCAATGCAAATTCCGGTTCATAGCCCTCATCGCCGAGGGCAAGATGGGAGAGGTCGTCGCCTTCAACCCGTGAGGGTATTGCAACCCCGAGCAAGCCAAGCATCGTGGGCATAAAATCAACAGAAGATATGCAGGCCTCCGAGACCGCGCCGGCAGGTATCCTGCCCGGCCAGCGCATCAAAAACGGTATGCGCGAGGCCTCTTCATAGAAAGTATTCTTCGCAACGCGTCCCTGCGAACCAAACATCTCGCCATGGTCGCTGGTGAACACAACGACAGTATCTTTATCGAGGCCGCTGTCTGCAAGGTATTGCGTAAGCCGGCCGAAGTTCCAGTCAAGATTTGCCGTCATGGCGTAGTATATTTTGCGCCAGGATTCAAGGTTCGCCCTGCCTGCATCGGTCAGAGATGCCCAGCTGTCAGCATAAGGGTCGTCGTTTGTCGGCTTGTAGTTGGGGGGATTGGGCAGTGTGATATTGCGGAATACGTCAAGGTACTCCGCGGGCACATTATCCTCTCTCCATGGTGCGTGCGGTGTGCCCCAGGAAAGCACAATCGCGAACGGGCGCGTGGATTTCAGTCCCCTGCACCTTAGCCAGTCAATCGCCATATCTGTCTGGCCGTCAGGCTCATAAACGCCATCAGGAAAGAAGATCTTTTCCTTGGACTCGGTATGGTAGTAGCTGTTGTAGTACTCGTGATGGTAGTTGTACGCGGCCCAGTAACCGTTGAAGCCAAGTCTGTCGGGGCCTCGCGGCACAAACGAATTATCGGGGTTGAAATGGTCGCCGAGGACATTGGCATACATGTGCCACTTGCCTATATATGCGGTGTTGTAGTTGGCACGGGTAATGGCATGGCCGAGGCATTCCTGATACGGGTTCATCCTGATCTCATTGATCACCATGCCGTTACTCGTAGTGTATTTGCCGGTCATCAAGGTAGCGCGGAACGCCGAACAAACAGGCATATTCGAGACGCAGTTCTTGAAGTTGATGCCTTCGGCGGCAAACTTGTCAATATTAGGCGTTACGGCATGCTCTGCGTTGGGATAGTTGGCGCCGTTCCAATACCTGGCATAGCCGCAGTTATTGAGGCCAAGCTGGTCTGCTATGACAAAGATAAGGTTGGGCTTATTCTGTACGGGTTCTGCCACAGCAAGCGAGCTCTTGCCAAGCGCAAGCCCTGCGATGGCGAGGCTGCCGGATTTCATAAAAGTACGACGGTCTATACTCATTGCATTTCCTTTTGACATGGAGGATGATTAGTCTAAAATCAGGGACGGTAGTCGGCGCAGCCGCTCACGGGCAGTGTGCATTCCAGCCATTGGGCGATAATATGCGAGAGGTCAGCCAGGTCCAGCTGGCAGTCCTGATTTATATCGTAATGGTCATAGCCCCAGACCTCGCAATCATTTTCCGAGACAGTTACGGCCAACTCATCAATGGCTGTGCCGTAGTAGTCGGAGGCCCTGTCAACTTGAACATTAAAACTTATCGCCGCCGCATGCCTTCTCGCCTCTTTGGCATCATCATCGATTGCCGTAACGGCGACCTCCTGCGGATTTGACCAGTTACTCGACTTGAAAACCACCTCAGATGGCTCGATGAAAAGCTGCGGTTGAGAGGCAAACTCGGACAAAGACACCGTCAGCGGGTAGCTGCCCGGATAGTCCGTAATTACGATAGAAATTGTATCGGCTGCGCCACCCTCGCGAACGTCCGTAGAACCGTTTGACTGAGAAACGATAATCGAATACGGCAAGACTTCTTTCGGTACTGCCGCCTCAAATACCTGCCCGCGCTGATTACTGTAGCCTGCGGTTTGAACCATATTTACGACATTATCTCTGAAAAGCAGAGCCGGCGCGGCCGAGCTGTCTGTCAGCCCGCCCATGTGGCCGGTTACGATTGCGCCGCTACCGAGAAAACTCACGGAATGATTGCCGTCAAGATCTTCGTTGCCGCTTGTATTGCTGATTGTAAAGTAGCCGCCGGTGCCGTTGATTGAGTAAATCAGCTCGCCCGTGTTGACGTTCAACGATGCATAGACGGTATTCTCGACGCCGAAAGATATTTCGCCGAGAGTTACGGCTAAAACACCATCGGAGAAATCAGTATCGTTCATGCTCGTTGCGATGCCCGTTGTAGAGGCGTATTTGGCGGCGAGGAACAGTTGGCCGTCCCCTATATAGAGGCCGGTGCCGTTGGTAGTACCGCCAACCTCAATTACGATAACAGGGCCGCCTGACGCCTGGCTTACATCCGGATTAAAGCGGGCTGCAAGGGTTACCCGGCCGCTTGTGATGTCGGCGGTATCGGCGCCGTCAACGCCGGCATGTGCGGCAGTGAAATCGGCAAGCGCCCTGCTATCGTCAAAGCCGGGCACAAGCTCCCCCGCACGCAGAACCCCTGCCGCAAAAACAATGACTGCGGCCGCGATTAAACGGCGCATTTTACTTGTATGTACGCTCATACTTTATCCTTGTAATAAAAAACTCATACTGACCGGCATCAGGCGCCTGCTTAAAGAGAACGCTCAATACAGGCGTAATGTAAGTCATACTAAGAGTAAGTATCCAAAGCCTCTGTATTTTTTCAAATGAAGCAACTTATTTGAGCTTTTCAGACAATAATTGTGAGGCCTTGTAATGGCCAGCTCTCTTGCTACAATAATATATGTATCAGTAAATGTATTTCTAATCCGCCATCAAGGCTGGCGTCAAAGGAAAGTATGAGTCTATCATCGACCATCGAATCGAAGAGAATAATTGCCAATCAACAGCTTGAGCACGAAAAAAAAAGTGCTTTCGGGCAATATATGACTCCTGAAAGCGTAGCCTCTTTCATGGCCTCATTATTCCCCGAACCAACAAGCAAGCAGATAAAACTACTTGACCCGGGAGCCGGTATCGGAAGCTTGACCTCTGCGTTCGTTGAGCGTTTTTCCGCAACCGAAAGCCCCCTTCTTATTGCTTCGACATCCTACGAAATAGATTCAATAATGCAACTGTATCTCAGGGAAAATCTAAGCTTATGCAAAAGTACGGCAAGGCAAAATAGGAACGTTTTTACGTGGCAGTTGCGGGAAAAGGATTTTATCGTTGACGCTTCGGGAATGCTTGCTTCTGCTGAAAGTTTCTGGCAGGAAAACACCGTCAGGTTTACCCATTGCATTATGAACCCCCCGTATAAGAAGATCGCAAGTTCTTCAAAGCACAGAACTTTGTTGAGATCAGCAGGAATAGAAACTGTCAATTTGTATTCTGCTTTTGTGGCCTTATCAATCCTCCTTTTGGAGCCAAATGGCTATCTGGTTGCGATTATCCCCAGAAGCTTTTGCAACGGGCCATACTACAAGCCATTCAGAAAACTGCTGCTCGAAAACACATCTATTGAGAGAATCCATCTGTTCGGTTCAAGAAGCAAGGCTTTCAAGGACGACAGGGTGTTACAGGAAAATATCATCATTGCGTTGAAGAAAAACGGCGAACAGAGCAATGTTGCAATATCAACATCAACAGATGACACGTTTTCAGACCTCACAATCTACGATTGCTCGTTCAGTGATGTCGTAAAAAAAACGGACAATGACAACTTTATTCATATACCTTCTTCTCCCGACAACTCCTGCAACCTGGCAAGTAACTTTTCTTTCTCAATTTCTGATGTGGGGGTCAACATATCAACCGGCCCTGTTGTTGATTTCAGGGTTAGAGAGCATTTGCGAAAAATGCCGAAAGCGGACACCGCCCCTATTCTTTACCCTTGCCATTTTAAGAACAATACACTTGTATGGCCTATTCCTGACGGAAAGAAACCAAACGCAATTGCCGTCAACTCTGACACGCAGAAACAGCTTTATCCAAATGGTTTCTATGCCGTAGTAAGGCGCTTCTCTTCAAAGGAAGAAAAACGCAGAATAGTTGCCGGTGTGGTTGAACCTGACAAGTTAGGCAATACTGAAAGCATTGGTCTGGAAAACCATCTGAATGTTTTCCACGACAGAAAAAAACCTCTTGACGAAAATCTGGCCAGGGGCATCGCAACTTACCTCAATTCAACAATCGTTGATGAATGCTTTCGCTCTTTCAGCGGACACACACAGGTTAACGCGACAGACCTTAAACTTATGAAGTATCCAAGCAGGGATATTTTACAAAAATTAGGCAAATGGGCATCTCTACAAAGAGTATTAACTCAGGAAATAATTGACAACAAGATTGAGAGCATCTCGAAGTGAGAAGACGTAAACCTCAGCAATATATTGATGAAGCCATAAGCATAATAACTTCTCTGGGAATGCCGCGCGCACAACAAAACGAACGCAGTGCGCTCTGTCTGCTCGCATTGTTGAACTTGAGTCCGGGCAAAGATTGGAGCCAGCTGGAGAACCCACTGATTGGAATAACCCCGATTATGTCTTGGGTTGAACAAAACTTCAACAAAGCCTATGCTCCCAATACACGTGAGACGTTTCGCCGCCAAAGTATGCATCAGTTTGTCGATGCGGGAATTGCTCTTTATAACCCTGACGATCCCAAACGACCGGTAAACAGCCCCAAAGCAGTGTATCAGATTGAAGAGAACACCTTAGAGCTGCTGAGATCATTCGGTACTGACAAGTGGCAGAAAAATCTTGAGAACTACCTTTCAAAATCTGCAACACTGTCAGAACGCTATGCCAGAGAAAGAAAGCAGAATAAAGTTTCTGTCAAGATTGCTGAGGGTGAAGAGATTTCATTGAGCCCGGGTGAACACAGCAAACTGATACGAAGTATTATCGAGGATTTTGCCCCGCGCTTTGCCCCTGGATGCAAATTATTATATGCCGGAGACACAGGAGACAAATGTGGATACTACGACGCAATCTTATTAAGCGGGCTTGGTATCAATATTGACTTGCACGGCAAGATGCCCGATGTTATCTTATATTACAGCAAAAAGAACTGGCTACTGCTCGTAGAGTCTGTTACGAGCCATGGGCTGGTCGATAGCAAAAGACACTTTGAGCTGTCCAGCCTCTTTTCAAATTCAACAGCCGGGCTTGTGTATGTAACAGCCTTCCCGAATAGACCCTTAAATGGCACGTTACCTTGGAGAAATTGCTTGGGAAACAGAAGTTTGGGTGGCTGACTCACCATCACATCTGATTAATTTCAACGGCGACAGTTTTTTAGGGCCTCATTCAACATAAACCAGTAAACATTGACCTGCTCGCAAAGTGGTATGAATCGACCGAACACGCAATATTACTAATGAAGTCATACAAGCAAACAGCGATTGACATAGCCGTTCTTTCCATAGCGGCGCTTATTCTGCGTCTTGCGGCGCTGGGCTCGGAGAGCTTCTGGATAGACGAAATAGCCACGCTTGAGCGCGTTTCCATGGGGTGGCACCGGATGATGGATGCCGTTACAGCTCTGCGATACCACGGCCCGTTGCAGTACATCCTCGCGAAGCTGAGCTGCGAAGCCTTCGGGTACGGCGAGTTCGGCGCAAGGCTACCCTCTGCGATTCTCGGAGCGGCGGCGGTTCCATTTTTCTATCTCACTGCAAGGCGTCTTGCCGGGCGAAGTTGCGCCCTTATTGCAAGCGCCCTGCTGGCCTGCTCCACATACCACATCGCATTCTCGCAAGAGGCGAGGTTTTACGGTATAACGGGTTTTTTTACCTGCGCATCTATGTACTTCTTCGTGCGACTCATCCATGAAAAAAGTCTGTTCGCTGCCATAGGCTATACCATTGCAACAAGTCTTATGCTGTACAATCACTACTACGGCATCTTTGTCATTCTTGCTCAAAACATTACACTGCTTTGCGACAGGCGCTTCCTGAGATGTTCGCAAGATATCGTACGCTGGCTTCTCGTGCAGACAGCCACAGCCCTGCTCTTTGCACCATGGCTGTTCATCGTGCTTGAGGGATTGGGCAAATACGGCAGCGACTACAAGGTACTCGAGGCGCCTGGCATTATGCACCTGCTCGCAACGCCGTGGTATTATGCCGACAAGCAAATGCTCATGACAAGCATAACCGCAATACTCATACTGCTGTTTGCCGTCAAGGCGGTTAGAAATCGAAGCCTGCTCTCAGAGAACAAAGTTGCCGTTATCTGGTTTGTTGTGCCGGTTATTGTGCCGTTTGCAGTATCTGTTCTACTGACGCCTATATACTCCGGCAGATACATTCTTGCAGGCTCGTTCGGCATGTTTATCATAATTGCCGCAGCCGTGAACCCGCTTAAAGGACATATGAAAAAAGCGGCATTAGCCCTGCTTGCCTGCGCATTAATATTTGGCCTCTACGACTATTACCGCTTCCCTGACAATGAGCAGTGGAAGGAAGTGGCCGCTTATGTGGAAATGAATAAGGCAGAAGGGGATGTTGTTATCCTGCACCCCGCATTCAACCGCAGAGCGTACAATTACTATGCAAGAAGTGATGATGCGAAGGGCTTTCCTCTGTTCGGGCAGAAGCTCGAAGAGCGCGGTCCTGAGGTGTCTGCGGAAAATGCACCGCTTATAGATGAGCAAACCGCAGGTGCAGAAAGGGTATGGCTGGTGCTGTGTCATTCTTACGACAAAGACAATCTCATCGCCGAGCATCTCGGCAAAAGCTACCGGCAAGCAGAGAGAAAACAGTTTCACAAGATTGAGCTGTTGCTTTTTGACTCACCAAACTGAAACGCAGCCGGAATTATATACCGCCCGCGAGCCAGTCGCTTGCAAAAAGGATGTAATCTGTCAGGTCAACGAAGCAGTCTCCGCTCATATCTGCCGGCAGAAATTTCGCGCAATCGGGTCCGTATGAAACGGTTATGGTTACGGGGGTTTCGGCCGGCGGAAATGCTGTAATGCCGGCCTCGGGGTTCTGCGAAACCACCTTGAACTTATCTGTGGTATCATTAAAGGCAAACTGCACGGCAACATCAGTAAAATCGGCTGTAGCAAGCGTATTGCGCGCGAGGGCAACATAACTGCCGACGACATCAGGAACAACGTACGAACCTGCGCCGAATGCCCTCAGAAGAGGGTAATGCCCCTCAACCATAATCCACACATCGGCAAAATCCCACGGCGAATAGGTCGCCTCGCTCAGCATCTGCAAGGTAGTTTTGCCGGCTCCTCCGCTACTTGTGCTCCGGCCTGAAGTCTCAATGTTCCAGTAACAAGCCACTGTGTAAGTATCATCGCCATAGCCGACAAGTCCGCCGGCGTGGGTGCCCGCTGATACGGCACCTGCTGAGTAACAGCGTACAAGAGTGGCGGCGTCGTTTAACCCTGCGATACCGCCGGCCATGCTGGTAGCAGAGACGTCTCCGGTGGCGTAGCAATCGTAAACATAGCCGCGGTTGTATCCGATGAGCCCGCCTGCCAGATACGGCCCGCTCACATTGCCGCCGGCATAACACTCTACAACATTGCCGTTGTTGCAACCGATTAGTCCGCCGTAATCCTCATCGCCACTTTCGCTCGCGCTGATGTCTGCCGCGGAACGGCAAGCGCTCACATCTCCGATATTGAACCCGCAAATGCCTCCGCAGAAGCCATCGCCGACAACCTCGCCAGATACGCTGCATCCTGTTATAGTGCCCTCGTTATGCCCTGCAAGAATTCCGACATCCGCCCTCGCGTGCACGCTGCCGGAAACCGTTAAATCATGAACACTGCCCTCACCTATCTCGCCGAACAGGCCGGTATAGTTGGCTATTGGAGCATCAATCAGGAGGTTGGATATTGCGTGGCCGGCGCCATCAAAATCGCCATTAAAACGGCTTCCTTCGAAGCTCGACAAATCAGGCCTTGGATCAAAGGCTACGGGAGACCATTGGTATGCTCTGCCGGAGAGGTCAATATCGCCGGCAAGTTTCCAGTATGCGCAGAGGTTGCCGTTTACCGCCTCAAGCTGCTCGGGCTCGTATATAAGGTATGGCTCGGAGTATGTGCCGCGTCCTTCGAGCTCGCCGTATTGAGCAGTCGTGGTGAGATTGCTCGAAACCGCGGAAAAATCTACATCCCATCCGGCAAAGTAGTAGCCCTCCTGCGGAACTACATAAGGCGCAATGGCCGCTTCACCCGAGATGACTGTTTGAAGCGAATCACCGAGAGCTATACTGCCATGTACTCCGGCGGCAAAAACTACAGTGTATATATCGCTCTCAGCTACCCAGCGCAGTTTCGGGTAGCCGGCCATATACCATGTATCAGTGAAGTCCCAGCCAGCGTATGTGCTTTGAGACTGCATCTGCCACGTTGCGCAACCGACACCTCCGTTTTCCCGGCTTGTCCCGCTTGTCTGTTTGTCCCAGTAACAGCTGCTGAAAGAGCAGGAAACCGTATTCCCGAAAAGCCCGCCGGCTGTACCCTCTCCGCTTACCGGACCTGCCGCATAGCAATTCACAATCGTACAATCGCCATTGCGCCGCCCGATAAGTCCGCCCGTATTGCTGCCGCCCGCTACAATTCCCGCGGCATAACAGGATCCTAAAACACAATCTGAATCATAGCCGATCAGGCCGCCGACATCATCAGTGCCGCTCACGTTTCCATCTGCAAAACAATACATAAAAGTGCCGCCTGATGAGTATCCTGCAAGGCCACCCGTATAATTTGCGCCGTTCACATCACCCGTTGCGGCGCATTGTTCCAGAGTTGAATTGTTGCAAACGCCCGCAAAACCGCCCGCATGGTCGCAGATGGCAGTTACAGAAGAGCTTGACTCACACCCATACGCGCTACCTGCGTAGATGAAGCCGCACAAGCCGCCTGCGTAGCCGCCGCTCGTGCCTGTTGCGGTAACAGAGCCTGAAGATGAGCAGTTCTGAACCGTGCCGAAGCAAAGCCCCGCAAGTATGCCGCCGTAACGACCGGAGAAGCGCGCATCCCCGCTGATGGTAAGATTGCTCACTGTGGCATTGGCATCAATTACGCCGAAGAGCCCTGCGTAGCTTGCGGCGTTTATGGACAGCCCTGAGATTTCGTGGCCGGCGCCGTTGAAGCGGCCGGCAAACCGCTCGCCGAAATAGCTCGTTCCCGCATCTGTGTTCGGCGCAATCAATGCGGCGCTGTAGTTGCCGGTGAGGGTTATGTCGTTTTGCAGGCGAAAGCTCGAATTGATGTGATCGTTCACTTCAAGCAGATGCTCTTCCGTGCTGATTTGATAAGGGTCGAGAATTGTGCCGGTGCCGCCGGCAAATGGATACCCTGCAACACAACAAACCAAAACATAGACAAAGCATTTCGTATTCATGGTTAATGCCTCTGAACGGGGAATATACATACACATAAAAAACGCTTTCGCCATTCTACAATATGCCCGCATTGTTTTCAAGTTAAAATGCCGACAACGCAACAAAAAAGATTGACAGACAGGCACTTTGATTATTACAATGGCGCCTGGTTAACTATCATGATGGCAAAATCTCCATGAGAGGAGTTTGGGGTAGAGCTCTTACCTGAAAGTGATTCCGGCAATCGATTTATGACAGCCCCTGCGGGGCTTATAACTCATACTAAGCGGAGAAGTTAAAGAAAAATCTTGAATCTTCGCTCCTTTGCCATAAAATACGCAATTCCTTTGAAAAACAAACAAGCACCCGTAGCTCAGTAGGATAGAGCAACGGATTTCTAATCCGTAGGTCCCAAGTTCGAATCTTGGCGGGTGTGTTAAAAAAGCAGTGCTCGGGCGAAGCTCGGGGACTGTTTTTTTTGTTCGCCGAGATGAGAACTTGGGGTAGCGTGAGCGGAGCGAACGATACTTCCCAGCGACACCGAGCCGAAGGCGAGGAGCTGCGATGGGGCAAAGCCCCGAGCAAATCTTGGCGGGTGTGTTAAAAAAGCAGTGCTCGGGCGAAGCTCGGGGACTG
>JBFWMM010000026.1:12862-38284 GCA_050251615.1 Phycisphaerae bacterium
AGCGGAGCGAACGATACTTCCCAGCGACACCGAGCCGAAGGCGAGGAGCTGCGATGGGGCAAAGCCCCGAGCAAATCTTGGCGGGTGTGTTAAAAAAGCAGTGCTCGGGCGAAGCTCGGGGACTGCTTTTTTTGTTCGCCGAGATGAGAACTTGGGGTAGCGTAAGCGGAGCGAACGATACTTCCCAGCGACACCGAGCCGAAGGCGAGGAGCTGCGATGGGGCAAAGCCCCGAGCAAATCTTGGCGGGTGTGTTAAAAAAGCAGTGCTCGGGCGAAGCTCGGGGACTGCTTTTTTTGTTCGCCGAGATGAGAACTTGGGGTAGCGTGAGCGGAGCGAACGATACTTCGTGGGCCTGCTGCTCATCATTTCATTTTTCTCTCCCTTGCGCCAAATGGCTACCGCGGATATGCTTCCTGATTTCCCTATCCTGCAATTAATATTTCTCATTTTAGCGGGAAACACCTGTCCTCAGTCCTCAGTCGTGATATTCTAATTTTTTCCTCCTTGACAGGTCAAGACAAACATTGTAGAATTTTATACGAAATGGGCGAAACGTCTTAATTGGAATTGCTTGGACCGTCAACCCATATAACAAGACCTTAGTGTCGTAAAATGCGGGGAGTTTATTTCTCTCCTTAATTATTTCAAACTCCTCTTTCTCCCTGTATGCAAAAAAACAGGCATTTTAAAGCAAAGTGACGGTCTTTTCAGGCAAAAGCAATTATTATCAGTATTAGACCTATTACGCCCATTTGAGGCTTTTTTGACGGTTTACCCCCTAATCCAGAAAGACTTACGATGAAGAAAAGCGTTTTGAGAATAACTCTGTTGCTGCTGTTATTTGCGGGATATTTGCAGGCCGCGCCCCCCGTTCGAGTCGCCTGCGTCGGCGACAGTATCACCGTCGGCGCCCGCATAAACCCCCTCTACAGGTACCCCGCACTGCTCGAACGTATGCTCGGCCCGGGCTTCGAGGTGGGCAATTTCGGCCGCAGTGGTGCCACGCTTCTGAGCGCCGGCGACCGTCCGTATCAGAAGCAGAAGGAGTTTGCATCTTCGCTTGAATTCAAACCCCAGATTGTGCTGATAATGCTCGGCACAAACGACTCTAAACCGCACAACTGGCAGCATAACGCAGGCTTTGCCGCAGACTATAAAGACTTGGCGGGTAAGTACTTGGCGCTTGAAAGCAAGCCGAGGGTTTACGCATGCCTGCCGATGCCCGTTTACGGTGAAAACCGCTTCGACATCATCGAATCGAACACCGCTTCCGCGCGCGAGATTACCGCTCGCGTTGCCGCGGAGATGGGGGTTGAAGTGGTGGATGTCAACGCCGCTCTCGCCGGCCGCCCCGAGCTTGCGATAGATAAAGTACACCCCAACGCTTCAGGCAATAGGCTCATCGCCGCCACCGCTTATCGCGCGCTCACTGGCAAAAAGTGGCGTGGCGCATGCGTAAAGCCCGTTCACCTCTCCTCCCGCGCCCTCTGGTACGATGCCCCCGCCGCCGCCTGGACCGCCGCTCTGCCGCTTGGCAATGGCCGCCTTGGCGCGATGGTCTATGGCGATGTCAGTAGGGAGAAAATCCAGCTAAACGAAGACACTCTCTGGACAGGCGGCCCGAACGACCCCTCTCGTGAAGGAGCCTCGGCGCATCTGGCGGAAATACGCGCTGAGCTTTTCGGCGGCAGCCGCGACAAGGCACAGCAACTTT
The DNA here is from genome assembly GCA_050251615.1 of Phycisphaerae bacterium. Taxonomy (GTDB): domain Bacteria; phylum Planctomycetota; class Phycisphaerae; order Sedimentisphaerales; family Sedimentisphaeraceae; genus Sedimentisphaera. The sequence continues at coordinate 14,579 of JBFWMM010000026.1, forward strand.
ACGATAAGTATATGATGGGCAAACACTTCGGGCAAAAATACCAGACGGTCTCCAGCCTCATTCTCGATGTCCCGGGCGCTGCAGATTACACCGATTACGCCCGCTCGCTCGACCTTGCAACCGCCATTTCGCGCACGAGTTATCAGGCCGGAGGCGTACGGTACGAGCGCGAGTGCTTCGTGAGCCCGATTGATCAGCTCGTTGTAATGCGCCTCACCGCAGACAAACCCGCCGCCATCACATTCACCGCATCCATGGAAACGCCGATGCAGGCAAGCACCACGGCGGCGGGCGCCTGCCTCACGCTGACGGGCGTAAACAATGCGCATGAGGGCGTTGAAGCCGCACTTACATACGCCTGCCGCGCACAATTCGACGCAGACGGCGGCGAGATTTCCGCAGCCGGAGATAAGATTACCGTAACGGACGCCGATTCAGTTGTGATTTGCATAGCCGCCGCGACAAGCTTTGTGAGCTGGAAAGACGTCTCCGCTGACCCCTCCGCGCGAAACGCTACCGTTCTTGATGCTGCGAAAAACCGCTCTTACGATGATATGCGCGCTGATTCAATCGCCGCGAACAGGGCGCTGTTTGATCGCGTTCACATAGACCTCGGCAAAACAGACTCCGCCGAACTCCCCACAGACCTGCGCCGCGAGGCGTTCGTGCGCGGAGATGATCCCGATTTCGCCGCGCTATACTTCCAGTACGGCAGATACCTACTGCTCTCCAGCTCCCGCCCGGGAACCCAGCCTGCAAACTTGCAGGGCATCTGGAACGAACACATGAGCCCGCCGTGGGACAGCAAATACACTACGAACATCAATCTGGAGATGAACTACTGGCCTGCGGAGGTCTGCAACCTCTCAGAAACAGCCCTGCCACTGATACAGCTCACAAAAGATATCGCCGAGGCGGGTAAAATCACCGCGAAAAACAGCTACGAATGCCGCGGCTGGGTGATGCACCACAACACCGACATCTGGCGGCTCACCATGCCCGTTGACAGGGCGCAGTACGGTGCCTGGCCCACAGGCGGCGGCTGGCTCACGCTACACCTCTGGGAGCATTACCTCTACAACCCCGATAAGGCCTATCTCGCAGAGATATACCCCGTGCTGAAGGGCTCAGCGCAGTTTTTCCTCGACTACTGCGTTGAAGAGCCCACCCGCGGCTGGCTCGTTACCGGCCCGACAGTCTCGCCCGAACACGGCTACAGCGACGCTTCGGGCAGCGCCAGCCTTGCCCCCGCAACCACAATGGACGCCCAGATTCTGCGGGATGTCTGGCTACATACCGCCGAGGCCGCCGATATTCTCGGCCTCGATGCCGATTTTGCCGCAGGGCTCCGCTCCGCCGCGAAGAAGCTGCCGCCGATGATGGTTGGCGCGCGCGGCCAGCTCCAGGAATGGCTCGGCGATGTGGACAAGGCCGACCACCACCGCCACGTTTCGCATCTCTACGGCCTCTACCCGAGCAACCAGATTACCACCGAGCTCACCCCCCAGCTCGCCGCCGCCGCAAAGCAGACTCTCATCGAACGCGGCGATCTCTCCACCGGCTGGAGCCTCGGCTGGAAGGTGAATCTGTGGGCGCGCCTGAAAGACGGCGAACACCTCTATCAGCTGCTGCGGCTCCTCTTTGACCCGTCCCGCACCTACGTTAATATGTTCGATGCGCACCCGCCGTTCCAGATTGACGGCAACTTCGGTGGCACTTCCGGCATCGCCGAGATGCTTGTGCAGTCGCATCTGGGGCATATAGAACTGCTACCCGCGCTGCCGGAAGCCTTCGGCAATGGAAGCATCAGCGGCCTTCTCGCCCGCGGCGGTTTTGAAGTAAGCTGCGAATGGAAAGACGGTAAGGTCGTTGCGGCGAAGATCAAATCCAAGATCGGCGGCGAGTGCCGCGTGAAAGGTGAGTTTCTCGTAAACGGCGAAAACGCCACAATAACGGACGACATTACATCTTTCACTGCGGAAAAAGGCAAGGTTTACGAGCTTCTCCCGATGTGAGACAGATGATCAAGAGACGTGAACCTTGCGTTTTAATGGGTTACGTGTGCGTGTTATCCGTGGCGCAGTGCAACGAGACGGCAAATATGCCATCTCTACGAGGTTTATTATGATACCGCCGCCCGCCGTTGTACCACACCTGCGGGGCTTGTTCAATAAAAAAAGAGTGCAATATGCAGGTTCCTCAGAAGAATTCGCCTTACCTTTTGACAATTCAAGGAAAAATGTCATAATCAGAAGTTGGTTACGGATTGTCGTCGTTGTATGATTGCAATCTGCGCGTTTTTTTACGGTTTATGGTTTGGAGCTGAAAATGAAACGAAAGGCGTTTACCCTAATTGAGCTTCTTGTTGTAATTTCGATTATTGCGATGCTGATGGCAGTGCTTATGCCTGCACTCGGCAAAGCGAGGAAGATGGCCAAAGATGTTGTCTGCAAGACAAATCTGCACAGCTGGGGGTATTCTGTCGAGATGTACCTGCACGACTACAAGGATAGTTTCTGGCAAGGCTTCAACGACTTTTCTCCCGCCAATGGCAACTGGTGGCTCGACGCGTTGCGTGTTTACTTCGATGACATAGACAAGGTAAGAGTGTGCCCGATGGCGCCCACCCCGATAACAGAAACCAACTCCAAACAACCACCCTTCCTCGGCTGGGGCATCTTCGGCGAGGAAGGCTACTCAGACTTCGCCGGCGCCACAGGCGACTGGGGCAGCTATTGCAGTAACGGCTGGATTGAAAACAAATGGAAGGAAAGCGGATACGCAAGCATCTCCAGCAGATTCTGGCGGCGAGGCTCGGCTATCAGCACCCCGGACAATGTTCCCGTATTCACCGCAGGGCAGTGGTTCGACTGCTGGCCGGATATTGAAGACGGAACATTCACCCCGCCAACCGCAGAGGATGTTTACTGGAACAGCTCCGCAGCGTTACACTCTGCGCGGTTCGTACAGAATAGGCATGATGGCAAACAGAACATTCTCACAGCAGATGGCTCGGTGAATTCAGTCGGGCTCAAAGGCCTCTGGACGTACAAATGGCACCGCAACTTCGACACCCGTAATCGCTACACCGCGGCAGGTGGTGCCACAAACGACGTCTGGCCGGAGTGGATGAAAAACTTCAAAGAGTATTGATACGCGAAAAATATCAACAATAGAGGCTATGAACATAACATTCAAGAAAGCCACCTCAGGAGATCTCGAACTGATTATCGGGATTGTATCGGGGGCCGGACTGCCCACATACGACATAACCGCAGCAAAGCTTGAGCGCTTTATCATCGCCTGCGAAGGCGAAAAACCCATCGGATGCGCAGGTTTTGAAATCAGCGGGAAAGACGCGCTCCTGCGCTCGCTTGCAGTAACGGAAGAAGCAAGAAACAACGGGCTCGGCAAGAAGCTTACAGGCGAGATTGAGCGCATCTGCCGTGGACTCGGCGTAAGGGAGATATACCTGCTTACGAAAACCGCCCCGAAATACTTCCCCTCCCTCGGCTACCGCCTCATCACACGCGAAGAGACCAGCGAGGAGATAGAAAAGCTCACCCAGTTCACGGATACTTCCCCGCACGAAGCAACCTGCATGGCGAAGAAGCTGTAACCGCATCGTACCGTAATATCGTACTATAATACTGTAAGGGCGCCGGCAGGTTTATTGCAAAGCACCAGGGTTACGCGGTTACTCGTATCGCAGGTCTATCTCACGGTAACGGCCGGCAAGGCTGTTGTGCGCTTCGAGGATCGTGTAAAGGCCACTGAGCTTGGCTGTGCTGCTTTTTTCGTGATATGAGTCAGCCTCGCCGATTGCCGCACCCCAGTAAATATCGACGCCCTCTGTCGTGTGGATAAGGATTTGCGGTCTGTCGGAGCCTGCGATACCCTGCCTGCTCACATCAATATCCTTTACTAAAGGTAGCAGTTTGCGCTTGCGTCCGCGTCCCTCGTCCATATGTCGAAAAGCCATAGTGAGCTCTACGGCAGCCTTAAGTTGCTCGTGAAAGAGTGAATCTCCGGGCTCGGGCTCATCTGTAAGCACACAACCGGTAACCAGAGGAATATCAAGCGTATCAATGGGTATATAATCGAGTACCGTCTTATCAGTCGCGAGGTAGTAACGGTTCTTTTTGTACTCAATGGTAATGGCGGGTTTACGGTACTGGGCCTCTATCGTAAAATAATCCTTGAACGTCTTAACGCGCACATCTTTCAGCCAGACAAGTCTTGAATTGAGGTTCATCGCAATAGTTGCCGCGTTGCCTGGCTCTGCGGTAATCCTTTCCAGCCCCACATTTGCCTGTTCGATAATCTTTTGCTTCAAAGACGGACAAACCCACTCCGGCACCGGCTCTGCGAGGGCCAGGCTCACCTCTTTCGTGCTTTGTTCAAGCACAACATCCTTGACGTACTTCTCGGCAAGAATCGTCCCCCAAACTGCCGCTACAATCGCAATGGCCAGAAGGATGCCGAGCGTCCATCGCAGGACACTCTTCATATCGGGAAGTTTGCGTTTCAGAGCAGAGGCCTTCGGAGCCTTAACCCGCTTCGTTTTTTTAGTGTGCGCTGTCATCAGCTGTATCTACCGAGAGCCGCGTTTACTATTTTTTCGCAAAGCTCCGGCCCGCTCATCCCCGTCATCGCCGCCGCTTTCGGCAGGAGAGAATGGGAGGTAAAGCCGGGGAGCGTATTCACTTCAAGTATCACAGGCTCCTCTCCGCGAAGTATGAAATCGATACGGGAAAAATCACGGCAGCCGAGTGCATAAAATGCTTCGAGAGCCGCTATCTGCATTTGCGTTTCAAGCGCAGGCGAAACGGTGCCGAAAAGGAAACCGGTTTCATCGGAGATATATTTCGAGGTAAAGTCGTAGAAGCCCGCAACAGGCTTGATTTCAATTGCCGGCAGGGCTACTCCATCCACCACGCCTACCGTGAATTCTCTCCCCTCAACAAACTCCTCAATTACTGTCTTGCCATATTTGGCGAGGCACTCACCCGCGCCGCGAACTGCCGCAAAGCTGCCCACACGCACCTCCACGCCCACGCTGCTTCCCTGCGCAGCCGGTTTGACGATAAACCTCTCTCCGTGACCTTTGATTATCTGCTCAGCCTGCTGAAGGTCTGCTTCCGAGGCCACAACCGCTCCGAATGGAACGCAAAGTCCGGCGGAAATCAACACGTCTTTCGTGTGTTGCTTATCGAAGCAGAGAGCCGAGGCCTCCGAACCCGTGCCCGCGAAAGAGAGCCCTGCGTCTTCGAGGGTTTTCTGCAACTGCCCGTCCTCCCCCCACTCACCATGGAGCATGGGCATAAAGAGCTCTGTTGCGAGGGATGAGAGTTCGGAAACATTTTCAGGAGACACATCAACGAGGTCTGCGTTTGCGCCGGCTTCGAGAAGCCAGGCGAGCACGTTTCGGCCGCTTTCCAGCGAAATATCCCTTTCGCTGCCTATGCCGCCTGCGAGCACTGTAATTTTGCCTTTATACTCCATTATATCCAGCCTTTCCTTCTCAGCACCATTCGGCGCATCGGGAGTTATTCTTCTTCAATTCTCTGTAGCGCCGCGCCCGCATGGGCCTTGCTGATACGATAGAAGCACCAGATCAGCCCCCCGACAATAATAAACGCAACGAATGCCGTTATAACATAAGAAATCAGCGTGAGCGTTTGGGGAATTTCGGCATGCTTGACGCTCGCCTCGCCGGCAAGAACCCTCTTCGAGAGTAGAATCAACGATACTGCCGCTGAAGCGCTTATCGACACTACGCTCATTATACCGCCTGCGCCGAGAAGTTTATTGGGCAGCATCTTCAGGTCGCCCATTGCGGCTATCGTCTTCTCGCAGAAGAACAAGTCCACCGCCGCGCTTACAATCAGCATATAAGCTATCAAATGCAACACAGCTTCTGTCTTTTTCGCGAGGAGCTCGGTTTCCTCAAGCGATGCAACTGTGCTTCCCGCATACCAGAAGAAGCCCAGTGAGAAAAGCACAATGATAGCGGACGTACTGAAATGACGCACGATTTTTCGCCGCCCTGATATGTCTTTGAGGCGCATATGGTCGATATTCGGCACATCCTCAGGGATGTTGTTTTTGCAGATGCTAAGGACTATGGCCACCACAAACGCTACCACTATAATGAGCGTCTGAACGAGCAGAGCAATGTTCCATTCACCGTCAGGGCTACGAAGTTCAAAGCCGCTGATGTAATTATCATAGAAGTTCCAGAAGAACAGCGTTCCCAGAATGATCGGAAGCACAATGCGAATCGTGGAATCCCACCATTTCCCGAGTGCCCAATCGCTGCTTTTATTTGCGTGTTTACGAAGTTTATCGGTTCGATAGAGCCACCCTATGACGAGGCATTCAAGCAGACCAAGGAAGGCCGCTCCCCAAGTACTGTTGATTATATCATCTACTATGCCGATCCAGTTCAGGCCGCCGCCTGTACAGAAGATCGCGCTGAGACACATACCAACAACCGTAATGCCGATAAGCACAGCTCCGCGCTTCAAGCCTGTCTTATCCACAATGCTTGCGAGGAGCGTTTCTGTAATGGAGAAGGCCGAATCGATGCCAAGCGTTATGAGGGCGAGAAAGAAGAAAAAACTAAACCAGGCGGAGTATGGAAGCTGAGCGAGCGTATAGGGGAACGCCACAAACGCAAGCGACGGGCCGCCATCTACAATCTTATCCACCGGAATCGCATTGCCGGCCTGCGCAGTTACAAACGCCATACCGCCAAGTGTTGCGAAAATCGCTATTCCGGCAATAAAACTCGTGGCGAAGTCCGAAAGCGTGATGATGGCGGCGTTGTTGTTCAGGTCGCTCTTTTTATGCAGAAAGCTCGAATACGTTATCATTGTGCCCCATCCGAGGCTCATCGAAAAGAACACCTGCCCAAACGCGAATCGCCATGTGGTCGGCTTTGCGAGCTGTGCCCAGTCGGGGGTGAGGTAGTAAGCCATGCCCTGCATGCTTCCTTTGAGCGTGAGTCCGCGCACGGCAAGAACCACAAGCATTATCCACGGAATCGGAACTGTCAGCCAGACGATTTTATCCACAAGATTCACACCTTTGAAGATACAAAAGTACATCAGCGCCCACGCAATAACAACCGGCACAAGCACTTTTACTTCAATGGGGCCGAGTTGTAAAGATTCGTGATGGTTGAGGTAGTTTTTGAGGAAAAAATCCTTCGCCTGCACTATCCCGTCAATGCCCTCTGCGGCCCAGGGGAGATTCCCGCCATGCATTATCCCCTGTATGCTGTAGCCGAGATATGTGATACAGTAGCCAAGGATTACGGGATAGTATGCCATTATGAGAATGCACATAACGCCGCCGAGCCATCCGATACCCTCAAAAGAGCGGCCACAGCGGCGAAACGCATTTGGCGCGGCGCGCTGAGTGTAATGGCCGAGCGCGAATTCGAGGATAATCAGAGGCAGCCCGATGACGAAAAGTGCGATGATATACGGAATCAGAAACGCGCCGCCGCCGTAGGAGTAGATTTTGTAGGGGAAGCCCCAGAGATTACCCAACCCCACAGCCGAGCCGATAGCCGCAAGTACGAAGCCTGCTCTTGAACCCCAATTCTCGCGCTGTTCCAGTAATTCAGACATATAACTAACACCTAAGGAAATATTTATAAAGGGGGCCGGTCAATCGCCCGCTTGCGAATGTGGCCTAATCCTGCGATTCTACTTGCGGCGTTGATGAAGCAGTAGAATCGGGATAACTGCCCTTTATTCCGAGCAGATCAATCGCATCTGCGTTTACAATCCTTCGCAGCGCATCCAACGGGACGACGGGTAGCTGCGTATCGGAAATCATACGGTTGAAACCGAGCAACGCTTCAATGCACTCATTGGGCTTCTTTTCGGGATAATTGCTCGCAAATAAAAGCTTGTTTATCGCGTTGCCCTCGAAGAATGTAAGTAGAAGCGTATAGAGCCTGAACCAGCGCTTAGGCGTTATGGTGAGCGTGGAGTAAACGTTGCGGTTCTTGGCAAGCAACGCGACCGTCTCGGAGACGAACGGCATACCACAGCTGCTAAGCACTATCTTCAGCTTGGGGAAGGCGCGCGCGATCTCGTCTATGAGGTACGGGCGGCCAAATTCAAGCATATCGGTGCTGTCGAGCTTTTCGGGGATGTAAAAGAATACGGGCATTGAGTTTGCTTCGGCAAAGCGATATACCTCCATGGCTCTGGTATCGGCGGGGTGAAAACCGTGGCTGACAGGATAGAGTGCAAAGCCCTTGAAATTCCACTTCCGTGCGATTTTTTCAGCTGTTGCCGAATCTTCGCCGTCTGCGGGATTAACCACGCCAAAGCCGACAGCTTTGGGTGATTTCTCGCAAAACTCGTTTATAATTTCATTGACGTCTTCCTGGCCTGCAAGCGCGGCTGATGCGAGCACCATATAAGCGCGCAGACCCTCCGTTGCCTCATTCAGCTCGGCAAGCTCGATTGCACTTAGCCTGCCTGACAAATTGATTTGACTGTCTATTACCATCTTAGCTTCTCTTCATAGCCGGCGCATCATTCAGCGCATCACCCAGTTGCGCTTCGAAAATTCGAGCTGCTGTTCGGTGCGTCTTCTTGAATCGCCGGGTATATTGTACTCAAGCGACAGAGTCTTTTTGAGTACTATCTTCTTTGTTGTTTCAGGGTTCTTTTTGTCGGGGATGTTCAGAACGCTCGTTTCGTTGCTGAGCCCCGCGAAGAACATCTTCACGCTCTTGGCTTTCTTGTCGAAATCTTTCCATACCACCAGAACATCAATTTTATTATCTTCACCTTCGAGAATTCGCGCCGGCGCCTCATCGAGTGTCTGGAGGAAGGGATAACGGCCCTGATTGATAAGCTTGATCTTATCGTAAACAGGTTTCACAATCCCGCTGTCGGACTGCGTAACCTGCCATGTGTCCGTCATTAGCTCACATTTCGGAATGAAGCTGACATCCTTACCGGTGTTGTTAGTGAGCGTGAGAACGGTGTACCAGTATTGCTCGCTCTTTTCGCCTATCTTCATTGAAAGTGTGAGAGGCTGTGCAAATTGTACATCAAGCGTCCAGATTCCCGCGGAGGGAGCCAGGCTCGGAGTCGGAGCGGCAAAACAGAATGCGCCTATTATAGCGGCAAGTATAGCAACCTTTTTCATTCTTATTCCTGCAATTAGTCTTGTTGAATCGAATTCTCTAAACATACTAACGGTAATACTATCCAAAAACGGCCTTTTCGTAAAGGATAAAATGCTCCTAAGAGCCGATTATGCACGCAAGAGCCGATAAAACGCAAACAGAATGACAATCAGGTAACTCCAGAGCCGGAGCCTTGCGATTCTCAGCATCCGCTACGCGGCATAACCGGCTTTGCTTTTAACTGCATTATCCGTTCTGCTCTGAAAGCTCCCTGCATCTTACAACCTCGGCGGTTAAAGTAATGTTGGCGCGGCGCAAGTCGAAGAGCCCCATCAGGGCATCTGTTCCCTGCTGCACGACGCAGCAATACTCCAGATTGTACGCCTTGAAGTGCCTGATGGCGTCTTCAAGAGGCATATCGGGTGGGATGTGATCGCGCAGTGGCATCATCACGTCATAAGCGAGAAGCCATTGTGCCGTTTCCTGATACTTCACAGCCTCCTTCACAGAATCAATCGTCATAGAGCCGATCACCTTCCCGCTGTTGTCAACCACAGGGTAAAAGAGGTAGTCGTGCGAGCAGAATATCTGGAGTACCTCGTGAAGTGTGAGGCCGGCTTCTATCGTTATCGGCTCTTTTATCATCACATCACTGACATGGTACTTCGCAATGAGGTCTTCTTCTGTTATGTTCAGCCCCACTTCCCCCGCTTTGCGCACAGCATACCGCACGGCCACAGGCCCGAGCAGCTGAACGCAGAGAGTCGTAGCCGTTACCACGAGTACTACGAGCTGCGCAATCTCGGGGCTACCGGCAAGCTTGTGGCTGGCCATAATGCTGAGCCCCACTGCCACTCCGCCCTGAGCGAACAGACAGTATCCAAGCAGGTTCTGCACGACCTTCGGAGACTTCGATACCTTCGCACCGATCCATGTTCCGCCCATCTTGCCGATGCTGCGAAACAGCACATAAGCGATTACCAGCACAATGCCCATACCCTTGAGCCCCTTAATCTGGAGCCCCGCGCCCACAAACACGAAGAACAGGATATATATCGGGGGAGTTGCTTTCTGAATAAGGGAAAACGCCTGCGAACTAAGCCGAGGTGCCATATTTACGATTGTCAGACCGAGGCACATTGATGCGAGAATAACATCAAATTTCAGTGCGATGCTGAGCCCGATAATGAGAAGTACCGAACCGAGCGCAAAGGTCATCATGCTGTCGCTGTCTTTGTTGCGTTTGAGTATCATCTGAAGGATAAACCCGCCTGCCACGCCCAGTACGACCGCTCCGCCGAGCTCATAGACCGCGTGCAGAAGAGACATCAGCACGCCGCCTTCGCCGCCGCCCGCTATGATGCCGGCAACGCTCGTGCCCACGCCGTAGAGAGCAAGAGCCAGGGCATCATCCAGCGCAACGATAGCCGTTGCGGCGGTTGTGAGCAGGCCTCGCGTTTTGTATTCCCAGAGCACCTGTATCGTGGAGGCAGGGTCTGTGGCGCTGGAGATAGCACCGAGAATAAGGCCGACTGCCGATGCCATGCGCGCGTCTTTGGTGAAGAAGTAGTAGATTGCGCCGGAAACAGTGCCCACAAGCACAAATGCGCCCATTCCCTCGCCAATCAAAACGCTTGTAAACTGCTTGCCGTATTTCTTGAATATCTCGGCTTTCAGCTCGCCGCCGATCATGAAGCCTATGATTCCGAGCGCAAAATAATTGAGAGGTTCCAAAGCGTGGATTGTCTCAGCGGAGATGATTTTCAGCCCGCTCTCGCCCACAATAACACCAATAACGATGTATCCGATAACCTGCGGTATGTTGAGCCTCTGGAAAACTTTCGCGCCAACAATCCCGCCGAAAACGACAATACCCATCATCAGCATTACGTTCAGATGCTGAACATCTATGTGCATTTCTTGACCTACTTTATACTGAATGTTGCTTTGTAAATTAAAAGAGCCGGCGCCTGTTTAGTGCGCCAGCCCGTTATACTATCTGTTTGTCTGAAAGACGGCTTTCCTGAATCGCCGTCAAATCCGTCAAGCGTTTGGATCAGTTCCAAATCCACCCGGCATACCTACCGGAGCGAGAGGCTCTTCGTAAACTGCCGCAGTTGCCTCGTCTATAAGCACTGCGAGAGGCTCAAGGCGGCTTTGGTTTATCGGATCCTCGCTGATTGCAAGCCAGTCTTCTTTCGCCGAATCAAAAATAAACTTCACTACCTGCGAGTACGCTTCTGTATCATCGAGAGGTTCGAGGGAAGTAAATTTGTCCATCAGCGCCAGTAATTCTGTTCTGCGTGTTTCGTCCGGCAGATTTGCAGCATCGGCAAACTCAATCTTCATACTGAGATATTCTTCAAGCAACTTCTGCTGCGCAGTCTTAAAATCTACTCCATACTGTGCGAAAAGCGAAGCGAGATAACTGAACGCAAACTGCGGGTCGTTCTCGATAGAATGCATCTTTATGTCGTTAAGCATCACAATGAGGGCGTCCTTATCAGCAGGAGCACCTTCAAGCTCCGAGAGCTTGAGGCGCTTGTATATAAGCGCCATACAGCCGCGAGCGATTGTATCTCTGGAGGAAGAGCTTGTGGCCGCTTCGAGCGATTCCTTAAAGCTCCTGAAGCTGTCCTCATAGCTTTTGAGCAGTTCGGTACGTGCCACTTCAACCTTCTCACTCAAGGGGCCGGCCATATCCTTGAGTACCTCCGGCATACCTTCGCCCTCAAGCTCACTGAGCTTGTTTATCGAATCGGAAGCAAAACGGTAGAAATCGTACTTCTGGCGGTTCAGCTCAGTAAGCCTTGTACCCAGATTGCTCATCTTGACAAGAGCCGCGTCTTTAAGACCTTTGGAAACCTTGCCATAGGAAGCTTGTGCTTTACCGTAAAGCTCTGCAATCTGTGCTTGTTTTTCTTCAAAAGCCGTAACTGACTCGCTAAGCCTGCCAGTGGCATCTTTAAGCTCGGCGGTGCCGTTTTCTATTTGAGCGCTGAGAGATGCAATCTGCTCGGTGTAGCCGAGTGTGCTATCGCCGTTCTTGAGCGCCTCAATCCTCGCCTCGACAAATTCCGCATCCGCACTCAGCTGAGCGAGAAGCTTCTGTGCCTCATCTTTTGCCTGCTCAAGTGGCGGGAGCTTATCGAGAATTTTCTGTATATCGTTTTCGAGCTCAAAGCGGCTTTTGCCGCCCTCTTCGCCTTTAATCAAAGCGAAAGCCTTATCTTCCAGCGAGCTGCGGGCATCGCCGCTGAGGAGCGCTGAATCGTTGAGAAGCTGCGTTGACTTCCGTTTGAGCTGTTCGACTGTGGCACGCAGCCCATCTATGCTTGCATTGTACATGTCTATCTGTGAGGTAAGCCGTTCAACCACCTCGCTCTGCTCCTTGATTCCGGCTTCTATGCCTTCCTCGTCTTTAAGCAGCTTTTCGAGTTGCTGTTGCTCTCCGGCTCCGGCCTTTGAAAGCATCTTGACCGTATCAAGCAGTGAAGCACGTGCACAAATCTCTGAGAGCTTCTTGCCGCAGGATTCTACTACCTTGCGGGTGTCGAGTGTCATGCCTTCAAGCTCTACCGCCATACGCGAGGCATAGCCTTCATAGAGCTCGGCAGCGAGCATATTGACCTCATCGGCTCTTCCCTCAGCCTTCGCCGCGGCTACACGGGCCTGCTCGACGTATTCCAACGCTGTGGAATAGTCCGTGCCGGAGCAATCGGAATTATAATCGCGAACGACATTGATTGCCTGATTTATCTTCGCTGATGCTTCTTCCGCGGCCTTGCCGGCAGTGTCTTTTCCGCAACCGCTCACAAAAACGCACATGGCGGCTGCAAGAACGGCTGAAATGCTTATTGTTAGTCTCATCTGATATCGCTTAGAAAATAGTATCATCTCTCTAAAGTGTTTACGGAACTGTAATTCTATTCTGCAACAAGTGGTTTTTCAAGCTTTATTTAGACTCTCAGCGCTTTTATGGTCAAATTATATTGACTACTGCGGGCAAAAAAATGATAATTCTCTTTTATCATGATAACGACAACAAAAGGAACAGAGACTAAATGATAGTAGTAATGAAGCGTGGTGCGTCGGATTCCGACATCAAGCACGTTATAGAACTTATCCGCGATTTCGGACTGACCGAGCACCCCATTTACGGCACCGACAGAACTGTTATAGCATGTATCGGAGATAAAAGAGCCGTTGATAAGGGCGCCATTGAGAACGCGCTGAATGTAGAAAAGGTCGTGCCGATTCTCGCACCTTATAAACTTGCCTCGAAAGAAGTTGTAAAGGATAAAACGGCCATTGAGATCGGGCCCGAGCGCTTTCCGATAGGCGGAAATAAAATTGGCGTAATTGCCGGCCCATGCGCCGTCGAGAGCCTTGATATGGTGCTGAAAATTGCCGAGAAGGTAAAAAACGCCGGTTGCATTGGCCTCAGGGGCGGCGCGTACAAGCCGCGCACAAGCCCGTACAGCTTTCAGGGGATGAAAGAGGAGGGGCTTAAAATCCTCGCGGTAGCGAGAAAAGAAACCGGCCTCGCCGTGGTTACGGAAGTCGTAAGCACTGACACTGTGGAGATTGTGGCCGAGTATGCGGATGTCTTGCAAATCGGGGCGCGCAATATGCAGAACTACCCCCTGCTTGAGGCTGTGGGCAAAGCAAACAAGCCCGTTATGCTCAAGCGTGGCCTCTGCTCTACGCTACAGGAATTTCTACTTGCGGCCGAGTACATCATCAGCGGAGGCAATAAAGACGTTATCCTCTGCGAGCGCGGCATTCGTACTTACGAGGAGTATGTGCGCAATACGCTGCCTCTTGCGGTTGTACCTGCGCTTGCTGAGATGACGCACTTGCCGGTCGTTGTGGATCCGTCTCACGGCACGGGGCACGCTTATATGGTGCCGGCGATGTGTAAGGCGGCTGTGGCCGCGGGCGCCGATGCGCTGATTGTGGAGTGCCATAGCGACCCCGAACACGCCATGAGCGATGGTGCGCAATCGATTACGCCGGATATGCTGACAAAAACGATGGAGCAGTTGCGCAGGGTTGCGCAGGCTGTGGACAGAGACTGCTGAATAATTATTATCTGCTAACATTCAATCATAGAAAGGGACATATAATGAAAAAAGTTATGATTTTGGTTGCCCTCGTAGCACTTCTTGCCTTCACCGGTTGCCAAACATTCCACGGCATCGGAGGTGATATCGAATCACTCGGCGAAACAATGCAGGGCGACTGAAGCAACAAAAAAAAAGGCCGTACGTTTTAGCACCGTGCGGTCTTGTTTTGTCTCCATCCGCAATTATTTATTGCGCGGCGAAATCCGCTTACTTTCCACATAAGCGCTCATTTTTTCGAGTCGCTCGCTCTCGGGAAGCTTTTCAATCTCCAACGGCTCAAATATGCCGAATGCCTGCTTGAATTGTACGAGCGGGTCGAGATGCGCAGCATAATTCCAGGATAAACACTGCATCACGCCCCTCCTCCGCGGCACCGCTACGCTGAACGCTTCGAGCTGGAGCCCCTCGGGCAGCCCCGCGTACAGCTCTCCGCCAAGGTTCATTGACTGCTTTGTATTGTGCAGAAGCATACGCGAGATCTTGAGCATCTGCTCATCGCCGCTCAGCAGGTAAAGGCGGTAGTATGCGAAGGCCGAAAACGCGAAGCCGAGGTCTGCGCCTGAATGGCCGCTCGCGATGATTGTCTGGCCGATTATGCTGCGCTCTTCGGGAAAATCACAGGCGCCTGAGCCAATCTCCGCGGGCACCTCATAAGAATACATCCATGTCGCGCTGTAACGGGCGGCCTGTATTGCGCAGCCCAGCCATCTGCTCTCGCCGGTCATATCGAACAGAGCGAGAAATGCGTTTATCGCCATCTGCCCCGACTCGCGATCAATCATGTTCGGATTGTCAATCACGCTGCCAATGTATTTATATGGCTCATGTATGTTTTTCAGCGAAAAATAGCCCGCTTTCAGCGCCGTAGCGCGGAAGGCTTCGTTACCTGTCGCCATGTAGAGCTCGCACAGGAAGCGAACAGGGGTTGTGGTGGTAAATTTGCTCTCGTTTGCGGGCGGATGACGCCCGTCTTTCAGGCTATGCCGGTAGGCGAGATAGAAGCTGCCGTCTTTATTTTGATTGCTTGCAAGCCAATCCCCGAATCGCACGCAAGCATCCAGCCAGGCATCTTTTTCGGTACCATTTGTGTGCGCTGTACGCCAGGCGCTGAGCATTGCCTCCATGCCACCGCTTGCCACTCTCATCGATGTGCCGCCGGAATTGTTGTCTGATGGGCGCCAACTACCCGTCTTATCGGGGCCTTTTGCAGGATCGTACCAGGTGCGCGGCAGGCCGCTGGGCAGCAAAGACTGTTCGGCCCAGAAATTCAACACAGCCTCGCCCTTTTGAACCATCGCCTCGTCTTTACGCTCAAGCCCCTCGTAAAACAGGTAATACGCATCGGGGATCTGGCACCCGATAAATCCCATCTGGTAATTGTACGCACGCACCTTCCCGCTCGGCAGGTACACAGAAAACGGCAGCCCTGGCGCATCGTAGCCGGCCCCGCTCCTGTCTGCCGGCGTGTAGTATGTGAGAATTGTATCGAGCAAGCCATTGTAGGCGCGTCCAAGATCAACCTCCAGAACAGGCGGGTTGGCGGCGTTGAACACAATCCCCCAGGCATTGCAAACAGCACCGGCATATGAGCCATTATTGCCAAAATCGATAAGCAGATTGTAGCGGTGGACGGTTTCTTCGTTTACCGGATGGCTCCTCAGGGTCAGGGATGCGCCGCCTTTCTGCGCTGCGTCAGAGGGGCGCCTTCCGCTCTCACTGCCCGGATATATAAATCCAACCCCAGCTCTCTCTCCACCAAGAACGCCAAGCGAGCCGAATCGCATCCGTGAATCTACAACCAGATTGCGCCCCCTGTCCCCCGTGAACGTATCGGGGCGGGCGTCTTTATGAAATAGAGACACGTTAGAGCCGCCGTTATTCAGGTGCATCATGGCAAGCGGCAGAGGCAAGCGGTCTTCGCGGTAGAAAAGGCCACCCTCAACAAAACTCCCCTGCCGGCAGGCAGCAAGGGCATCTTTGAAATCGGTCCTGTACCAGATGGCGGGAATGAAAAATTCGCATTTATCGACGTTCTCACGGTAGCGGACGGCAAATATGCTACTGTAATATTTATCAATCTTGCTCGCGGATGTTATTTGCACGTTCCTTTTAAGCTCGAAAGCGCCTGAGCCTGACGGGCAGTACGAATCGGTTACGTAAAACTCGGTCCCGCCGGCGCTTGTAAACCGCGCTGCGCAGAGTAATTCCCCGCCTCGCTCTTTGCAACTGTCGTAAAGATGATGCTCTGCCGCCCCGCCAACTTCCAGAGAAACAGGAAAACCGGTTTCGTATGTCGTGAACGACTTATCGCCATACTCAAACGTGATGTAGAAACTGCTCGAATCGGTGGATTTATGCGTTTGCAGCAACGCATCACCGGATTTGAGAGAGTCTGCGCAAAAGCAGAGCTTCGCAGAGACAATCGTTATCAGAGCAACCATTTTGAAAGGATTGCCGGCTCCATGTGTCATATCATCGAGTCCTCGCGGGAGATGAATCATTTCTATCTCCCGAGCATAATACGAAGCTACCTCTCATCGGCAAGCCCAAGATCAACAGAAACAGAAAAAGTTTCGAGCGAATGAAAAAACGACAATAATTGTGAAGGCGGCAAACTCATCGAATGCCGCCCGTCAAAGATGTCTTTACCAAAAATGTCAACCCTTTACAGGCTTGCTTTGCCTCATTCTGTTGAAACGCTTTATCGCGTCTCCGACAAGATAAACACTACCGGTAATACAGATTACATCGCCCTTGGTAACCACTGAGCCGGCGATTTTTAGCGCGTCCCCGAGAGAAAGACTCGTCTGGCACATACGCCCTGTCATCTCGCTGTACTCTTCGGCGAGCTCGTCGGAGCTGATTGCTCGAGGCGAAGAGCTTCTGGTAAAAATAACCTTGTCGGCGCCGTACTGAAGTTGGTCAAGCATGCCTTCAATATCCTTATCCGCATTACACCCGAAGATAAAGATGAGTGAATCGTACGGAATATGCTGGCCGATTGTCTCAATGAGAGCCTTTATGCTTGCGGCATTGTGAGCCGCATCAACAATGATTGTCGGGTCTTCAAAGACAATCTCCATGCGGCCTGGCATACGTACATTATTGAGCCCTGTTACAACCTCTTCGTCATCAATCTCATAACCGAGATTCTTTATGATGTCTATAATCGAAAGCGCCAAACCGCAGTTGACGGCCTGATGCTGGCCCGGCAACGGCACTTTGAGATGGTCGAACTTGCTCGTGCTTGTCTGAACGCAAATTCGCGTGTGCGGGCCATCTTCTCTGTCTGCCTCGAAACGGCTTGAGAAATCAATGTTTTCATCACCAACGACACATACCGGAGCGCCCTTCTTCGCGGCGACATCCATAATCACTTTCATAGCATCGGGGTGCTGATCAACTGTCGCCAGAGGTACTCCGGGCTTGATAATTCCTGCCTTTTCAGCTGCGATTTCCGAAATCGTAAAACCAAGCTGGCGCTGGTGGTCTATGCTGATGGACGTTATTGCAGTAACGATGGGCGTAACCACGTTTGTACTATCGAGACGGCCGCCAAGGCCAGTCTCAAGCACGACAAAATCTGTTTCGCAGCGTTTGAAGTGAATGAACGCCATTGCGGTAAAAAGCTCAAAGAAAGTGGGCTGAATATCAAGCTTGGCCAGCTTATCAACCACCGGCTTCACCGTGCGCACAAGCTCTATCATCTCTTCCTCACTCACCTGAACATCGTTCACGGTGATGCGCTCGTGGATGCTGGTGATGTGTGGCGAGGTGTAAAGCCCCACTTTATACCCGGCCGCTTCAAGCATACGCGCCGTCATTGTGGACGTAGAACCTTTGCCCTTCGTGCCGGCGATATGAATGAACTTCTGCCCCTCCTGCGGATTACCGAGACCTTCAAGAAGGCGTCTCATGCGGTCAAGGTCGAAAGTCGTTATGTTGTACCGAAGCACCCTCTGTTTTTCGTAGTCGGTACGTGAAAAAATGTAATTAAGGGCGTCCTTGTATGTTTCAATCACTCTGTGTTCCTGCCTGTTCTCTCTAAAATAAATTCTCAACGCAAGGCGTATTATAGCATACACTTTCGGTTTTGTCAAATTTGTTAGGCCTACCTAAAACAGCTCAGTCGCAGATAATTATACCGTCAGGGCACAAAAAAGATTCATCGGCAAAATAATGTTTCATAAATATGGAAATTTTCGTACAATCAGCGAAGAGGGTGTTTTACTATGGCATTATTACGGCATATGCTTAATTTGTGTGGTGTTTGAAATGTTTTTTCTGCGGCAAAATACGGCAAGCCGCTTATAAAAGTTATAGCTTAGAATAAGGTTTCAAAAATGGTTAGAGCGTCCTTGAAGGTATTGTGCGTTTTTGCAATTATGGCAGGCGCGAGAGCCGGCGTCATCAGCACGCAATCTGAAGCACCGATTATCGGCACAGAAGACATAGCACAGCTTGCCGTTTGCACCGCCGACACAAACAACATCGCCGGAAACGGCATCACCGTTGCCACTGCCAACGACTGGGCAACTTATGTCAGCGCGGCAGAAACAAATCAAGGCCAGACATTCACAATCTCAGGGGCGCTTAAAATACATGGCTTCTGGGTGAAGCATGTGGGCTGGGCTTCGTTTCTGGACAATGGTACATGGTACAGCCTTGAAGCAGGCGGCTCTATCAACGTTCGCGTATGCTCTGTAACGGGAACCAGCCTTAGCGTTCTGCGCTCGGAGGCGGCGACAGTAGCACCGGCCTGTACGATTCGCGGCAGTGGTGATTCCGGTACAGGCAATTGGATATACATATCCCTCAACACGAGCCTCCAGCTACCCGCCGCAGGCATATACTCCTTCGACCTCAGCACAAGCGGCCCTTACTTCGAGATGGACGGCGTTGAAGCCGATTCATACGCCGGCGGCTCGGCGTTCACGACAGACGCGAGCGGAGACATCACTACGGGCACGCTCCATAACGGTGACAGGACTTTTGTGATTGATGTTGTGGCGGCGGACTCATCTTTCGACATTGACAACGACATAATGACATTCAACAGCCTTACGCGCGCTGCGGTCAATATGAGCGGCCGCTCAGAGCTGCATCTCATGCGGGCCGCCGCCCCCCTGCGCGGATGCTCAATCAATTTGGCTGGCGATGACAGTTATCTGTTTTTTGATTTTGTGAAACCGTCAACGGCAACGGGCTACCTCAATCAGGTTAAAGTTGACGGGGAAAACGCCGTGCTTGACGGGAACATCAGGGTGGTGCAATATGCGGCAGGTTCGGTAATCATACCGCAGGGCGCCTCTTACAAGCCGCTTGAAGTGTTCAGCGAAGAAAACTTTTCCGGCAGCTCAACCCTTCTCGGCCAATTCACCGAATACGGAGCAGATCAGCTTGGCAATTTCAGCGGCAATATACGCTCTTTTATCCTCAAACGCGGCTATACAGCCACATTCAGCAACGACGCGGGCGGCGTTGGCTATAGCAAAAACTACGTTGCTCAAGACTGCGACCTTGAAATAGCTGTGATGCCGCCGAAATTCAATGGCAACATCATCTATGTGCGCGTGTATCCCTGGCGATGGGTGAGCAAGAAGGGGATCGTGGGGTATGTCGGCACGCCAAGCGCAGCCGCTGACGCACTTGAAGTGCAATGGAACTACGAATACGGCACTATCTACCAGAACCCGCTCGACAGAGATCATGTGCCGCTGCGTGCGACGAGATGGTGGCCCGGAATATGGGCAAACGGCTCGGGCAACCTGCTCGGCTACAACGAACCCGACCACGCCGACCAGTCCAACATCACTGTTACAGACGCGATATGGTCATGGAGTGATTTGCTCTGGCTGGGTATGCGGCAGGGCTCGCCGGCGCCCGCCGATGACGGCAGAAGCTGGCTTTACGACTTTATGGGCAGGGCAAAGGCGCACGATTTGCGCGTGGATTATGCCGTAATGCATTACTACTGGTGCGCAAGCGGCAACAACCCCGCAACCGCCGCAAGTAATATGTACAACTACATCAAATCCGTTCACGATGCGACGGGCCTGCCTGTCTGGATAACCGAATGGAACAACGGCGCCAACTGGACAAACTGCGGCGACCCGACAGACGCCCAGCAGGCCGCCTGCCTGAAGGCGATGATGGAGATGCTCGACAGCACACCGTTTGTTGAACGGTACTCGCTGTACAACTGGGTGGAAGACTGCCGAAGTGTCTGGCTGAATGAATCGCTGACAGAGGCAGGGAAAGTTTATCGCGACCAAATCTCTCCCATAGGCTATAAACAGCTGCCCGTTGACCACACAAAAAGCTCACGGGGCCTTTATGAATTTGACTCGGATTTCCGCGATGCAAGCGGCAACGGGAACAATGCGCTCGTTTACGGCGCACCAAACCTTTCTTCCGGCTATCATGGCAACGCCCTTGAGCTTGACGGAGCAAACGATTACCTCAAGCTTTCGAACAGCATAGGCAGCGATGAAAATTTCTCGTTCGCCGCATGGGTTAACTGGAACGGCGAAAGCATGTGGCAGCGTATCTTTGATTTCGGCAACGATACGACTCAGTACCTCTTTCTCACGCCGCGCTCGGGCGCAAACACACTGCGCTTTGCCATTAAAAACGGCGGCTCCGAGCAGTACATCGAGACATCCCCGCTACCGGTCGGTGAGTGGACGCACGTTGCTGTTACTCTGCGCGATGATATAGCAAAGCTGTTTGTAAACGGCGAGATGCTCGCCAAAAGCACTGCCGCAACCATCAACCCGTCAGATTTTCAGCCCAGTGCCAACTACATCGGCAAGAGCCAGTTTGCAGACCCTCTTTTCAGCGGAAAGATTGACGACATAGTAATAACAGACCGCGCCCTTACCAACGATGAAGTGCTTGAGCTGTTCAACAACAACCGCAAAGCGAAATTCGCAGGGGTACCGCTCGATATTGCCGGCGTGAGCTTCGGAGCCGAACAGACAAACGACATCTACTCAGACAACGGCGCCATTGACAACGCGGCGGTTGACTCCTTCGACAGAGATCGCAACACATACTGGGCAAATGACGGCAACCTCGCTACAGCCTGGATCACATTCGACCTCGGCTCGGTGCGCGAGATAGACAGAATCAAACTCAAGCTCTACTCCTCAAGAGCCAGAACGTACCCGCTCACGATAGACATTGACGGCACCGTTGTGTTCAGCGGTAACACGGCAACGACAACGGGCTACTGGGAGCCCGAATTCGAACCGGTAAGCGGACGCAATGTTACCGTTACCATGACCGCCGCAAACAGCGATGGCGGCGGATGGCTGGGCATATATGAAACGGAAATCATCGAGCCGCTCAACGAACCGCCCTATTTTACAGCGCTGATAAGCGCAGTTGTGGCGGCTGAAGGCTCGCTCTTTAGCTTGAACCTGGCAGGCGGCGCGGTTGACCCCGAGGGCGGTTCCGTGAGCTTCCGCAAGATAAGCGGCCCGAGCTGGGTAAGCGTTACCGAAGACGGCGCAGTTTCAGGAGTGCCATCCGATTCGGATGTTGGCATAAACGAGCTTTCGGTAGGTGCATCTGACGCAGACGACAATATAACCGCCGCTGCAATGCAGATTACCGTTGCCAATACATATTCCGGCATACTCGGCATTGACGACCTCGCAGGGCTGCTGGAAAGCTGGCTTGCAACAGACTGCCTCGACTTCCCCCCCTGCGGAGGCGCAGACCTCACAGCTGATAAGGCTGTTGATATAGACGACTTCGCGGTTCAGGCACGCAACTGGCTCGGCGATGAATCGCTTCAGCTCTATCTGCCCTTAAGCGCGGCGAGAGGGTCAGCCACAAAAGACGCATCAATTTATAACCGAACCGCACTGCTCTACAATGACCCGCAGATTTCAGCTGATGGTCTCCAGCTCGATGGAAGCGATGACTACGTGGAGATAGCGGGCTACAAAGGCGTAACAGGTACATCTTCGCGGACATACTCTGCAAGGATAAAGACATCTTCCACAAACACGGAGCTGATCAGCTGGGGTTCGGATTCAGGCGGCGGAAAATGGCTGATTCTCATAGACAGCACAGGCCGGCTTCGCACCGCGGTAAACGGTGGCTTTATCGCCGGCTCGACCAATCTCGCAGACGGCCGGTGGCACCATTTGGCGGTTGTTCTTGAAAATGACGGCTCGCCTGACATCTCCGAGGCGAAGTTGTACGTGAACGGGCAGCTTGATGCTACGAGCGCTTTCGATACGCAAGCCGTTGATACGGGTGCCTGCCAGAACGTACAAATCGGTCTTTGTGAATTGCAACAAGCCTTCCGCTACTTTGACGGCATCATTGATGAGGTGCGGATTTTCGATAGAGCCCTCTCGGCAGATGAGATTGGACAGTTGGCACAGTAAAAACGCCGATTCTCAACAAGCGTAAGCAATCCGAGCGGCGCATGGAGCGATCAAAGGGAGCGGAGCAAGCGGTTTGACCATATCCATAATGCGCTTCGCCCGCTCGATAAGATTCTCACGCTGTTCTCTGTATAACTCATTCTCTAAAATTCTCTTCTGCACCTCTCCGAGCAGGTAGTTTATATACCCCTCAGGCTCAACGCTCTCCTCCTGAAAAAGAATTTTCTTTATCTCACCGCCATTGACATCCTTTTCTTTTTGTGATATACTGCTTTTGTCATCGGACCGAACTTCCTCGGTAGAGGGTGAGTTGGCCGGCAGCGTCGGATTTTGACGTTCAGCGCCGTGGTCGGCTCGGAAACCTGCATCAGCAGTGGGGAACAGTCCGCGCGGAAGAACTTGTTTTAGTTTTTCCCCAGCGTATGCTAGCTCGCCCGACTCGATGGCTTTCTTCATCTGCTTCTGTTGTCTTGCATGGTTTGTAATGACAACTCTTTCTCCATCAATTGGCACAGACACAGATAGGAAATAAGTATGTCCGTCTCTTTTCTTGAACGCCTTGTGGTACTCTAAAGAGCTTCTATTCTTTTTGTCAACCTGCTTGAGAATAACATCAGGTCTTTGCAGCGTTGGCAGAATAAGCCCTGAAAACTGCTCTCGATTCTTACTATCCAGTTTGTCCTTTTGTTTCTTGCCAAACTTCACCTTTCCCGCAGGCGTCTCAATCTCCCTATTCCAGAAGCCCTCTTCTGACGGTTCAATATAATCCTCCGCCTGCACCTCCATTGCTCCTGCGAGCTTCTCTACATGCTCCGGATAGACTTTCTTCTTACTTTCCTCCTGAAAAAGACCCTTCCGCATAGCTTCCGCATATGAGCGTTTATAAATGAAAACTTACGCAAACGCAGGTTACCTTTGCAGTTATCGGGGCAGACTGCACGCGATTCGTCGGCTGAATTTCAGGGATTTCGTTTATCTGCGCAATAATACATAACGTCATCGTTTTTTG
>JBFWMM010000027.1:0-34381 GCA_050251615.1 Phycisphaerae bacterium
GTTGCGATTCATTCAGTTGGAGATTGTATGATGCAAACCGTTATTTCAGATATAAGCAGATCACTAATTGAGATTGCCTGGTGCTTTGGACCGAAGGGGTTGAATGGTGAATGCTGCGAAAACCTTACCATGCCTGAATTCATTGCACTGGACAAAATCTCCACCACAACGAATTGCGCGGTACAAGCTGTTGGTTATTCGCTTGGTTTTACAAAAAGTGGTGCGACCAGAATTGTTAACCGACTTGAAAAGAAAGGATATGTCCAGAAGATTAAATCCCATGAAGATGCAAGGATATGTTGTGTAGAAATAACAAAATCAGGGGAGCGCGTCCTATTATCCGCTAATTCGCGTTATATGGAACAATTTCATATCATTGTTTCAAAAATGTCGAATCACGCAATGGCAGATGTTGTTAATGTGCTTACTGCCATGGCAAGCGCAATGAAACAATGATTTATGACTGTAAAGTTTATAATATAAATCACAACCATAATCAGGAAAATTTCATATGAATAATCTTGCCAACACCATTCAATATTTTTTTATAATTACCGCAGAGCTGACGGTACTCTTTCTGGGCATCAGTACGATTGTTGCGCTCGTATTGATGTACATACCGCAAGGCAAATTCAGACAGTGGCTCTCACGTCGAGGGATTTGGGGCAACTTTCTGGGGGCCGCTGTTGGCTCACTTACCCCTTTTTGTGCTTGCTCAACAATACCAATGACCTTGGGTATGCTAAATGCTGGGGCGCCATTTGGGCCGGTTATGTCATTTGTCATCGCTTCACCTCTGCTGAACCCAATTATTATCGGTATGATCTGGACAATGATGGGAATAAAGGCGTGCTTACTTTATTTCAGTGTAGCTTTTCTGGGTTCGATGCTCTTTGGCGTTGTTCTCGAAAAGATCGGTGGGGTGCAATATGTAAAAAAAGTCAGAGTTAAACCGAGTTGCTGTGGCACACCCCACGAGTCCGAAAATAGCCCCATAGACTTTTCCGCAAAATTAAAAGCGTCATTTATCACAGCCTTGGGAGATTTCAGAGCGGTTCTCATTTACCTGCTTATTGGTGTCGCAATCGGCGCTGGAATTTACGGCTATATTCCTCAGGATTTCGTAACAAAAATAGCCGGGCCAGATAATCCGTTTGCAATTCCTATCGCGGCCATTATTGGCGTCCCGCTTTACATCAGGGCTGAAACAGCCATTCCGATTGGGTTGGCTTTGTCGCAAAAAGGCATGAGCATGGGAGCTGTTATCGCGTTAATTATCGGCGGCGCAGGCATGGCGATACCCGAAATGGCCTTGCTGGCGAGTATTTTCAGAAAACGCCTTGTAGCAGCAATCGTCATTGTCATTTGGACAACAGCAGTCGTGGGCGGGTACTTATTCAACACAATCCTTTAATCCAAAAGGAGGAAATATCATTCAAAATTCAAAAAAACTCCGTTATCTCTGTTGGCCCCTTATCAATAATGAATAAAACATTGGAGCCAGCGGAGCAAACGGAGATAAGAGAAATGTTGCTATGCACAAGAATCGGTAAACTCCGCGGTTGATTGGTTTTTATCCTGGATATCTTGTAAATTTTGTCAAAAAAACTTAGACGGGATAAACAGGATTGACAGGATGAGGGCGGCTTTGAAATGGCAATAAGGTTGCCTTGTCTGAATTGTATTTCTCTGCGTCTTCTGAGTGCTCTGCGGTTGCATTTAAAAATTGCAAAAGACAATGGGGGGTGAAAAAGGTACCGGGACTGCCCCTGCAGCCCCGATATCAGCCGTTATTTCTTTGTCTATTCGGTCTCTATCACAAGTTCTTTTCCCTGCTTCAGCTTCGCATCGGAGATGAAATAGCCCTCCACCGGCTCACCATCATAGCTGATGCTCGTAATCTTCCGGCCACGGTTCCTCTTCATTATCGTGGTTGTCTTATCGCCGAGCGTCAATTCCACCTTATCAAAGATCGGCACAGTTACAATGTACTGCGGGTCTGCGGGGGAGAAGGTGTACATGCCCATCGCGTTGAACACAAACCAGCTGGACATTTCGCCCGCATCATCCATTCCTGCGTATGCGAGTTTGTCTTTGCCCAGATCGTAGAAGTTGTTTAGAATCTTATCCAGTAGCTTCTGAGAACGTTCCTGCTTGCCGATGAAATAATACAGATAGGGGAAGTTGTGGTCGGGTTGATTGCCGTGGCAGTATTGCCCGATGAAAACCGATATATTATACGCCTCATCGCCCGTATAGGGAATTGAAAACAGCTCATTGAGCTTCCTCTCGAATGCATCTTTGCTCGGATACAGCCCGATGAGGCCATCCACATCGTGCGGTGCGAAAAAGGACGATTGCCACGCATTAGCCTCGCGGTACATATACTCATAATAGATTTTTTCGGGATCGAATTTCTCGATCCAGGTACCGTCTGCCAGACGCCCGCGCATCAAACCGGTAGCGGGATCAAACACGTTTTTGTAGTTCTTTGTCCGCTTCATCAACATTTCATAATTGTCTGTGTCGCCCAGCTCCTTCGCCAGAAGCGCCACGGCATAGTCATCATATGCGTATTCGAGTGTCTTGGTTACGCCGGCAGTTGACACTGTCTCAAGCTCAGGATCCTTCAGATCCCGCTCCGGCACATAGCCCTTGTCGATGTACTCCATGATAAATGGGCGGCTGCGATTCTCCATCGTGGCGTTTCGCAGAAGCATGCGGTAAGCGCTTTTAACATCGAATCCTCTGATGCCTCTCAGATAGCTTCCCGCAATAAACGGCGCGGCATGGTCACCGTGGAAGAAGGTCGGCATAAAATCGCCGCTCTTCTCTCCCCTGTCAATCATCGAGCAGATCACATCAGCCGTAACATCCGGCGAGAGAAGGCCCAGTAAAACCAGCTTGTTGCGGTAGTCGTCCCAGAGCGATGGGAGTGTGTAGTAGTTGAAGCCCTTGTTAAGCACAGTGCCGCGGCGGTCGGCGAAATCGCCGTTACAGTCGCTGCGCAGTGCGGGCCAGAGAAATGAGCGGTACAGGCAGGAGTAGAATAGCCCCCGCTGGCGCTCAGTGCCGCCGGTAACCTTGATTTTGGAGAGCAGAGCCTCCCAAGCGGCCGTTGCCTCTGTGCGAATCTGAGCAAAGCTCTTGTCCAGCATCTCTTTTTCGAGATTCTGTTTTGCGTTTTCAATGCTCACAAACGAAAAGCCGATCCGGATTTCGAGCGGCTCGGGTGAGTCGGCAAAAGTTACCACCGAAAGCTCGTCTCTGTCTTTCTTCAGAGAATCAATGCCCGTAATGCTGTGGTTCGCCACGGCATAAAAGTACATCGTCTCGCCGGTTTGCTGAAAGCCGGTAAAGATCTTCTCGCCGCTGCGGTGAATCTCCCAGCTGCGCACGTGCTCATTTGATCTGGTCAGGTCGGCGATGAGCTTCTTGCTCTGTCCCGGCTTGAAGGAGTACTTGTGGAACGCGCAGCGAAGCGTCGAGCTCAGCTCCGCATTTACCCCGTAGCGCTCCAGATAAACCTGATAGTAGCCCGGATGTGCCGATTCGTTACTGTGGCTGTAAGACGATCTGTAATCATCGGCTGAAAAATCTCCCGTCGCCGGCAGTAGCGGAATATGACACAGATTCCAGTGTCCCTTGCTTGTGTGCGCGAAGCCGTAAATGAAGCCATCTTCATATTGATAGCCCGAGCCGCTATGATACTTCGTTACCGGCGTCAGCTGAACCATCGCATTCGGCAGAGATGAGCCTGGAAAAACTTCCGCGCCCCAAGTCCGGTGTGTCGGTATATAGCCGATTGTTTCCTTCTCCCACAAAGTGGCTGTTCCCAGGAAGGGATTTACATAATCAACCAACCTCTCTTGAGCGCAGAGGCACATTGAGACGCACAGGCAGAGGAATGCTACTGTCTTTTTTGTTGTCATAACACCAAATCCTTTCTAAATGACAGCTCCGAGCGGGGCTGATGTCAATTTGTCTTTTCTATAACCTTCAGATTAAACGCCTTGCAGAGATCTTCAATGATCTGGCGGCTCATGGCAATGTGCCCGCCGATGGGCTGAGCATCAATAACCGCCTCCGCAGAACACTCCAGCACTTCCAGCTTGTCAAAGGCCGCCAGAACGCTGTCGCCGACAACCATAACACCGTTATTGCACAGCACCGCAGCCGGCGAATCGAGGGTGAGAGTGGATGTCAGGCGGTCAAAATCGCTAAACGATGTTTCAAACGGCAGCAGGCTCACATCCCTCACAAAAATATAGCTTTCGGGGATTGTGTACGTGTCAATGGTTTTATGGCACACGCTGAACGCCATTGCGTTGATTGGCAGAGCGTTTATGATCGCCTTCACTTCCGGTCGTGCATCATAGATGGCCTTGTGCGAGAGTACCGCGCGGCTGGGCGTTTTTCCTGCTTCGGCTTTGCCCTTGCGAATCATCACAATTTCCTCCGGACGCACGTCATGGCGGTCCAGCGGGAAGGGCGTTATGAGGAACTTGGTATCATCAATGCGGGCAGAGAATGTCCCCGTTGTTGTTGTGAGAAGCCGCTGGCGATAGCCGCGCTCGATAAAGCTGCACATCTCATTGCGCAGCTGCTTTTCGAGAATGCTCATCATGCTGGAATCGTACTCGAAAGAATCCAGATGCACGCTCTTACTTTGCAGCTGAAGCTGCTTATCTGTGAGAACTTTCGGCTCCCCGATGGTATGGCTCTTGATATATACCTTGCAGCACATTTCCAGTGTTTCAAATTTCTGAAATGAATCCTGTAAGGTCTTTCCACCGCAGCAGACGCCGTGGTTTTCCAGAATGACCGAATCAAAACCCTCGCGAAACTTCCGTGCAATCTTTTCGCCGAGGTCATCGCTTCCGGGTATTCCGTATGGCGCAAAATCAACCACACCATTCGACCGCCAGGCCTGCTGGAACAACTTTGTATCCGGCACCTTGTGAGCAATCGAAAATGCCACAAGCGCCATCGGATGTGCGTGTACAATGGCCTTGATGTCGGGGCGGTCCTCATAAATGGCCTTATGAAACGGCCATTCGCTTGATGGGCGGTGCGGCCCCTCAATCTCGCCGCTTGTTCGGATGCAGACAATGTCGTGCGGAGTCAGCGAGCCCTTGTCCACTCCCGTAGGCGTGATCCATATATCGCCGTTTTCGTCCTTGATGGAGAGATTGCCGCCGGATGTTGTTGTCATTTTATAGTTATAAATCCGCTTCATGGTAAGCACGAGCTCGTCACGCGGATGCAGAAATTCATATCTCATCTCAAAATCCTTTTTCGTCAATTGTTTTTTACGAAGAGTGCGGTACAAACGATATTATACACTCTGTTCACAGTTTGCAATCCTGCACTGACTTATTACGGGCGCAATGTTTTCATATACGGCCGTAGAGGCGCCGCTGAAAAGGCACTCGGCAATTTTTTTAGCCGCTAATCAACACTAATGGATAGAAAGCTTTAACCCCTTATGCCTTTTATCCTTTACACTTTACGCTTTACCTTAGAGACGAAGCGGAGCAAACGGAGTTTTGGAATTTTGAATTGCACTTTAGTCCTGTCTATTCTGTTTATCCCGTCTAAGATTATTTGAAAGTATTTACAGAATCGACAGGATTAAATGTCGTTAAGCCGCATTGATACAAGAGTACTTTATCAGCACGACGTGCGAGCTTGAAGACGTCCGGTAGATCACATTGCCCTGCTGGTCTGTGGTGATGAAGTCGTAGCTGCCGGCCGCATCGTACCCTTTAATGGTTTTGATTTTTGTAATCCGCCGTGCTTGCGGGTGGAGCGGCAAACGCCGCGAGGCATTCGCGTTAAGGCTTAATTTGGTTCGTGATTTGGCTTTTTTCCGACGCTTTTGTTTAAGTATAATCATTTAAGACATCGGGAAATGCACGGTTGGTGTGCAATTGCCGTTGAGACAGAGCATTATACAAAACGGAGACTTTGATGAACAGTTTACACAAACAAAGCCGCAGGGCGTTCACGCTTATCGAACTGCTTGTGGTAATATCGATAATAGCTATGCTTATGGCTATCCTTATGCCTGCGCTCGGGCGTGCGCGAGAGAGCGCCAAGAGGACGGTTTGCCTCTCGAACCTCAAAACACTCACCCTCGGCTGGATGCTTTATTCTGATGCCAACGATGGCCGGATTCCTTTCGGCAGCGTTCGCTACGCAGAAGCCAACGGCTACAATGCCGGCTGGGTAACGCCGATCCCGAACTTCGTTACAAACCCGTGGGAAGCGGAACTTCAAGACCAGCTTGCGAGCATCAAAGACGGCTCAATCTATCCCTACGTTCAGAATACGGATGTGTATCACTGCCCCATGTCGCCCTCCGATGAAGTGCGTTCGTTCAGCACAACCCACGCGCTCAACGGGACAAAGTCATTTGTGGAGGGGCTCGGCGGCACTATGGTAACCAAACAGCTCCAGATACGCAGGGCGGGCGAGCGGATCGTTTTTCTCGACGACTACCTCACAAACTGGGATGCCTGCTGGGGCGTCTATGCAGACAGGGCGCAGTGGTGGAATTCGATGCCGGTGAGGCATGGTTCGGGCGGAAACACCTTTTCATACGCGGACGGGCATTTTGAGTTTATCAAGTGGCAGGATAAGCGTACAATAAAGCTTGGCGAGCTTTGCGCGGAAAACAAAACCAGCGATGCGTTCCAGTACGAGGAAGCTGTCAGCGCGGATAACGCAGACCTGCTGAAGGTGCAGAGGGGCCTCTGGGGAGCTGTTAACTACAGCCGATGATGATTGAAAGTCAGAGCAAACACACATATTAAGGAAAATGATTTTGAAACAATTTGTAATACTGGCGTTATCAGCGATTCTTCTTACCGGTTGCGGTGGGGCGGGCGAGGGCGCTAAAATCGACAGCGCCTCGCTAACAGAGCAGAAACTCGACTGGTTTCAGGACAGCCGATACGGTATGTTTATTCACTGGGCTCCGTCTGTTGTCTATGGCGGGCAATTCGACTGGACTGATATAAGCTGGTGCAGGCAGGGTAATCCGCCGGATCCATGGTGTGGCGGCGGCCCTGTTCCCGCGGACCTCTACGACAACGCCTACCGCATCTTCAATCCCACAGAGTTTGATGCGGATAAGTGGGTAGAGTTTGCAAAGGCCTGCGGAATGAAGTACATCGTTATTACGACCCGCCACCACGACAGCTTCAGTATGTTCGATACGGCTCAGTCCGATTTCAAGATCACAAACGATGACTGCGCTTACAAGGTCTGGTTAAACAATAACAATCCCGGATTGAGCAGGGAGCAGATAAACCGCAAGGCGGATATAATAAGGGCCGTCGCGGACGCCGCCCATCGCGGCGGAATCGGCCTTGGCCTGTACTACTCCGAGCCGGACTGGCTTCAAGAGGATTATCGGATAGGACTTACCGGCAAAAACAGCGCCGGCGAGGAAGTGGGCAAGCAGGCGCAGGACGAAGCGCGCCGGCGGTATCAGGAGTTTATGCACGAGCAGCTCGCCGAGCTTACCACGCTCTACGGCAAGGTTGATATTCTCTGGTTCGATGCAATCAAGCCGCACCACGTTGAGGAAAACGGCTGGGGCTCGCTCTGGATTACGCGCGAAACGTTTGATATGATCAAGCGCAACCAGCCGGGAATCATAATAAACGACCGCCACGGCTTTGAGCCGGATTATCAGACGTCCGAAAACTTCGACGGCAAATACATTGCAGGCGTTGCGCAGGAATCCTGCCAGACTGTCGGGAAACAGTGGAGCTGGATGCCCGAGGAAATCGATGAGATTCCCGCGCCAGACTGGGTACTCGACCGTATCATCATAAACGCCTCACGCAACACGAATATGCTTATGAACATTGCTCCCTCGCCGCAGGGCACGTTTAATACGAACCAATCGGAGTTGCTTCTCGGTATTGGCAGATGGCTCGCAGAACACCGCGACGCATTTTACGGTACGCGCGGCGGGCCTGTCGTGAACAACGCAGATAATCCGCAGTTCGTTACGATGTACCGCGGCGATAAAATCTATGTGCATATCCTTGCTCCGGAGCTTGCAGGCAAAGATATATCACTGCCGGGCGTTGAGATTAAGAACGCTTATGCATGGAGCCGGCCCGGCGATGCTCTTTCGTTTGAGAATACAGATACAGGAGCCGTTTTAACAGTGCCGGAAGATATAAATGCGCTTGATGAGGTAGTTGTGTTGAGGGCTGTATTTGACCCTGCCGAAATTCAGATGATATAAACGAAAAAAGCAGTTTCACGAATACCTCCCGCACGCAAAATTCAGCGCGGCATTTTCTGACTTCAACGGTAATTGTGGGAAACTTTATGAAAGTGGCATTACTTTTTCTATAAACCGTGTTTTTCGAGCATTGAAGCAGGATATTACGTTGACACAGGCTTTTTTTAGCATACACTTCCTTACCCTAAAACACATTGCGTTGAGTAGTGTGGCGTTATTATTCAGATTTACCTTCAGGAGATAGTGTATGGCTCAGAAGAGAGTATATTTCTTCGGTAATGGAAAAGCCGAGGGAGAAGCCTCAATGAAGCAATTGTTGGGCGGTAAAGGCGCTAACCTTGCAGAGATGACAAACCTTGGAGTTCCGGTACCGCCAGGGTTTACCATAGCCACAAGCGTTTGCGGCGAGTATTACAACGCCGGCGGTTGCTGGCCGGAAGGTCTTGAAGCAGAGGTTGACAAGAACATTGCCAAGCTTGAAAAGGCAATGAAGCGCAAGTTTGCTGACAGTAAGGCACCGCTTCTTGTGAGCGTACGCAGCGGCGCGGCGGCATCAATGCCCGGCATGATGGATACTGTTTTGAACCTCGGCCTCAATGACGATGTTGTTGAAGGGCTTATCGAAACCACACAGAACCCCAAATTTGTTTACGACATCTACCGCAGATTTATAGATATGTTCGGCGATGTTGTAATGGGCTGCCATCACAGCTACTTTGAAGAATCACTCCACGCCATCAAAGAGAAGGCGGGAGTAAAGAATGATAACGAGCTTGACGCAGAGCAGCTTAAGGAAGTTGTAGAGTCTTACAAGAAGATCTACGCCGATCACGTTGGCAAGCCATTCCCGCAGGAACCTAAAGTTCAGTTGCTGCACGCCGTAAATGCTGTATTCGGTTCGTGGAACTCTGAACGCGCTATCAAGTACCGCAAGCTCAACAAGATTGAAAACCTCCTTGGAACGGCAGTAAACGTGCAGGCGATGGCATTCGGCAACATGGGTGATGATTCCGGTACCGGCGTATGCTTCACGCGTAACCCCAGCACAGGCAAGAAAGAATTCTACGGCGAATACCTCATCAACGCTCAGGGCGAGGATGTTGTGGCGGGCATAAGGACGCCCGAACCGCTCAAGAAGCTCGGTAAGGTAATGCCGGAGATCTACAAGCAACTTACAGACCTTATGACTTCGTTGGAGAATCATTACTCCGATATGCAGGATATGGAATTCACTATCCAGCAGGGCGAGCTGTTCGTACTTCAGACACGTAACGGCAAGAGAACAGCAGAAGCGGCACTAAAAATTGCCGTTGATATGGTTGCCGAGGGCATGATTGACAAGAATGAAGCTGTTATGCGCGTAACCCCGGAACAGCTCGATATGCTTCTGCACCCCAGCTTCGACCCGAAGGCAGAGAGAGAAGTGCTCGCGAAGGGCCTTCCCGCATCTCCGGGCGCGGCTGTCGGTCAGGTTGTATTTGACGCAGCCACGGCGGAAGAGTGGAGAGACGCAGGCAAGAAGACGATTCTTGTACGTCTTGAGACGAGCCCCGAAGATATCGGCGGCATGGACGCGGCGGAAGGTATCCTTACCGTTCGCGGCGGTATGACCTCTCACGCGGCTGTTGTAGCGCGCGGTATGGGTAAGTGCTGCGTTGCCGGTTGCGGCGATGTTGCCATCAATGAAAAGGCGAAGAAGTTCAGCATCGGCGAAGTAACCTTCAAAGAAGGCGATTATATCAGCCTCGATGGCACTCTCGGACAGGTGATGAAGGGGGCCGTTGCAACGGTTGAACCGACCCTCAGCAGCAACTTCAAGAAGTTTATGAAGATCTGTGATGAAGTTCGCAAGATCAAGGTACGCACAAACGCCGACACCCCCGAAGATGCGAAGAGGGCGTTAGAATTCGGCGCGGAAGGCATTGGTCTCTGCCGTACCGAGCATATGTTCTTCGAGGGCGAAAGAATCTGGTATGTTCGTCAGGTGATTCTCGCCGCTGACGACTACGTGGATATGAAGGTTGCACTGGCCGCCGCAACGGATAAAGCAGCGCAGAAAAAGGTTCTTGATAAGTACGCCGACGCAAAAGAGAAATATGAGGGTGCCCTCAAGAAGCTCGGCACATACCAGAAGAAGGATTTTGAAGGCATCTTCAAGGCAATGGCCGGCTTACCCGTGACTGTGCGCCTGCTCGACCCGCCGCTTCACGAATTCCTTCCGCACGACAAGGCCAGCCAGACAGAAATGGCTAAAAGGCTTGGCGTGAGCGTTAAGACTGTTACGGCGCAGGTGGATAAGCTCCACGAATTCAACCCCATGCTCGGCCATCGCGGTTGCCGTCTGGCGGTTACGTACCCCGAGATCTACAATATGCAGGCTAAGGCCATCATTGAGGCGGCTATCGCTGTCAGCAAGCCTGGTGCGAAGAAGGTTGTGCCGGAAATAATGATTCCGCTCGTTGGACACGTCGCGGAGCTCGCGCTTGTCAAGGCTGAGATCGTGAAAGAGATTGAATCTGTTCTCGCGAAGAAGAAGGCGAAGCTCGATTACAAAATCGGCACGATGATTGAGGTTCCCAGAGCCGCTCTCACCGCTGACGAGATTGCAACCGAGGCGGAGTTCTTCAGCTTCGGCACGAACGACCTCACCCAGATGACTCTCGGCTTCAGCCGCGACGATGTGGCCAAGTTTACGCCGAAGTACATTGAAGCGGGTATCTATAAGGAAGACCCGTTCCAGGTGCTCGACCAGACTGGCGTCGGCAAGCTCATCGAGATGGGCATCAAGCTCGGTCGAGAGCAGAGGCCAGGCATCAAGATCGGTATCTGCGGCGAACACGGCGGCGAACCCAAGACAATCGCATTCTGCGCGAAGGTCGGCATGGACTATGTGTCATGCTCGCCGTTCCGCGTGCCGATTGCAAGGCTCAGCGCAGCTCAGGCAGCCGTGAAGTAATTTACGCTTACCGAATACGGCATTCACAGGGCGGGGTCGAAAGGCCTCACCCTTTTTTGTTATTGAAGAATGTTGGCAAATTTTTTTAGCCGCCAATCAGCACTGATATACTCTAATTCAGGCAAAGCCCGTAGCAACGCGCCTTTCGTGATTTTGCCGCTGCATTGCACCTGCGGCAGGCATGAGCTGAAAAAAAAGACTGCATCCGCGCAAAGCTGTGATTACAGTTGAACTGCCGTGAGGTTTCTGTATAATGCACCGTTCCACAAAGACGCGCTCGTAGCTCAGCTGGATAGAGCGTTGGATTCCTAATCCAAAGGTCGCAGGTTCGAATCCTGCCGGGCGTACTGAAACTGGCGCGTGAGCTAATGGCTTGCGTGCTTTTTTCGTTTACGGCTTGGAAGAGAACCTGCGCGATTGCGAAGCAAGCGCAACGCGGGTTTGACACGCCACAGGCGTGCCGCGGAGGCTTTCAAGCCGACCGCGAATCCTGCCGGGCGTACTGAAACTGGCGCGTGAGCTAATGGCTTGCGTGCTTTTTTATGCATGTATGGCGCAAAACAGCGTTTATTGCGCCATGGCAAGATACATCACCCACTCCATACTCTCGCAACGCTCGCTACTGCCCGCGGTTCAGAAAGCATACTCCGTTGCGACAGGACAATCATAACCGCTGGGAGTAGCGAGCATATAATCAATGCAACGTCTCAAGCGCGTTTAGAGCGGCAAAAAATACCTTGCAAAAGACATAAAATGTGATATAAATCCAAGGAGAAGCGGGCGTTCCGCTTTCACCCCGTGCTTCGGGCGCCATCGCGGTATCCGCAGGCGCAGCGCGGTAAGAAGCCATAGATGGCAATCTCGCCATGGCCGCAATGTGTTTTGTCCTGCCGGTGGCGTCAAGCTTACCTCTGAAAGGAGAGACCCAGTGAAACGAATTGCTGCAGTTTTGTTCTTCTGCACGTTATTGTTTGGCGCGGAGGTGTCAAAGAAAGATGTTACGGTCAGGCTGAGCCAGCCGTATGAATCCGGCTATGCATCAAATAACTTTGTTTCTTTTACGGTTTCCAACCACTCCGAGAGCAGGAGCAGAGATGTGAGGGTCTCGCTTACCGGAGGTGATGGCGTTTATGAAGTTGATTTTGGCTCTGTTGTCCCCGGTGCTACAGCCGAAAAAACCGTATTTGTGGATTTACAATCGGTTTACGGCGCGGTGGCTTATATAGACGGCGCCGCCGAGAAGTTTTCTTATGGCAGTTACCGTCATTACCGAGGCAACCAGCTCCTGCTCAGTGAAGGCACAGGCACCGCGAGGGTAACATCGTACATTCAGGGGCATAGCGGCAATTCAATTCTGAGCACGGGCTTTATGGACAATGAGGGCAGATTGGATGATGTGAGGGTGCTGGATTGTTACAGTGCCGCCATGCTCACGATGGAGGAGTGGGAAGCCCTCGATGTGAATGTGAAGGAGGCAATCGCTTCGTACGTGCGTATGGGCGGGCTCGTTGTAATCTGGGGGGAAGGTTCATCTGTCTGCTTTGAGTCTTCGATGCTCCTGCAGGAGAGTTTTGGCGCTGTCCAGAATTACGGATTCGGCAGAGCGTATTATGTGCGCAGAGATATAGCGACTGCTCAGGAAGATCTGATCAAAAAGGTCTTAGATAAACTTCGCACGCCAGTGTGGAATAAGCGCTACGATCCCGAGGCTCTTGATTCGTTTTTCGTGATGTCGCGAGACAAAGCCGGCAAATCGGTTACAACAAAGGTTTCGCCGAAGCTGATGGCCAGATCCTTTATGGTCGTTTCGATTTTCTTTCTTATCGTCATTACCTTGTGCCTGATTTTAAGAGTTCGGACAAGCGTTTTCATTATCCTGCCTCTGATTTCAATCATTGTTTCTGCGGTTGTCATTGCCGGCGCCAACGCTTATCTCGGAAGGGATAAGTACTTCAGGTTGAAAGAGCTGACTATTGTAGATCAGGCTTCGGGGCATTCAACAACGGCTTCGGTTTTTGCTTTCTATTCGCCCGTTGAAATTTCGGGCCGCCTGCGCCTGCCGGTGATGGATTTGTGCGACAG
Source organism: Phycisphaerae bacterium (assembly GCA_050251615.1). Taxonomy (GTDB): domain Bacteria; phylum Planctomycetota; class Phycisphaerae; order Sedimentisphaerales; family Sedimentisphaeraceae; genus Sedimentisphaera. The sequence goes on from JBFWMM010000027.1 coordinate 13,308, forward strand.
GCTCTGCCCGCAATATGACAGGCGGACAATTCAAATCGATGAGAATACGAAAACGATAAAGAGTATTTCCCTCCCTGGAGCGCCGCTTGCGTACAGGTTGCGCAGGGACGTCAAGCTGCCTGAAAATCAGGGGCTTTTGTTCTCACGCACAGCCGACGGCGTGCTTGTACAGAATGATTACGGCAAAGGCTTCCGCTCAATAACATATATGAGCGGCGAGGGTAAGCTTTGGGAGCTTGATTCGGTGCTCGCCGCAGGTGCTTCTGCTCAAATGAAGCCCTCGGATGAGCCCTACGCGCCCGGACACAACGCGCTCGATAGATTTATAAGCGGCAACTGGTGTAACAGAATTAACTCGCTCGATAAAAACCTCAGCCGCGGCTGCTACTTCGGCCAGGTGAATTCGCCAGCCGTTGAGCTTGATACAGACGCCGAATTCGATGTTTTAACGATTGACTGCTATGTTTACGGCATAACAGGGGAGGAAGAAAAATGATTGTCGAAGTGGCTCATCTCAAAAAGTATTTTACAAAAACCAAAGCCGTTGACGGGATTTCCTTCTCCCTCACAGACGGCGACGTTGCCGGCTTTATCGGCCCCAACGGCTCCGGCAAAACAACAACAATGCGCCTGATGGCCGGCCTTGATATGCCGACGGACGGTGATATTTTCATAGATGATATTTCCTGTGTGGAGTATCCCGAGCAGGTTATATCGAACATAGGCTTTATGCCGGACAATCTCCCCGAAATCAGAGACATCACCGTAGAGGAGTTTATTGATTTCTTCGCGCGGGCGTTTGGACTGAGAGGCAAGGACAGATTACGGGCCGTTAAAAGGGTTGAACAGCTCACGCACCTTGACTCAATGAAGAGCAAGACGCTCAAAAACCTCAGCAAGGGAATGAAGCAGAGGGTAAGCCTGGCCAGAGCCATCATACACGACCCTAAACTGCTTATTCTCGATGAGCCGGCGGCGGGGCTTGATGCAAGGGCGAGGCTTGAGGTGTTGGAGCTTATTGAGCAGTTCGCTCAGATGGGTAAGATTATCCTTGTTTCATCGCATATTCTATCGGAGCTGGGGAAAGTATGCAACAGGTATATTATTATTGAGAAAGGCAGGCTCGTCAACGAGGATGAATCTTCCACGTCATCTCTCAAGCGGCTCTGGATACGTTTTGCGAGCGATTTTGCGAACCCGCAGGAGCCGCTTGCCGCGTTCGAGGGAGTGGTGGATGTGAAGAGGCGTGCCGGTGCTTGTGAGGTGGCATTCGGCGGAAGCGATGAGGATGTCGCCGAGCTGATTTCCGCTATGGTAAGCCGTAATATGCCTGTGATTGAGGTGAAACATCTCGACAAAGACCTCTCCGATACCTATATGCGCCTGACGAAAGGAGAAGTGAGCTGATGGATAGAATTAATCCAATCTATTTGAAAGAAGCAAGGCAGGTCGTCAAAAACGGCACATTCTACTCCATTTTGTACGTCGCCTATCTTTCGGCGCTGTTTGTCGCGGTGATGGTGCTGGAAAGCGCCCAAAATTCGCGGAGAGTTTACGATGGCACAGCTTTCTTCAACTACTTTGTGATAGGTTGCGGCCTTGTAACCTGCATCCTGTTTCCGCTGTACTATTCGTACAAGTTTTCAACGGAAATCCGCGATAAAGACAGCAGTCTGTTTTTTACCACGCCTATGTCTCCTATGCGGATTATGGTGGGTAAATTTTCCTTCGGTGCATCCTACTGCATTTTTTTTCAGCTTCTCGCTTTGCCGTTTTTCCTGCTTTGCTCGATAGGCAGGGGGGTGAGCCTGGAGCTGATTATCGTTGTTTCGATATACTTTCTTTTCGCCTCAACAGGCATAATGTCTCTGGCTTTGTTTATGGGGGCTGCGCTGAATAAGTTGGGGATTGTCGGCCGCGCATCAACGCTGTTTACCTGCGCAATCGGTGGCCTTGCCTTGGGAGGCGCGTTCGGATTGTCGGGGTACTTCAATAACAGCCTCTCTTCGCGCGGGGACTTTTACGCATCATTTGCCCTTATCCTCGCAATGATACTCTTTGACGCGACGCTGTTTTTCCTCTGCTCCCGTGCTCAGATAACCGTTGCCTATGCAAACTGCAACATAGCTATCAAAGGGATGCTGCTTCTGCGCCTGGTTCTTACCCCGCTTGTCTTTTATCTCGCGCAGCTCTGCTGCGACTTTGCCGATATTCTGGCCTCGTTCTGGTTCTACCTGGGTTTCTCCTATCTCTGTATGAACCTGTTTTTCAGCTTCCTTAGAAATGTCAACTATGGCAAGCGCGTGCGCCTGAGCATTTCAACAGACCCTCTGCGCCGCTCTCTCCAGATGCTGATTTATTCGGGCCCGATAAACGATTTCCTCTGGGGAATTATCTTCGGCATACTCACTATATGTGCAGGCATGCTGTTTAAGAGCATGGATATTATCAACTATGCCGAGAATGACACTCTCTCGCTTGTGTGCCTGTTGATTTACGCCGCCGTCTGGGCGCTTGTCGGCATATTTACCAAGCGAATTTTCGCCAACAATCAAAGCGCAAATATCATCGCGATTAACGTTACCGTTGTCTGTATGATTATAATGGTGCTTTTGCCGGCGCTTGTAAATGCTGCTTTTAGCAGCTATGCTTCTACTGTCGCAGGCGTATTTATGAATCCCCTTATGATGTTTACCGCTAAACGAGGTATTCTGTGGCACTCGCTTACCCTTGACGGGGCAATTCTGTTTGTACTGCTGATCATGAACTACAAAAGCTTTACGGAAGCCTTCGCCACGTTCAAACCGCTCATCAGGCTTACCCGCGAACAGGCTCTCGAAAATATGTAAGCTTTTTTTAATTTTCTTGCTGAGAGAAAGCGCTTGCTAATAAATCGCAGTTAGATACAATCGGCTTCCTGAGAAGAATTGAAAACTCGCTATTAAGGAGCCCGCTTATGAAAACACTGCGTTTGTTTGCATTTGGAATTCTGGTATGTGCCTCGGCATTTGCGCAGAAACAGATACTGCCTGATTTTCATGCAGACCCATCGGCGCGCGTATTTGGTGATACGCTCTATGTTTATCCCTCACATGATGCTCAAGGTGCTCGGGACTGGAAGCAGATGGTGGACTGGCACGTCTTTTCCACTAAAGATATGCAGACCTGGACAGACCACGGCAAAATCTTTAGCCTCGATGAGATAATCTGGGCAGACACCGAAGCCTGGGCCCCTGACTGTATTGAGCGTAACGGTAAGTATTACTTCTATTTCACCGCCGGCGGGCATATCGGCGTGGCGGTTTCAGATTCACCCACAGGCCCATTCAAGGATGCGCTCGGCAGGCCGCTCGTAAAAAGCGGCGAGGCGGGAATCCGTTATATGATAGACCCGAATGTGTTTATCGATGACGATGGACAAGCTTATCTCTATGTCGGTGGAGCCCGCCAGCTTGGTGTTGTCAAGCTTGATGAGGATATGATTACTCGCGATGGTGATATTCAGCGAATCGATATGGAAGGTTTTTACGAAGGCCTCTGGGTTCACAAGCGCGGCGGCATTTACTACGCCAGCTATCCGACACGCCCCGCAGGCAAAGACTATAATGCTAACGTAATGCTTTACAGCATGGCGGAGAGCCCCTTGGGGCCATGGAAATGCAAGGGGCAATTGATAGACAACAATTCGCACAACGTCCACGGTTCAGTCTGTCAGTTCAGTGGGCAGTGGTACCTCTTTTACCATGTCGAGGGTCCCAGCCACTGGGAGCGCCGCGTTTGCGTGGAGCCGCTCAGCTACAACGAAGACGGTACAATAAAGCCGATCGAACTTGCGTCCGAGTCTCCGGCTCCGGTGAGGGAAGAGCAGAATTTTGATTTCGGATGGAAATTCCATTATGGTGATGCCAAAGGTGCAGAAGCACTTAATTATGACGACAGCGAATGGCAGAAGCTTGACCTGCCCCACGATTTTCAGATTGAGCAACCGTGGGATAAGAGCGCAGGCGGAGCACGCGGCTATAAAGAGATGGGCAGGGGTTGTTACCGCAAAACATTTTTCGCAGACCCGTCGTGGAAAGGCAGGAAAGTCTTTCTGGATTTCGAAGGGATTATGGTTTACGGCGATGCCTGGCTCAATGGGGAGAAGATTCTCAGCATCGACTACGGCTATCTCGGCGCTCAGGCCGATATAACAGAGCGCCTGAACTACGATGGCGAAAATGTAGTAACGGTTTACGCATCAACGGGGCGCTCGGGCGGCTCCCGCTGGTACACAGGCGGCGGCCTGTTCAGGGATGTGCATCTTGTCGTTAAGAATGAGATAGCCGTTGCGCGGCATGGCCTGTTTATTTCCACATCAAACATAACCGAAGAAAGCGCGGATGTGAATGTGCTGGTGGAAGTGGATGGAATCCGCAATAAAATGCTCGATGTTGATATTCAGGTGGAAATATTTGCCCCTGACGGCAGTAAGGTTGCAGAGCTTACTCATCCTGCGCCGAAGAAAATCAAGCTGAGCAGTGTTGAGGCAAAACTGCCCGCTGTAACAATCGCAAGTCCAAAGCTGTGGTCATGCGAGGTGCCGAATCTCTACAAGGCCAAAGTCTCGCTTGTCTATGAGGGCGAAGTGGTTGACAGTGTTGTTGAATCATTCGGCATACGTACTGTCGAGTTTTCAAAAGATTTTGGCTTCAGGATCAACGGCAAAAAAGTTTTCCTCAAAGGCATCTCCAACCACCACGACTTAGGCGCACTCGGCGCCGCCGTGCATGACAGCGCCATCGAGAGGCTATTTATTCAGCTTAAAGCCTTCGGATACAACCATGTTCGTACATCCCACAACCCGTACTCCGAATCGTTCCTTGAGCTTGCCGATAAATACGGTATTCTGGTCGTGGACGAGCTGTTTGATAAATGGAGCAGTAAAGACTATTGGTTTGCGAGAAGGCCTTTCAATGAGATTTGGTTTGAGGCGGTTCCCGAATGGATCAAGCGCGACCGTAACCATCCGTCCGTTATAATGTGGAGCTTCGGCAATGAGCTGCAAATCAGAGAAAACTGGGCGGGCTTCCCCACGGGCGACTGGGGCGTTACAACTTATCGTATTCTGGATGTACTCGCAAAACGCTACGACCCGACGCGCAAAACAACCGTGGCGATGTTCCCCGCGCGGGCGAATGCCGTTGGTAAAAACGAGGCTGATTTTAACACGAATATTATCCCGCCCGAGCTGGCTCAGGTAACGGAGGTGGCCAGTTTCAACTACCGCTACCTGAACTACTCCGACTACCTCAAATACGCACCTCATATGATTATATATCAAAGCGAAGCGACAACCTCCGAGCTTACCGCTCCCTTCTTCGGCATGGACTACGATAAGATGGTGGGGCTGGCGTACTGGGGGGCTGTGGAGTATTGGGGCGAATCGCGCGGCTGGCCGAGAAAGGGCTGGAACTACTCCTTCTTTAATCATGCGCTGGAGCCGTATCCGCAGGCATACTTGATAAAGAGCGCGTTCAGTGATGAACCGCTGGTGCATATCGGCGTTGTTGACAGCGAAAAAGAACAGCTCGAATGGAATGACGTGATAACAGGACGCACACCGATTTCCTCGCACTGGAACCGCAATGAAGGCTCTTTGCAGAATATCTTCACCTATACAAACGCTGAAGAAGTGGAACTGTTTGTCAATGGGATAAGCCTCGGCGTGCAGAAAAATGATTTGCTTGATATAAATAAGCGCAACATCATCTACTGGAAAGATGTGCCGTACGAAAAGGGCGGCGTTGTTACAGCCATCGCCAGAACCGCAGGCAAGGAAGTTGCGCGGCACAAACTCGAAACAACAGGCGAGGTGGTAGCTCTGAAATTTGAGATAGAGCGCCCAGAAGCCTGGACGGCCGACGGCATGGACTTGCTCTATGCGAAGCTGTATGCCGTGGACGAGGCAGGGCGCATTGTCCCAACGGCGCCGCGTGCGGAGGTGCAGTTTGAAGTTGGAGGGGCGGCAACGCTCCGTGCGGTTGACAACGGAGACCATTCCACCGACCGCATATTCACCGCGAGCCATATCGACCTCTATAACGGCTTTGCCATGGCAATCCTCCGCTCGACTAAGCAGCAGGGGGAAGTGTCCTTGAAAGCAACGGCTGATGGGCTTGGAAGTGCAGAGGTTATTCTGATTACAAAGTGAGAATTCAAAATAGAAGATTCAAAATTCAACAGAGCCTTTCTTGAATTTTCAATTTTGAATTTTGAATCTGAAATCAAAACAGGCAGGGCTTTTCAATCCTGCCTGTTGTCTTATGCCTTAAAATCTTTGATAAGTTTCTTGAAGCTCTCAAAGAGGTATCTCGAATCGTGTGGTCCGGGGCTTGCCTCGGGGTGATACTGCACTGCAAACGCCGGCAAATGCTTGCATTTGATTCCTGCGAGCGTGTTGTCATTGAGGTTTATGTGTGTCGCCTCAACCTTGTCACCTATGGATTCAAGGTCGATGCAGAAGCCGTGATTCTGGCTTGTGATTTCAATCTTGCCTGTTTCGAGGTTCTTCACGGGGTGGTTTGCGCCACGGTGGCCGAATTTAAGCTTATAGCTCGAAGCGCCGAGGGCGAGCGAAAGGATCTGGTGGCCGAGGCAGATGCCGAAAATCGGAACCTTGCCGAGCAGTGCCTTTGTGTTCTTGATTCCCGCTTCGACCGCGGCAGGGTCGCCCGGGCCGTTGCTGAGGAATACGCCATCGGGATTCATCGCCAGCACCTCCTCAGCCGGCATATCCGCCGGAACCACCTTCACGCTGAAGCCGTGAGAGCGCAGAAGGCGCAGAATGTTTTTCTTCACGCCGTAATCGTACGCAACCACCTTATACTCAACTTCGGGGCAGATAATCTCTCCGCTGACAACGTCTTCAATGCCCGTTGTCCACTGATACGGTTCCTTCGTGCTTATCTCGCTTACAATGTCACGTCCGACGAGGCCTGGATACGTATCAAGCTGCGTCTGAAGCTTTGTGATCTCAAGCTCGCTGTTGCTGATAATGCCGCGCATTGCCCCCTTATCGCGAAGAAGGCGCACGAGCTTGCGCGTGTCGATGTTGCTCAGCCCCACAACATTATTGGCCTTCATATAGCCGTCGAGCGAGTCTTCGCTGCGCCAGTTGCTCGGATAAGGGCAGGCCTCTTTCACTATGAAGCCGCGCGCGTAGCACTTGTCGCTCTCCACGTCCACCGAGTTTGTGCCGTAGTTGCCGATGAGCGGGTATGTCATTGTGATGATCTGCTCGTTGTACGAGGGGTCTGTGGTTATCTCCTGATAGCCCGTCATGCTCGTATTAAAGACAACCTCTCCGCAGAACGCGCCGGTTGCTCCGAAGCCCTTGCCCTCAAATACGGTTCCGTCTTCAAGTAGTAGAATCGCTTTCAATTCGCTATTCCTTTATTTCTCGTAGAATTCCTGAATGCTCTTTACGCCAAGCTCCATTTTCGCAAGCGTTGCGATAGCCTTGGTAACTGCTGCCGCGCCGCGCATCGTGGTAACGTACGGTACGCCTTTATCCAGCGCTGTGCGGCGAATGGTAAAGGAATCTTCGATAGATTTCTCGCCGATTGTCGTATTGATCATCAGAGCTATGTCCTTGTTGATCATCGTGTCCACGATATTCGGGCGTCCCTGTGTTACTTTCAGAGCCTTTTTTGCATTCACGCCTGCGTCCAGCATTGCTTTGCAGGTGCCTTCGGTTGCTGTAATTTTGTATCCGAGCTTCTCAAGCTCCGTAGCCAGTTCAACGGCTCTCGCCTTGTCTTCGTCTTTAACGCTGAAGCATATTGTCCCGCCGGAGGGGAGCCTGTTGCCGCTGGCGATCTGCGCCTTGGCGTACGCCATGCCGAAGTCATCACTTATGCCCATTACCTCGCCTGTGCTGAGCATCTCCGGGCCGAGGATTGTGTCTGCGCCGGGGAATTTGAGGAACGGGAATACTGCCTCTTTTACAGAGTAATGCGAGGGGATTATCTGTTCGGTAAGGCCGAGCTCGGTTAATGTTTTGCCCGCCATCACCTTTGCAGCGATTTTGGCCAGCGGCCTGCCGATACTCTTACTCACAAATGGTACCGTACGCGATGCGCGCGGATTTACTTCGAGGATATAGACTTCCTCATCCTTGACGGCAAATTGTATGTTCATTAGTCCGCGAACGCCCAGCTCAATTGCCAGAGCCTTTGTCTGCTCGATAACGGTCTGGCGCACCTCTTCGCTCAGCGAAACGGGCGGTATAACGCAGGCGCTGTCGCCTGAATGTATGCCGGCCTCCTCGATGTGCTCCATGATTCCGCCGATTACGACGATTTCACCGTCGCAGATTGCATCGACATCAAGCTCAGTGGCATCGTCGAGGAACTTGTCCACAAGAATCGGATGCTCGCCGGATGCCTCGATTGCGGCCGCCACGCAGGCTTTGAGCGCCTTTTCGTCATAGACGATCACCATCGCGCGGCCGCCGAGTACGAAGGAGGGCCTGATGAGAAGCGGGTAGCCAAGGCGACCTGCTATCTCTACGGTCTCTTCGTATGTGCGGGCGGTGCCGCTGAAAGGCTGCTTAAGGTTGAGCTTTTCGACAACCTGATTGAACAGCTTTCTGTCTTCGGCGCGCGCTATTGCCGATGGCGGTGTGCCGATAATGTTTACACCTGCCTGTTCAAGCGAATCGGCCAGCTTTAGGGGCGTCTGCCCGCCGAATTGCACTATAACGCCGTACGGCTTTTCCGTATCAATGATGTTCATCACGTCTTCAAACGTGAGCGGCTCGAAGAAGAGCTTGTCGCTTGTGTCGTAGTCTGTACTGACTGTCTCGGGGTTGCAGTTGACCATGATAGACTCGATTCCAATTTCGTCGAGCGCGAACGCCGCATGGACGCAGCAGTAGTCAAATTCAATGCCCTGTCCGATACGGTTCGGGCCGCCGCCGAGAATGACCACTTTCTTGCGGTCGGTCGGGTATGCTTCGCATTCGTCTTCGTACGTGCTGTAGAGGTAGGGCGTGTGCGCTTCAAACTCCGCGCCGCAGGTGTCCACCATCTTGAACACCGCCTTGACTCCAAGCTCCTTGCGCGTGGCGCGTAGCTGCGGCTCAGTTATCCCGAATATCTCGGCGAGGTATCTGTCTGCAAAGCCCATCTCTTTGGCCTCACGCATTGTCTCTGTCGTGATGGCCGAGAGCGCCGAGGATTTCAGCTTCTTTTCCATTGCGATGATTTCGCGGAAGTTTTCAATATACCACGGGTCTATCTTCGTTAATTCGAAGATATGCTCGGTTGTCCAGTCGCGGCGGATTGCCTCAGCCAGATGCCAGAGCTTGTCCCAGCGCATTCCCGAAAGCATCTGCTCAAGATTTTCGTCTGTGATGCCCTTGTCGATGTACTTGTTGTCGAGGCTGTATCTGTCGATTTCAAGAGAGCGAACGCTCTTCTGGAACGCCTCTTTGAATGTACGGCCGATGGCCATTGCTTCGCCGACGCTCTTCATCTGAACGCCGAGGTCGGGTTTTGTCTTGGAGAATTTTTCAAACGTAAATCTGGGGTACTTTACCACGCAGTAGTCAATCGTGGGCTCGAAGCACGCGGGGGTCTTTTTCGTTATGTCATTGGGAATCTCATCGAGTGTGTAGCCTACAGCCAGCAGGGCGGCCATCTTCGCGATGGGAAAGCCCGTGGCCTTGGACGCAAGCGCAGAGCTCCTCGAAACGCGCGGGTTCATCTCGATCACGTACATCTTGCCGTTTTCAGGGTTTAGCGAGAACTGGATGTTGCAGCCGCCCGTTTCAACGCCAATCGCGCGAATGATTTTCAGCGCACCGTCGCGCATTATCTGATACTCTTTATCGGTAAGGGTCTGGGCGGGGGCAACGGTAACACTGTCGCCGGTATGCACGCCCATCGGATCGAGGTTTTCAATCGGGCACACAATCACGACATTGTCTTTGTTGTCGCGCATTACCTCAAGCTCGTACTCCTTCCAGCCGATAACCGATTCCTCAACGAGAATCTGATTAACGGGGCTCAAATCAAGGCCCCACTTGCAGAATTTTTCGTACTCCTCCATATTGTAGGCAATGTTGCCGCCCATGCCGCCGAGAGTAAAAGAGGCGCGTATGATTGCGGGAAAGCCCACTGTATTTATCATATCCTGAGCTTCCTCCCAGCTGTGTGCATAGCCGCTCGCCGGCACCTCAAGGCCGATTTCCTGAATTATTTCTTTGAAGAGATCGCGCTCTTCGGCCTTTTTGATTGTCTCGAGGTCGGCGCCGATCATTTTGACGTTGTACTTGTCCAGTACGCCCTTCACTGCAAGCTCTACCGCCGTATTCAAGCCGGTCTGCCCGCCAAGCGTCGGAAGGACGCTGTCGGGGCGCTCGGCCGCGATGATCTTCTCAACCACATCCGCCGTTATCGGCTCGATGTAGGTTTTGTCGGCCAATTCCGGATCGGTCATAATCGTAGCGGGGTTGCTGTTTACCAGAACAACCTCAAAACCTTCCTGCTTCAGCACCTTGCATGCCTGCGCTCCGGAATAGTCAAATTCACAGCCCTGACCGATTACTATCGGCCCGGAACCTATGATTAAAATCTTTTTAATATCTTCTCTTTTAGGCACTTACGTCTTCCCTTTTCGTATGCGGAGTTCAACCTCGTCTGCTGACTGCGCACCCTCACCGCACAATCCTCAGCTTAAAATTTGTCAAATTATACAGAATATCACAAATTTTGCCACCTTTTTCACCCTCCGGCGGGGGGTTTTGCCGGAAGTTTACATGAACCTCTGGAAGCAGTATCGTTTATGCCGAGCGGTTTTTCTTGAAGTTCTCTGCCTGCTCGAAGATTTCTTTATAGACTTCGTCGCGATCAACAGGCGGATAGCCGTGTTCGGCAAGGAGAATGATCAAGTCGGCTTTTAATTCGGCCTTGATATCTTCACGCTGACTCCAGTCTGTGTACTTGGCTTTGTCATCGACAACAGTCTTGACTGCTTTGGCCAGTCGCAGGAGTTTGTCCTCGGGGTATTCAAAGTCGTACTTGATGGTCAGGGCTTGCAGGATGTCATAAAACGCCTTTTCCTCGAAATCGATTCCCATCTCCGCAAATGATTCTTTTTCCTTTTTTAAGGCGTGGAACAAATTGATGATTTCGTCGGTAAAGTCTTCAAGAACATTGCTAACCAGTACATCCTGTTCTTTTCGCTCGTTATATCGTTCGACCAGTGATTTAAACTTCTCTGAGAAATCGATGCCCTTGATTTTGTTTATCTTTTTGAAGTCGTCGATGGCTTTCGCCAATAACTGCTGCAAGAGCTTGATCTTGGTGTTGGGTAATTTGATTTTTTCGATCTTGGCCAGATAATCCTCATCGAACAAGTCAATTTGCTGACCTTGCTCGTCGCCCATCTTGAAAATCTCTTCCACGCCATCGCTGGCCAGAGCATCTTTGATTAGCTCGCGAACCTTGGCGTTCATTTGTGCCAAGTCCGGCAGGTCGCCTTTGGTCAACTTGAAAACAATGCTTCGAACAGCCAAATAGAAGTGGATGTGGTCACGTTCACCTTGCGTAAAAGCGTCACTACCGCAGCAAATATCGTATGACGCCTTAAGACGCCTGACCAGATACATGAACCGTTTTTCAATCTCCTGCGTAATCTGCACAAACTCTGCTGCCATGTTCAAGCATTCAAGCTGCTGGAGCGGCGAGCCAGTGAAATACGACGTTGTATCGAATTTATGAAACAGCTTATTTAGTAGATCAAGATGGTCTTTCACCACTACGATAGACTGTTCAATCTGTTCGATGTTACTGCTGTCAGCCTTCGAGTAGTGTGCCAACGCCTGATTCATCTGGCGTTTAATACCGATGTAGTCAACGACAAGACCTTTATTCTTGCCCTCGAACTTCCTGTTCACTCGCGAAATGGTCTGTATCAGGCTATGCCGCTGGATTGGTTTGTCGATATACATCGTATCGAGAAACGGAATGTCAAAGCCAGTCAGCCACATATCCACCACGATAGCGATCTTGAAATTGGACTTCGCGTTTTTAAACTGGCGATCCAGCTCTTTGCGGTGTTCTTTAGTTCCCAACAGGTCGTAAAGCTCCTTGGGATCATCCTTGCCGCGCGTCATAATCATCTTGAGCCGTTCCATCGGCTTGATTTCTTTGCGTTCCTTCTCGGTGAGTTCTACACCTTCCTCACAAACCTGTGCCACCACCCACTCTGGCCGTAAGGCAATAATTGCCCTGTACAGATCGTAGCCTATTTGGCGATTTTTACAGACAAACATCGCCTTACCTTTGACAGTAGCCCCTTCCTCAATACGTTTTTCATAGTGAGCAACAAAATCACTAGCTATTGCTTCTATACGATCCGGATCACCAATAATCGCATCCATCTGCGCACTGGCACGCTTGGATTCCTCAATCTGATATTCGCTTGTGCCTTCTTCAGCACATTGGGCATAATAGTCTTCTATCTCTTGCAGCTTGCTATTATCCAGCAGGACTTTAGCTGCTCTGCCTTCGTACACGATACGAACGGTGATTTCGTCTTTGACTGATTCAGCCATTGTGTAGGCATCGACCACATCGCCAAACACGTCCAATGTTGCATCAATGGGAGTGCCGGTGAATCCAACATACGTCGCGTTGGGCAGTGAATCGTGCAGATATTTAGCAAAGCCAAATGTACGCATGACACCGTTTTCAGTAATCCGCACTTTCTGGTCAAGATTGACCTGGCTGCGGTGAGCTTCGTCAGAGATACATATTACATTACTGCGGTCTGTGAGCAGTTTTGTATCTTCAGTGAATTTGTGAACGGTCGTTAGAAATACTCCGCCACTGTTTCTCCCTTTGAGCAGCTTTCGCAAATGGTCACGGCTTTCAACGCTTATAATCGACTCATCACCTATGAACCTCTTGGCATTGGTAAACTGTCCGGATAATTGGTCGTCTAAATCTGTTCGATCAGTAATCAGAACAATAGTCGGACTGGAAAATCCCACGCTTTTCATCAGCAGCCGAGTCAAAAACAGCATGGTAAAACTCTTGCCGCATCCGGTCGCGCCAAAATAGGTTCCACCCTTACCGTCTCCCTCCGGGCGGCGATGGATTTTGATGCTTTCATAGAGTTTGCGAGCGGCGTAATACTGCGGATAGCGGCAGACGATTTTCACATCATGAGTAGAGGTGTCGGGAAAATAGACAAAATTCTGAATAATGTCCCGCAGACGATTCTGGTTAAACATCCCCGCGATCATTGTGTAGAGGGAGTCAATCCCGTCTTTCTCAATCAGATCACCGCCGTCAGTCTTCCGCCACGCATAGAAGAACTCATAGTCGGCAAAGAAAGACCCCGCTTTATTGTTCACACCGTCGCTGATAACGCAGATTGCGTTGTATTTAAAAAGCTCTGGAATGTCGCGGCGGTAGCGGGTTGTCAGTTGAACATACGCATCGTGAATGGTCGCTTCTTCTCGGATAGCACTTTTGAACTCGAAAACCACCAGCGGCAAACCGTTGATGTAGAGGATGCAGTCGGGAATACGTTTTTCATTACCGACGATTTCAAACTGGTTGACCGCTTTATAGATATTGGCATTTGCGTCGGAATAGTCGATCAGTTGGATATAGAGGTCTTTCTGGCTACGGTCTTCGCGTTTGATAAGAAAGCCATCGGAGACCATTTTCATAATGGCCTTATTGGATTCGTAAAGATCAGCCGAAGAAAACCCGTCCAGCCTGCGGATGATTTGTTCTATTTCGTTTTCGGTAATCCCATCACCAGCATATCGGCTGGCAAGAAACTCACGCAAATCATCCTTGAGTAAGACTTCCGCCGTCGGTCTGGCGATGGTCTCACCATGCACATGTGGATAGCCTTCCTTGTCCAACAATTCAAGGATCGCACACTCTAGTTTTTCCTCCGTAAATTTGGTGCTCATCTACCTTCTCCTGAAAGTATTTTCCAAATTCGCTGATACTCCTCGCCAGACAAAGATGAGGCTTGTGGCTTAGCTTCTTCCCATGTGGAAATAGCAGACTGCTTTAAGAAGGTTCTTGCATCCTGAACGGTACAATTTGCTTTTGAAATTGAATTTTTCATCACACTACCAAGTGATTCTGCAATACTTCTTGGAACCGCATTCATACGGAGTAAAACACCTTCTTCAGATTGAACCCCGTGGTAAATCATTGCAGGGATCATATTGATCTGGCGTTTTTCAGGTGCAGTCAACCCCTCAAAATCTATCCCTGACAGGCGACTTAACGCCGACATTCCCCACGTACCATTGTTGACCAAGGTCTTGTAGATAGCCTTGCAGGCAGCGGTAAGAGCCTTGGTTTGGTCTTCGCCACCTTTGAAATAGTCCCGTGCTATCTCTTCAATACTTTTCCCGTTAACCCACGCTTTGGTGATGTCGGCTATTTGACTGTGCTCAAGTCCTCGACTGGTAATCTCCTCAAGGTTGCCTTTCAACTGTGGGATTCTCAGCATAACTCCATACAGATCAGCCATGCCTGATTGACCTCCGAAGAGACTTTCTGGTTTCCAGTCATTTGCTGTAAGTTTGTGCTCCAGAGAGTTCATTCCTGCCAAAGCGCGGCCAATCCCTTCTGGTGAGAAGCCAGTCATATCTGCAAGTGATGCTTGACCGGGATTTTCCGAAAGAGTTCTTGCGTACTTTTTAGTAACTTCTAATAGCTTTTCTGCCTTCTGTTTCTGTTCTGGTCGGCTTTCGAGCAATCCATACCCAAAGGTATTACGAAGCAGTTGTTCTGTATCTGAAAGCACCGCATCAAGGTTTTTCTTTTCATTCCAGAGGTGCGCAACATAGCAACGAAAATCCTCCCATTGCTCATTTTGAAAAACGACCTCCAGTTCATTCAGCTTTCCTGCCTGATCCAGTTCATCAAGCATCTTTACCAAGCGCGAAACCAGTTCTCCGGTTGCACGCGAAACGTATTCTATTATTTTCTGGGGGTCATTACCTGCAGCAAGACCGACAACTCCTACGCTATCGTGGTTCATTCGACCAGCGCGACCAGCAAGGTTCCAGAATTCACGTGGGGACATTTCTTTGCCGTATGGGTATTTATTAGACGCTAAAAACACGGAAGAAACTGGAAAGTTAATACCTTGGGCAATGGTTGTTGTAGCGCAAAGAACCCGCAGTTTTCCTTCTTCTGCAAGCCACTCCATAAGAGCTCTAACTTCGTCAGATAGCCCGGAATGGTGAACCCCCACACCGTGAGAGAGCATATCGATCAGCTCAAAATTGGCGCTTATTTCTGAGCGCAGGAAATTCTGGACCAGTTGAATTTCATCTGGAATTGGAGAGAATAGAATCATCTCCTTGGATATTTTTCGAGCCATACCCCAAACATAGTCAGTATTAGTTGCTACAGAAATACTCGTACCTCGTGCTGATAAGATTTTTGCCATCGCAGCAGCTTGGTTCGTCGGCCCCTTTTGATCTCCATTACTTTCTAATACTTGTGATTTAGGAATATCTAACGGTCTGACATCCCCAACACGATGATTCCCTTTTAAATGTATAGTCTTTGGAGTCGTTGTAAGTGTTTGAAACTTCAATACCCATCCTGCCCGAATTGAGTCATCAGCTTCCGCCTTGAACATTCCCACAATTCTTTCATTGGGCTTCCATGGTGTTGTTCCAAAGCTGATTGGTCGCCCGGCGTTAATATCCTGAGCAAGCCAACGGGCAAGTATCTCCGGTTTTTCGACAAACGGCATGAGCAGCAGAAAGTTCGCTGAACTGCACTCACCTTTAATGGTTGCCAAAAGAAGCTCTATTCTTAATCCACGGGTTTCGTCTTCAATATTGTGCGCTTCATCCATAACGACCAGAGCCAGCGGACGTGGGATCTTTTTGTTCCTGATAATAAGCTGCAATTTTTCAGGTGTCGCAACAAGTACGTCGAAGGCATCCGCTCGTTCCGTCTGAGCAAGGAGGTCCTCTTCAAAGGCATCAATCTCAATGGCTCCTGTAAGCTGTTCAACCTTGACGCCAATGGGTTCAAAATCACGCCTAAGTCTCCGTGTGATTTGGGCAGTAAGAGCTTTTGTCGGGGCCACGTAGGCCACCCAACCTTTGCCGGATTCATCCTGATCAAACTGATTGAGTGCCTGCAATATTCTGAACTGAGCAAGCAGCGTTTTACCGCCGGAGGTTGGCATATCCACTACGATTGCAGTTGCGGCCTGATCAAGAAGCCCTTGTTCCTGAATAGCCGCACGTTGAGGAGGTAATAACTCAAACAACGCCTGCTGCTTGGTCACTTCTTTAACAAATTTGGTAACCCGGGAATTGATTCTTCTTGCAACCCACCAGATAGAATCTGCGACCATCTGTCGTCCGGCTATGTGTAGCCAACGAAGTAAAATTTCGAGCTGTGAATCCGCACTGGCGGCGGCCGCTTCAATGGCCGCTTCAAAATGTTTATTGAGCAGGGAGGTCACACCTGCAGGCTCCCCCTGTAGCATATATTTGGCCTGAATCTCCGTGGCCTTTGCCCAGTGGTACAGACTGATCAAGCGCAATGCCATTGCACGATTCTCTGCACTGGAGGAATCGTTTAACACCTCCGTCTCATATTGCTTCTGGTCCTCGCGGAGTCCGGCAATGATCTCACGAATTCGATCCAGATCATCCCATCGTTTCTTTCTGAAAAGTCGCACCCAGCACTCAAAAAGACGATTGAGCAATCGACCATCCCAAGGGGCATTGGCTACAGAAGGAATTTTAAAAACATGATCATTCTCATTGTACCAACGGCGCAGATCTGTCCACCTGTCGCCGCAATAAGCCAATGAGGAGAGGTGCAGAATATGGAAAATTCTTTGCTCATCGGTGGTAGGTAGTTTAAAGAGCCTGCGAATTTCAAATGCCCGATAAGCACCTGATGCACATTGGTCTCTAAGATCATTGTCACTTGAAGTCGGATTCAGGAAATCATTCAGTCCTTCGATGGCCGCCATCTCGTAAGCCATGGAGACTCTGTCGAGCAGTTCATAATCCGACTGGGAGAATGTATAATTAAAATGTATCTGAACGCCGACAGCTTTCTCTACAAGAAGGCGATTGGCCAGTCCAGACGCTTTCTTGATTTGCTCGTCTCCGATAGCCTGAATGGCCCAATGTTGATTAATTCTTTCCAGAGATGGTGTTGTTACGTTCATACAGCACCTCCGTTCCTACTGCTGACCACTGTGCTGCTAAGCTGACTAATGCTACTTTGTGGTAAATAAAGTGCCAGCAATTCAATCACCATATCTGCATGATGATCCTTAGCGAGCTTGGTTACCCGAACACGGAGATCGTCCTGATTGGGTTCGACATCGCGAACAAGAAAACCAAAAACGCGCACATTGGTTTTACTTTGGATATAATTTTTTGCGGCACGCTTAAACCTGTCTTCCCATGATGACTTTTGGGCACGAAAACCAAGATACCTGAAAATATCATCTTTTATTTTTACATCGTCCTTGAGGTCTTCAAGCTGCTGCTTCAAACCGGTACGGCCATGCATCGCTCCCGGCGGATATTTGTTTTCGGTCGATGTCTTTACCTCACCGAATGCAAAAAAATCATCCGTGCCGTTGGATTGAAAACCAACCAAATCAGCACCGGGCAGACTGGAGCCGCTCTTGCGCTCGTCACGCCCATCCGGCCAAGGGAAAAAACAGTCCTTTTGATGTACCAGATATGTCTCGGCCAGCGCTTCACCCACTCGCCAGTCTTCCGGTGGTTTGGTATCGGACAAGATTCGTTCGACTTCACCTTTTTGAAAATCGGTTTCAGCAAGCCCGGCAAGCAGCGCTTCAATATCCGCATTTCCGGAATCATCGTATACAACTTCTGCGACAGAGCCGGACAATGCTGTGTCAAGCTCATCGGCAGAATAAGAGAAGCCGCATCCGGTTACCGGTGCGGTTCCTAATTGGTACTGAATGGTTCCGGTGGCGATGGTCATATAGCACGCTCCTGGACTTTTACTTTCTTGCCTTCCGTTGCAATAAGGCTCTCAACCACGCCGCGAATGAGGATGGGGCAGAGGTTTTGGATTTGGGCTTTTAATTCATTATTGAGATGCTTGCGGGCTTCCAATGCGTGGTGAATCGCAACGATGCTTTCCTGCACCTCCAGCGGTGGAATTGGAATATCAATATCACAAAATCTTTCCCACTCAAGGCTTGCGCGAACACTGCTATCACTAAGGAACCATCCGTAGCGGTTAAATTCCGGTCGCCTGAACCAGATCATAAAGAATTCAGCAATTACGTCATCGTTATCAATCACCTGGAATGTCAAGTATGCTGGTGAAATAATGGCTGGGTATTCGTGGGGATACAAAGCGACGCGAACAGTCTCATCTCGGCCAACCTGCATAGCGCTATAAGCGAATAGTCTTTTTTGAATGATTTTATATTTCGACAAGTCTGTGCTAGATACATTTGCTCGTGAAGGCATGAATTCTTTTGCGACATTAATTCCAAGCAGTAGCTCTATTTGACTATTGGTATTACGATTGTCAATCAGCTCAAAATACTTGCCTATGCGTTTTCGCGGCACACCCTTCTTTAGAGTATCCATAAAGCTGTCACATATAAGTTGCAGATCATCGAGAGTCTTTTCGTAGGCCTGCTGGTTCTTTTGCAACGCCTTATACAACGCGACATACTTCCGCTGCTCGTCAATGTCGGGGATTGGGATTTCAATATCACAAAAACGTTCCCATTCCAAGCTGGCACGAACACTACTGTCACTGATAAACCAGCCATACCGGTCGGATTCCGGTCGTTGAAACCACATCATCAGATATTCGGGAAATACTTCCGATTCATCTTTCACTTCAAAAACCAGATAAGCTGGTGAAATAATCGCTGGGGTGTCATCTGTAAACAGCGCAACGCGAACACATTCATCTCGACCAACCTGCATCGCACTGTAGGCGAATTGGCCTTTATGGATAATCTTGTATTTTCCCAAATCCGTTCCGGACACATTGGCAACAGAGGGCATAAATTGCTTGTTGATGTTGATGCCAAGAAGTCTGTTCTCGCTGATGGCATTGTCCCTGTTTCTCACATCCACCAGCTGGATATAATCGCCGAGTCGTTTGTAATTAGATTTCATATCCCAGCCCCTTGAATGCTTTTTTCAATTCAGCCTGCGACTCGGCTTCTTCGGCAAGAACAGCCTTAAAGGTTTTCTGGATGCGCTTCATTTCCTTGTCAAAATCAATCTCACCATCATGATCGATGAATTCGATGTACTTGCTGGGGACAAGCGAATAGTCGTTGGTTGTGATTTCCTCGGCGGTAGCGGCATAGCAATACTCAGGAATGTTTTTGTATGACTTGTTGTGGCCGTTCTGCTGCCAGTTATGGAAGTTGCTGGCTATTTTAGCTATGTCCTCAAGGGTGATCTCGATGAATTTTTTCTCGTATTCGGAGCCCCAGCGTCTCAAGTCAACAAACAGGACTTCACCGGTACGATCACGATAATCTTTGGTAACGCCATTGAGTTTGGCAGTTCGTTTCTTTTTGTTCTTATTGAGAATCCAGAGTGTTACGCTGATGTCGGTGGTGTAGAACATATTTCGCGGCAGAACGATGATCGCTTCCACCAGATCATTTTCGATCATTTTCCGGCGGATTTTATATTCTTCGCCGCCGCCGGACAAAGCGCCATTGGCAAGAATGAATCCCGCCACACCGTTTTCTGACAACTTGGATGCCATGTGCAGAATCCAGCCGTAGTTGGCATTGCTGACCGGCGGCACATCGTAACCTGCCCAGCGGGCATCATTTGTCAGCTCATCGGCTGCCCGCCAGTCCTTTTGGTTGAATGGCGGATTGGCCATAATATAATCAGCTTTGAGGTCGGGGTGCTGGTCTCTGGAGAACGTATTAGCGGCAATTTCTCCCAGATTGGCGGCGATTCCACGTATGGCCAAATTCATTTTGGCTAGCTTGTAAGTGGTGTTGGTGTATTCCTGGCCATAGATCGAAATATTCTTCTTGTTGCCCTGATGGCTCTCGACAAACTTCATGGACTGAACGAACATTCCGCCGGAACCGCAACATGGGTCATAGATGATACCTTTGTATGGCTCGATCATCTCCGCAATAAGATTGACGATGCTTTTGGGCGTGTAAAACTCGCCTTTGCTTTTGCCTTCTTTAATAGCAAACTTCCGCAGGAAATACTCATAAATCCGCCCGACAACATCCTGCTCCTTGTCCTTCATCGTGTGGATATTGTTGATCGTGTCGATCAGGGCGGCCAGTTTGCTGGCTTCCAGTCCTAACCGGGAGAAATAGTTATCCGGAAGAGCACCCTTCAGGGCTTTGTTGTTTTTCTCGATGGTAGCCAGAGCAGTGTCAAGTTTGACGGCAATATCATTTTGCTTGGCGTGCTTTTTGACATAACTCCAGCGAGCTTCTTCCGGCAGGTAGAACACATTTTTCATGGTGTAAAATTCGACCATGTCAATGTATTTCTCTTTGCCCTCATCAATCAATTCCTGCTGCCGGTGATCGAATTTCTCGCTGGCAAATTTCAGGAAGATCAGACTTAGAACAACATGCTTGTATTCTGAAGGCTCTACACTGCCACGCAGTTTATCAGCGGAATCCCAAAGGGTTTCTTCAAGGCTCTTTTGTTTCTTATTGGCTTTGGCCATCTATATCGCCTCCTTGTGAAGAGTTTATTATGAGTGCTTGCTTGTTGTGCATATGCCTTACATTAAAAAACAAGAGAAATATACCGCATTTAAGGCCTGCTGTCAAATGCAATTGGGAAACAGTTTGTTTCTTTCACCCGTAAGCGGAGGAATTTGTCAGAAGTTTTATCTGCGTGATGACGAAAATTAGCGGGGGCGGGGGAGGTTTGGATTGAATGATTACTTTGATTACAGCGACAACCGCAGGCGTCGCTGATGTTGACCTCGACGAAAAATATGGAGTGCCGATTATAATCCACATTGCTTACAACTAAAATATGATTG
>JBFWMM010000028.1:0-10816 GCA_050251615.1 Phycisphaerae bacterium
GCGCCGGAGCGCAAGGTTATTCTACAGCCGCATCAGCTTCAAGAGTTGCAATAGCTCCGTTAGCCCATTCGGCATAATCACTTGCCCTGCTGTAATAGGCTTTCTGAGCGGAGGAAGCGTCGTTATGCTTTTTTTTAACTCCGATGAGGTAGGGATTCATGAAATAAGCCGAATCTTCATAGCCGGAGAGCGCGGTAATGCCATCGCAGAGGCCGTAAAGGCTCCAGCCGGTCCCATTGCCGTAATAGAATAGGCCACTGCCGGAGTCGTACACCGCAGGTATGCCTTCGTATAGTGATGTCTTTCTGCCCGGCAAATCAAAATCGATCTGGAGATGGCTCGCGCCGCTTATGTAGGTAATCGCATCAACGCTGTTTGTCGCCCAGGTGAGCGTGCTGTTGTCGCCGGCCCATCTGTAACCCCAGAGCGTGCCGGATGTAGTAAGCTCTTCGCCGCGCTGTTTGCCGAAGCCGCCGAGTACGACAGTTATATCGTTCTCGCTGCCGTTGACGTTCAGTGGTACGTAGTCGGAGAAATTGGCGCCTGCGAGCCTTGCCACGCGCACATCGGATGTGCTGTGATTGATGATGGCGTCAACAGTGTATGCCGAGCCGCAGACAACGACTGTCGAGCCGATTGAGCCGCCTTGATGCTTCGTTGTGATAACGCAGGACGGGCTTACAACAACACAAGAGCCGTTTGAATTCCAGCTCCCTACGACCATATCAGATGGCCTGTCAGCGGGGCCGCCGTCCATTCCAGGATGAACAACGATAGCCAAAGAAACCGCGCACAACAAAATCATAATTACAAATACGTTTCTCACTGGTGCATTCCTTAAAAAGTAATAATAAATTTAGTTTGCAACAACTCAGTTTTCCCAGTTTTCAATTTTCGATTCTATAAAGAAATTTGGTGATTTCAACGTTTTTTATGCAAAATAGCACGTTTTTCCGGCTTCTTTTTGAATTATTTTTACACGAGCAAATTTTTTTACTCATTTTACTCAGTAGTAATCTATGCCCCAGTTGTTGTATATCTTTACAAAGTCGAGTAGATTTACGATGCCGTCTGCGTTTGTGTCGCCGTTTGCGGCATCGCCGGAGGGGGGTTTCCGCCCCCAGAATTTGCCCAGCTCGGTAATGTCGCTTTCGTTCACGCGGCAATCCTCATCAATGTCCGCAGGATAGCTTCCGCATGCCGAAAGCTGCGCTGCGGCATCGTTTGCCCAGTGGGCATAATCGCGCACTTTATGGAAGCGGCCTGTTTGCGTGCCCGTGGATAGATCGGGGTTCTTGAAATATGCGGCGCTGTTGTATCCCGCAGGCATACTCACACCACAGCAGAGGCCGTAGAGCCTCCAACCGGCGTATTCTTCGTAGAAAAGTCCCCCGCCTGAATCGTAAGCAGCGAGGATACCTTCATATTCGGTGGCTCCACGGCCGGATTCATCGAAGTCTATCACGAGGTAGTTGAAGCCCTTGGAGTTGATAACCGCATCGACATAGTTTGTCGCCCAGGTGAGCGTGCTGTTGTCGCCGGCCCATCTGTAACCCCAGGGCATACCGGATGTGGTAAGCTCAGCGCCGCGCTGTCTGCCGAAACCGCCGAGGACAACCGTCTTGCCCTGCTCAATGCCGGTTGTGTTCAGCGCCGCGTATTCAGAAAGATTTGCATATCTTAACCTGGCCACGCGCACATCGGCGATTGGATGATTCGCAATACGGACCACCTTATACGAAACACCATCTATAACCACAGCCGAGCCTTCCGCGCCGCCTTGATGTTTTGTAGTAATGACACACGCCGGCCCCATCGCCACGCAGGAGCCGTTAGTGTTCCATCTGCCTACAACCGCATCTGACGGCCGGCCGGCCCAGCTCGCCGCAGGCTCCGCCGCGGGATGAACCACAATCCCCATACACGCCGCGCAGACAAACGCAAACGCCGCGATACTGCTTCTGCCTTTTTTTATCACGTCGTTCATTCTAATCCCCGAACAATGATGTTTCAAGCAAATTAACGTGGTGAGCCTTTTTTTATTCGAGATAAACCTGATTTTGCTTGACAGAGCACCGGATATAAATAAGCTGTGCGGTTCTCGCTCTCAATGTAGAGTGCGTGAACAGTGTACTAACAGATTTAATTTTTATTACAGGAGTGAACTTCGTGAATAAGGATTTGGCACGCCAGCTGATAGAGGCAGGCGTACACTTCGGTCACGGAGCATCCCGCTGGAACCCGAAGATGGCACCGTACATCTTCGCAAAGCGCGGTATGATCCACGTTATTGATGTGAAGGAAACGCTCAAGGGGCTGCTGCTTTCAAAGAAGCTTCTTACTATGGTTGTTTCTTCAGGAAAAGATGTTATTTTCGTAGGCACAAAGCGCCAGGCTCGTAAGTCCATAACCAATGCGGCTAAAGAGACCGGCATGCACTACATCGCTTACCGCTGGCTTGGCGGCACGCTGACCAACTTCCGCACAATCCGTTCTCGCGTACAGAGAATGGAAGAGCTTGAGAAGATGGAGCAGGACGGCACAATCAGCAAGGAAAGCAAGAAGATGGCTTCCCAGCTCAAGCGCGAAATGAACAAGATCAAGATAAACCTTGACGGCGTTCGCGGTATGAACCGTCTGCCAGGAGCTGTTGTAGTGGTTGACGTTCGCAAGGAAAAGAACGCGCTGCTTGAAGCAAAAAAACTCAACATCCCCACAATCGGCATTATCGACACAGATTCCAACCCCGATATGGTTGACATTGCCATCCCCGCCAACGACGATTCAACAAAGGCAATCGAGCTGATCCTTACAGAGCTCGCCGCAGCGGTCGCAGAGGGCAAAACTCTCGCGCGTATCCAGGCAACAACTCCTGAAGTTGATGGCCAGCGCAGAATGCGCAGAAGGCCCCGCAAGGACGTTGAAGGCGAAGAGGGCGGAGATGCTGTAGAAGCAGATGCGGCACCGGCTGAAGCTAAGGCTGAAACCGAGGCCACCGCAGAAGCTCCCGCGGTTGAGGAAACTCCTGCGGCAGAGTAAATAATGCTCTAACAAAAAGCTGAATAATTAACGCGGTCCCGCGGCCTTGAGAGAGGTGCGCGGGTCTGCGACTTTTTAGAACGAGATAAATCTGGAGATAAAGATATGGGTATCAGTGCTGCTGATGTAATGAAGCTCCGCAAGATGAGCGGGCAGGGAATGATGGACTGCAAAAAGGCTCTTGCAGAGACAAACGGCGATATTGAAGAGGCAATGACCCTCCTTCGCAAAAAAGGCCTTGCCACAATGGCAAAGAGAGCCGAGCGCGAGACCACCGAAGGCCGCGTTGTCGTTAAGACGGTCGGCGATGTTACGGTTATGGTTTCACTCTGCTGCGAAACTGACTTCGTGGCCAAGAACGATGACTTCATCGCGGCAAGCGAAAAGCTTGCGGATGTTGCTCTGAACCTTGCCGAAGGGGAAAAGCTCGAAGACGTATTCGCAGAGGACATCACTGTTCTCGTCAGCAAGACGGGCGAGAAGATGGAAGTCGGCGATTGGGCCAGGCTCACAGCCGATGCAGGTTGTGTAGTGGGCTCTTATGTACACTTCAACAACAAGACCGGCGCGCTGGTTAAGATTGAAGGGCCTGCGAGCGATGCGCTTACGCAGATTGCAAACGAGATCTGCATGCACATCACAGCCACAAAGCCGATGGCGCTCGACCAGAGCAGCTTCGACCCGGAAGTGATTGAAAAGGAAAAGAGTATCGCCGCCGAGCAGATGAGAAACGAAGGCAAGCCCGAACAGATCATTGAGAATATCGTCAAGGGCAAGATCAACAAGATGATGGCAGATAACTGCCTGGTCAAACAGAAGTTCGTAAAGAACGAAGAGATTACCGTTGAGAAGGCTGCTCAGCAGGCCGGCGCAACGAAGATCGTTGACTTCGCAAGGGTTACAATCGGCTGATTATACAACCGATTCCGACGAATACCAAAGACGCTTCGCCGGAAGGTGCGGCGTCTTTTTTTATGCATCGTCACGGATTTTATATTTGACGTTTGCATAAGCCGTGTGAAGAACGCCACGTGGGTAACTATCAAATTCAGGCCGCTTGCGTGCCTCCGCTGTA
Organism: Phycisphaerae bacterium; assembly: GCA_050251615.1. Taxonomy (GTDB): domain Bacteria; phylum Planctomycetota; class Phycisphaerae; order Sedimentisphaerales; family Sedimentisphaeraceae; genus Sedimentisphaera. The sequence goes on from JBFWMM010000028.1 coordinate 4,115, forward strand.
TTCGCGAGGGATTGCTGCATCAATCCCGTAATAACGAATCGCCGCGCCGCTTATATTTCTGCTGAGCCTGAAATGGCATAAAAGCAGCCGAAAGATACTGGCTCAGGTCGGCAGATTTCTTCACGCACACGCAGTTTCGGCGTGCTTTAATGCGGTTTTATCGTAGCGGCGCCTTTCGCGCATCGGATTTCCGTAAAGGATTGATTTATTGCGCGGGCACAGTTATAATTTGCGCAAACTTATTTACTTCAGGAATTTGATGCATCTTTCGAGCGAACTCTACTTAATAGAACCCCAGGATATTGTTGCCCTTCCCTGCAACGACAAGTTTTTTGATGGCCGCAAATTAAAAGATGACATCGTCGTAATAATCGGCAACTCCGCCAAAGGCGAACGCGACGCGCTGCTGAAGGGCAGAGATATTGCGGAAAATGCTGCCGCTTCCGGCAAGAAGCACGTTAAGGTTCGCTTTGCGTTCAAATCAAATATGCCCCTTCTCCTTCGCCCGCTCTCCATCGTTAAACAGATTCGCAAACGCTACTACTACACCGGCTCAAATGTGTATCATACGACAGCAACGGCGATTCGCGAAATGGGAATAGAGAGAGCTATCAGAACGATTGAAAATTCATACGAGATCCGAAACCCCAAGTGGCGCATTCCGGAAGAGGAAAGAAAGAACAAATATATTGTATTATCTGAAAAAATGCGACGTGAGGGCTTTTCTGATGAATACCCGCTTGGTATAATGCTTTGTCGCAGCTTTGGCGTAGTTGACACTCTACATCAAGGCCATCACAGGATTTCAATATGTTTGGAAAATAACATAAACAGGGTTGCAGTCAGGTTTATGGCTTCAGCGAGAGCGCCGTTTTTTATAGCACCGGTTATGACAGCGTTATATTCGGTTAAAGCTTTGTTTAAAAGGCACAAATGATAAAGGCTACTAAATGAGGATAGTACACTCGGATAATATGATGATAAGGCGATACGGCCTTATCAAAGTATCGACCGGACGCAAGCTGTTTAACGGCATGGTAAGGAATAATTGGAATGTCTGTGAGTTCAGCGAACGAGATATTGCCTACTTTGAGGCACCGCTCAATATAAAGCCGCTGGGAGTCAGAGCTGCCAACAAACGCTTTATAGAGACTTGCCTGAATTTCAGGCCCGATTGTATCCTGATCGGACACAGCGACCTTATTACCAACAAAACGCTTTCAACTATAAAGCAGGAATTGCCGGAAGTCCCCATTATTTACAGGAACGTCGATCCGCCGTGGCGCAAGCGCAATGTTGATATGATACATTATCGCAAAGATTATGTTGATGCTATTTTCGTAACAACTGCCGGTGATTTCCTGAAACAGTTTGTGACCGGCAAAAATGTCGTAGGCTTCATTCCCAACGCTACGGACCCTGCTATAGAAAACATGGACAATTCATCCAAAAAAGACTTCAAATATGACCTGTCATTTTGTGGTAAAGGGGATAAATCCGACGATAGATACAGCCTGATTGTTAATCTGGACACAAAGTTGAAAGATAAAGTTAAATTTGAGTCCTTTGGTATCTACGGGAATCCTCCGGTCTGGTCCGCAGCTTATGATAACGTATTGATGAACACAAAAATGGCTCTGAATTTAAACAGGTTTGAAGGTTGGAAATACTATTCTTCCGCCCGAATTTCTCAATTAATGGGCAACGGAATACTTGCTTTCGTCTGGGACGATGGAGATATGCGGGAATTGCTCCCTGACAATACGGTGGCGTACTTCAGCAATGAACAGCAATTACTGGATAAAATTCTGTACTACCAGAATAATGATGCGGCAAGAGTACAAGTAGCCTCAGAAGGCCGACGGTATTACCATGAGCATTTTTCAGGGCAGAAGATAGTTAAGTTTATGATTGAAACTGCTCTGAATATGCCTTATAGCGAAGATTATATCTGGTCTTCAGAGGTTTACAGATAATGGCAAATTGTATTATCAGATGGAGTAAGGCAAAATATAATCTATTGCGCTATTTGTCTTTGGGCGCTTCACTTTTCGCTTTCACCACCAAAAGACGCAGGGCTTTCAGAGAATGGGCAGACGACAGGATTATTAAAATCTTTGAAAACGAATTAAAGGACTTTATAAGCAAGTATCCCAAGACTTACAACAGTGAAGAAACGATTAACCACATTATTCAAACTCGTTGCAGTGTGAGCAGATTTGGTGATGGTGAATTTAAGCTTATCATAGGCGAGCGGCATAAATCATTTCAGGACGTAAATACTGAACTTAACAGGCGGATGCTTGAAGTCTTGCGCTCAGACAACAAAAACATAATGATTGGCATCTACCGAATAGTTGACTTGGAGCATATGCCTAAAATCTGGAAAAAATTTGCTATCAGAATAGGCCCGAACGTTTTAAGCTTACTCGACAGCAACAGAAAATACTACTCGGCAATGGCCTTCAGGGACATTCCCACTGACTCAAAAGAGAATTTTATCAAGAGAGTGAAGCTTGTAAAGCAGATATGGCAAGATAGAGAGGTGGTAATTGTTGTTGGAACCGGCAGCAGATTTATATTTGAGGAAGATTTGTTTAATAACATTGCTTCTGTTAACTTTGTCTATGGTCCGGCAAAAAATGCCTTTGACGAGTACGACAGGATAATCGATGATGTTTGTAATTACCCCAAATCCTGTTTAATTCTTATAGTGCTGGGCCCGACGGCAACCGTTATGGCGTACGACCTTGCGCTCAAAGGTTATCAGGCAATAGACTTCGGGCAAATGCCGGGGCTTTACAGGAAAGGTAAAGAATTGCTGTTTGGCGACATTGACAGAGACATATTAAATTATTCACAAGGCCAATCTAATGCATAATCAATATGAAATCATATCCCCAATACTTGAAGCTAAAACACCTGTCGTAAGTGTAGTGGTTATAACATACAACCACGAAGACTATATCAGACAGAATATTGAGAGCATTGCCGGGCAAAAAACGAGCTATGACTTCGAGATTATAATTGGTGAAGACTGTTCAACTGATTCAACGAGAGAAATATGTATAGAACTGCAAAAGCAATATCCTGACATTATACGCATTATTTACTCCAATACGAATGTTGGCATGAGAACAAATGAACAACGGGTTATGAAAGCTGCAAGAGGGCGCTATTTAGCTATATGTGAAGGCGATGATTATTGGAAATGCGAAAACAAATTGCAAAGACAATATGATTATCTTGAGGCGCACCCGGAATGTGCTATGGTTTACCACCCAACCGCGCGGGTAGATCTCAATGGTAATATATTTGCTGAACCTTTAAGGCCAAAGTTTGGTTACACAGAGCCGTTTGATATGATAAAATTGCTCAGTCTTAGCTGCGGCATACACACAAGTGCGATGTTTTTTCGCACTGAAGCAAATGCCGGTACACCGCCTCGGTGGTTTGAGGAAGCTCCAGTTGGGGATGTTCCGCTGCGACTTCTTGTAACATCTTTTGGTAAAATTGGTTTTATTGACGAAGAGATGAGTGCAAGAAGAATGTGGGTGCCTGGCTCCTGGACAGACAGGAGCAATGCGAACGATTGGCACAAGAGACGGAAAAGATATATGCAGAGCATCAGGATGTGGAATGATTTCGACAAATGGACAGATTATAAGTACACAAAACTAATAGCTCCCAAGAAAAGACGACTATACAAAAAACTTATCAGAAGCTGGTTTTCTTGTTGTTTGGGTAAGTTTATTTGCGGCAACTTCAACCCCGGCAAACAAAGCAAAGGGTGTACGGACGCAGGTTGAGGGAAAAAGTGCGTATCGTTATTTGGCGCCATACATGGGGATAACAGTCATATGTACATAAAACTTTGATAGACAAGGGAAATAATGCGTGTAGCACAAGTAATGTTAGGACGAGGATTTGGAGGTGCTGAACGCTCGTTTGTTGACACAGCCCTCGCTTTGGCTGAGAGTGGACATGAGGTGCTTGCCATTTGCCACAGTAAGTTTGTAAAAAAGGAACTGCTTGAAAACGTAACCGGCATTACTCTCAAAACCGTTAACACATTTGGAGAATGGGATTTTATAGCCCCTCTGACAATCCGCAAGATGCTTAACGATTTTAGAGCTGAGGTTGTGCACACTCAACTTAAACGAGCCGCCTGGCATGCCGGCAGAGCGGCCGGGGGGCTTGGCCTGCCGGTTGTCTCGAAGCTGCACAACTACGTAGATCTGCACAGATATAAATACGTCGATGTGCTTATTGGAACAACCGAAGATCAGAAAAGACATGCCTTACTGAATGGCTGGCACGCTGACAGGGTGGTAGTAATCCCTAACTTTTCCCGAATATGCCCTGTTGATGCAGTAACTCGCGGCTTCTCCTGTCCTGTGCGCTTTATATCCTACGGTAGATATGTTAAGAAAAAAGGATTTGATATACTTTTGAACGCGTTCGGCAAAGTGCTGGATGCAGGTATCGATGCAACACTCACTATAGGTGGAAGAGGCCCTGAGCTTGAGAATCTCAAGAAGATCAGTTCTGAGCTTGGTATCGAAGGCAATGTTGTTCTCGGTGAATGGATAGAGGATGTATCTACAGCTCTTGACGATTCGGATATATTTGTTCTTCCCTCTCTCGATGAGCCATTTGGAATTGCTTTCCTTGAAGCGATGGCCAGGGGCAAACCCATAATATCAACTCTTACACAAGGGCCCTCTCAGGTGCTAACCGCGAACGAAGCCTATCTTGTTGAGATTGGATCTGTTCAACAGTTGGCCGATGCGATGATAGAAGCATCCAACAACGAGGGCGCCTCACTTGATAAAGCGTCTAATGCGCTCACTTTGTACAAAGATAAGTATCATCAAAATGCCGTCATCCCTCAGCTTGTGTCTATTTATGAGTCGTTGATCAGCTCCTCATAGACTGCCAGCTCTGATTCTGTCATTATTTCGAGGCTGAAATGGTCGTTTATGTAGCCGCGAAAATCAGCGAAGTTTGCGGCGAGGGCCTCGCTTATTTTTTCCGCGAGCATCTCTGAATTGCCGGGCTCAAAGAGCAGGCCGAACTCGCCATCTTTTATTATATCGAGCGTACCGCCCTGCGCGCTGCCCACGACAGGCGTATTCATCGCCATTGCCTCGGCTGCGATTCGCCCGAATGTTTCGGGCTTGCTTGAAGCGGCAGAAACGACAATATCGCTGAGCGCATAAATCTCACGCACGTTTTTCTGCGGGCCTGCGAATCTGAAGGCCTCGGCGCCTCCCAGCTCCTCGGCCATCTTTTTCAGCTCGGTGAAGTACTCATCCTTGTTGCCGGCGGTCCGGCCGACGATAAGCCCGAGTACATTCGGGCTTGACCGGCGCACTCTACCGATCGCCTTTATGAAATCGGTATGCCCTTTCCACTGCGTTATCCGCCCCACAATCGACACTACCAGCCTGCCATCGAGGCCGTGTTGCTGTTTGAAATCGGCGATGAAGCTTTTGTCAATCTTCTCAGGGTCGAAGTAGCTCATATCAATGCCGCGCGGGACATACCTGAGCTTCGATTCATCGAAGCGATAATTTGCGCAGACATAATCCTTCACCGCCCCGCTTGAGTATATCACCCGCTCGCCCGCCAGCATCACCTTGCTGTACGCCGAGATGCTGTTGAATCCGTGTACCGTGGTAACGAGCCGCGGTCTCTCGCGCATAAACTTCATCGCCAGCCAGCACATCCACGCCGGCACGCGGCTTCTCGGGTGGAGGATGTCGGGCTTTTCGCGCATGATAATCCTGCGCAGCCGCTCGATTCTTGCAGCCGCGGTGAGCGGATTCTTCGAGCAGACGTCAAAGGTAATGTGTTTGCCGCCATCTGTGGCTATCTGCTCTACAAGCCTGCCACTCGCGCTCACAACGATGCTTCTGTGCCCGCGTTTAATCAGCTCACGGCTGAACTCCACTACCCCCCGCTCCACGCCACCTTGCTCAAGCCTGGGCACAAGCTGCATTACCGTTATCGGTTTCATCGCTTTATCCTTCCCGCCAACAATTTTGACTGCTTTTTAATTCCTTCGGATTCGGGGGGATTGATGCCGGTAAGAGAGATAAAATATTGTTCTTTGTTTTGCATCATCAGAAGATTAGATTGCTTCTATCGGCGGCCTTTTGAGCCGATTCTACTTTTTTAATGAACTCGCCTATTTCACGAGTGAACTTCATTTCTACCTTAATGGGTTTCCTTGATGTACCAAACCGCTCAGTCAGCACTTTGGCAATTTCGGGGCTTGAACACGTATTGGTACTCATTTGTCTCACATTGTTTTATAATTACAAGTTGGAACTGCGTTCTCCGAGCACAGTGTAAAGGAAATGAGTGTATATGCAAAGGGAAATTTTGTCGCACACAGCCTTAGGCATAGTTGTTTCAGGGCGCGATGAACCCGAGCCGCTACAGGATCCTGCGGATTATCGGGGCGAGGTCAATCTTTACGTTTGCTTTGCCGAGGGAGCCGCCGAATATGTGGAGGTTGCCGTTCATGGCGAGCTGTTTCGTAAATCTGTCGAACTTGCTCGGGCGCTTTGCCTGCATCTTGAGCAACTCCACTTTCGAGCTGCCGCAGCTCACGCACTCGCTCACCATCGATGCCGAATCGCTCGTTACGAAGAGGTAGTCGCTGAGCATGAGAAACGCCGGAATCGGATTGTA
>JBFWMM010000028.1:10916-33156 GCA_050251615.1 Phycisphaerae bacterium
CGAAACTTCGCCAGCGCATAGCAAAGCGCCTTCTTCCACGGCGCGGAAAACGCGGCAACAGCCTGCGCCGTATCAAGGCCGGCAATGGCGGCGAGCGCGAGCGCCTGATTGAGGTGCCCGGGTTTGCCGTCGCTTATTATAAGTGTCTTTCTGCTCATCAGTCTCATTCCGTCGTAACGTATTTATGTTCAAAGCTGCCGTCTGGGTGGAGGTCTATGAGGCCGTAGCCGTTGTGGCAGGTGTGGTAGGGGCCGTTCCACCAGCCCGCGCTTGCCGCGCCGTCGCAGATGTAGGTTGTGTCCATATACTCTATCCTGTCCACGCGGTGCATGTGCCCGCTGAGCACGAGGCGCACGTTTTTATGCCGGCTGAAAAGCCTGATCACTTCCGGCCCGTCCGCGCATACCTCCTTATTGCTTATCCTGAAAGCGCCGTCTATGGGCTTGAGCAGCTCGAAGTTGGTTACTGTCATAAACGGGATATGCCCCACAACGCACACATTTACCGAAGCGGGCGTGCTGCCGAGAAGCGCTTCGAGCCATTTGTACTGCTCTGCGCCGAGCGCGCCGTAGTAAACATCGTCCCAGTTGCCGTTCTCTTTGGCCATCGGCTGCATCGTATCCAATACGACAAAGCGCCAGTTGCCGCGGTCGAAGTGGTAGTAGCTGTTTTCAAGGCCATACTCCTTCAAAGCCCATTTCTTGCCCCAGAGCGGCTCTGTGCCGTCGGTCTCGCTGTTTTGTTTGTTCCAGCCCCAGATGTCGTGGTTGCCGAGGCCGAAATATACGGGGATGTCGGTTTTGGAGAACAGTTTATTGAGCAGGGCAAACTCCTGCCTGACGCGCGCCTCATTCTCGGCGAGTGCATCCATTATGCTGTCGCCACCTGTTATGATGAGGTTCGGTTTTGGCGTTTGTTCGCCGATATTATCGAGCATCTTTGCAAAACGCTCCGGCGCGCCGCGGCCGTCAGTGAGGTGGATGTCGGTAAGGTGGCAGAGGCGAATGGTTTTGTCGGCCTGCTGCTCTGCGGCTTTCGCGCTACCGAGCGGCGCGAAGAATGACCATGCGCCAAGGATGCCGGCGCTGCGCAAAAAGTTTCTTCTGGTGAAATCGTTCATAGCTCAATATCCCTTCTATTTTTTGATTGCTATCCTGAACCTCGCAGAAGAGCTGCGCGGATTCCTTGCCACTTCCCCGCTCGTCGGGCGGATGCTGTTTTCGCTTATGCTCGAATATACGCCCTCTTCGAGCAGATTCGAGAAGCTCCTGCGGACGATATTTTCTTCGCCGGAATGGAAGCTTATGATGCCTAACCTGCCGCCGCTTTTCAGACAGACGGGCGCGTCTTCCAAAAGCCGCCGCAAGGCGCCAAGCTCATCGTTTACCTCAATACGCACCGCCTGAAACACGCGCGCGGCGGGGTGTGTTGCGCCGAATCGCTGTTGCTTCTGTTCCTTTTTCCAAGTGCGCTCGGTAAAGCCTTTGGCGTTGAGCACGAGCCTCAGCAGCTCGTTGACCGTCTCGATAGGCTTCGCCTGTCTCTGCCCCGCAATCCATTTCGCTATCAGCTCGCTATCCGGCTCATCGGAATACTCATCGAAGATTCGCGCCAGCTCCTCTTCGTTGTACTCTGCGAGGATGTCCGCGCCTGTTTTGGGCAGGGATTTATCCATACGCATATCCAGCGGGCCGTCGGCTTTGTAGCTGATGCCGCGCGAGGCATCGTCCACCTGCATACTGGAGATGCCGAGGTCTGCGAAGATTATGTCGAAGCCTTCGATGCCAAGCTCGTTTTGCACGGCGGCAAGCTCGCGGAAGTTTCTGTTGACCGCGATGAGCCGCTCGCCGAATTTGCTCAGGCGGTGAATTGTCTTTGCCTGCTCGCCCGCATCGACATCAAAGCCGACAAGCCTGCCGGAGGGGCCGATTTTTTCCATAAACCTGCGCGCGTGGCCGCCGTAGCCGAGAGTGCAGTCTGCTATTATCGCGCCCTGCTCCGGCGCAAGCTGCTCTATCACCTCTCTGTACAGGACGGGGCGGTGCGTGCCCGGGGCTGTTTTGCCTTTCGCCCGCACAGGTCTTTTTCTTATGTTGCGTGAGTTTGACATAGTTTTTGCCAATTATAACGATACCGCGTATTTATCAAAGACTCAAAATTGAAAGCTGTGCCGCAGCGTTTTTCGCATTGCTTGCGCCGTGGCGCTGTTTGCGAGGCGCGCAAGCGCCCCGAAATTGAAAGTTTGAATTCACCGACATTGATTTGCGTTTGCGTGAGCGCGGGCGCGATGAATCACGCCCCTACGGTCTGATTTGAATTCACCGGCATTGACGAGCAATTTGCGCGGCGTGTTAAAATGACGGCATAACCACGGCTCTGTCCTGTCTGGCGATGAGAAGGTGGTAGTGTCGTTTGGCGCCGTAATGGCCGAGGATGGCGAGGTTGGTTTCTCGCGCGTGTTTGTACGTATTGTTGTTCTCGGAGATATGCGAAAGGCATGCCCATTTCAGGCGCGGCGAAGCGTATTGCTCCAGCAGGCGGCCTGCGTCTTCGTTGGATATATGCCCGCCCGAGCCGACGATCCGTTGTTTGAGACTCCAGGGGTACGGGCCGGCTTCGAGCAGGACGGGGTCGTAGTTGCTCTCCAACATTACGGCGTCGAGCGTGCTGATAATATCGCCAAGTCCCTCGAATACGTGCCCTAAATCCGTGAGTATGCCGAGGCGCTTTGAACCCGCCTCCACGACAAACGCGCAGGAGTTGTCGGTGTCGTGAGGGGTGGGGTAGGTCTCGATGGTAACCTCGCCGACACTTATCCTCTCGCCCGGCTCGAAGTGGGCGTATATATCGATGTCCTTGAGCCAGCGGGCGTGGCGGCGGTGTGTCTTTTCCGGCATCGCAACTTTATGCCCGAACTTCCTGCTGAATACGCCTGCATATTTGAAATGGTCGCTGTGATCGTGCGAAATAAAGACCGCGTCAACCGATTTTATGTCGATGTCGTAGCCCGCGAGGCGCTCGCACGCAACTTTTCCTGTGATTCCCGCGTCAAAAATCAGGCGCACACCTTCCGTTTCCAGATAGATGCAGTTTCCTTTACTGCCTGATTGTAGTGATATAACCCTCATACTGCTCCGTCAACTGTTTAATTAATGCTGCTCCGGCTTGAGCTCGCGGCTCATGAGCGCGGCGATTGCCTCCAACACGCTGAGCCTTCCCTTTATCACGGCGTGTATGCTTTCGGTGATCGGCATCTCCACGCCAAACCTTGCCGCCAGCTCTACAACCGATTCGCTCGTTGTAACGCCCTCGACAACGCTTGTTGTATGCGAGAGGATTTCCTCCGTGCTGAGGCCGCGGCCGAGTTTCTCGCCGAAGCTGCGGTTGCGCCCCATGGGTGAGATGCACGTGGTAACGAGGTCTCCGAGGCCCGTAAGGCCGCTGAAAGTAGCCGGGTCTGCGCCCATGGCAGTGCCGAGCCTTGTTATTTCGCTGAGGCCTCTGGCGAGAAGCGCGGCTTTTGCGTTGTCGCCGGCGCCGATGCCGTCAATGACGCCCGCGGCGATAGCGATTACGTTTTTAAGCGCGCCTGCGACCTGCACGCCGATAACATCGCTCGCCGAATAGACTCGGAACCAAGGCGTGTTGAATACTGATTGTATATTGCGCGCAATTACCTCATCTTCGCATGCCATGCAGGCGCCCGCGGGGAGTTTGTTCATAACCTCTTCGGCGATGTTCGGCCCGGAGAGGGTGGCTGTGGGGTTGGCGCCGGCGAGAACTGAATCTATTATCTGTGTCGGCAGCAGGAGCGTGCGGTTTTCGATTCCTTTTGTTACCGAAACGACAGGCACGCCCGCAGGAACGAAGGGTTTGAGCCTGTTCCAGACGGCTGTGCAAAATTGGCACGGAACCGCCGATACAATCAAGTTCGCACCCTGCATGCAGGTCTCGGGGTTTGCGTTGAAGCGCAGTGATTTATCGAATTTATGCCCCGGCAGGAAGCGCAGGTTCTCGCCGGCCGCTTCAAATTCAGCCAGCTGCTCGGGGTTGTGCCCCCACATTGTTACGCTGTACCCTTTGAAGCAAAGCAACTTCGAACAGACTGTCGCCATGGCTCCATCACCGATTATCGTTATATTTTTGTACATAGAAGTATATCCTTTTCGTGTTCCGCCATGCAGCGACGGACAACGAGGAATTATAACGAAAGCAGGCGAAATGCCAAACGCGGTATTTATGGATTAACCGTTAAGCACGCGAAGAGCGCGAAGGGATAATAATTCAGGCAGCATTTTTTCAACAGGGAAACAAGGAGGAGCCGAAAAAACTATTCGAACTATTTTTCACCCTCTACCTTTATTTGTGCCTCGTTCCTTACTGTATCACATCGCCGTGGCGTACAATGTCCCCCTCTATCATATAGAGCACATCCTCTGCGATATTTGTGGCGTGGTCGGCGATTCGTTCGAGTGTTTTGGGCAGCGCGAGCATAGCCACGCATGAATCGAAGCCGCCCTGGCATTTGGAGATGTTATCCTTGATATGCTCCTGCAACTCATGGTTCAGTCGGTCGATTTCGTCGTCGAGCCGGCAAACCTCCCTGGCGGTTGCCGTGTCGAGATTAACGAGAGAATCAAGCGATTTCTGTAGCATAATCTGCACTTTTGCCGCCATTGTGAGGTAGTCCGGTTCGATGTTGTCATCGAGCTTATCGGCGAGCAGGGGCACCTTCTCGGCGATAGTGGAGGCGAGGTCTCCGATTCGTTCAAGGTCGCTGTTGATCTTGAGCGCGGAGACGATAAACCGCAGGTCAATCGCGACAGGTTGATGGAGGGCAAGTATCTTGAGGCAGTCTTCCTCAATCTCCACCTCCATCTTGTCGAGTTTGATGTCGTCGCTGACGACCTGTTCGGCAAGCTGTTTATCCCTGTTCTTCACAGCGATTGTCGCCTGCTGAACAGAATCCTCTGCCAACGCGCCGAGTTTGAGTATGTTTACTTTGAGTCTATCAATTTCTCTCTTGAGATGCAGCGGCATAATACCAACCTTTGCTTACGGCCTCAGACGGCCTTTGTTATGCAAATGGCGGTTTCAGAATACGCGGCTGTCGTTCGAGCCGAAGAGCGCCACGCTCAACGTACCATCGCTCAGGACAATAGCCCCGCCTTCGCTGACCACCAGCTTTGCGTTTATGTAATCGAATTCCTTTTCCACAAGGTTCACGATCTCCACGCGAGACCATGGCACGAGCCTGTGCTCGATATTCCCCACTTGTATATCACGTGGCAAGTGTACGGTTTTGCCGAAGTGATACGTGCGGCATTTCAGAACGGCATACGTGCTGTTCACTTCAACCGGTTTTCCGATGAAAACGTGGTTCCTGGCTTCGGGGTAGTTCTTTATAGAACGTACTTTCCAGATGTATTCCTTAGCGTTCATTTTTAATCCTTTGCATTAAAAGAAGCACTAATTTTAGCGAACGGCACAGATAATTCAACGTAATCAGCCGAACCTGCCTGTAATATAATCTTCCGTGGCCTTTTGAGCGGGATTTGTGAATATCTTTTTCGTGGCGCCATACTCAATCAGCTCCCCCATACAGAAGAAAGCTGTCCTCTTGCTCACGCGCGCGGCCTGCTGCATGCTGTGCGTTACAATAACTATCGTGTAGCTGTTTTTCAACTCCACAATCAAATCTTCGATTTTGCTCGTGGCGATAGGGTCGAGCGCAGAACATGGCTCATCCATCAGTATCACCTTCGGCTTGTTCGCGATTGTGCGCGCGATGCAGAGCCTCTGCTGCTGGCCGCCCGAAAGGGCGAGTGCGCTCTTGGCGAGGTCATCTTTAACCTCGTCCCAGATAGCTGCCTGACGCAGAGAAGTTTCGCAGATTTCATCAAGGTCGGCCTTGTTGCTCATGCCCCGGAGACGCGGGCCGTACACTACATTTTCAAAGATGCTCTTTGCAAACGGGTTTGGCCGTTGGAACACCATGCCGACCTGCCTGCGCAAGTTTACCAGATTGATCTGCTTATCGTAAACGTCCTGTTCGTTGACGGTGAGCACGCCGCTTGTCGAACAGCCCGGGATGAGGTCGTTCATGCGGTTTATGCTACGCAGAAACGTGCTTTTGCCGCAGCCACTCGGCCCGATGATAGAGGTTACCATTTGCGGATATATCTCGAACGTAATGTCCTTCACGCCGGCCTTTGAGCCGTAGAAGAAGGAGAAATCTTTTGCCTTTATTACTGAGTCGCCTGAATTTGTCATAATGCGATTCCTATATACCTTTGAGGCGCGCGCTCATCTTTGATCGGATGAGGATTGCGATTAAATTGAGCAATAATACCAGCACAATCAGCGTTGCCACCATGCCGTACTGCTTATGTGGCACCATCATTGCCAGTCTGTCGCCTACGGCGATGTCGTAGCTGCCGTAGGAAAGTGTTCTTGTTTGCGAGAATATGGATTTGGGCAGCGGCCCCAGCGCGACGGCTCCCGTGAAAAGGATCGGGGCTGTTTCTCCGGCGGCCCTTGAAAGGCTCAGTATGATGCCTGTGAGGATGCCGGGCATCGCCGCGGGAAGCGTAACGAGGATAAACGTGCGCAGGTTGCCGGCGCCGAGCGCCAGAGACGCTTCCTTGTAACTGCGCGGCACGGCCCTTATCGCCTCTTCGCTGGAGCGTATGATGACCGGCAGCACGAGCACCGCGAGCGTCATAGCGGCGGTGAGTATGCAGGGGGTGCCATCCGCTCCGAACGCGGGCAGAAGCACCATCACGAAAAACGCCAGCCCGAACAGCCCGAACACGATGCTCGGAACGCCTGCGAGCGTATTGACGAAGCCGCGAATTATGCGAACGCTCAGTGTTTCGCCCGCACACTCCACCAGATACGCAGCCGCCGTTACTCCCAGCGGCACGGCTATCAGCATAGCAACGAGCGTCAGAAGGAGCGTGCCGATAATCTCCGGCCCCACGCCGCCGAAGTAATGGCCGGGCGTGCTGTCGTCTATAAAGTACTGCCAGTAGATTGTCGTGCGGGGGCTCATTATCGCTTCGGTCTTCTCCGGGAGCTTGTCGAAAAAGCTCTCAAGGGGCGTGCCGGCGAAGTCTTCTTTACGGGAAACAAACCTCTTTGCGAGCACATCGCTGCCGCTCTCGGCCTCCCAGACTGTTTTATACAGAAGCTCATTGAGCGCTTTGTCGGCCATATCTTTTCTTGTGGCGCCGTACTGCTCCATAATGAGCGGGGGCTGCTCGAGGCGCGGGTCGGGGCCGTAGAGCATTGCGGTAATACGCTGCACTTCCGCGAGTGATTTGCGGTATTCGTCCTTCCTGGAGAAATCAACGCGGCCGCAAATCCTGCCGTAATTGGCCGCGAGAGCGAAGAACTGCTCAAAACAGCTTCCTGCAAAATCCGCATCTGTGCGTGATGCGAGAATTTCATCGATAGCAGACTTCGCCTCTTCGGGGCTGTCTGCTTCAAGAGAATCTATAAACTTATCTCTCAAGTCTTTCGCCTTGTCGCGCAGGCGGCCGTACTCATCGGAATCGGCGTCTTTGAGGCGCAACTCCCTGCCGTAGTCCCTGTATATATCCTTGGCGCCATCCTCAAGGGCGTCGGTATCGATGGCGGCGCCAAACTGCGCCAACTCATCGTATATTTCGCAGATAAGCTTCGCGGCCGCCTCTCTCTCAGTGTGAACCGATTCTTTATTGCCGCGGCCGTAGCTGTCGTACTGAAGGCGGCGAAATTCGCTTGTGCCCTTGAAAACAACAGCGGAAAACCCCCTCGAAAAAATAGGCCCCAAAACAACGAGTAACGCCAGTACAAGCAAAGCGATCGATGCCTGCGCGCCTGCCGTAAACAGGCGGTCTTTGAATATGCGTAGCTTCAAACTCATTTTTTGCCTCCCATCTTGCGTTTGAACGCGCTACTGAGCAGCTCGCTGATAAGATTCAGCGTTATTGTGAAAATCAGCAGCAATACGCCCATCGTAAACAGCGCAAGGCGGTGGTCACTGCCGGCGGCCGCTTCGCCCATGTCGCCGGCGATTGTGGCGGTCATTGTACGCACGCTCTGTGCAACGTTCCACCAGGGTGCGGGAAACTGATTCGCATTGCCCGACGCCATCCAGACTACCATCGTCTCCCCCACGGCCCTCATTATGCCGAGAATGTAAGCGGCGATGATACCGTTGTGTGCGGCGGGTATCACAACCTTCACCAGCGTTTCGGCGCGCGTTGCCCCGAGGGCGTAAGATGCCTCGCGAATATCGCGCCCAAGGCTCGATATGGAGTCTTCAGCGACGCTTATAATTGTGGGCAGGGCCATAAGCGCCAAAATGAGGCCTGCGTTGAGGGCGTTTGTGCCCGTATTGAAGCCGAAATGCCTTTGCAGCCAGGGCGCAAGCACAAGCACGGCAAAAAAACCGTATGCAACGCTGGGAATCGCCGCGAGCATCTCGATGATCGGCTTGACAATCTGCCTTGCCTTGAAAGAGGCCATATCGCTCAGAAACAGCGCCGCAAGCAGGCCGATTGGCGCCGCGACAGCCATGGAAATGAGAGTAACATAGAGGGAACCGCTGATGATGGCAAGCGCGCCGAACTCGGCATTATCCGCTTCGGGATACCACTGCGCACTGCTCAAAAACTGCGTCCACTTGCCGCTCGTGATGAACGGCCAGGCGCCTTTGACCACGAAAAACAGTATCAGAAGCACGGCCACTACCGAGAAAGCGGTAACGCAGAACAGCAGCCCCCTGCCGAGCCGCGCTGTTATATAGCCGGCCATATCCTGCCCGGGAGTGAGCAGGAGCGGGAGATCGAATTCGCTCTTGTTATTTTTGCTGTCTGTGTTCATTCTAAAACCTTTAATTCGTATTCGGGCTTTCGGTGAGCCGCTGACAAGAGTTTAGTTAGAATAGTTAAGAGTATATGAAGCAAATGTTAGAGTTAGATTAGCAATTCCACAAATAGGCGTTTCGAAATGCGAAATGTTTCAGGTTCGGTTTCGGGGCGCTTGCGCGCCTCCGCTGTTTATCGGCCATGCGCAAACATCAGCCGTTGTTGGAATTCTGCGCGTAAAAAAAAGAAAGGCCTCCCCGAAGGAAGGCCTTTGTACCGCATGGTTCTGTTTTGTCTGTGCTATGATGTATCGGCGGTACTCGCCGGCGTTACCGGCATATTCTTCAGCTTGCTCAGCCGACCATTTTCGCCATATCCTCATCCACATCGCCGATGCCGGAGATGCCGAACGTGTCCACGAGAATCTTCGCAACGTTCGGAGAGAGGAATGCCGGGAGTGTGGGCCCGAGCTTGATGTTCTTCACGCCGAGCGCGAGAAGCGCCAGCAGTACGGTAACAGCCTTCTGCTCATACCACGCCACGTTGAACACGATTGGCAGGTCGTTGATGTCGTCGAGGCCGAACGCTTCCTGGAGCTTGAGCGCGATAACCGCGAGCGAGTAGCAGTCGTTGCACTGGCCTGCGTCGAGTACGCGCGGGATTCCGCCGATGTCGCCGAGGGGCAGCTTGTTGTAGCGGTACTTAGCGCAACCGGCAGTAAGGATGATTGTGTCCTTCGGGAGTTTTTTTGCGAACTCTGTGTAGTACTCGCGATTCTTCTGGCGTCCGTCGCAGCCTGCCATCACAACAAACTTGCGTATAGCGCCACTCTTGACCGCATCGACAACCTTGTCCGCGAGCGCGATAACCTGATTGTGAGCGAATCCGCCTACGATTGTACCTGTCTCGATTTCAACGGGAGCCGCGCAGCCCTTGGCCTGTGCGATAACCGCCGAGAAATCCTTCACGCCGTTATCGGGCTTGTTCGGAATGTGTTTGAGGCCGGGGTAGCCGACAACACTTGTCGTGTAGATCCTGTCCTTGTAGGTATCACGAGGCGGGACGATGCAGTTGGTCGTCATAACGATAGGCCCGTTGAAGGACGCGAACTCTGTGGCCTGAGCCCACCATGAGCCGCCGTAGTTGCCCACGAAGTTGTCGTACTTCTTGAACGCGGGGTAGTAGTGCGCAGGGAGCATCTCGCCGTGCGTGTAAACGTCAACGCCTGTGCCCTGAGTCTGTTCGAGCAACTCTGCGATGTCTTTGAGGTCGTGGCCGCTGATGAGGATGCCCGGATTGCCGCGAACGCCGAGGCTCACTTCGCTGATCTCGGGGTTGCCGTAAGTTTCGGTGTTTGCCTTGTCGAGAAGGGCCATACATGCCACGCACTTTTTGCCTGTCTCAAGCACCAGAGCTACGAGCTCATCGACGGAGAGGTCTTTGAGTGTATCGGCCATAGCCTTGATCATAAACTTCTCAACCGCTTCATCGTGGTAGCCGAGAACCGCGGCATGCTCTGAGTATGCGCTCATTCCCTTGAGGCCGCCGACAACCAGCCCTTTGAGCGAGCGGGTGTCTTCGTTTTCTTCGGTAAGAACGCCGGCAACTTCTGACTTCTCAATAAGCTCATCATAAGAGCCCGGCTGCCATGTGCAAACGTCCATATCACAGGCGATGTCGCCCTTGATTGAATCGCGCAGCTTTACGCCCTTGCGGATAAACGCGATGATCGCTTCGTCATCAAAGCTTACATTGGTTACGGTTGTGAACAGGCCCTTGAAAACGAAGTCAACAATCTCTTTGTTGAATGAGCCTGTCTTTTCTGCTACAGCGCAAACGCCCTTGACCGTATATACGAGCAGGTCCTGGAGGTCTGCGGTGTTGCCCTTCTTGCCGCACATGCCATTCATTGTGCAGCCTGCGCAATTTAATGCTTCCTGGCATTGATTACAAAACATATTTCGGTTCCTTTCGTTAAAAAACTTTACGTCTATCCGGAGCGTACCTTCCGGCATTCTTTTCTTATAGACATCCGCCGCCAACCTCAACAAAGTCGGCAAGGGTTGTTTCTGTCAAGGTTTTCACTATCTCACCCTGAAGAAACTGCATCTTACTTGTCATGGGGCAGCTATCTCTGTTCGGGCAGTCGTTCAGTTCCGAGGTACATTTGTTAACTGTTATCGGACCTTGTATCGTACATACCACTTCGTACACGTTTACATCCTCAGGCGCCTTGACGAGCTGGAAGCCGCCTTTTGTGCCCTGGACGCTTGTTGCTATGCCGGCCTTGCAGAGCTTCTGCATAAGCTTGCTCGTGAGCTGGAACGATGTTCCCGTGTTCTTTGAGAGGAAGCCGGCGGTTCTCAGCTCGCCAACGCCTTCCCGTGCGAGGCATACCAGCAGGCCGAGTGCGTAATCTGTGTTTCTTCTAATGATGTCCATAGCTTTTTTTCCTTTGCTTGATATAGGATAATCTTAGTCCTACTTATGAAACTGTCAATATGTTTTTCCGTTTTTTCTTTCCGAGCCGAACATTTCTCCATACGCGATGAAATATCCAAACTTGTATTATATCATAAAAACGCGTCTGTAAAGCAAATAAGGGATTATTTCAGGCTTATATACGTTCGCAGGTTTCAATCAAAAAAATTTGATTTCTGACGAAATTCGATGACAAGACGAAGCAATGCAGGCAGGGGCGCGATTCATCGCGGCGTTGTTGCTGTTTGCGCCGGCGTCGTTGGAGATTGCAACATCAGCGGGGCGCTTGTGCGCCTCCGCTCTACGCGAGAAGGCTTTATGCCCGATTGAGAATCATTCCGCGCGCGAACGGCTCGCACTACAAGAGCGGCGCTTCGCAAGAAGCCCGCCAATGTCAGTGAAGTTAAACCTGCCCGTTTTTGTTACTTCAGTGCGGGAGCTGCTTGCCGCGGATAACGGCTCCTTCGAGATCACGGCCTATGAAAGACGTGCCCAACGGCTCCACGATACATTTTGCGGCTATATCTTTGAGCCTGATTGTAATTACGTTGCCCTCAAGCGACCAGGAAGCGCCTCTGTTGTTGGCAATTCTTCCCTTCGGGAGCAAGTCGTAGATGATTTCGGTGCCATAGTCCTTGCTGATGCGCCAGCTGCCCACGATCTCTCCTCTGTTCACGTCCGCCGGCTCTGTCGCCATGGGGTTGCTCCTGCTGAGCGGCTCGCCTGCCACCGGCCAGCCGGAATCTGTCCAGTACAGCGGGCGAATCTGCAGGATGCGCTGTTTATCGAGGTTGAAGGTGTCGTAGGTGTGATGTACAAGCCAGCTGCCTTTGTCTGTCGTAAGTACGGAATTATGCCCCGTACCCCGCCAGTTGTCGTTATTGCGCACAACGAGCGTGCCGCCGCCGTTTGTCATCGGCGTCTCGTTCCAGTCGGAATAGGGCCCGAGCGGCTGCTTAGAGCGCCCCACCATAACGCGATACGTGCTTTCGGCGCCATCACAGCAGCTGTCGAACGAGACGAAGAGGTAGTAGAACTCGCCGTTTTTCACCATATACGCCCCTTCAACCGCGCCGCCATTGGCCGGCCTGCTCGCTACTGGCGAGATAACCGGCTCCTCGGAGAGGATTTTACCTGTCTCGGGGTTGAGCTCGACGCTCTTTATGCCCGTCCAGTACGACCCCCACACCATAAACGCGCGGCCGTCGGCCTGTTGGAATGCGGCAGGGTCGATGGCGTTGAAGTTGTCTTTCTCGGGGAACGACTCAATCACGAGGCCCTGATCTTCCCATTTGTAGCCGGGGCTGTTGATGTCGAGCGTCTTATTTTTCGCCACACCTATGACCGAGTGCTGGCTACCGAATGTGCTGGCGCAGTAGTAAACGAAATAAACGCCATTGAATTTAACGATGTCAGGTGCCCAGATGCCGTCTGTGCCCGGGACTCTTTCAGCCGCCCACTTCGGCACCGCGCCATCAAACACGCGGCCGACTCTCTTCCAGTCAACGAGATTGTCGGAGTGGTAAATGGGCAGGCCTCTGCCTGTGGCGAAGATATAGAATGAGCCGTCATCGGCTTGAATTATCGCAGGATCAGGCATCCCCAGAAGTACGCCGCCCTGCTTGAGAGGGTCGTCCTTAAACTGTTCGGGGGTCGGGTCGGCAAGGGCAACAAAAGCCATAGCCAATAGCATCATAACAACGATTCTTCTCAACATAATATCACCTTTCGCTTCTGGTTGGTTACTAAAGTTAACGCTCCCTGAATTATATCATCGCAGGCAATGAATGCAACAAGAGCCGCGCGAGGAGCGACCAACGGGAGCGAAGCAAGCGGTCAGAGGCAAAATTTCAGATTGCTGTATCATTTTTACGGCGCCCCCCGGTAGAGACGCAAAATCTTGCGTCTCTTGCCGGGTTACGGTAAAAAGGCAACACCAAGCAAGGGCGCGATGAACCCGAGCCCCTACATGTTTGGGGGGTGAAACGATTTCTTCAAAAAAAGGACGCCTCGTTTGAAGCGCCCTGTTATGGTTTTGGTTGTCTTTATATCTTTTCGATTACGTATGCATGGTCATCGGCATCGATTCGGATTTTATCGCCTGGCCCAAAACGTCCTTCGAGCATCTCGCCGGCGAGCTTGTTTTCAAGGCGTTGCTGTATTGCGCGCTTGAGCGGACGGGCGCCGAAGCCCGGGTCGTATCCTTCATCGAGCACACGTCCCTTAGCGGCGTCAGTAAACTCGACATCAATATCGCGGTCTGCGAGCTTTTTAGCAAGCTTTGCCAGCTGCAAATCCACAATCGCCTTGAGCTGTTCTGTGCCGAGCGAGTTGAACACGATTTTCTCATCGATGCGATTTAGGAACTCGGGGCGGAAAAAGACCTTCAGCGCCTCCTTTACATGCGCCTCGATCTCCCAATCCGCACCGTTGTTGTCGCTCAGCTCGCGAATCTGCTCGCCGGCAATGTTACTTGTCATAATGATGACGGTATTTTTGAAATCCACCGTGCGGCCCTTGCCGTCTGTGAGGCGTCCATCATCGAATATCTGCAACATCACATTGAACACATCCTCGTTGGCCTTCTCAATCTCATCAAGCAGCACAACGGTATATGGCTTGCGGCGCACTGCTTCTGTGAGCTTGCCGCCCTCGTCGTAGCCAACGTATCCGGGAGGCGCCCCGATGAGCCGCGAGACGCTGTGGCGCTCCATAAACTCGCTCATATCTATGCGCACCATCGCGTTCTCGTCGTTGAACATAAACTCCGCCAGCGCCTTGGCCAGCTCCGTCTTGCCGACACCCGTAGGCCCGAGGAACAGAAATACGCCGATCGGGCGGTTCGGGTCGCTTAGGCCCGCCCTGTTCCTGCGCACGGCGTTGCTCAGCGCACTCACAGCCGCATCCTGCCCCACAACACGCTTTTTCAGCTCTTCCTCCATGTGTGTGAGTTTTTCCCGCTCGCCCGCCATCAGGTTGGAGACGGGAATCCCCGTCCAGCTTGATACCACCTCCGCAACCAGCTCCGCAGTTACCTCATTGTGGATGAGTGCGTCTGCCTTCTGATTATCACGGCTGCGTGCCTCGGCGGCTTCAAGCTTCTTCTCCAGCTCGGGCAGCGTGCTGTACTTGATTCGCGCGGCCTTCTCCAGATCGCCGCGGCGCTGCGCATCCTCAAAATCTGTTTCCTCGGCGGAGATCTGCTCTTTGAGCTTCTTCACTTCATCAATCCCCGCCTTCTCGCTGTTCCAGCGCTCTGTAAGGATGTCATTTTCGCGCTCGAGCTCTTCGAGTTCCTTTTCTGTTTCGGCGAGTTGCTTTCGGCTACCCTCATCAGACTCCTTCTTCAGCGCCTCACGCTCGATCTGGAGCTGAAGCATACGCCTGCGGATGCGATCGATCTCTTCGGGCATGGAGTCGTTCTCAATGCGCAGCTTGCTCGCGGCCTCATCGATGAGGTCTATAGCCTTATCGGGTAGCCAGCGGTCGGCGATGTAGCGGTTTGAGAGCGTAGCGGCGGCCAGAAGCGCCGAATCCTGTATGCGGACGCCGTGATGCGTATCATAGCGCGATTTGAGCCCCCGCAAGATGGCAACGGTCTGCTCGACCGTAGGCGGCTCAATCATAACGGGCTGAAAACGCCTCTCAAGCGCGGCGTCTGTCTCAATATACTTGCGGTACTCATCAAGCGTAGTGGCGCCGATGCAACGCAACTCACCCCTTGCAAGCGAGGGTTTGAGCAGGTTGCCCGCATCCACGCTTCCTTCGGCTTTTCCCGCACCTACAATCGTATGCAACTCATCTATAAACAGGATTATCTGCCCCGACGAATCGATAACCTCTTTGAGCACGGCCTTGAAACGGCTCTCGAACTCGCCACGGAATTTCGTGCCGGCTATGAGCGCACCCATATCCAGCGCGATGACTTTCTTATCTTCGAGCCCCGCGGGAACATCCCTGTTCACGATCCTTTGCGCCAGTCCCTCCGCGATAGCCGTCTTACCGACTCCCGGCTCGCCTATGAGCACGGGGTTGTTCTTCGTGCGGCGGCTGAGCACCTGCATACAGCGGCGAATTTCCTCTTCTCGCCCGATTACCGGATCCAGCTTGCCCGAACTTGCCATCTCGTTGAGATTTACGCCATATTTTTCCAATGCGTTGTACTGCGCCTCGGGGTTGTCTTCCGTAATCTTGCGGCCCCCACGAAGCTTTTCCACGGCGGCTTCTATAGAGCCGGCCTCTGCGCCGTTGAGCGTGAGCACTTCTTTCGCCGTCGAGCTGACAGATGCCAGTGAGATCAGCAGATGCTCGACGCTCAGAAATTCATCACCCATTTTGTCTGCGATGTTCTGCGCGTTGAGAACAACCTGATTGAACGCCATATCCGGCATTATCATCTGGCTACTTGAACCGGTGGGGAGTTTATCAAGCTCGGATTTGCAGATGCTTTCAATGCGCTTGACTTCCGCGCCTGCCTTTTTGAGCAACTCGCAACCGAGGCCCTCTTTATCGTCAAGAAGGGCGCTGAGAAGATGAAGCGGGCTCACTACAGTATTAGAGCGGCTCATTGCAAGCTGCTGTGCTGTGGCGAGCGCTTCCTGTGCCTTTATAGTGATTTTGTCAAATTTCATATTTCTATTTCCTTTCCTCTGTACTACATCATATGAGAAACCGAAAACAAATACCGTGCCATAAACACAACTCCTTTTTTCACAGGCTTTTAAAAAATGATACCAAAAACTCCCCCTCCCTTTTCTCTGTCATTTTGGCACTTTTTTACCTGACGGCCATCATTCAGGATTACAGGCGGGAGACCCAAATTTCAAGATTTCAAGCGCAAGCACTGTACCGTTTTGAATTTTGAATCTGCTGTTTTGAACGCCTCGAACGCCCGCCCTCGAACACTAACAGCTTGACAACCGACCCGAAACAGCATAAAATGCGGGGTTGATTATATCCGCACAGAGTGGAAAGCACACATACACACGGAAAGATTACAAGGCTTGTCAAATTGAGCGATAAATATATAAGCATCAGGGGGGCGGCAGAGCACAACCTGCAGAATGTCGATGTGGACATACCACGCGAGAAGTTCGTTGTGATAACAGGCCTTAGCGGCTCGGGGAAGAGCTCGCTGGCATTCGATACGGTTTATGCCGAAGGGCAGAGGAAGTACGTCGAATCTCTCAGCGCGTATGCGAGGCAGTTTCTCGATATGGTTCAGAAGCCGAAGGTTGAAAGCATTACGGGCCTCAGCCCGACAATCGCCATTGAGCAGCGCCGCGCTTCGAGCAACCCCCGCTCGACCGTCGCCACGACAACCGAAATCTACGACTACTGCCGCGTACTCTTTGCACGCGCCGGAACGCCTTACTGCTGGAAATGCGGCAAGGAGATTGCCAGCCAGAGCGTTACTCAGATCGTGGTTTGCTTGCTGGAATTGCCCGCCGGGACGCGCCTGCAAGTCTGCGCGCCGGTAATACGCGGCGGCAAGGGCGAACACCGCGAAGCAATGGCCGAGATTATGCGTGAGGGATTCGTACGTATGCGCATCGATGGCAAGGTGTATGATGTGAAGAAGCTACCTGCGCTGGAAAAGAACAAAAAACACAGCATCGAGGCGGTTGTGGACAGAATCGTACTTAAAGACGGCATTCGCGCCCGTCTTGCCGATTCCATAGAGACGGCCGTGCGCTTCGGCGACGGCGCGGTGATTGTGATGGTGCAGGAGCCGCTGGCTGAAGGCGGCTACAAGCCCTGGGAGGATCGTCTGTTCAGCGAGAAATTCGCCTGCAGCGACCATGCGGAAGTGGCTCTGGGCGAGATAAGCCCGAGGCTGTTCAGCTTCAACTCTCCCTATGGCGCATGCCCGAAATGCGACGGGCTGGGGACTGTGCTGGAATTCGACCCGGGGCTCGTTGTGCCGGACGAGAGCCTCTCCATTGATGAGGGCGCGATCGAAGCCTGGCGCAAAAACGGCCAGCAGATGAATATATACTACGCCCGCCTCACGAGACAGTTCTGCGAGAAGTTCGGTGTGAACAAATATACTCCGTTTGAAAAGCTCAACGAAGAGACCAGACGGATTCTTATGCATGGTACGTGCAGCGATGACGAGCGCAAATATGGCGCCTCGTTCGAAGGGGTTATGCCGAATCTCAAGCGCCGCTGGACAAACACGACCAGCGAAAACGTAAAGACGCGCCTTCACGGCTATCTCTCCGAGCACCCATGCACCGAGTGCGGCGGAAAGCGTCTGCGCAAGGAAGCGCTCTGCGTGAAGATTGCAAGCAGAGACATCAGCGAGATAACGCAGATGAGCATCGTGGAC
The DNA here is from genome assembly GCA_050251615.1 of Phycisphaerae bacterium. Taxonomy (GTDB): domain Bacteria; phylum Planctomycetota; class Phycisphaerae; order Sedimentisphaerales; family Sedimentisphaeraceae; genus Sedimentisphaera. The sequence continues at coordinate 28,584 of JBFWMM010000028.1, forward strand.
GCGAAGGCTTTCTTCGATTCGGTAACCTTCGGTGAGGAGAAGACCCTCATCGCGTCACAACCACTCAAGGAAATCTGCGCGCGATTGCAGTTTCTGCTGGATGTGGGGCTGGGATACCTCGTACTCAGCCGCAGAAGCGGCACGCTTTCCGGCGGCGAGGCGCAGAGAATCCGACTTGCAACGCAGGTGGGCAGCGGGCTTGTGGGTTGCTGCTACGTTCTCGACGAGCCCACTATCGGCCTGCACCGCCGCGATAACGAGCGGCTCATCAAGATCTTGCGCCGCCTTGCCGACATCGGCAATACGGTGCTTGTCGTTGAGCATGATGAAGACGTTATCGACGAAGCGGACCACATTATAGACATCGGCCCCGCGGCCGGCATCTATGGCGGAAAACTCGTTGCTCAAGGTACGCTCGACGATATCAAGCAGGCTCACGGCTCCATTACAGGCCATTACCTCAGCGGCCAGTTGAAAATTGAAGTGCCCGTGAAACGCAGGAAGATTCTGAAAAGCAGGTTTCTGGAAGTACGTGGGGCAAAGGAAAACAACCTCAAAAATATCACTGTACGCTTCCCGCTGGGCGTATTTACCTGCGTAACGGGCGTTTCCGGCTCGGGTAAAAGCACGCTGGTAAACCAGATTCTGCTCAAGGCCTTGAAGCGCAAGCTCTACCACTCGCGCGAGGTGCCCGGGGAGCATAAGAACGTTGTGGGCGTGGGCAACATCGACAAAATCATCGAGATAGATCAGTCCCCCATCGGCCGCACCTCTCGAAGCAATCCCGCTACATACACCGGCGTTTTCGACCTGATCCGTCAGGTATTTGCGCAGGTCAAAGAGGCAAAGATTCGCGGCTACAAAGCCGGACGCTTCAGCTTCAACGTCAAAGGCGGGCGCTGTGAGTATTGCCAGGGACAGGGCACAAAGAAAATCGAGATGCACTTCCTGCCGGATGTGTATGTTACCTGCGAGCATTGCAAGGGCTCACGCTACAATCCCGAGACGCTCGAAATCCGCTACAAGGGCAAAACAATCGCAGATGTGCTTGATATGCAGATTGATGTCGGGAGAAAGTTTTTCGAGAACTTCCCCAAGATAAGCCGCCTGCTTCAGGCGCTTTGCAGTGTGGGGCTGGGGTACGTCAAGCTGGGACAATCTTCCACGACACTCTCCGGCGGCGAGGCGCAGAGGGTTAAGCTGGCGACAGAGCTGGGCAAGCCATCGACCGGACACACGCTCTACATCCTCGACGAGCCCACTACCGGCCTGCATTTCGCAGACATCCACAACCTGCTCAATGTTCTCGGCACGCTCACCGATATGGGCAACTCCGTGCTTGTGATAGAGCATAATCTCGATGTGATAAAAATCGCCGACTACATCATAGACCTCGGCCCCGAAGGCGGCGTGGACGGCGGGCGGATAGTGGCCTGCGGCAGCCCCGAAGAGGTGGCGATGGTGCCAGGAAGCTACACGGGAATGTACCTCAAAGAACGCCTCGGCAAATGATGCGCAAAGTTTGACGGTCGCAAAACGCCACAAGAAACGCAATACCGAAGATTAACACTAAGCGTGAGCTCGGTGTAAACCGTACGGGCCCCCAAAACCACTCCTCCGCCACTTGCCTTTAATACGTTTACCTTTATCGACATATCGCAGGAACGTGTCGAAAGCATCGACATGCCCGCATGCATTGCTTGCGCATTCGGCGCTGTTTGTCGGCTTGACTTCCCTTGCGCCTTTTTCTATACATAAGATTAGCACCAGGCGTGAGCTCGGTATGAACCGTTTCGACCCGAAACTTGAGCCACAGGTTTTTATGGAAGCGGCGAGCCCTATCTTGGCTAAGAGACCAAACGGAGACCACTCTTTGCGCCCTTCACCTGAATTGGTATCTGTGGATATAAATGTCGCTTTAATCTTGTAATGGTACTCCCTTGTGTTATACTTTTTTGAAAAAGCTGGCCGCTTTGGCGCTCGAAAGGCAAAATGCGTTCAGCATACAGACAGTACCTTAATGTGTGAGAGAATATGGGTCTTAGAATGATCGAGATGGTAGTGCATAACGTCGCAGGTGCCGATGCGGCGAGCCTTTCGGAGGACTTGGAAATTCTGGGGCTGTGGCGTGAGCCTCTCCACGACGACCTTCAGCTCCTGCGCGTTCTGGCCCGCAGCGACAAGACCGAGGGGGTTATCCAGGATTTAGAGTCAAAATTTCAGGCAACGCCAGGGTTTCGGATGGTGATTTTCGAGGTCGAGGCAACGCTGCCGGCGCCAAAAACCGAACCGGAGCCGGAAGGCGATAACGAAAAGCCGAAAGACTCCCACAGAATCGCCATCGCTGAACTTGTCCAGAAGCTCGGCGACAGCGCCGAAGCAAACCGCATCTTTTTTCTTACAATTGTCGTTTCAACAGTTGTAGCGGCGATCGGTCTTCTTCGCGATAACGTGGCCGTTATAATCGGGGCTATGGTAATTGCGCCTTTGCTCGGCCCCAATATGACACTCTCACTCGCAACCACCCTCGGCGATTCTGCTCTTGCAAAAAAAGCGCTTAATGTGAACCTGCTGGGGCTCCTTCTCGCTTTGGCAATAGCTGCCGTGATAGGCATTTTTGTGGATTCGGATGTTATCTCGAGGGAGATTCAAAGCCGCACAGTCGTTTCGCTCAGCGATATTGTACTGGCGCTGTCCGCCGGAATCGCAGGTGCGCTGGCATTTACAACCGGCCTTTCCGCTACTCTAATCGGGGTGATGGTGGCGGTGGCGCTTTTGCCCCCACTTACGACAACCGGCCTCATGCTTGGAGCGGGACAATGGCAAGTCGCAGTCGGCGCGTTCATGCTGACGGCCGCCAACATTATATGTATCAATCTCGCAGGCGTCGGCACGTTTCTCTGGCAGGGAGTCAAGCCGCGCTACTGGTGGGACGAGCCACGCGCAAAGAGGATGACTCGCATCGCCGCAACTGTGTGGGTGTTGCTACTGAGCATACTGGTGGCTTTAATCCTGTACAGCCACAAATGACTGCACACAGCCATCCCGCGGAGCATTGCTTATAACCTATAAAACTGCTTTGTATCGCCGGCCACAGGGCCCGCAGCGAGTCATTTCGCCTGCGGTTTGAGCGTGGGAAAGAGAATTACGTCTCTGATTGTCGTAGCGCCCGTAAGCAGCATAACGAGCCTGTCGATGCCGATTCCCAGCCCACCGGCCGGCGGCATGCCGTAGCGCAGCGCGGTAATGAAATCTTCATCCATCTTGGCCATTGTGTCTTCTTCACCCTTTAGCTGATTGCGGAAGTTTTCATCCTGCACCTTCGGGTCGTTCAGCTCGGTATATGCATTAGCCACTTCCATTCTCGCCACAAACAGCTCGAAGCGCTCTGCAATTTCGGGGTGGTCGGTCTTGCGCCTTGTGAGCGGGCAGATCGCCGCGGGATAGTCGATTACGAACGTCGGATTCACAAGATGCTCCTCGACCGTCTCCTCGAACACCTCGTTTATCACGACATAATCATCCATCGCGGCTTCGTTTATCTTCAGCTCACGCGCCTTCGCGCGGACAGCAGCAATATCACTGATGTCGCAGCCGGAATGCTCCTTGAGCAGGTCTGCGTACTTCGCTCTGCGCCATGGAGTGGAGTAGTCAATCTCCATCTCACCGAACGCAAGAGACGTGCCCTCACAGTGCTTTTCGATGAGCGTTGAGACGATTTCTTCGGTGATGTCCATCATGCCGTTGTAATCGCTGTACGCCTGGTACAGCTCCATCATCGTAAACTCGGGGTTGTGGCGCGGGCTGAGACCTTCGTTGCGGTAACTGCGGTTGATCTCGAACACCTTCTCGAACCCACCCACAAGCAGGCGCTTTAAGTACAGCTCGGGCGCAATGCGCATATAGAGGTCTATATCAAGCGCGTTGTGGTGCGTAACGAACGGCTTTGCCGCCGCGCCGCCGGCGATTGACTGCATCATGGGCGTTTCCACTTCGTAGAAGCCTTTGCCCGTAAGCAGGTTACGGATACTCGCAATCATATCGCTACGCTTGCGAAAGCGCTCCATAACCTCAGGATTAGCCCAGAGATCAACATACCTCTGGCGGTAGCGCATATCGGTATCCTGAAGCCCGTGGAACTTCTCCGGCGGCTGGTTGAGCGCTTTGGAGAGAAACGTAACATAGGAGGCCCAGATTGTCAGCTCGCCGGTCTTTGTGAGGCCGAGCTCCCCTTCTGCGCAGATAATATCGCCAAGATCAAGCGTTTTACAGAGCGGCCATTTCTCCTCAACCACGCGCTTTTTGTTGAGCCCGATCTGGATTGTGCCTGATGAATCGCGCAGCGTGATAAAAATCAGCTTGCCGATGTCGCGCAGAAGGACGATTCGTCCTGCAGCCTTTGCGCTCTGGCCTTCCTGCTCTTCAATAAATCTCCCACGAATGCTTGCTGTCTGCTCGATGCCGTCAACACGGCAGCCGTAAGGGTCCACGCCCATCTCACGGAGCTTTTCGAGTTTGGCGTAGCGCTGCTGTTGAAGTACGTCTATGTCGCTCATATCAAATTCCTTTTGTT
>JBFWMM010000029.1:0-5562 GCA_050251615.1 Phycisphaerae bacterium
TGGAAGGTTCTGTTTTGGGTTTCGGGGCTGATGAAGTATGTGTAGCGGCGGTAGTTGCTGAATTTCTGTTTTGTTCCCAGATAGCTCGCGGAAACAAAGCTCACGCGCGCGCAGGAATTATCCGCGATAAAGAAGAAGAGCCCCGCCTGCACTCCCGCGTCTTTGAGCTTTGAAACGGCGAGATTATACTGCTTTCTGCGCGAGGTTCTTTCGGTGAGGTCTTTGTCGATGAGGCAAGCGGCGGCGATGATCGCGGCGCCGGCGGAGAGCTCTTTATCTGCAAGGGGCATATACTGCCAGCCGGAGTAGTCGCCTTCCATGGGCTCGGCATAAAAATCAGATTCGACAGCGAAATCAGCGTCTTCTAAAAAGGCACCGATTGCTTCGGCCTTTTCATCAAAGGCCGCGCGGGAAGCAAGAATGCCTGTAAGATCTGCGATTGCCATTGAGATTCTCCTTAAATATCATTCCTCGCGCGATATCAGATAAACTTCACGTGATTATTAATTTCGGAGGGGAGTTGTCAAGACAAATGGGTATCGGCGCGCTAACCCCGTCGAATTCGACGGGGTTAAAAACAGGGCGCCCTGAACCCGAGCCCCTGCATGCCGACCAATCGATATAGCCCGCGGCGGGGTTCAATCCGTTTTGAAAGGAGAAGCGGGGAGCCCCTCGGCGTTGTACAGCGAGGCGGTTGCGGGGTTTGAGCTCCATGCGTAGCGCACGTTCAGCGGCTCGGGCACATCATGGCTGCCCACGATAACGGAGTCGCCGTCGATTCTGGCGATTGCTTCGTGGTAAACGCCGTCTGCCCCTGCGACTGCGAAGCCGTCGAGCCTGGCGCTCCTGCTGCGGAGGCCGGTTTCGGCATTCTTGAAATACAGCCTGAGCCTCCTCGGCATCACCTCCATCCTGTCGAAAATCGGCCCCATACAGACAATATCCTCGCCATAAGCCAGCGCGCGCGCCTGAATGGAAAGCCTCCGGCCGATTTCCTGCTTGTTTTTCGGGTGTACATTTTCGGCATCGCCGATGTCAATCGCGACGGTCATCGCGGTGTTGGGAATAGAGAGATTCGAGAGCTGGGCGTCGCGTATGTCGGTAAAATCGCTGCCCGGCGCGGGTTCATCGCTCGGCTTCTTATAAGCGGCCAGCTGGACATAGAGGAAGGGGAAATCGCCAATGCCCCAGGCGCTGCGCCAATCGGCGATGAGCGTCTCCATGAGCTTTGCATAGACATGCTTTGTGGGCACGTTCGACTCGCCCTGATACCATATCGCGCCCTTTATCGCATAGGGCACAAGCGGGTGCACCATCGCGTTGTATAGCACTGACGGGCTGTGCTGGTCTTCATGCGGATTGTCCGGCTCTTTCGGGGCCTTCGGCGGGATTGTTCCCTTGAAATGAATCATCATCGCCTGCCACTGCTTGTACTTTGCACGGTAGTCCTTTTCTGCTTCGCCGCTGTCGAAATACTCGCAGCCGCGGTTGTATGCGTCGAGGATGAAAGCGAAATCGTCCACGGCGGCAAGCGCCTTCCGGCTCGTCCAGGCCTCGGCCGTGCTTGCACCGTAAGCGGTAGTGATAAGGCCGATTGGCACGCGAATCTTCTCCTGCAAATCGCGCGCGAAGAAGTATGCCGCCGCGGAGAAATGGCCGACCGTCCGCGGGCTGCAAACCTCCCACTTGCTCTCCACATCCTCCACCGGCTCATCACTCGTGCCAAAGGGAACATCAAAGACACGAATCAGCGGGTAGTTTGCCGCGGCCACTTCCTCCGCCTCGTTGTCCACGCCGCACCAGTACCTGTCCTCCTTTGCGACTGTCATGTCCATATTGGACTGCCCGCTGCACAGCCACACCTCGCCGAAATAAACGTCCTTGAAAACGACGCTTTCGGCACCTGAAGCGATCTTCATCTCATAGGGCCCGCCCGCCGCCACAGGCGAAAGATTCAGCTTCCAGCCGCCTCTCTCATCGGCCTTCTGCCTTTTAACCTGCCCGCCAATCGAAACCTCAACAACTGCCCCCGCATCAGCGCTTCCCCACACCGGTACATTCGTGCCGCGCTGAAGCACCATCGAATCGCCGAACAACCCCGCCGGCTTCAACACCGCCATGGATATGCTTGTGATTAGAAGCATGAAGCCGGTCGCACAGAATTTGAGTCTCATTTTCATTGAGTCCTTCATTTGATTTATGATTCGTTTTACATCGTCCGTTACTTTGTTATACGCGAGATGCCGATTACAGTCAAGTATTCCGGCGCGATTTGTACAGGCGTGTCGGAAATACCGGCGCAAGCCCCCCGCCAATGTTGCAATCTCCGGATTGATAAAACATCCCGCATAGAGACGCAAAATCTTGCGTCTCTTGCCGGTTTACGGTAAAAAGGCAACACCAGGCAAGGGCGCGATGAACCCGAGCGCCTGCAGTAAGCATAGAAAAAGGCAGGCATCTATCAGGACGCCTGCCCACTTTTGTTAACGGAGGGGAAGGGATTCGAACCCCCGGTACGATTAACTCGCACAACGGTTTTCGAAACCGTCACCTTCAGCCGCTCGGTCACCCCTCCGGGAGTGTTCGTAATATCATAACGAAAAAAGCGGCATGTGCAATACCGCCTGGTGTCTTACGAAAAATGAGAAGGGTGATAGAAAGAACCGCCCATCACCCTTCGGATTCAACTTTATTGCCGCCTTACTTCGTTTTGAAGCGCAGTACTGTCAGGGAGTGCGGTGCGATCTCATAGTCAAATATCGCCCCCGCCTTCACTTCGCTCTTCGCCGGCAATACAGCGCTCTCTCTTCCGAAGCGGTTTACGGCCATTTCATCGCCTGCAAGCACGGTCCTGGCGGCTGTGCTTGAGATATAGCCGATTGCGGAGATGTCGATTTTCGCCGTAACGGGCTTTGTCTCTCTGCTTACAATCTTCAGAATGACATCCCCTGTTTTGCTGTCGCGAACGGTGCTTGCGGCGAGCGTCTCTCTTGCCCGGAAGCCGTCGCGGTCTGTGAAATCGACAATCTGCTTGCCATCGAGCCAGCAACGGATTCTATCGCCGCTCTTCTGCACCTTGATGTCGTACCATTTACCCGTCTCGATGCTTCCGCGCACCTCCGGCCCGATATTTACGCCCGTCTGGCCGGTCATTCTCTGGAGCTGGTGATGCGCGTTGCCCCAGCCGCCGAGATTTATGCGGTAGTAGGTGTCGGAGTCTATGGCGCCGAAGCCGATGAGGAAGCCCTCTCGGCCGCCTGTCTTCTTCGCGCGCAGGTTCACTACGCAATCGCCGGCAGATGTGATTTCGTGGTAGGCAAGTGCGGCTTGTGCGTTGGAGGTTTGCGAGTATGCGCCGTCAACGATAGACCAATCACCGCTCACCGGCTCCCATTTTGAGGCGTTGGAGAGGTTGTCCGCGAAAAGTTTCCTGCCGTCCACCGACACCTCAACGTCATCAAAAACAGCCTGTGTATCCCAGGTACCCAGGAGAATGCCATTCGCCGGCGCATCCCCTGCCTCGCGCTTCTGTTCGAGCGTTGTGGGCAGGTAGCTGTCGCCGCAATGCAAGCTGAAGAGCTGCTGGACGTAGTAGTTGATTGAGGGGGTAACGGTATGATTGTCGAAGTAGATAAGATCGGGGCGCCACTGCGTCCTGCGCTCTTTGCTGAGAAGCGGCGCATAAGACGAAAGGACGACAAGGTCTCCGTTGCGCTCAAGCGCGGTGAGGTATGCGGCCTCGGCGAGTGCGGAGCGGAGGGTGTTGGCGCGGCCGGTATCGTGTGCGGCATATTCGCCGAGATAGACCTTTGTGCCCGTACGCTCGTACGCATCGAAGCGGGTGAGATTCTGCCAGAACCATTCCGGCGACATATACCCGTGCTCATCGACCATCGGCAGCTTTTCTTTTTTCGCGAAAGCCCAGCCAAGCTCGTAATCCTCGCCGCCTGTGGCGGGGCCCGTCGTGCCGCAGACTATAATCTCGGGGTGCTTTTCTTTGAAAGCGTCGTTTATCATTTTGTAGCGCTCTTTGAAGCCCTCTGTGATAGCGTCTTCATTGCCCACGCCCAGATACTTGAGGTTGAAGGGCTCGGGGTGCCCTGCGGCTGCGCGAACCGCGCCCCACTTGCTATCTGCTGGCCCGTTTGCCCACTCGACGAGGTCGAGGAGGTCTTGAATGAACGCAGGCATATCCTCCATCGGTACGCACTGCTGGCCTACGCCGCCCATGTGGCCGGAGTGCTGGCAGGAAACGCCGGCAGGGACAACGGGGAGTGGTTCAGCGCCCATATCCTCGCAGAACTGGAAGTATTCGTAGTAGCCCAGGCCCACGCTCTGGTGGTAGCCCCAGATATTGAACTGCCCTTTACGTTGCTCGACCGGCCCGACGGTGTCCTTCCAGTCGTAGAAGTTGTAGATTCCGTTGCCGTGCGCAAGGCAGCCGCCAGGGAAGCGCATAAACTTGGGGTGAAGGTCGGCGATTGTCTGCGCGAGGTCTTTGCGCAGGCCGTTTTTATGGCCGCCGAATGTATCGCGCGGGAACAGAGAGACCATATCGGTGGCGATGCCGCCGCGGTCGTGTGCCAGCAAAACGAGCTTTCCGGCCGGCGCATCCTTTGAGGGCACAAGCTCAATCTCGTGCTTCACCCACTTATGCCCCGAAACGCTGAACTCGCCGCGTGCGACTTCCTCGCCGTCAGCGGTTTCAAGCACAACGCTCATCGGCATCGGCCTGATGCCTCTGTCGCCGTTCCAGCGGCCGGTGGAGTGGAGCTGGTACGTCCATACGCTGAAATCGTATTTTTCACCCGCTTTCAAGCTTACGCCGTCGAAGCCATCGTTGGAAAGGCCGCAGCCGGCTCCGGCATCAGCTACATCCCACACAAGATAACGCGGGTTGTTCGGGTGTATGGGGATCATATCGCACAGGACGAAAGAGCCGCGCGCGCCGCCGCGCCTTTCTTCTTCCCAGCCGGTGAAATATGTCCAGGAGGGGTTGTCAAGCGGGGTAAACTCGAATGAGCGGTTTTCGATAAGCTCGGCGTACAAGCCGCCATCGGCCGCCTGATTGAGATCCTCGAAAAAGATGCCCATCAGCTCGTCGCTTATCGGCTTGGATTTGGAGTCAACGGTGATTGTAACTGACGCGCTCGCCAGAGTACAGGCCGCAAGCGCGGCCGCCACACAGAATTTCAATCTGTTCATGCAGCACATAACCTTTCTTTGTGTATTGTTGTAAAAATCGCCCCGCCGCAACTAACCATTTTGCGTGAGGCAAAAACTAACCATCCTGAATTTTAACAGAAATCGTACAAAACTCAAAGCGCAAAAAAACAAACGCGGGCGCGATGAACCCAAGCCCCTACATGTCGGTTTGAATTCACCGACGTTGGTTGGTGTTTACGTGAGCTTTTCTTCGCATTGCTTGCGCAATGGCGCTGTTTCGGTTTGGTTTCACCGGCATTGGTGGGCGAAACACAGCGGAGGCGCGCAAGCACCCCGAAATTGAAAGTTATAACCGTTGCGCTCTTCGCATTGCTTGCGCAATGGCGCTGTTTGCGG
>JBFWMM010000029.1:5662-19085 GCA_050251615.1 Phycisphaerae bacterium
GGGTCAGGGAATGTTTCGGGGTATGCAAGCCTGTTCGGCAAAAGCACCGCGCACCCGCATGCGGCTGCCTCAAGCGCGGATATGCCGAAGAATTCGTGTATGGCCGTGGAAACGAATATATCGCTCTCTTCGAGCGCTTCGAGGTACGCCTCGCGGCTCGGCTGAAAGCCCCAGCGTTCGATAATACCGGCATACCTTTCTTTCGCCACGGCAAAGACGGGCGGGGAGTTTGCGAATCCCTGCCCGAGTACGCTTATCTTGAATTTCAGCCCTTTATTCAGGAGCATACCAACTGCTCTGAAGAAGTCTTCGGGGTTCTTATCGTGTTCCCAGCGCGCGGCCCAGCAGATTATCGGGGTCTCATTTTCGGGGAAGCTGGCGTTGAATTTGCCCTCAATGCCAGGGTAAACCACGCTCGATTTCGCCTTTGCTTTTTCAAGCGCGTCAAGGCATTTGAAATCGGGCATCTTTCTAAGCACCTTCCTCGCTTCTGCGTAGAAGTCGTCAAGATGAAAGCGGGAGTTGAAAAGAGCGGCGTCTGAGGCGAGTACGCTTGTCAGGTTGGTAATGCCGAACTGAAAATCGCGCTCATCGGGCAACTGATTAGGATACGTAAACTGATTTTCATGGAAATAGACTACCGCAGGCTTATTCCAGCCGCTCAGCCCCTTGAACTCGGCGAGATTGAGCATATCGCAGGTGAACAGGGCATCGAAGCTGTTTGCCCCCTCCATAGCGGAAAGTCGCGCCGCTATCTCCACCGCCGAGCCGCGCATACGCCATTTCCACTTCCTCGCAGGCATCGTGAGCAGGGTAATATCATGGGTGCTGTGGCGAATAAACGCATCCATAAACGCCTTGTGGCTGCCATCGTAGTATGGCTCTATCGCGAGAATCTTCAGCTTCTTCATAGCGCGTTTAATAAACTTCCTCGTGCGCACCGATGTTAACGGGGATTATCTCTTCATCCTCAATTATAAAGTCTATTGTGATGCGATATTGAAAGGTAATGCTGATAGAGTACAGTCCCGCATATTTGCCAACAAGCTTATGCAGGCGCAAGGATGGGTGGTACGGGTTGCTTTCAAGCAAAGCAATGGTCCTTTTGTATCGGTCGCGCAAATCCGGATGCTTTTTAAGGAAGCGCCCGACTTTTTTATCAAAGTCTAATGTGTGTGTAATGTGGTACACTATTCTTCTTCTAACATGGCGTCTATTCTGGCAAAGTGCTCTTCAAGGCCGGTATAGCACCTGCCGGCCGCAATATCAGCTCTCGACGCAGCAATGGCAGCGTCAAGCTCCATCTCGCGCACCTCATCGTATCTCTCTACATCCATGACGACATACTTCGCCTTGCCTCGAACAGTTATAACCGCTTCGAAATCCTTCTCCAGCGCCCGCTTGATTTGCGAAACGCCTTTTGTTTTCAGCTCATTTGATGTTATGGTAGTCATTGTAATAGCCCTATCAATAATACTTTTTACAGCACTCATTATAGCACGATTCAAAGAATCTTCAAGCAAAATCAGTCGAGACGGTACAAGTAATGCGCGTTGAAATTGTCTTTTATTACCGGTGCGATTCGGAAACTGAAGCTACGCGGGCCGTCTTTCAGGCGGTATTGTTCCATCGGGATTGCGCCCCAGCTGTCCATCCCGCCCACACCGTACAGCGCGCTGTCCACGTTCAGGTAGATCTCGTCCGAGCGCTTCATACGGAAGGCGTAGTCGGCCTTTTCCATCTCCTCATCGGAGTAGTGTTTTGCGCAGATATCCAGCGGCTCATCACCAATAATCATCATGCCGGTGCCGTGGTTGTCGGTAAAGCCGGCCCAGCGAACTGCGCTTTTATTGCCGTTTTCCTGCGGGCGGCTATAGTCTGTCCAGTCAGCGCTTACGGTAGATTTGAACAGACCGATGCGCTGCGCCGTGCGGCCGGGATAGCTCTCGAGCGGCCCGCGGCCATACCATGTACTGTTCTCGAAGCTGCCTGATATTTTCATCAGTACCCCGAATCTGAACAGCTCACCGTTTTCCTTCTCCGGCACATAGTCCACCGATACCTTTATCTCGCCGGAGCCATAAATCCTGTACGTTATGTTGTAATCGGCGGAGAGGGCTTCGAGCCTCCCTTCCACCTTCACAACGACAGTCCCTTCTTCCTGCGACTCCGTTACTTTCTCGGCCACGAAGCTCTTGCCGGCATCTTTCCAGACGGCAAATTTCTCTTGCAGGCGCGCGCCGCGGTCATTGTCTGTGGGGGCGCGCCAGAAGTACGGCTCGAAGCCACCATTTACAATCTCCTCGCTACCGTAGAAGTATTTTGTAAGCATGCCGGTTTTTCGGCTGATCTCGGCCATAAACACCGCGTTGCCTGCTATGATCGAGTCGTTGCTGCTCTGCATCAGCAGCCCGCCAAGCTTGTCGCTTGTCCGGACGGGTCTGCCGAGATTCAGCGGCACTACAAACTGCTCGAACGCCATCTCATCGCCGGCCTTCGCGTAAGCCGTATCATTTCTCAATACAAAGCTGACGGTGAGCAGGTATTCGTAACCTGGCTCTGCTTTGATTGGCGGAATGTTGATGTTTATCAGCTCGGAAGCCTGTGGGGCCAGGTCAACAAAGAAATTGCCTGTTCGCAGCTCAATACCGTTCATGGTAATCTTCCAGCGCCCCTCGTAAATCTCGGAGAGGTTTGTAAAGAAGAATCTGTTTGTCATACGGAACAGCCCGCGCTCGTAGTCGAGCAGTTCCAGCTTTACGTTTTGCTGGTGGTATTTGAGATCTTCCAGGGCCGGATGCGGCTTGCCGGACGCATCAACGAGCCCGTTCATGCAGAATGCGGCATCGTTGTGCACGCCTCCGGGATTTTCCCACCAGCCGCCGTATGCGAAGAACGTATCGCGGCCGTAGCCCGTGCGATATTCCTCGGGCACGCGCGCGCGCAGCCCCTGATCTTTCCAGTCCCAGACAAACCCGCCCTGCAGGGGATTGTCCTGATAGATTTTATCCCAGTACTCTTTCAGAGTGCCGTTGCTGTTGCCCATGGCGTGGGAGTATTCGCAGAGGAGCATCGGCTTTGCGGGCGCATCTGCGGCGCGGCGGTCTATGTCGCCGGGCTTGCAGTACATAAAGCTGTGAATATCGGAGGCCTGGCCGGTGCCGTGAGCCGAGGAGCTTTCGAAATGTATGGGGCGCGTCGGGTCGTAGAGGCGTGCCCAGTTGGCAGCGTCTATGAAGCAGGGGCTTTCGCCGCTTTCATTGCCCATAGACCAGCTGAACACGCAGGGGTGGTTTTTATCCCGCTTGACCATCCTCTGAACACGATCAATATGCTGCCGCTCGAAGAGCGGGCTGTTGGAGATTATACTGTCCGGCATAACGCCGAAGCCGTGGCTCTCTATGTTGGCCTCATCGATTACATACAGGCCGTATTCGTCGCAAAGCTGGTACCAGAGCGGGGTGTTCGGGTAATGGCTTGTGCGAACGGCGTTGATGTTGGCGTGTTTCATCGAGATAATATCGGCTATCATAGCTTCTCTTGTAACGGTATGGCCTGAGTCGGGGCTGTGTTCATGACGGTTTGTGCCCTTGAATATAACGGGCTGGCCGTTAATCAGGATTCTGCCGTTTTTGATTTGCACTTCTCTGAAGCCCACATTAACCGGTATCGCTTCAATCGTACGTCCGCGGCTGTCGAGGAGCGAGATGATCATATTGTAGAGGTACGGCTTTTCAGCAGACCACAGTTGCGGCTCGACAACGCCGCAGTCGAAGCTCAGAATGCCTTTGTCTGACACGGTAATCGATTTGGAAATCGGGTATGTTACGCTTTTGCCGCTCTGCTCAAAGAGGTCCACGCTCACGCGCAGCTCCGCTTCGGCATCGGCAAGGTTTGCTATTTCAACCGCAATTTCCACCTCTCCCTTGCGATGGTCGTCTGCGATAGATGTGCGGATAGTGAAGTCGCGGATGTAAGAATCGGCGGTTCTATGGAGATACACGTCTCTGTAAATGCCGCTGAGGCGCCAGAAATCCTGATCTTCGAGGTATGAGCCGTCGCACCAGCGATACACCTGCACAGCGAGCTGATTTTCGCCCTCTTTGAGGTAGCTTGTTATGTTGAACTCTGCCGGCGTGCGGCTGCCCTGGCTGTAACCAACTTTCTCACCGTTTACATAGAGATAGAATGCCGCTTCAACGCCTGCAAAATGGATAAAGATATTGCTTCCTTGCCAGCCTTCAGGCAGCTCAAACTGCGTGCGGTATGTCCCGACGGGATTGAACTCGCTCGGCGCGCGAAAGTTTTCGGCGTCCTTCGGGAACGGATAATCTGAATTTGTGTATATGGGGAAATCGAATCCCTGCGTCTGCCAGTTGCCGGGCACTGCAATATCGGCCCAGCCCGAATCATCAAAGTCGGCCCCGAAGCAGTCCGCGGGGGCATCTGAGGGCTTATCGACTATGTTGAACTTCCACGTACCGTTGAGCGAATGGCGTAAAGCGCTCTTGCCACCGGCTCTTGCCTCGCTGAGCGTAGTGTACTTCGTCATCGTGCAGTGCGGCTGCTCTGTGTTAACCTGAATAACCGCGGGGTTGTCCCATTCGGGGCGCTGCTCCGCAAACGAATTTACCTGCACCGCGATAACCGCGGCCAGTACTGTGAATAATTTTCTGAACGTCATATTTTATTCCCACTAATTATGCTGTGTGCGTTTCTGTAAAAGTGTAATTTTATTGAGTGCGGGCCGTATGGCAAAGTGTTTCTTGATATTTGCTCTAATTGTCCTACCATAGAGTAATATGTTCTGTTGCGAATATACAAATACCGCGCCGCGAATGGCGATTCTGTTTATACTCTGCCTCTTCGGCCGCTCTATGGCAGTGGAAGTCGGCGGGGTTTCCGTGGAAACGCATCTCGACAAGCTCAAGACGAGCGCAAATATCGCGGTTTCGTTTGAGGCCTCGGGCGTTGCCGATGAAGTAATCGTATCTATGGATGCAGGCGGAGCATTGACAGAGAAGAAAGTGAACGCGGAAGGGCAGGTGCGCTGCTACCTCAAAATTGCCGCGCCGCTCATCTGGAGCGCAGAGAAGCCACGGCTCTACGACTTCAAAATTACCGGCTCCTCAGGCGAAGAGCTTGTAGCGGCAAAAATCGGAATCAGGGAAACAGATTTTTCAAGTGGCGTTCTCCGAGTCAATTCAGTTGACGCACACCTCAAAATGCCGACAGAGGCAATAGACAAGGTTTTTCCTTACGGTAAAAACACAGCAAAGATGCTCAAAGGCTGCAACGCCAATGCCGTTATTGTAGATTATGGCGAGGGTAGCGGTGCCCTTCTGGACACCTGCGATGAGCTTGGGATTTATGTGCTGCTCAGGTGCGAAGAGGCGTCTTTCGCGGAGGTTCTCGTGGCTGAAAGGAACCACTGCTCGATTATAGGCTGGATTGTACCGGTACCCGCATCCGCGGAAGCGGCGTTCAGGTCTAAGATGAAGCGGCTGGATAATTCGCGCCCGCTTTTCACGATAGACCTGCCGCAGGCCGCGAGCGCTGATTTCAAACTCTACGACAAATTCCTCTACGAGACCTATGCGGTCAAGGGATTTGCGCCGATGGCGGAAGTGGGCTATGAGGCGAAGAAGAAATTCGAGCCGCTCAATTTCACCATCTCCGGAAACGATGCGAAAGAAACGCTAATCAATATCAGCAACAATACCTCCTGTACCGATCTTTCGGAAATGAAGATTATATGGAGACTCCTCAAAAACGGACTTGCCGTTCAAGGGGCCATACTGCAAGCGCAGGCCGCGCCCGGCGAGAGCGCAAGAGTTGCTGTGCCGGTGGGTTCTGCATTGCCGGCGGATGCTGAGTATGTGCTCGAGATTGTGGCGATAGCCCCCTCGGGCAGCTATGAGCTTGCGTTTGAGCAGTTTATGTTGAGGCCGGCATCCCTAAGCGGTATTCCTCAGGGAAAAGGCGAGCTTGTTTGCAGTGCTCTGGATAAAGATGTAACGATAAGCGGGGAGTGGTTTGAGGTGCGCTTTGACATCAGCGAAGGCTGTATGACGGATCTCATTTATGCGGGCACCGACCTCTTGCAACGCTCTCCCGAGTGTGATTTTAGCCGCGCCCCATCGCCGTTTACGAAGAGCATCTCTTTGCCTTGGGATTTGCTGCTTGGCCTTGAACGGACGGTTCTGGATGTGAACTACATTCGCGGCAAGGACAAGGCGATTGTACGAGTAAAAACGATTTACGCCAAAGACCTCTCCAAACCCGAAGCACCCGGATTCAATATCGAGGAGGTTTACAGCATCTTCCCCGGCGGCGTGATAACGGTGGATGTGGATATTGAGCCTTTCGGCGAGATGCCGGCAGAGCTTGGACGAATCGGCATGCAGATGATACTCCCGCGCGGCTTCGAGCAGGTGTCGTATTACGGCAAAGGGCCCGCCCAGAGCTATCCCGATTGCCTGCGCGGAGCTCGGCTTGGCTTGTTTTCGTTCGCCGCGGACGATATGTTCACCGCGCGCGAAGGATGTGCGGAGTTCGGCAATCGCTCGGGCGTGCGCAGTTTCTCGGTGTTCAACGCATCAGGCGCCGGGCTTACCATCAGCGGCACAGATTTGAACATCAGCGCTTCGCATTACCCTGCAGAGCATCTCGCAGGCGCTATGGACGGGTTAAATCCTGTAAAGGTGGACAGCTTGCTTCTCAATGTTGACCACGCCGTAAGCCCGCTTGTTCACGCTGTTGCAGGTACTAAAGCAACCTTGCCTGCGAAGTTCAGCTTCACAATATCGCCGTATAACGCCGCGCAGTGATGCAGCGCAACCGACAAAACGGGCAGGCTACAAACCTGCGTTGGCTATGCCTTGCCGAGTAACTCTTTTTCCGCTTCGAGGCTCCAGATGCCGTTGTTGAGCTTCGCGTAAACTTCAGGGTACCGCTCTGCAAGCTTCTCAAGACGAATCAGAGGCATACTTTTCAGCTCCGGATAAACCACGATCTTGCCCGGGATGAGCCTGTTTTCGACGGCGCGTATGCCGTCGATAGCGCCTGCCATGCCACTGACGGCATCAACAGAGCAGTTTGTATCCAGAGAGCCCGAAAGCACTTTCTCAAGAACAATCTTCATATCGGAAAGCCTTGAGCCGCTTGTGCCGAACATATAGCACCGGTTGGCAATGTAGGTGTCGAGGTCGATGTCCTGCTTGACGGTAGCGGGGATTCCCGCGAAGATGTTGATGAGAGCGCCGCCTGCGCTGTCCTTGATGGACTTTGCCACGAGTGGCGCAACGGGCGCCATAATCGCGAAGTAGCTGAATTTGTCTGTTACGGGCTGATTCTGCGGGTTTACAAGGGCAAGATTTACGTTATTCTGCTCAGCGAGAGGTTTGGCCTTATGAGCGAGCGATTCGAGCCGCTCGTCGTCGAAGTCCGTGCCAACGACAGATATATTTTCAATCCCTGCGCAAAGGAGCCGTATCGTATGCATCTGCCCCATCGGGCCGGCGGCGCCAACGATAAGCACGTTATCTCCGGTGCGTACTTCGCCGATTGCAGGGACATTCTTGTAGCTCGCGGAGGCATCGGGGCTTGTCGTGCCGATCCATCTTGTCATGCCGTAATGCGTGCGGCCGACGCTCACCGAAACATCTGCGCCGATTTGCCCGCCGGCGAGAACAATGTTGATTATGCCGAGCGCGGCGAGCTTGGCATCGAGCGTTTCAATGGTCTGCTTATCGCAGCCGAAGTAAACGATATCGTCGAAGCTTTCGGGGGGCAGTGAGGCTATATCTTCGGCGACTGCAACATCAAGGCCGGCCGCTTTCAGGCTGTCAAGCTGCGACACTTCCGCGCAACAGGCCGTAACCTGAGCAGGTGCGGCTTCCGCTGAGAAGCTTTCGGCAAGCCCTTTTATCTCAAAGCCGGCATCAGCGACAACGAGTAGCCTGCCCGCAGGCTTGATGCAGCTGCGTTCTTCCGTGATATATGAGCTTTCCACGCAAGCCCACGGCTCCACGAGCGCGATGGCGGATGCGCTGATGTCCTTGTCAACGGGGATAAGAAAGCTTTCGCCCGATTCGGGATCTACGATGATCCTCTCGTCCATAAGGACATATTCCTGAAGCCCGCCTTCAAAGTTGTAGCCGAATGCTGAGTTTGACGCCGCCGTCTTGAGCCACCTGTAATCTGTCTGCACGAGCACTTTCTCGCCGGCGCAGTGCCTTTGCACCTTATCGCCCACGGCAACGATGACGCCAAAGGCCTCGTGCCCGGGTACTGTGGGCTCGAAGCAGGGTTTGTAGCTGGGAATCTCGGCGAGAATGTCATTATCCGCGCCGCTGATTATCTCGCTCTTTCTTGCGTGGTTATGGAACTGCTTGAGCAGCTTCAAGTCGGAGAAGCAAAGGCCGACAGCCTCAACCTTCATAAGTATCTGATGCGGCCCGGGCGCTGTAACGCTCTTGGAGCTGTTAAGGACGAGCTTGTCTTCCCCGATAAGCTGGATTGCGCTCTCGGTCTGCGGGATTGTATTTTCCATTTGAAATCTCCTTTATCAGTGAAGCATAACCTGTCCGCCGGTAACGGGAACAGCCTGTCCTGTTTCATATTTTTGTTCGATGAGGTAGTAAACCGCCGCCATAACGTCTTTCGTTGTACAGCCGCGCTTCATGGGCACTTTCGCCTCGTAGAAATGTTTGACGTCCTCTATTGTCTTCGCGCCGGGCACTTTGCCCGTGCGGAGGTACTGAACAAAGAGGCCGTTTTCGGGGTTTGACCAGAGCGGACCGTCGAAGAAATTGCCCGGGCATACAGAGTTGACCTTGATACCGTCTTCGATCAGCTCGAGCGCGAAAGACTGCGTGAGGCCGATGCCGCCGAATTTGCCACCTGCGTAAGCGCCGTTTTTGTTTGAACCGACAAGCCCCGACTTCGAGTTGATCTGGATGATGTCGCTGATGAAGGCCTCGTGCGCGCGGTGCTGAGCCGCGAGCACCTTGGAACAAACCTGTGTACAGAGGAAGTATCCCTTGTAGTTGACGCTTGTTACGAAATCAAAATCTTTTTCGGACAGCCTTTTGACGCTCCCTGCCTTGAGAACACCGGCGTTTGCAACAAGCACATCAAAACCGCCGTAAACGCGCAGTACCTGCGTTACCGCGTTGGTGATGGAATCAAGGCCGGTTACGTTGATCAGCACGGCATGCGCTCTGTCTGCTCCGTACTGTTCGCGGAGGGCCGCCGCCTCCTTCTCCGCCTGCTCAATGTTAAGGTCTGCAAGGACAACATAGGCGCCCTGTTCTGCGAGGTCCTGCGCGATTTCGAGCCCGAAGCCCTGCGCGGCGCCTGTTACTATCGCCACCTTTCCGCCTGCTCTTCCGCAGGCATTACCGGCCTCGATTAGGTCAAAGCGACCGACACCGGCAATGGTAACGCTGCTTCCGGACGCGGCAGGCTGCCTTAATTGCGCAATCAGTTCGTCATCGGTAATCTCCGGGTACATTTCAACGTTTATGCTGTCGTTCGCGGCAAATTCTTTCGTAAAACGTACGAGCGGCAGTTTACCGCAACTACCCCATAAGCCCCTTAAAAGCGGCGCGATTCTTAATATAGATTGATTGACTTCTTTACTCATCAATACTTTCCCGTGCAAAATATAATTAATTGAAAAATCTGCCGAATACTTCTTCGCCAGTGCGGCGGAAGTACGCGATTTTGTCCTCTGTTGTGTCGAAAGCCTTCTCTTTGAAGCCTTCGCGGCCGTTTGCCTTGAGGTATGAATGGCCCGCCAAAACGCAGGTTCCTTCCCAGAAGATTCGATTTACATCTTCGGGAACAGCTGCGCCTCCCGCGCACCTGAGCTCCAGCGGGGTAAGGTCGAGCTGGTTGTGTTCAGTACCCGCCACAACCACAAACCCCGCTTCTCTCAGCGCTTTTGCGTATTCAGAGAGCACAGGAGCGCTGTTACGCTCGGGTATAAACTCGACCATCTCAAACTCGTTTGCTTTCAAGGTTGTGATGAATTCATCGAGCGGAGTTTCAAATTCGCACATCTGCTTTGAGCCGTCCGCGAGGACGGGGTAGCACGGAATGCCGCCAAGCTCTGTGATGAGCTCTTTGGCCTGCGCGAGGTTTACGAATGCCTCGGCGGCGAAGCAGCTTTTGCCGGCTTTCATCAGGTTTGAGCGGATTTCGCCCTGAATGGCGACTGCGTCGCTACAGTCTGATTTCGGCTCCGCGCCGAACACTTCGGCGAGCTTTGCCGTTCTCTGCTCTGCGGGTACTTTTTCAAAGAACACTTCCTGAAATGCCTGTGCGAGGTGGCGCTCCTGAAGCGTTACCATCTCCGGCGAGCTACCGTGCCTTGCAACCACTCTGCCAATCACGGCATCATCATCGAGGCCCGTGTCAACGCCGCAGGCACTGAATACAGAAGCCATCTTTGCCGTCATCTCTTTCATTCTGAGCGCGTCATTTTTGCGAATTGTGGAATTAAGCTTTGCGGCCTTTTCGGAGAAAGCTTCAAAGAGCGATATGCCTTTGCCGCAGATATAAAACTTGCCAGGATTGCCAGGGTCGTTGATTCTTATGCCGCTATTTTTCAGCTCGTCAACGAGGGCTATTATCTCCGTGCCGAAGAGCGGGAAGATGCCTCTGGCCGTGGTGAGCGCGGCAAATTCGCGGTAAACGGAGAAGTCATAGTAATTGCCCGCGCCGAGGACGCGAATGCCTTCTTCTGCTGCCAGCTCCACGGCATGCTCAACGGTATCAAACGCCGAGAAGTTCGGCGGCAGGTGGATATGCGTGTTAAATTTTACAGGCTTGGACGGAGCGGTCCTTTTCTTCGCGGCCGCGAGCACTTCATCAACAGAGCCGATTTTTTTAAGGAAATCGGTTGCCTTATCGGTATTTTGCGCCATCAGTACAGCTTCCTTTTATTTAATCTCTTCGGTATCGGCGGCCAGATTAACCGCTTTGCGGGGCGGCAGGTGCATAGCCTGCCGGAAAGAATCCTCCGCGGCCTCTTTGACTGCTTCGGAAATGGTCGGGTGTGCGAAGATCATCTCCGCGAGCTCTTCAGCTCCCGCGTTCAAGGTGAGCATTGCCGTAGCGCTTTCGATTATCTCGGTGGCGTTGTGGCCGATGATGTGAACGCCGAGAAGCGTTCCATCCTCAAAATGACGGATAACCTTCACAAAACCGAAGTCTTCGCCGACAGCCATAGCCTTGCCGAGGTACCCGATGGGAAATTCACCGACCTTTATCGGGATGTTTTTCTCTTTGGCCTGCTTTGTCGTAATGCCGACAGAAGCAATTTCGGGGAACGTGTAAACCGCGCCCGGAACGGGGCGAGTTTGCGATTCGTCTTTGCCGAGCGCGTTCTTAACGGCCGTCTCGCCCTGAGCGCTTGCGGCATGTGCAAGGAGGCATCTGCCGTTGGCATCGCCGATGCAGTAATAACCTTTTACGGAAGTCTCCATCTTATCGTTAACGGCAACAAACCCTCTCGGGCTCATCTCAATGCCGATATTTTCGAGGCCGAGGCCCTGAGTGTTCGGCTTTCTTCCCGTTGCCACGAGCACCTTATCAAAGCCGATATTCTCACCCGTTGACATCTTGACATCAACCTTGCCGCCCTTTATTGCGACAGCGTCAACCTTCGTGCCGGTGAGAATGTTTATACCTCTCTTTTTGAATACGGAAGCAAGCGAGAGGCCTAAATCCTCTTCCATTTCCGGAAGCAGGTAATCCATCATCTCCACAACCGTTACGTCCACACCGTATTCGTGCATCATACAGGCAAATTCGCAGCCGATAACGCCGCCACCCACGATGAGCAGCTTTGCGGGCAGTTTGTCCCAGTGCAGGGCCTCATCGGAGGTGCATACGAAATTCGTATCCTGCGGCCAGCCCGGGATTCTTGTCGGCGAAGAGCCCGTAGCAAGAATGATATTGTCCGCGGTGATGGTTTGTGTTTTGCCGTCCGCGGCGGTTATCTTGATTTTGCCGGCACCGTCCAGAACGGCATCGCCGCTGAACAGCTTGACGTTCCTTGCCCCAAAGAGGCCTTTAATGCCGCCGCGCAGTTTTGTGAGGACGCCGTCTTTTCTCTTCTGTATCGCGGGCCAGTCAAAGCTTACACCGCCATTAATGCTTACACCGAGGGCATCGGCATCTTTGATCTTGTGCATCAGCTCCGCGGAGGCGAGAAGCGCCTTGGACGGAATGCAGCCGTAGTTGAGGCAGGTTCCGCCGAGGTAATGTTTTTCTATGACCGCTGTTTTTGCGCCCATTTGAGCGGCTTTAAGCGCCGCGATATATCCGCCGGGGCCTGCCCCGATCACTGCTATCTTATAATGTTCCATCAGTTCAAACTTTCTTATGCAGTTAACTGCTCGGGGTTTTCGAGGAGCTCTTTGAGGGTTTGCAGGAATTTCGCCGCTACGACACCGTCAACAACGCGGTGGTCAACGCTGAGGGTTAAAGTCATCACTCTCGCCGCCTTGATTGCGCCGTTCTCCACAACAACAGACTCCCTCAGCGAGCCTACCGCGAGGATCGCCGCTTCAGGCGGATTGATGA
Organism: Phycisphaerae bacterium; assembly: GCA_050251615.1. Taxonomy (GTDB): domain Bacteria; phylum Planctomycetota; class Phycisphaerae; order Sedimentisphaerales; family Sedimentisphaeraceae; genus Sedimentisphaera. The sequence continues at coordinate 18,260 of JBFWMM010000029.1, forward strand.
TGGCCTGAAATTCCTCCACGCCGAACATACCGAGGTTTGTTATCGTGAAGACGCCCTGGCCGATTCCTTCGAGCCTGCCTTTGCGGGCATTCTCAACAACATCGCGGGTATATGAAGCGAGCGTCTCAAGATTCTTTCTGTCCGAATCGAGCAGAACGGGGACACTCAGCCCAGCATCGGTGCCGACGGCGATGCCGATATTTACGGAAGGCTTCTCAATGATCGCGCTGTCTGTGTACCGGCTGCGAAGCTGGGGATACTGCCTCAGCGCTCTGGCCGACGCGAGGGTAACAAAGTCGTTCAGGCTGCATTTGTATGCCTGTTTTATCTTGCGGTATGTGTCAAAAAGCGCGCCTGCGTTTATGGTAACCTTCGCGTAGAAGTGCGGCACATTCTGCTTTGAGAATGTGAGGTTATTTGCAATAGCCTTGCGCATTTTAGTGAGCGGGATGGTTCTCTCTTCGCCGCTTGTCTGACCGAACTCAGCGACATCGGTAGAGAGGATTCTACCGCCCGGGCCGGAACCAGCGGAGACCTGCGAGAGATGCACGCCAATCTCAGATGCTGCTTTTCTCGCCGCGGGGGACGCCTTGACGCGCCCTGAATCGCTCACGCTTGCGGGCGCTTTGGTTGCGGGAGAGGCACTCTTCGGCTCAGGCGCAGCGGCTGCCTGCGGGGGCTTGGTTGTGGTGCCGGAGGAACCGGCGCCCTGCGCCGCTATCCAGGCATCGATATCGACAGACTCATCCGCCAGATACGCAACCGGCTGCTTCACTTCCACAATCTCGCCTTCGCCTGCGACTATGCGTGCGATTCTGCCCGAATC
>JBFWMM010000029.1:19185-29867 GCA_050251615.1 Phycisphaerae bacterium
AACCGGCGCCCTGCGCCGCTATCCAGGCATCGATATCGACAGACTCATCCGCCAGATACGCAACCGGCTGCTTCACTTCCACAATCTCGCCTTCGCCTGCGACTATGCGTGCGATTCTGCCCGAATCAGACGCTTCCACATCCATCGCGGCCTTATCGGTCTCAATCTCCATAATCATCTGGCCGGCTCTTATAACATCGCCCTCTTTCACCTTCCAGGCGATTATCCGGCCTTCTTCCATGCTCTGGCCTGCCTGAGGCATAAGCACAGGCACAACTTCTCCATCTACCGCGGCGGGAGCTGCCGCTTGCAGTGCGGGCTCGGTTGCGGCCTCCGTCGCAGGGGCTGTTTCTATGCCGGCCTCGGCAAGATACGCCTCAATGTCCTCATCGTTATCGGCAATGAGGGCTACGGGCTGCTTAACCTCAACGATGTCTCCATCTTTGTGGATTATCTTTCTTATGCAGCCTGAATCCGCCGCTTCCACATCCATCGCCGCTTTGTCGGTCTCAATCTCCATAATCATCTGGCCGGCTTTTACAACATCGCCCTCTTTTACCTTCCAGGCGATTATCCGGCCCTCTTCCATGCTCTGACCGGCTTGAGGCATAAGCACAGGGATAACATTCCGCGAATTTCCTTGAGTTTTATTCGGCGTCATAGCTTCTTCTTTCTCTATCTTTTCAGGTGTGGGCTTTACGCTCTCGGCGACCTTTTCGTTTGAGTTGTTTTCCGCGCGGTCGTCTTTTTCGGTGGGCTCGGAGAAAACCTCTCCCTTTGCGCCGACAGCGGCCAGCCGCTCGCCGCTTCGTACCGCGCTACCTGCTTTTACGAACAGCTTCAGCAGATTGCCTGAAACAGAAGTTGTTATATGCAGGGTCTCGCCGGAAGATTCAACGGTCATAAGCTCGTCTCCGGCTTTGACCATATCTCCCTCAGAGGCAGTCAGGGCCGTTACGATACCGCCTGCGTTGCGAGCGCCCTTTAACGGGTATTTCAAAAGATGCATACTTTTCTCCAGTAGTAAAAATTGCTTTATCATATTTGACACAAAATCCGCAGGAAATCAAACGTAATTTTCACAAATCGTGCATATTTTTGCATTTTTATGTTGATTTCGTGAAACTTTCTGATTTAATACTATGGCACATCGAACAGTGATTGGCCAAAGAGAAATAGATGACAACAACGATACAACAAAGACGTGATGCGATTCTTACGCAGGCGTATCAGTCGGGGCATGTTTCCCTCAGCCGGATAGCGGAGGAGCTGAACGTGTCCGAGGCGACTGTGCGCAGGGACCTTCAGGGGCTTGCCGCTGAAGGGCTGCTTGAGCTTACGCGTGGCGGTGCGAGCGTAATAAACACAACCGACTACTCCTTTATGTCCAAATCCAGAAGGAACATTGACTCAAAGCGAGTGATAGCGCGGCTTGCCGCCGAGCTCGTATCGGATAACGACCAGATATTCCTTGATTCCGGCACGACCTGCTTTGAAATGGCCGCGCATTTGAGAGGCAGAAAAAGCCTATCTGTTATTGTAAACTCCATCAGGACGGCCCAGGAGCTTAAAGCGCCCGGGGTGAATGTGCTTCTTCTCGGCGGACAGTATCGGCCCGAAAGAATGGATACCGTTGGCCCGATTTCCTATGAGGTTCTCGAAAGGCTCAGGGGCTATCGCGCCTTTCTCGGCACAGACGGGGTGAGCATGGAATTCGGGTTCAGCTCTGTTGATATTGACAGCGCACACATCTTTTCTCTGGCCGCAAGGAACGCGCGAGACTGCGTTCTGCTTGCCGACAGCAGCAAATTTAAAGAACCATCCCTGTTTAAGATCTCAGATTTCAGCATGGTTTCAACCGTAATCACAGAAAGAATGCCTTCCGCTGAGTGGCGGGCCTTCTTTGCGGATAACAACGTCAGAATTATATGCCCAGACTCAAACTGATAAGGGGCGCCAAGCTAATAACACAGGAGCTATGAAATGCCAAAATGTCAAATAGTAAACCCCGACAAGCTACGCAAGAGCGGGGAAATTGAATTTAAGTCAATTCCGATCAACCAGTACAACAAGACAATCAAAGATGAGCTCGTCCGGCTCGGCGCGGAAGACCTCGTCCGCATGCAGCGCGATATGTCCATCATCAGGACGTTCGAGAATATGCTGAACGAAATCAAGCTTCGCGGCGCGTTTATGGGCATTGAATATACGCATAAGGGCCCCGCGCACCTCTCCATCGGGCAGGAAGCCTCGGCTGTGGGGCAGGCATACCATCTCGGCGTTGACGATCACATCTACGGTAGCCACAGAAGCCACGGCGAGATCCTCGCAAAGAGCCTTTCGGCAATCGAAAAGCTTGACGACAAAACCCTGATGGACGTAATGGAGAACTACTTCGGCGGAACCTGCCTGAGAGTGGTTGAAAAGGATGCTAAGGGAAGCGTTAAAGACCTCGCAATTGACTTCCTCATCTACGGCACACTCGCAGAAATCTTCGGCAGAGAAACGGGCTTCAACAAAGGCATGGGCGGCTCTATGCATGCGTTCTTCCCGCCTTTTGGCGTTTACCCCAACAACGCGATAGTCGGCGGCTCGGGCGACATATCGGTCGGCGCGGCGCTCTTCAAGAAAGTGAATAGGAAGCCTGGCATCGTAATCGGCAACATCGGCGATGCATCCGCTGCCTGCGGCCCCGTATGGGAGGGCCTTTGCTTTGCAACGATGGATCAGTTCAAGAAGCTCTGGGATGAGGCACATCGAGGCGGCCTGCCCCTGATCATCAATTTCTACAACAACTTCTATGGCATGGGCGGCCAGACAGACGGCGAAACAATGGGCTACAATGTGCTTGCAAGAATCGGCGCAGGCCTGAACCCCGAACAGATGCACGCCGAACGAGTTGACGGGTACAGCCCTCTTGCCGTCGCTGATGCGATTGCAAGAAAGCGCGAGATACTGGAGAAAGGCGATGGCCCCGTCCTTCTCGACACAATCACCTACCGCTACAGCGGACATTCCCCTTCGGATCAGAGCAGCTACAGAGAGAAGAGCGAAATCGAGGCGTGGCAGGAGCATGACCCGATCGTCAGGTTTGCTGAGCAGCTTGTAAAAGCGAAGGTTTGCGATAACGGCAGGATTGAAGAGATTGCGAAGAATTCAGAGAACCTGATTGTCAAGGCGCTCACCAAGGCCGTTGACCTTACAATTTCGCCTCGTACTGACCTTATGAAGCAGAACAATCTCCTTGAGCAGACGATGTTCTCCAACGAGAAAATTGACTCTCTGGACACTTCAAGGAAGCCGGATGTTCTGATTGAGAAAATCAAAGACAATCCCCGCGTTAAGAGCCTTGCAACAAAAAGCCGCTCGGCTTTCGATGAAAACGGAGTAAGGCTGAAAGACGCCAGATGTGTGGGATACAGAGACGCCCTCTTTGAATCTATCATCGACCGCTTCTACACAGACCCGACACTCATCGCATACGGCGAAGAAAACCGCGACTGGGGTGGCGCGTTTGCCGTTTATCGCGGCCTTACAGAAGCACTGCCGTACCACAGACTCTTCAACTCGCCCATCGCTGAGGCAGCCATCGCGGGCACAGCCGTCGGCTATGCGCTCGAAGGCGGAAGAGCGCTTGTCGAGCTTATGTACTGCGATTTCCTCGGCAGAGCGGGAGATGAAGTGTTCAATCAGATGTGCAAGTGGCAGTCGATGAGCGGTGGCCTGCTCAAGATGCCGCTGGTTATGAGGGTGTCGGTGGGCAGTAAGTACGGCGCCCAGCACAGCCAGGACTGGACAGCGCTCTGCGCCCATATTCCGGGCCTCAAGGTTGTTTTCCCAGCTACGCCTTACGACGCAAAAGGACTTATGCAGACAGCCCTCACGGGGACAGACCCCGTGATATTCTTTGAGAGCCAGAGGCTTTACGGCAGCCCCGAAGAATTCGTACCTGGCGGCGTACCCGAGGAGACTTACGAGATCCCATTCGGCGAGCCCGCCATTAAGAAAGAAGGCTCAGACCTCACCATACTCACAATCGGCGCCACGCTCTACCGCGCAATCGAGGCGGCAAACGAGATGGAAGAGAAGTACGGCATAAGCTGCGAGATAATCGACGCTCGTTCTATGGTTCCGTTCAATTACGAGAAGGTGATTGAGTCTGTAAAGAAAACGAGAAAGATTCTTCTCGCCTCGGATGCCTGCGAAAGAGGCAGCTTCCTGCACACAATGGCATCGACAATAAACACACTCGCCTTTGATGAGCTTGACGCGCCACCTGTTGTGCTTGGCGCGAAGAACTGGATTACTCCGCCTGATGAGATGGAAGAGGCGTTCTTCCCGTATCCCGCGGACTTCATCGACACTGTCCACACGCACATCCTTCCGCTGAAAGGATACAGTTGCAAGAGGGACTGCTCAGGCGAGAGTATTATCGCGAAGAACAAAGCTGGAATTTAAGATAAAGATACAAGCACCCGTCAGAAATGGCGGGTGTTTTTTTCGGGATGCCGCGCCACAGGGTGCATTGTATGTTGCTGTTCGCGCCGGCGCTTTTGGAGAAGTCAAACCGGCTTGAAGTGGCTCGGGGGCATCGCGCCCAAAACGCTTACGCAAACACCAGCAATGCGGGGAAATTCAAACCTGCGGGGCGCTTGTACTTCGACAAGCTCAGGACAGGTGCGCCTCCGCTGTGTTATTATGCGCCTCGCGAATGACAAGACAGCGTTTCTAAAAAACAGCAGGTCGCCCCGTTTCCGACGGGGCGACCTGCTCAACTCTAAAACCTCCGCATTAAAGTATCAGACGTTTCTTACGTTTACGCACAAAAGCGTTCTTGTGGTGGTGAGCCGGGCGCCATTTAAGGTATTAATCTATCGGCCTCCCGTTTATCTCGCCTCCCGACAACGCTTATCGTTACCTCTGCCGGCGTCGCTACTGGCGCCGGCTGTAGAAAAACGTATTCATGAACAGCCCAGTTAAATCGCGGGCTGATACGCGTCTAAACCAAATCGATGTTTTCAAAGAGCTATCTATCGGCCTTCCGCTTTATCGCGGCCTGCCTTTCTTTCAAATTCCATACTACCACATAAAAAACAGAATTCAAGCACTTCCGCAAAAATTATCGCACTTTCTGCATATTTTTTTCGCGGCGCCCCTCTGCCTTATCCACGCGGACGGTTTCGCGCCGCATCATAGACTTCATGCGTATCGACAATCGCGCCGAGGTCTCCCTGCTGAGCCATCCAGCTGTCGAGTTCTGCGCTGAGGCGTAGCTTGATTGGCTCCATGGATTTCATACTGATGAGGTTGTCCATTTCCATCGGGTCGTTTTCGAGGTCGTAGAGCTCTTCCGGCGGTCTGTGCATATAGCGGCTCACGAGGTGATGCGCCTTCTCATGCTCGCCTGCGGCAAACATCCAGGAAAGCCAGTAGCTTGTGTGGTCTTTGCCCATCACATACTTGTTTATGTAGAGGTTTTCGGAGCTGAGGTTGCGGATGTAGCGGTAGCGCTCATCACGAACCGAGCGGATCGGGTACGGCTGGCCTTCGGGCAGATTGTTATGCATGCCGTAGGTGTATTGGCGGTGCGAATCTTTTTCGCCCGTAAGCACCTGAAGGAAGCTGGAGCCGTCGAATTTGTCGTTCTGCGCCTTGCCGCTCGCAATCTCCAGAAGCGTAGGCATAACATCGGCGTACTGTACCATTGCGTCCGTACGGGTATTCGGTTTGATCCGGTTCGGCCAGCGCCAGACCATGCCTGTACGAATGCCGGCGTCGTAGTTATTCCATTTGCAGCCTGGGAACTGGGCGCCCTGCTCAGTGGAGAATATCACGATTGTGTTATCGGCTTTACCCGTAGATTCAAGCGTATCAAGAATATCGCCGAGCTGCCGGTCGAGCACTTCAATTTCAGCGAGATACTTCGCGTAGTTTTCGCGGGTGGCCATTGTGTTGGCGAAGTTGTCGGGGAGGGTCAGCCGGCCGAGATTGAAATGGCTCGGGTCGCCCACAGACCACACAGCGTGCGGCACAACAAGCCCGACTACCAGACAGAACGGCTCATCGCTACCCTTTTCGCCCTGCATATACTCTTTGATCCAGGTGGGGTCGGCTTCAACGGTCGGAGCGACGCAGTTGTCGGTATAGCCTTTGACATTATCAAACGGGAAGCTTGAGCGCGGCGCGATATGCGTCTTGCCGGCAATGCCCACGCGGTAATCGAGAGCGCCGAGATGATGGCAGATGCTCTTTGTGCCAGGCAGGCTGACGCAATGATTCCAGCAGGTGCCGGTGGTCATGGGGTACTGGCCCGTATATAGCTCCGTACGGCAGGGCTGACACATCGCCATCGTCATAAAGGCGCGGTTGAACGTCTTGCCTTCGCTCGCCAGATTCATAAGACGCGGCATCTTTACGTTGCTGCCGCCGTAGAGTGGAGTGTCGTTCCAGGTGCAGTCGTCGCCGAGAACGATAAGGATATTCGGCTTGCTCTGTTTCTCCGCGCCGAAGACATCCCCTATCAAACATCCCGCGGCCGCTATCGAAGCCGCCTTCATAAATGAACGCCTGTTCATCCTCTGTTCTTTCATATTCAAGCCTCTTGCTATATGTGTTTATAATATAAAGTTAAATATCGCGAAACGGCATTTTTTTACAAGAAACTTTGCGGATATGCAAAAAAAAGGGCGCATCCGTTAAGACGCACCCTTTGCTTATTGCTTATCACAGAAAGCTGAAGGCTTACATATACTTTCTCGGGTCAACGAGCTTGCCCTCGATGGCGCTTGCCGCGGCGGTTGCGGGGCTTGCCAGATACACGCCACTTGTCGGGTGTCCCATACGGCCTACGAAGTTTCGGTTTGTCGTGCTGACGCACTTCTCTTCGTCCGCGAGGATACCCATAAATCCGCCAAGACACGCTCCGCATGTGGGCGCGGCCACAACGCAGCCGGCTTCCTGGAAGATATTGAGCAGGCCCTCTTCATTTGCCTGGCGCCAGATGTCCGGCGTTGCGGGAACTACAATTGTGCGAATCTTCACCTGCTTGCCCTTGATGAACTTCGCCGCGATGCGAAGATCTTCGATACGGCCGTTTGTGCAGGAGCCGATGTACGCCTGGTCCATTTCTGTGCCGGCGACTTCGCTGATTGTCTTGCCGTTGCTGGGCAGATTCGGCACGGCAACCATAGGCTCGAGTTTCGAGCAGTCGAACTCCTCTACCTGACAGTACTGCGCGTCCGCATCGCTCGCGAGCACTTCGTAATGATTGCGCTCAGGGCTCAGTACCCTGTCGAGATAGGCCTTTGTAACATCGTCATAGGCGATGATACCGCTCTTTCCGCCCGCTTCAATGGCCATATTTGTGATGGTCATTCTGGCTTCCATTGTGAGCGATTCGATTGTGGGGCCGGTGAATTCCATCGCCTTGTAGAGCGCACCGTCTGTGCCGATGCGCGTGATGATGGCGATGATCATATCCTTGCTGAATACGCCTTCGCCGAGCTCGCCGTTCATCACGAATTTGATGCTCTCAGGCACCTTGAACCACAGCTCGCCTGTTGCGATGGATGCGGCCAGGTCGGTTGAGCCGATACCCGTGCTGAACGCGCCGAACGCGCCGTATGTACAGGTATGCGAATCACCGCCCACGATAATCTCCGACGGGCGTATATGCCCCTTCTCGGGCAGAATCGCATGGCAAACGCCCGCCTTGCCGACGGGGTAGTAGTTTGTTATGTTGTTTTTGCGGGCCCATCTGTCGAGGCGCTTTAAGAGCTGGGCGCTCTTGATGTCCTTGGCGGGCTGGAAGTGATCCGGTGTAACAACTATCTTCTCTTTGTCGAAGACGCCCGTAATGCCTCTGGCTTCGAGCATACTGATAGCCGGCGGCGTGGTAACGTCGTGGCACATGATCGTATCAATTTTGGCGTTTACCAGGTCGCCCGGAGCAACACTCCGCTTGCCGGCGCCCTTTGCGAGAATCTTCTCAGTTATTGTCATTCCCATTTGTCGTTTCCTGCTGTAAGATTTATATAGTTTCTTCGTCTTTCGGCGCGGCTGCCTCTCTTTGTAACAGCTTGTTTATGGCGTCTATATACGCCTTCGCGCTCGCTTCGATGATGTCTGTCGAGGTGCCACGGCCTATGATTCTTGCGCCGTTTGCATCCAGCACGGTAACGCTCGCCTCGCCGAGCGCTTCCACGCCGCCGGTTATTGCTCTGATGTTGTAATCCACCAGCTCGGGCGATATGCCGACAGCCTCGCGAATGGCCTTGTACGCCGCATCAACGGGGCCATCGCCAAATGCCGCCGCGACATACTCCTCTTCGCCTGAGATTATGCGTACGCTCGCCGTGGGAATCGTGCTTGCGCCCGAGCCCGAAGCGACCTGCAAATGGTCGAGGCGGTATTTCTGCTCTACGCTGCTGATGTCGTCGCTGATAATTGCGGCGATGTCCTCATCGTAGATTTCTTTCTTTTTATCGGCCAGTTCGAGGAATTTCTCGAACGCCAGAGCCATTTCCGCATCGGTGAGCTTGTAGCCGAGCTTCTCGCACCTGTCCATGAATCCCGCATGGCCGCTGTGCCTGCCGAGCACCATCTTGTTGCCGTCAAGGCCGATGGAGTCGGGCGTCATAATCTCGTACGTCTCGCGGTGCTTGAGCACGCCGTGGACGTGGATGCCGCTCTCGTGCGCGAAGGCGTTCGAGCCGACAATCGCCTTATTCGGCGCGATTGCAAAGCCCGTCAGCCGGCTGACAAGCTTGCTCGCTTTGGCGATTTCCTGAGTAACAATGCCGGTGGTAACGCCGGCGAACAAATCGGGGCGCGTGTTAATCGCCATCACGACTTCCTCCATCGCCGCATTACCCGCGCGCTCGCCGATGCCGTTTATCGTGCATTCAACCTGCCTTGCGCCGTTCAAAATGCCCGCTATGCTGTTTGCAGTGGCTACGCCGAGGTCGTTGTGGCAGTGCGTGCTGATTATTGCCTGCTCGATGTTGGGCACGCGTTCTTTCAGCGTGGCTATGATCCGGCCATACTCGTTCGGCATCACGTAGCCTACGGTATCGGGTATGTTCACGATCGTCGCGCCGGCTTCTATAACCGCCTGAACCACCTCAATCAGAAACTCGATTTCGGTGCGGCAGGCGTCTTCCGGCGAGAATTCCACTTCATCAACTGCGCCCACGCAGTGCTTGACCGCCTCAACAGACATCTTGAGTACTTCATCCGGCGTCTTGCGCAGCTTGTACTCCATATGGATGGGGCTTGTCGCAATGAACGTGTGTATGCGACTGCGTTTTGCTGTCTTCAGGGCGTCCGCCGCACAGTCTATATCGCCCTTGTTCGCACGTGCGAGCGCGGCGATTGTGGGGCCGGTAAGCTCGGAAGAGATGAGCTTTGTGGCCTCAAGCTGGGCAGGCGAGGATATGGGGAATCCCGCTTCGATGATGTCGATATTCAGCGCTTCAAGCTGACGAGCCACCTGGAGCTTTTCATTGATGCTCATTGCCGCGCCGGGCGCTTGTTCGCCATCACGCAGGGTGGTGTCGAATATGTATAATTTTTCACTCATAGTCTTCTTCCTTTTTATAGCAATTCTCCCCCTGATCGCAGGGGAGTGCCTTGAAAATTTGCCAATTACGTTATATGCCGTTTACGGTATGTATGTATAGAAATCAAGCGCCGCACAGGCGCAGAAGGCCGATGAGCGTTCTGAATGCAGGTGTATTGTTGGCAAAATACTTCATAGTCGCAGCAGATTATACTGTATAGAGGTGCGTCTGCAAGCAGGTTTTTTCGCTCCGGCCCGGCAGAGGCGGACAATGAGTCTTATTTGAGGTATTCGCCGAGAAGCTTATTGAAGCGCGCTCCATCGGGGCTCCTCATAAATTTCATCAGCTGGGAAATGTTTACATACGCCTGTTGCGGTAGCCTATGCTCGCATTCACAAGCAGCGGCCTCGGCGGCTTTCTCTTCAATGCGCAGGAATTCGGAGAAAAAGCTTTTAAGCATCCAGTGTTTATGCGCAACGGTGCTGGCGCGCTGGCTACCTGATTCGGTGAGCGTGATGTATTCGTAGGGCTGGTAGTTTATCAGGCCGCGCTCGGCAAGCGACTGCATAGCGCCGGTTACAGAGGGCGCCCGCACGCCAAGCATCTCCGCAATGTCCTTCACCCTCGCGAAGCCCTTGTCGAGCTGAAGCATATACACGGCTTCAAGGTAGTCTTCAAGCCCCGAGGTAAGCCGCTTTGTACTTGTCGTTGGCGCTTTATTATCTGTCATGGGATGCTGTTTCCTGATCTGTTTAGTTTGGCCTAATAATCTTTTACAATGGCTATACTACCCGATACGCGCGTAATGTCAAACGAGTCATTGAAAATAAGAGAAACGGCTTTGCGCAATGGCGCTGTTTTGCGAGGCGTCATAACATCCCGAGCGAGCATTGTAGAGACGCAAGATTTTGCGTCTCTACCGGATTACGAACGTATATTATCCGTGGCCATCGGTTTAAATGCACCGGCATTGGTGGGCGTTGCGGGTTGAATATAACAGCGGAGGCGCGCAAGCGCCCCGAAATTGAAAGTTAAGCCCGCCGCGCTCTTCGCATTGCTTGCGCAATGGCGCTGTTTGGGGTTTGACTTCACCGGCATTGGTGGGCAAGGACGCGATGAATC
>JBFWMM010000029.1:29967-33062 GCA_050251615.1 Phycisphaerae bacterium
AACAGCGGAGGCGCGCAAGCGCCCCGAAATTGAAAGTTAAGCCCGCCGCGCTCTTCGCATTGCTTGCGCAATGGCGCTGTTTGGGGTTTGACTTCACCGGCATTGGTGGGCAAGGACGCGATGAATCACTTCCCTGCGGGCTTTATTTCGATGCGGCAGGCGTTTTTATTTTGCACGGTTATCTCCAGCAGGCCAGGTGCAAGCAGCTTATACGGGAGAGCCCTGCCGTCTATGGTTGCGTTGTATTCGGGCGCCTCGTCCATGCAAACCCAGATAAGGTTCCTGCGGGCGCTCTCGTAGAAATCCAGTTTGAACGCTATCCTCCCCGGCGAGTAATCTTTTTCCGAGAGCCAGGTGTCGTAGCCCGTGGTAACGGTGCCGGGGCGGTACATCGCGGCGAACCAGTGCGTTACAGGCCCTGAAAGCGCGCCGAACTGATGCCAGCCTGCGCCGCGGCCTGTCTCGATGAGGAAATGCTCGAAGCAGTTGTAGCTCGCGCCCACTTCCTTCTTCCACAGCTCCAGCGCTGTTCGGGCGATATAGAGGGCCGTATCCGAATCGCCATAGTCAAACATCGCCTTCCAGAAGAACCACTGATGCGGCATCCAGACCGCACCGTTCCAGTAGCCGTCAGGGCGGTAGTAGGATGCGTTGCGGTCAACCGTACTGAGCCCTATCGGCGTGCGAAGCTCGGGGCCTTGCAGATGGGCGAGCATCGCCTTGTTCTGCTTTTCATTACCTATGCCTGCAACAAGCGGATAGATGCCGCCAAGCCCCTTGTTGAAGTTTTCGCCGGAGGATGTGCGCAGGATTTCGGGCTTATCATCGGTCTCTGTAACGTATCCGAAGTAACCGCTCTCTTCATCCCACGAGTATTTTTGCAGCGCATCGGAAAGCGAGGCTATATCGCGTTCATACAGGGCTATGTCTCGCCTCAGGCCGAGCTGCTCCGCGGCCGCCTTGAGAATCTTCGCTGTACGTATAAGATGTGCGCTGCTTACAACAGGCGCGGCCGAGTTCTCTATATGCCTGCGGTGTACCTCCACCTGCGGCGGGTAGTCATCCCAACCGCCGGAGTTGTAGAAGTAATCCCATGTTTGGATGAGGCCGTACAAGTTCCCGCGGCGCGTGGTTGAGGTGCCGTATCTGCCCATAAGGAAGTCGTGCATCTGTTTAATCCGCGGGTAATAAAATGCGAGAAGCTCTTTGGATTGCGTCTTGTTCCAGAGCTCAAGATACTGATAAGCCTGCACGGGCAACGGAGTGCCGTGGTGGATAAAAGCGCTCTCGGAACCCGGCTCGGTAGTGTAGGTGTTGAGCAGGTCAACAGACCTGTCCACATCCACATTCACAAGCCCGATGCCCGCAAAGCCCGCGTCCCAGGTGTAGAGCGAGAGCCACCATTTCCCCGGCTGATAATGGCGGATAAAACGGCCTTGCGTGGATACGGGGTAGTAGCAGTTGCCGAGAAGCGTAGAGGCCATCCGCTGCTGGCTGAAGAGGTAGTCTGCGCCGGCGGGGTTGGCGGAAAGGGCAATCTTGCCTGCCTCAGCCGCCGCGTACTGCTCCGCGCCATAATCGGGGCTTTCGCAGAATGCCCGCAGCTTCGCCGCAACCTCCCCCTCATCGCCATAGCAGACAAACGCATCAATCTGCCGTTCGGAATGCTCGTCAATCGCAATCGGAGCAAGATAAATGTTCTCGTAATGCGCCCTGCCATCGCCGCGGAAGGTGTCAGAAACATGCGAATGAAGTGACTGGGCGAGCGTGTCTTCGAGGTCGGAGTTCAAGAAATGCCTCACGCGATACAAGGGAAACTTCCACGCGAAACCGTACAGCTTTTCGCAGCCGGGGTATTCAAGAATCCGCGATTGTTCCGATGGCCCCCTGCTCACTTTCGGCGTAATGCCCCATTGCGCCTCCTCGAATTGTATCTCCGACGAGCTGCCGCGCTTAACGAGCGCGAAGCCGTCTATCTCGATGGGTTGCTCCGCCCATACTTCAAGCTCCTGCTCGCCTGCCGCGAAAGGGGCAGCGATGAGAGACGTAAGGCGGAAGCCCTCGCTTGCGGGGAGAGTGGCGCGGGATTGTAGCGCTCCGCCGAGAACAATATGAACCTCGCCCCGGTTCCTGTGCCTGACGAGAAGCTCACCATCGATTGCGCGGGACAGATTGAATCGGTAAACAACCTCATCGCCCGCCTTCTCGCCAAAGCCACTGCCGAGGCCGCGCCCGAAAACCATATCATCGCTCCCCGTTTCGCCTCGCAGGCGCCCGTCCTGCATGAGGCTGTCGCGGTGCCCAGCGGGCCGGTCTTTGAGGTTGAGTTGGTAATATGGCACGCCGTTTATCCATACGCCCCCTTCAGGCAGGCTCACCCGACTCTGCCGGCTCCTTGAAGGCGGGTTCATATTGAGCATATAATGCAGAACGGGCGTCTGAGCGAGGTCTGTATTGTTTACAAAGCGCGTTCTGATGAGACGCGACGACTCGTCTATCTCCGCAAAAGAGACATCCGCATACAGCTCGTCTTTCCATTCCAGCTCATAGCGGTAGGAGTAGAACGACATATCCGCCGAGCTGTCCCATGGGTGGTAGCCGGATTCCTTGCGCACATTCGGCGTCATATTCATCCGCCTGTATATCCCCGGCACAACACTCACATCAAAGCGCGCGCCCTCCTGCATCGCGGGAATATGGCTGATGCCTGCGTATTTATCCGTGTACGGGCCCCAGTCGGGCAGGCGAAGGTCGTGTGAATAACGCATCTGCTTAAAATCGGGGGCAAATGCCGAGGCTGTGCAGGGAAAAATAAAAAACAGCGCAACGAGTAGAGCGAGCCTGCGGGGAAGTGCGGTTTTTATGTCCATTTGTGAAATACCTTCTATTTGTGCGAGAAAAATCCTTCTTTCGTTTTGCCGCGCAGAAATTCTTCAACAGCGACATTTTCAACAGTATAATGATTGAGTCTGCAAGGGAAAGGGTAAACGATGAAATTTTGCCGGAGGCGGTTTTAACGAACCTGTCCAAGACTAACCCATTACAAACGAAAGGTTTATATATTTATAAACCGCGAAGGCCGCGAAGATTTTTCG
>JBFWMM010000030.1:0-31952 GCA_050251615.1 Phycisphaerae bacterium
GCCATCTGCGACTGCTCACCGCCCCGATGAAGTACTGCACAGACAACGCCGTTATGGTGGCTTCGCTTGCTTACTACAAGTATCGCGAGGGACTCTTCGCAGACCTCTCACTTGAAGCGAAGAGCAGTAGCTGATTTTTACGCGCCGGATTTGCAGGCGCGTTGTACCTTTGTGTTTTTGGGAGATTATTATGCGTTCGACAATTCTTTTAAGTTTGTTTGCGGGATTTTTCGCCTGCTTTATGGTCGGCTGTGATGCAAAGAAAGCGGCTTCGCCGGCAAAGGAGATAGACCTTTCCGGTGAGTGGCAGATCTCATCAGCCGATGGTGAGCATAAACTCACCGGCAAGCTCCCCGGCGATGTACACAGCGCGCTTCTTGCCGCGGGGATAATCGAAAACCCGTACTACGGCACAAACGAAGACGCGGTGCAGTGGGTCAGCGAGACGGACTGGATCTACTCTCGCACGTTCAGCTTTTCCCCGCAGATGCTTTCGAGGAAGGTTATCGTACTGGAGGTGGACGGGCCCGATACAATCTGCTCGTTCCGCGTTAACGGCGAGCTTATCGGCGAGAGCCGCGATATGTTCAACCGCTACCGCTTCGATATAAAACCCGTAATCAGGCAGGGCGTCAACAATATTGAGATCAGCTTCCATTCACCCAGAGCCGAGGCTCGCGAGCTTATAGCCGATTACGACCCCGCGCTGATTAAGTGGTCAACGTCCATGGACGAGGGCTTCAATCTCATCCGCAAGGCGCAGTGCCAGGGCGGCTGGGACTGGGGTACGAACATCCCCTCATGCGGCGTAATGAATTCCATAAAGGTAATCGCGGCGGAGAGCCAGCTGATTAAAAGCGTAACGACGCGCCAGAGCTTTACCGGCAATTCCTGCGATGTTATTGTGCATGCGGAGCTTGATGGCGCAACCGAAGCGGAGCTGCCGGTTGTAATGGAGCTTGCAGGGAAGAAGAAGGCGTTTACACTTGCCGCCGGAGACTATGCGGCAGAGGCGAAGTTTACAATTGAAAGCCCGAAGCTCTGGTGGCCGGCAGGCTACGGCGAGCAAAACCTCTACGAGCTTAAAGTGAGCCTAAGCGGTAGCTCGATAGAGAAGAAAATCGGCCTGCGTGAAGCGGAGCTTATAAGCGAAGACGACGAGCACGGCCGTTCGATGGGTATTCGCGTCAACGGCGTGGATGTGTTCAGCAAGGGCGCCAACTGGATTCCCGTTGATGCGCTCGCAATGAACCAGACGCCCGAGCGCTACGAGCATCTTCTGCGCAGCGCGGCAGAGGCCAACATGAATATGATCCGCGTCTGGGGCGGCGGTTATTACGAACGCGACATTTTTTACGAGCTCTGCGATGAGCTGGGGCTTATGGTGTTTCAGGATATGATGTTCGCCTGCTCTATGTACCCCGCAGACGATGCGTTTCTGGAGCTTGTCGCAGATGAGATGCGCTATCAGGCCGGCAGGCTCTGCGACCATCCGAGCGTTGTGCTCTGGAGCGGAGAGAACGAATGCCTCAACGGTGCGCTGAACTGGTACTCAGGCGATAGGTACCCTGATGCCAGAGCAAACTGGCAGAAGCTCAATGATACCCGCCGCGATGCACTGCTGAGCGTGGATAAATCGCGCACCTACTGGCCGAGCTCGCCAAGCAACGGCATCGGCAACGAAGCCGACCGCTACGACAGCTTCTCCAAAGGCGATACGCACAGCTGGGAAGTGTGGCATGGCAACAAGCCGTTCGAGCATTACTATTCGGTGCAGCCGAGGTTCTGCTCGGAATTCGGATTTCAGTCGTTCCCGTCTATGGAGACGATAAAGAGCTTCGCGCCTGAGGATGAATGGGCGCTTGAATCGCCGGCTATGCTCAAACATCAGAAAAACGCCAACGGCAACAACATCATTGCAAACAACTTCAAACGCTATTTCCACGAGCCGAAGGACTTTGAGTCGATGGTGTATCTCAGCCAGCTCCAACAGGCGCTTGCCATCAAAACCGGCGCCGAATACTGGCGCAGCATCAAGCCGGTGTGTCAGGGCGTGCTGTACTGGCAACTCAATGACAACTGGCCTGTGGCGTCCTGGTCGAGCATTGAAAACAACGGCAACTGGAAGCAGCTGCATTATCAGGCAAAGCGCTTCTTTGAGCCTGTTATGAGCTGTGTGATAAAACAGGGCGATAACTTTCAGCTTCACCTTGTAAGCGACCTTGCCGCCGATGTGGATGTTGATATTGAGCTTGCCATCTACGACCTTGCCGGCAAGCCGATTGAAACAAAAGCATGGAGCGTAACAGCCGCTCCGCAGAGCGCAGAGCTGATTGAAGCTATTGCCGCCGATTCACTGCCCGCAGGCAGCTTTGCACTCCTTACAACCACTCGCAATAGTGCGGAGCCGGTTATTGAAACAGTCCTCTTTACCGAGCCGAAGAATTACGAGCTTCCCGAAGCGAATGTGTCGGCGGAAGTGGGGCGGATGAGCGAAGGGGCGATTCCCGTTACGCTCACTACAGACAAGCCGGCGTTTTATGTGGTTGCAGGCGCAGAGGGAATAAAGGGGCATTTCTCCGACAACTCCATCACGCTCCTGCCCGGCCAAAGCAGAACGATTCTGTTTTACCCTGACGGCGAGACAACCGCAGAGCAGCTCCGCGCGGCGCTTAAAACAACAGACCTGCGCGCGAGCTATTGATTGGCGTGTAAACCGCTCATCGAGATTCCGTAATGGAACGCAACCGTAGGGGCTCGGGTTCATCGCGCCCACGCCTTTGCTATGGATAGTATGCGTTCGTAACCGTAGAGATGCAAAATCTTACGTCTCTGCACAATGCTCGCGCGGATTGTTTCATCAATCTGGAGATTGCAACATTGCCACTGCTCTGCGCGGGCTGGCTTTATGTTCAATCTAAAATCATTCTACGCGCGAACGGCCCGCACCGAAAACGCAATCGCTACTGCGTCGGCTGAATTTTCTTGTACCGCTTGACGAGATCCTGATTGACCCTCAGCACCTTCTCCGAAAAGTTCACCGATTCCTCATCGAGCGGGTGCACTTTATGCTCATCAGCATCGCTACGGATTATTGTGCCTGATTGTATGAGGCTCTGATCATTGCAATTGATATTTTCGACAAAGCACTGATGCATCACAACACATTCCCTGCCGAGTGTGCAGTCGAAGAGTATTGAGCCAAAGCCCACAAAACACGCTTCGCCGGTTCGGCAGGGGCCATGTACGATGGCGTTATGTGCGAAGCTGTTGCAACGGCCTATCACCGCGGAGGTGTTTTCCAGACAGTGCATCACGACGTTATCCTGTATGTTGGAGCCGTCGCCGATTATTATCTCGCTGCCTCGCTCGTCTGCACGTAGTGATGCGTTGGGGCCGATGAACACGTCTTTGCCGATATGTACATTGCCGATAATCACGGCGCTTGGATGTATATATGCGGATTCGTCAATACGCGGCATCTTGCCGCATGGTCCCTGATGTATCATTACTGCTCCTTTGTAATGGTCAGTGGCCGGCTATCCGGTTTATTGTACCTGTTGTGCTGTGGCCCTCTACGAGTTCCGCAAAAACTACTTTGCCCCCGAGCTCTTCAGCAAGCTCACCATCGGGAAAGCGCTTACCTTTCCAGTCTGCCCCTTTTACGTAAATATCGGGCTTGATGATTTTTATCAGCTCATCGGGGCGATCTCCATCGAACAGGACAACATACCCCACGCTCTCAAACTCGCAAAGCACTTCCGCGCGGTCGTCCTGATTGTTTACTGGCCTTCCCTCGCCTTTGAGCCGTCGGATGCTTGAATCGCTGTTCAGCCCCACAATCAAAACATCGCCAAGGCTCCTCGCGAATTTCAAACTCACGATATGTCCGCGATGAATTACATCAAAGCAACCGTTCGAGAATACAATTTTCTTGCCCTGCCCGCGCAGGGCGGTAACGGCTTCCGCGAGCCGGTCTTCGCTGAGCTGCTTGCTACTTTCTATAATGTCATTTCTCCAATTTTTAGAAGAACATCAGACAGTGCGTCCGAATTCTTCGTTATTTTGAGGCCAAGCTCGATATACCCCATTTTCCCGGATGCCTTCGCTATTTCGGCATCATCAGAGAGGCGTGAAACCTTCACGTAGTCCTTTCTTGTCATGAGGATTATATCGACATTGCCTGCCTTGTAAAGCATTTGCTTAATTTCTTCGGCGCTGTAGCTGTAGTGGTCGGGGAAGGCTTTTGTGCAGGCCAGCTCAATGCCGGCATTCCTGAGCATATTGAAGAAGCTCTTAGGGTTGCCGATACCGCAGAATGCAAAGGCCTTTTTGCCGCACAGCTCGGCGGGGCTGAGGGTTGTGCCGTCAAGCAGAACTGCTTTTGCCGGCGCCTGTCTCGTCCGGACGATTGGAATATTCTTTATCGAATGTACCTGCTGTTCGATTTCGCCGAGTCTCTCTTCGGAGACCATTTCGCCTTTCGTTATAAAGCAGATGTCGGCGCGGCCGATTGAGCTGAGCGGCTCTCTGAGCAGCCCTGCAGGCAGCAGACGCCCGAATCCGAAAGGACAGCTTGCGTCGATTACGAGCAGGTTTATATCTCTGTGGAGTTGGCGGTGCTGGTAACCGTCGTCCATGACGAATATATCGGGAGGGCCGGCGGCAAGTGCTTCTTCGGCGCCTTTAACTCTGCTCGGATTTACATATACTTTCGCGGAAGGACAGGCGAGTTTTATCTCTTCCGGTTCATCAGCGAAGCCGTCTTTTGCGGCGTATCCGCGCGTAAGCACAGCGACCTTCAAACCGGCGTCGTTAAACATTTCGCAAAGCAAAATCACGATGGGCGTTTTGCCCGTTCCGCCGGCGGTTATATTGCCCACGCTGAGTACCGGCCTGCTTATCATTACGGACTCATTGAGCCTGCGGTCGAAGCGGTCGTTGCGCCGACAGACGGCATAGCGGTACAGGCAGGCAAGCGCCTTGAGAATGGCCATTGCCGGATAGCCGGCAACGTTCAGTTTCTCGGCACTTATCAGCCTGTACCACGCCTTCAACACAGTCTTAAATTCCGTCTATGATGCTGTTGAATGTCTCGCTGGGGCGCATGATGGCGATTGCCAGCTCGTCAAGCGGCTTGTAGTATCCGCCCAGCTCTACATGCCTGCCCTGCACCTCAAGCATCTCAAGCTCGATCTTTTCCTGATTCGCTTCGAGCGCCTCGGCAACCGGCCTGAATTTCGCTTTTAGTTCGGCGTTTACGTCCTGGTCGGCAAGCGCTCTTGCCCAGTACATAGACAGGAAGAAGTTGCTGCCGCGGTTGTCGCGTTCGCCGGCTACTCGTGAGGGAGACTTTGCGTTTTCGAGGTATTCTGTGATGGCGATGTTAAGTGTATCGGCGAGTACTTTCGCCTTGGGGTTGTCAGCTTTCGC
This sequence comes from Phycisphaerae bacterium, assembly GCA_050251615.1. GTDB lineage: Bacteria > Planctomycetota > Phycisphaerae > Sedimentisphaerales > Sedimentisphaeraceae > Sedimentisphaera. Next base: position 5,434 of record JBFWMM010000030.1, read on the forward strand.
GGCAACCTGCTCAAAGGACGGTACCAGAGCGCAGTATTCGCCGAGCGAATCCCAGCGCAGGTGATTTTCCTCGTGCAATTGAGCGGCGAGCTTGGGAGCCGAGCCGCCGGCACCTGTCTCGTAGAGGCCGCCGCCGTTCATCAATGGTACGATAGAAAGCATACGCGCGCTTGTGCCAAGTTCAAGAATCGGGAACAGGTCAGTGAGGTAGTCGCGCAACACGTTTCCGGTTACGCTGATTGTGTCCAGGCCCGCACGACATCTCGCGGTGCTGAATTTCATCGCTTCGACAGGCTCCATAATGCGGATGTCGAGGCCTTCTGTGTTACAGAGCGGCAGATACTCGTTCACCTTCACTATCACTTCGCGGTCGTGTGCACGGTTGGCGTCGAGCCAGAAAATTGCGGGGTTTCCGGTTGCCTTGGCCCTCGCGACGGCCAGCTCCACCCAGTTGCGTATGGGCGCGTCTTTTGTCTGACACATTCTGAATATATCGCCCGCCTGGACTCTCTGCTCCATGATGATTTCGCCGGCGCTGTTTACCACACGGATTACGCCCGCGCCTTCGGCCTCAAAAGTCTTGTCGTGTGAGCCGTATTCTTCGGCCTTCTGCGCCATCAGCCCCACATTCGACACGCTGCCCATTGTGGCAGGGTCAAATTGGCCGTTGGCTTTGCAGTCGTCAATGATTGCTTTGTAAATGAGCGCGTAGGAGCGATCGGGGATGAGAGCGAGAGTTTCCGCGAGCTCGCCGGCCGCGTTCCACATCTTTCCGCCGTCGCGAATGACCACGGGCATTGATGCGTCAACGATTACGTTGTTGGGTACGCTGAGGTTTGTGATGCCCTTGTCGGAATTAACCATCGCAAGCGGGGCGCTCGTCTTGTAGAGCGCGTTTATGTCTGCGAGTATTTCGGTCTGCTTTGCCTTATCAAGAGAAGTGATTTTGGCGAGGAGGTCGTCGAGGCCATTGTTGAGGTTGATTCCGAGCGGCGCGAGGGTGCCTGCGTGTTTGTCGAGAACGTCTTTGTAGTAAACGCGGACGCAGTGCCCGAACATTATCGGGTCGGAAACCTTCATCATCGTCGCTTTGAGGTGCAGGGAGAGAAGCAAATTCTGCGACTTGGCGTTTTCAATCTGCTCAGCGTAGAATTCTTCCAGCTTGTGCACGTTCATTACAGCCGAATCGATGATTTCTCCGGCCTTGAGAGCAAACGAGCTTTTCAGCGTCTTTATCAGGGAGCCGTCGGCGGCCTCAAACACAATCGAAATGCTGTCTTCATCTGGCACGGTAACGGCCTTCTCCGAGCCGTAGAAATCTCCGCAAGCCATACAGGCAACATCTGTCTTGTTGCCCTTTGTCCAAGGCTTCATACCTCTGTGCGGGTGTTTCTTCGCGAATTTCTTTACGCTCTTTGCGGCGCGTCTGTCCGAGTTGCCCTCGCGCAGAACGGGATTAACCGCAGAACCGAGCACCCTGGCAAACCGCGCGATGAGTTTCTTTTCCTCATCTGTGTTCGCCTCGTGGGGGTAGTCGGGGATGTCGTAGCCGAGCTCCTGAAGCTCCTTGATGGCCGCTTGCAGCTGCGGGATGGATGCGCTGATATTCGGTAGCTTGATAATGTTGGCGTTTTCCTGTTTGACGAGCTCTCCGAGCTGGGCAAGGTCGTCGCTCTGGCGTTGCACTTCGGTGAGGTTGTCGGGAAAGTTTGCGATTATTCTACCGGCGAAGGATATGTCCATTGTGTCAATCTCGATGTCGCAGGCCTTGCAGTATGCTTGAACGATCGGCAGCAGCGCGTAGCTTGCCAGTGCAGGGGCTTCGTCAATTTTTGTCCAGATTATCTTACTGTGCATTTTATAGCTCGTTTGTTAAATTTACGGTTTTCGGTACGCACACCAACCCTCCTCGGCCGCGCTTTGGCGCCGCAGAGGGGGGGGTAAGTCTTTCAGTGTTTACGTCGGTTGCTTTGTGTCAGTCAACGGCGATAACATCGCCAACGCCCGGCACCTCGGCTTTAAGCCTGCGTTCAACGCCCATTTTGAGCGTCATTCTTGCGCCAGGGCAGCCGCGGCAAGCGCCTTGAAGGCGTACTTTCACGTCGTTGTTCTCTGTAACTTCGATAAGCTCAATATCACCGCCGTCAGCCCTAAGCATGGGGCGAATCTTTTCGATGCAGCTTGCGACCTGCCCGTTCATTTCCTGGCTCATATCGTTTCTCCGATAGTATTTTGTTTATGTGTTTTTTTCTTTGAGTCGAAATATGTACGCCGATTATAACTAATTTTGCTCGCTTTACAACAATCCGCGCTTGCCCGCCGTAGCCACCGGCTGTGAGAAAATGTTCCCGAGGAGCAATTTTCTTCTTGAACTGCCGGTGATTATCCGTAGAATTCGCAGTTCTCGCAGGCGGCGGTGTAGCTCAGCTGGTTAGAGCATAGGATTCATAAACCTAAGGTCGGTGGTTCGAGTCCACCCATCGCTACTTAATAACTGAAGTACGCCCCCTTCGTCTAGTGGCCCAGGACGTCGGGTTCTCATCCCGGAAACAGGGGTTCGATTCCCCTAGGGGGTACTTAAACGATACATCGTATGCGAAATATAACAGAATCAAGCCCCAAGCCGGATGAGCATTATATGCTTGAGGCCGTTAAACAGGCACAGATTGCCGAGGAAAACGGCGATGTTCCGATTGGGGCTTGTATCGTTTATCAGGGCAGGGTAATCGCGAGGGCTTGCAATCAACGCGAGCTTCTGAAAGACCCGACAGCCCACGCCGAGATGATAGCCATCACGCAGGCATCCGAATATGTCGGCTCCTGGCGGCTTCACGGCTGTACGATGTATGTTACGCTGGAACCATGTTCGATGTGCGCAGGGGCGCTTGTTCTTGCGAGAATCGACAGGCTCGTATATGCCTGCGACGATGAGAAAACCGGCGCGGTGCGTTCTTTATACAATATAGTTCAGGATGACAGGCTCAATCATAGAGTCGATGTTACCGCGGGAGTGCTCGCGGAGCCCTGCTCTCTTATGCTCAGCAACTTCTTCAAGAGAAGGAGAACAGAAATCGCGGCTCAGAGGCAGAAATTAAAAGACATCGAGCTTGATTAGCCTTCTGTTAATACTTCGTGGAGAGGTGTCCGAGTGGCTGAAGGTGCACCCTTGGAAAGGGTGTGTACGGTTTTAAGCCGTACCGGGGGTTCGAATCCCCCTCTCTCCGTTTTGAAAAGCGGGTTCCGTATGGGGCTCGTTTTTTTTGCATTTGACGCGGGCCGTTCGCGCAGAGCGGAGGCGCGCAAGCGCCCCGCTAATATTACGTAAACAGCAACAAGAGCGCGACGAACAGCGCCCCTACGACCCTATTTGACTTCACCGACATAAACTGTCAGGCGTTGTTGAGTTTGCCGTTCATTGCGTCATCGCGGAAGGGGGCGGAGGCATCGTAAAAGCTCTGCGAAGTGTCAACGGTATTGATGATCATATCGATTTTATTTTCTCTGCACTGTTCCGCGATAACACCATCGGGTCGTATGAAGCAGCTCGGATACGGGCTGATCGGCGTAGAGGAGTTTGTCATGCTGACCCAGAAGTAGTTCGTCGCGGCGCGGCACTGCATCGACTGGCGCATAATATCCCTGTGTACACTCATATGATCCTGCCTTGCGTTGTAGAACGACTGAAAAATGCATTGCACGCCGAGCCGTTTGAGCTCTCTGTACAGCTCGGGAAAGCGCACATCGTAGCAAATCAGCACCGAGCATACGACATTGTTTACCGTGAAGGTAACGAACCTCTCGCCAGGCTGGTAGAAAGCGAGATCTCCGGGCGTGCAGAAGCGCTTATCGTAGCGGCATTCAACTTCGCCTTCAGGATTGATTACATAGAGGCTGTTGTATGGCTTTGAATACTCCTCGCTTCGACTTGCCCTGCCGAACACAAGCCACAAGCCCTCTTCGCGCGCCAGAGCCTGCATTTGTCGGCAGGCCTCTTCGAGTTTGGCCCAGTTGAAGAACTGCCATGAATCGTAGTCAACGCCGGCATACCCGCTCAGTGAGCATTCGGAGAAATGCACAAGCTCCGCACCGCGGCGGGCTGCCTCAAGCGTCTGCCGCTTCATTTGTTCCAGGTTTCGCGTGATTTTCGCAGACACCTCAAACTGACATGTCGCGACGGTTATTCTGCCGGCCGAGTGAAGCATTCTATTCTACCGTAACGCTTTTGGCAAGATTGCGAGGCTTGTCCACATCATGCCCACGCAATACTGCACAGTGGTATGCGAGCAACTGCAACGGAACAGCCGCAACGAGCGGTTCAAGTGCGTCATCAACATTCGGGATACGGATGATGTAGTCGCTGTAGGCTTCGATTTCCTCATCGCCGTAGTTTGCGATAACGATCGTCCTGCCGCCGCGCGCGCGCACCTCCTCGATGTTGCTGATGATCTTGTCGTAGTTGTCGCTTTTAGTTGCCACGAACACCGCCGGCATGCCTTTGCTGATAAGAGCGATGGGGCCGTGTTTCATTTCCGCCGCGGGGAGCCCTTCGGCGTGGATATAGCTGATCTCCTTGAGCTTGAGCGCTCCTTCAAGCGCGGTGGGGTAGTTGTACCCGCGGCCCAGGAAGAGCCAGTTTTCTTTGTCGCAGCATTGAGCCGCGATAGCGCGGATTTGGTCTGAGCATTTCAGTACTTCCCCGATCAGGTCGGGGATTTTGGCGAGGTCGTGTATGAGCTGGGCAGTACGGGAGTCGTCGAGGTGTCTCCTTCTGCCAAGCTCGATTGCGAGCATAGTAAGAATGGCCACCTGCGCGGTAAAAGCCTTCGTGCTTGCAACGCCGATTTCCGGCCCGACGCGCAGATACACACCTGCGTCGGTCGTGCGGGCGATTGTCGAACCGACTACATTCACTACGCCCAGAACCGTTGCTCCACGCTCCTTGCACATCTCAATCGCGGCGAGCGTATCGGCGGTCTCGCCGGACTGGCTTACGCAGATTACCACTGTACCCTCTTCGATTATCGGGTTGCGGTAGCGCAGTTCGCTCGCATACTCCACTTCAACCGGGATTCTCGCGAGGCGTTCGATGAGATACTCACCCACAAGGCACGCATGCCAGGCCGTGCCGCAGCCGGTCAATATGATGCGTTTTGTGGTCGTGATCTGGCGGGAGATCTGGTCGATGCCCCCGAGAATGATTTTGTTGTTGCTGAGATCGAGCCTGCCTTTGAGGCAGGTTGCCAGCGCTTCGGGCTGCTCGAAGATCTCCTTGAGCATATAGTGTTCGTAGCCGCCGAGTTCGATTTCATCGAGGGAGAAGTCTATCTCCTGAAGCTCTTTCTCAATGTCTTTGTTGTGGATGGTCTTTATGACTACATCATCTCTTGTGATGATTGCCATCTCGTCATCTTTGAGATATATTGCCTGTTTGGTGTGCTCGACAATCGCCGATGCGTCCGAGCCGAGGAGGTTTTCGTCCTCGCCAACGCCGATAATAAGCGGTGAGCCCTTTTTGGCGCCGATGATGACATCCGGGTAATCAGTGCAGAGGATTGCCAGACCATATGTGCCGACTACCTGGCTTAAGGCCTTCTGTACTGCGAGTACAAAGGCGTTCTGGCCTTCGGAAACGTGGTTTTTTTTGTAGAAGTAGCCGATGAGGTTCGCGACGACTTCCGTATCGGTGTCGCTTTTGAATGTGGCGCCTTCCTCTTTCAGCAGTTTCTTCAGCGAGACGTAGTTTTCTATAATACCATTATGCACAAGGCATATTTTGCCTGTGTAGTCGAGGTGGGGGTGCGAGTTTATTTGATTCGGCTCTCCGTGTGTGGCCCAGCGTGTATGGCCGATTCCGCAGGTCTCGGGGAAGCTCTGCCCTTCGAGCAGTTCGCAGAGGTTTGCGATACGGCCTTTCTGCTTGACGACCCTTATCTCGCCCGCTCCCATCAAGCCTATGCCGGCAGAGTCGTAGCCTCTATATTCGAGCCTCTTGAGCCCGTCCACAAGAACCTGCTCCGCCTTTTTATTTCCAATATATGCCACTATCCCGCACATAATACATAACTCCTTATGTTGCAGTTGTTATTTCGCAAAATGAAATTCGACAATCACTGATTATATGAATGCCTGTTTATATGCAACATCAATCCGCATATGCTGACAATTATGTTGCGTTTGCAGCCTGTCTCAATCGAAGTGAACGGCCAGCCAGATGGTCTTTTCTGTTTTGCTTGTTGAGGCAACTCTGTGCTTCTCTCCGGCGGGCAGGAATACATAATCTCCGGCGGTGAGCCTTTGCGTTTTGCCGCTTTCAAGCTCGATAACAGCCTCGCCTTTCAACAGAAGCACCCATTCGTTGTCGTCCTGTTCGTACCAGAAGTCCTCGGCAGATGCCTGCCCGTCAGAGACGATGCGCATTATGCGAAGCCCGTCGCTTGCAACGAGCCCCGTAAGCAGCTCTTCGCCGAGCGGGGCGGTGGGGATGCCGTCATAGAGGTTGCCTTTATGCAAGCTCACACCCTGTGCATTGCGGCGAAGATGCGCTCGTCCTGGCAGTTTATGCGCAGGTCCATCTCCTCTGCCACCTTCGCCAGTGTATCGCGTACCTGCGCGATTGAGGCGTCAGAGCTTGCGAAATCGGCCGCCATCGTCATAACGAACAGCTCTTCGCTCATGATTTTCTGGTTCACATCTATTATGTTTACCGCCAGCGCCGCCAGCTCATTGCTTATACGCGCAATTATGCCGACTTTATCCTTGCCGGTTACGGTTATGATGCAGATTTTTGCTTCGGATGCGGTTTTATGCGTCATTTTATTCCCTTGATTAAGTTAATGCTTGTTCGTAATTATCCACCGCGGCCGCTTTGTGTCAATTCAAATTGTTTTTCGCCGCGAACGAGGAAAAATGCCGAGCCGGTGTTTGCTGTTCCCGAAGACAGTCGATGTTCTGTACAGACAGCCCCATTTCGTGATGAACCATAATAATACTGCACAACAACCCCCGTTATAGCGTTGTCAGAGGAGGTGCGTTCGCAAAATGGTGAGTGACAGGTACGCAAAATGGCCTTTTAACCGAGGCAAATATTGGTATCATCCGTATTGTGGCTTGGTTAACCACAATGATGACTGTACGGTATGAATTGAGTGATGTTATGTTAGGCAGATTCAGGTCTGCCTTTTTTTATGCCCGCAGCGTACGGGGCTATTAAGTATTATTCTTCGCGCGAACGGCTCGCGCGGCTCCGTTTGGCTTGCCGTATCGCAGGCATTTTTACGGCAGGAACAACCATTCGCCTCGTATCATTCCATTGATGGCGGGATCGAATCCTTAGCCCAATCCTTGTTCGGCTCCGGTCCCATTATTAGCTCCAACAGGCCGCCGCCGGCAATCTGCTGATAAGTGAGGTAGCTTTCATTGAAGTCTTTGCCGTTGAGCCTTGCCGACTGCACATAGCGATTTGCATCGCTGTTGCCGTCTGCCTTGATGCGGAACGTGCCTCCGCCGAGATTCAGCCGCACGTCCTTGAACACAGGCGAGCCGATAATATAGTATGGTTCGCCCACGCATGCAGGATACAATCCCAGCGCCGAGAGTACAAACTGCGAGCTCATCGCGCCGGCGTCATCATCCATTGTTGGTAGCCAGCCTTCGGGGTTGGAGGTGAATATTTCGCGCACGATCGGCTCCCTGAAGGTGCCGTGGTTGTGATACACCGAGCGTACTTTGTCCGTGGTGAAATGCCTGCTCCATTTCTGCGTGAGCCAGGGCTTGCCGAGATAGCTGAAGAGATACGGATACGCCAGAGGTGATTCGTTTACGGCCATATGGAAGTCGTTGTCGAAGTAGTATTCCAGATCTTCGGCCAGTAGCTCGGAGCCGCCGCGCAGACGAGCCAGCCCCGCTATATTATGCGGCACAAAGAATCGGTAGTGCCAGAGGTTGCCCTGATAGAGATGTGCATCGACCCTGTCCACTGATTCCGGCGCTACAGGCTTGCCGTCTTTTGTGAAGAAGCCGCGCACATTGCCCTGGCCGTCTTTCTGATCTGCCACCCAGTACTTCTCGTAGCCGAGCGCCTGTTCACGCAGCCGCTTTACATCTTCATCTTTGCCGAGAACTTCTGCAAACCTCATCACAACCCACGCCTGATACGGCTTTTCAACCTGATCATTGCCTTGCACTGTGCCGAGCAGGTTTTTGTATGCGCCTGCGAGATCGAAATCTCTGTGTCCTTTCATATATGCATCGAGCAGGACGGTGTTGAGGAATTCATTGCGCACGCTCGGCGCCGGCCAGTATCCATCTGCCCAGGCGCAAGGGGCCCCGTCTCTGAACCACTCGGCTATAGAGCGGGCGATATTGCCGGTGATTTCGGGAGCGATCAGGGAAATCAGCGCAAATTTGCGGTAGTCGTCCCAGCTGCTCCAACCGGAGTAGTGCTGGTAGTCAGGGGCGGTATCTATGGCTTGGCGGATTTGGTCTTCATTGCCTGCAAGACGGTATTCTCCCGAGCTTGAGGTAACGTTCATCGGGAAGAGCAGCGAGCGGTACAGGCAGGTGTAAAGCAACTCCTTGTACTTCTCCGCGCGCGGGCCCTTATCGCTCACTTCCACCCTGCCGAGTAACTCATCCCAGCATGCCCTCGCATTCGCGCAGACAGCCTCATAATCCCAGCCCCGCATATCATCTTCGCACTCGCGCACGGCCTGTTCCTCGCTTATCGGGCTCAGCGCCACTTTCACTTTGATCTCACGGTCGTCGATTGTATCGAAGAAGCAGCTTGCTTTGCCATCGTTCACTGTCATATCGAAGGCGTCGCAGTCGAACATAATCGCAAAATACAAGGTGTACCAGCCGTGCGCGCAGACGTTCTTGCCTTTAATGTGGCCTGTGAGCAGGCGCTGGCTTTGTTTGCTGAGGCTGTACTCCCGCGCACCTTCGCGCGAGCGGGTTGCATCGATGAGAATCGTTGTGCCGAGATTGCCTTCTGGTATGCTGTAGGAGTGCATGCCGACCCTCATACTCGCTGTCAGACGCGCGGTAATGCCGCTTTCGAGCGTAATTTCGTAGCGCCCTGGTGATGCTGTTTCGCTACGCTTGTTTATCCGCTGTTCTTTCTTGCCGTCGAGCGTGGGCAGGATGAGGATATTGCCGCCCGCGCCCGAGCAGCCTACACCACCGATGCGGGTATGAGCGAAACCGAGCAGCGTATCGCTGTTGTATTCGTAGCCGGCGAAGTTGCCACCTTTCATCTCGGGGCTCAGCTTCACAAGTCCGGCAGGCAGGCAGGCGCCAGGGTAGAGCTGGCCGCTGTCGCCGGCGGTGCCGGTGAACAGGTTTACATAGTCAGACGGATTTGCAAATACATAGCTCGCCAGAAGCAGGATAAGACAGATTCTTTTCACCGTTATTTCCCTTCGTATGATGATTGTATTCGGGCTTATGATACGTATTCCCGCCTGTTTGACAACCCGCAAACAGGGCATTTCGGGTGCAAAGAATTCCGGAGTCTTTCATAATTGCGCGCGATGTTACGCAATAAAAAAGCCGCACCGATAAATCGAGTGCGGCCTGTGTAGAAATATAGTCCAGTGCTGTCAGTTAGAGTTTGAGAGCGCGAGGTTCGGGGTGCCTGCGGTGTTGAGCTTGAGCGAGCCTGTGTCGGCGAGGAGCCGCAGCGTTGCGCTTATATAGTTGCTCATGGCATCGTTAGCGTTGTCCTGTGCGTCGATAAAATCTTCTTTTGCATCAAGCAAATCACGTGTGTTTGCTCTGTTGTATTGCAGGAGCATGGCGGTTGAATTCGACCGCTTACGCGCCAGTTCACAGCCGCGCAATTCGATCTCATAGCGTTCTCTGGACAGCTCCATATCGCGCACGCCCTTGCGCGCCTCAGCGGCGGCGAGGTCTTCAAGTGCGGCATAATCTCTCTGCGCCTGCACTAAGGCAAGCAGAGAGGCCTGCCATCGTGTCTTTTCTGTTGTGCGGTCTATAGGTAAATCAAGCTCAAGGCTCAGCCGATAATTATCCGAAGCGGTTTTGCCGTCCAAGTTGCGGCCGCCTGCCAGACCCGCGATATTCAGCTCTGCCCTCAGCGCATCCTCCGCCACGTGCACCTTGCGCTCGGCATCTGTGATGGAGTCGGAGCTGTTTATGAGGTCTGCGCGCTGCCAGAGCGCCATCTCGACAGCCTGGTTCATATCCATCTCGACAGGGTTTTTAAGTGCCTTTCTCACGGCTTCCAGCTCGTTGCTCGACAAAGTGATTTCGCTTTCGGGTGAAACAGCCAGAAGGAGTTTGAAATCATCAAGTCGGTTCCGGTATTCCATTTGTGCTTTGTTGAGCTTGGCCTGCGAATCAATAATATCTTGATTCGCCTGTTCGAGCTCGTGGCGCGGCAAAAGGCCGGCTTCGGCGCGTTTTTCGAGTTGCGCGTACATCTCTTTGAGGCTTTCGTTATACGTTTTGGTATTTGCAAGGATTTCGCTGTCGGCGAGTATTCGGAAGTACTCCGAAGCCACCTGCGCTACAAAGAGATCCGAATACCTGTTAAACGAACGAACTTCATATACTGTGTTTCTCTGTGCCTGTGTGAGGCTTTCGAGAGCTATTTCTCTGCCTGCGCCTCTGAGGAGCGGCTGTGTAATAGTTGCATTGAAAACGGAGTAAAAGCCGCTACTGTAATCGCCGCTGAGCACATCCACCCAGCCCAGGCCCACATCCGTCGCAACGCTTGCACCGCTCGCGAGAAGCTGCTGCATAGCCGCTGAGCCGTATGTTTCTGTTTCTTCCTGATCGTTGGTGGAGGATGTCCCCGAGTCGCTCTTGTCGTAAGCGGAGGTGCCGCCGAGCAGTACGTTCGGCTCGTAGAGGTGTCTTGCGTCGATGAGGGAAAGGGCGCTGAGATAAAGCTTGTCGCGCTCGGCACGGTAAGCGCGGTTGTTGGCAAGGGCCAGTTTTACGGCGTCTGCAAGGGTAATCTCGCCGCTGATTACGGTCGTCTGCTCCGGTTCTTTGGAGTCTTTCAGAGGGCTCACGGCAACATCATAATCGGCGGGGGCTGTTTCCTGTGCCCGAGCGATTATCTTATCAACTTTTTTGTTTGTCTCGGCGGTGGTTTTTTCGATGTCCGCATTGCAACCGCATACCATTATAGCTGAGGCAATGGCAAGAATTATGTAAACGCCTTTTTTCATGCTCTCAGCGCCTCTTCAGCTTTATTCCCACCATCTCATTGTGCAGGCAGGCAAAATCAGGCTGGAATGGAATGGTTATCGTCTGGCCATACTCCGGCACCTTCGGATTAAGCCAGAGTCGTTCAGGAAGCTCGGCGATAGAAGGGCTTACATCGCTTATCTGCGACTCAAACGCCTGATTCATATTCGACAACGACACGATTTCAACTTTCTGATTCACCTTTGCACGCTGATTTTCGTTGAGCCACGCCACGACATACTCCGGCCTCTCCTTAACGACCGTCATAATCGGGTCGCCGCGGACTACCGTCTGGCCTTCCAGACAGATCATTTCGTTTATATAGCCGTCAAAGGGGGCCGTAAGCACGATAATATCGCGCTGTTTGAGTATTTCTTCGATCGTCATCTCCTGCACTATAATAGCCTTACGGATAGGCTCAAGCCTTGCGTCCGCGAGCTTCGGCGAGAGGGGGATATAGGGGGCGGCCTCGTCGAGGCGAGCCTGTGCGGCGGCGAGATTCTTCTCTGCCTGGGCAAGAAGTTGCTCGTGCGCGGCTACCTGCGCGGAAGTTCTCTCGTACGCTGCCATAGCGACTTCCAGCTCGTACTGCTCTGCCGCATCGGATGCGATGAGTTTTTTGACAATGTCAATCTGTACCTGAAGGTCTTTCAGCTCAAGTTTCTCGGGAGCGAGATCTGCCTTGATTTCAAGAACTGCAAAGCGAGCCTCTTCCCAATCCACGTTCAACCTGCGGTTCATTGCAAGTTTTTCATCAGCAAGCTGTCCCTGTTCCTGCGCAATCTCAACCTCTGCGGCGGCAAGCTCTGCCTTGAGTTGCTCAAGCTCCGCTTCGGCAGTAGCCCTCTGCGCCTCAAGGTTTGCATTGATATACTCTTCCCTCGCAATTGTGTTTTCCTTGACTACCGCAAGCGTCTGCCCTTTGGTAACACGCTCATAAAGCTTGACGTTAATTGAGCGGATGTAACCGGTTTCTACAGCGTTTATAGGCTGCTCATAGCTGTAAGCGATGCCGCGGAGAACGGTGCGGTCTGTCTCGTTGACAAAGAGCATCCCCGAAACAACGACTGCAATCAGCCAGATGCCCACCTGAAAGATGTTTGATACTGTGTGTTTTGAAATCATATCTTCAGCCAAATCCTTAATTATATCTGCAAGAGCTGTTCCTGAACAGAAAGGTATATGTTGTCTATGCCTTCGAGCGTTTCAAGCTCGGCGAGCATTTTTTCATTGCCATCGATATTCTTTACCATTATCTGGTATGAGTACTCTGTACTCCCTTCGGGCCAGTCGCTTTTATGTGAAGAGATGAGGGTGTGTTCCGAGCAGTATTTTTTGAGCAGAGGCTCAATTTTGGCATGCTCGCTGCTCATCGCGTTGAAGCGTAAAAACGCGTTGTGCCGGCGGTGTGAGCCAAACTCTGAGAAGTAGAGGTACAGAACGATCACCGTGAGCGCGACGGCACCGATAATCGCAACGCGGAACCTCTGCGAGCCGCATGCCATACCGAGAACCAGAGCCATAAAAATAAAGGCGATGTCGCGCGTGTCTTTGATCATATTCCTGAATCGGATGATGCTCAGCGCCCCCATCAGCCCTACTGCCACAACAAAGCTGCCGGCTATTGTGTTCATAACCAGAGAAACCACTACAGTTATGAGTATCAGAGACTGTACAAACGAGCGCGAATATGACACACCGGTGTGGGTGAAGTAGTAGAGCCAGGCAACAAGCTGCCCGAATACAAAAGACAGAATTACCGAAAGTATTATAGAGCTTGTTGTCTGTGCGCTACCGAAAGAGGAAACGGTTTCTATTGCCTGCCATATTGAGTCCATTTAGTTTTCCTGTGCTTATAGTTCGTAAGGGTCTGCGCCCATAAAGTTCGATGATAGAACGCTCGAGCAGTACTTGCTCATTGAGGAATACTGCAAATTGAGATCTTTTGTCATATCGCTTACCCATCTCGGGTAGTTGTCTGTAAATTTAATTTCCAACACCACGAAATTTATCGGTACTCTCTGCCAGCCATGGCCACCGGTTGTAACCTCGCAGCGGTCTGTGGGTTTGAAAGCGAGTTCCCTGTCGAACGTAATCCGCAGGCGATTAATGTCGGTTGATTCGTATGCCTGGCGCATATATCGCACGAGCACTTTCGGCCTCGCGTGGTATGAGTAGGTGTAGAGCAGAAATTGTCTGAGGTCTTTTGAGTTTGAGGCGGGGCCGCCGCCTGCGTGGCCATTGCGCAGGATGCTTTCAACCTTCATCTTGTTGGCATAAGCGCGGTCTTTCATGATAACCATGTTCAGGCGCCTTTTAACCTCAAAGAAGCATGGCGAATCGGGTTTGTCGTCGTAGCAGCGAATCCGCAACTTGCAACGCTTCACTTTGCCCTCAAGCGTTTCCTTGCAAAGGGCATAATCGGGGGAGTCGAGGTAGAGGCTGGAAATCATATAGGCGTTGTTCGGCACACCAACGGAGTATTTATCTAACGGGATGTACGAGCTGATGTAGCTCTGGACCAAGTGCGCGGTAGCCTCGTCAATCCTGTATTTCAGCTCGTAGCGCCGTTTGATTACAGAATCCGAGCGGGGGCCTCTTGCGTGAAACGGCAGAGCGCCATCCTTATCAGTTTGCTGAGTAGTTGTATTGCTCAAATCAACGCGGTCCATTTCCTTCTAAGAGAAACGTAAATTCTTCGACTGCTGACGAATATAAGACGCTCGCAGAAGACAATTATTGCAATTCTAACAAAAAAAAAGGCAGGCGCAAATGAAAATTACTCACCGCAAGCCCACTTTTAAAATATCGGCCTTTGATATTTACTGGTAGCACAACGTTGCACGATTGCCCGTGAATTTGTAATCTTACCATTGCCAACTATCCGCCGATATGTTATACTGCTCGGCGAGCGTTTTTTGGAATACAGGATTGTCCCTGAAAAAACAGGAGAAGCGACATGTCCATGTTGGATAGCATTATTGCGGCGGCGGAAAAGTACCAGTCTTCGGATATTCATCTGACCTCCGGCCAGGGGGTGCGTCTGAGAATCAACAGTGCCCTGCATTCTCTCGGTGGCGATGGAGCCGTGCTGACAGATGAAAACCTGCGAGTTGTCCTTGAGACAACAATGCACGAAAGGCAGAAGGTGCGTTGCGCAAAGTTGCTCGAAGAAAATGGCTCTGTTGATTATTCCTATGAAACTCTCTACAACGGTAAGCCCATAAGATACCGTATGCAGGTCTATAACACGATGGGTAAGCTGGCCGTGGCGATGCGCAGAATCAGGTACGAGATACCGAGCTTTGAGGAGCTGAATTTGCCCCCGATTTACAGGGCGGTAATGGAGAATCCCGAGATGAAAGGGATTGTTATCGTGGGCGGGGAGACGGGAAGCGGAAAGTCTTCCACACTCGCCGCGATGGTCGGCTACCTCAGCAGACACTCCGAAAAGCACATTATCACAATCGAAGACCCCGTGGAGTTTGTCTTCCGCGACACTAAAGGCCTTGTGCATCAGCGCGAGATGGGCCTGGACTTCAAAGACTATGCTGAAGCGCTGAGAGCGGTGCTCAGGGAAGACCCGAATATTATTATGATTGGCGAGATGAGGGACGCCGAGACCGTTCACGCCGCTATCAAGGCCGCCGAGACCGGGCACCTCGTGCTCACGAGCCTCCACACGGCAACCGCCGCTTGGACATTCAGCCGAATACTGAACTTCTTCAACGAGGCCGAGCATGATGCTGTGCGGCTGAATCTCAGCTACAACCTGCTCTCCATTATGAATCAGATGCTTCTGCCGAGCGAAAAGAAGGAAGTTGGTGTGATTCCGGCTACAGAGGTGTTTGTCAATACGCCTGCCGTGCGGCAATATCTCAAGGATGAGGATAAGGAATCCCAGCTCTCTGACGTTATAAAAGAGGGGCATGATGGTATGCACAGCTTCAATATGTCGCTCGCGAGGCTGATAAACGAGGGCCATATCGGCGTGAACCGCGCCCGCGCATACTCACACAACCCCGAAGAGCTTGAGATGCTGGTGAAGGTAACCAACATTGATTAGAGGAGGGCTCCTGTAATTATAAATATAAAAAATGGCCCGAAACGATGTCGCTTCGGGCCGCCGCATATGTATTAATACTGCGAAGTATTAAGCGTTGTCAGTTTTGTCCGTAGTAGGCGGTAGCGCCATGCTTGCGTAGGTAGTGTTTATCGAGCAGGGCGCTGCTTAGAGGCGCGGCGTTCGGGTTTACGCCGAATACGCAGGCTGCCATCATCGCCACGTTTTCCAGCACAACCGCATTCTCCACGCTCTTAGCCGCCGTTTTGCCCCAGGTAAATGGGCCGTGGCAGGCTGTCAGAACGGCGGGGATGCTCATCGGGTCAATGCCGCTGAACCTTTCCACAATCACCTTACCTGTGTTGAGCTCATAGTCTGTTTTAATCTCCGCTTCGGTCATATCCCTTGTTACGGGGATTGTGCCGTAGAAGTAGTCGGCGTGTGTGGTACCGAGAGCGGGAATCTCCCGTTTTGCCTGCGCGAAGCTCGTTGCGAAGGGCGAGTGTGTATGGCAGACGCCGCCAACATCTTTCCACTGCCTGTAAAACTCAAGGTGTGTGGGGGTGTCGCTGGAGGGTTTCAACTTGCCTTCCACAATGTTCCCATAAAGGTCGAGAAGCACGATGTCTTTCGGGCTCAGGCTTGCATAATCAACTCCGCTCGGCTTGATTGCAACTATCCCCTTGTCTCTGTCAATCCCGCTCACATTACCCCAGCTGAATATGATGAGGTTGTGGCGGACGAGGTCGAGATTGGCCTGGCATACCGATTCTTTCAAGGCCTCAAGCATTGGCCGCCTCCTTGATGTCGAGCAGGTCTTTCATGACATTCGCCAGGTTTGAGCTACCTTCGATGCCGAAGCCGTCGTGGAGCTGTGAGTAGAGAGCGAAAAGCTTCTCATACACTTTCACGTTTTCGGGAATCGGCCTGTAAGACTTCTCTTTCACGCCGGTCATCTGCTTCTGAGCGCTGTCAAAATCAGGAAACTCGCCCGCCGCGACAGCCGCGCCGATTGCCGCGCCGAGAGCGCAGCTCTGAGCGGAGCGCGATACCTTCATCTCGCGGTTGAATACGTCCGCGTAAATCTGCATAAACACATCGTTCTTCTCCGCGATACCGCCGCAGCATACCACTTCGTTGATTTTTACGCCGTACTCTTCGATGCGGTTGATGATCTTCAGGGCGCCGAACGCCGTGCCTTCTATGAGGGCGCGGTAGATTTCTTCAGGTTTTGTGTGGAGGGTCTGGCCGAGCAGCAGGCCGGTGAGGCGTTGGTCAACCAGAATCGTGCGGTTGCCGTTGTTCCAGTCAAGAGCGAGCAGACCGTTCTGTCCGGGCTTCATATTGGCGCATTTTTCTGTCAGCTTACGATGCGTGCCTTCTTCCCTGCCTTCGGGCTGTATGTAGTTTACGAACCAGTTGAGGATGTCGCCCACGGCGGATTGTCCTGCTTCGATGCCGTAGCAGCCGGGAAGGACGGAGCCGTCAACGATGCCGCAGATGCCAGGAATGTCTGCCAGAGGCTTATCTGCCGGCCATACGATAACATCGCATGTGCTTGTGCCGATTGTCTTCACCATCACGCCCGGCTCGATGCCGCAGCCGATGGCGCCGTAATGGCAGTCAAACGCGCCGACGCCGATAGTTACGCCTTCTTTGAGGCCGAGCTTCGCGGCCCATTCGGCGCAGAGCGCACCGGCCTTTTCGTCGTTGGTGTAGGATTTATCAAAAAGCTTCGCCTTGAGGCCGGTTAGTTCGGGGCTGAGCGCCTCGAAGAAATCCTGTGCGGGCAGGCCGCCCCATTCCTCGCAGTACATCGCTTTGTGTCCTGCGGCGCAGCGGCTACGCTTCATATCGGCGGGGTTGTCGATGCCTGCAAGCATTGCGGGGATCCAGTCGCAGATCTCTACCCACGAGTGCGAGGCGTCATAAACAGCCTTGTCAACGTTGAGGCAGTGCCAGATCTTGCTGTACAGCCATTCAGAGGAGTATGTCCCGCCGCACTTTGCGAGGTATTCGGGGTATTTGGCGGCGGCTGTCTTTGTTATCGCGGCCGCTTCCTTGTAGCCGGTGTGGTCTTTCCAGAGCCAGGCGTACGCGTTGACGTTACCGGCGAATTCCGGCGTCATGCTGAGCGCTTCGTTTTTCTCGTTTACCGGCAGAGGGGTGGAGCCGGTGCAGTCGAAGCCGATGCCGATTACGTCCGACGCATCGAATCCGTGATTTTTTTTCGCCTCTGCAAGCGCGCCGAGGATTGTGATCTCTGTACCTTTGAGGTAGTCGGCGGGGTTTTGCCTTGCCACGTTGTGGTCGGAGCTGTCGAGCACGATGCCCATTTCACCAGTCTCGTACACCCATACGCATTCGCCGATTTCGTTTCCGTTTGCTGTGTCAACTACAACACACCTGACCGAGTTTGAACCGAAGTCCAGTCCTAATGAATAAGCCATTTTTTTGTCCTCTAACTGATATTGTCTTTAGAAAATCAATGTTACGACGAACTTTACTTTATTCAAGGCCATTTTTAGAACGCCGGCTAACCAAATTGCGAACGCTCCTCGCCCTCATCCGCCGACAGTCGATATGAAACCGCGCATGCTGAGCATCTCCGCGAGCTGTTCAACAAGGCCTTCTTCAAGAGGGAAGAAGCGCTTTATCGTGCCGCCGCGTAAGAGCGTTTTCTGCTTTTCGAAGCCGCCTTCGTTGTATGGCAGCAGGTCGATTGCATTTATACCGCAGGATGAGCAGAAATCCGCAATGCGTGTGATTTCCTCCTCGCTGTCGTTGAAGCCGTTCACTACGGGCACGCGCACTGTAATGTTGGCGCCGGCTTTCGCCAGCCGTTTGATGTTGGCCAGGATGAGCAAGTTGTCTGCGCCGGTGTATTCAGTGTGCTTTGCGGGGTCAATGTGTTTGATGTCGGCGAGGTAGAGGTCTGTGAGGGGGATTGTTTTTTCGAGAGCGTCCCACTTCACGCAGCAGGTTGTATCAAGCGTGGTATGCAGGCCGGATTCTTTGCAAAGCGCAAGGCTCGCCAGTAGAAAATCCATCTGGAGCAACGGCTCGCCGCCGGAAAATGTTACGCCGCCTTTGCTCTCTTCGTAGAGCACTTTGTCTTTGAGCAACTCTTCGAGCACTGCGCCCGCGGTTATCCGTCTGCCGATATGTATCCTTGCACCGGATACGCATACATCGCAGCATGCGCCGCAGCCCTCGCAAAGTTTGGATTCGGTGCTGATGTGTTTTTTGTTCAGGCCGATGCCGCCGTTCGGGCAGGCCTTGACGCACTCCCCGCAGCCGATGCACAGCCCCTGTGCTAAGCGTATTTCTGGCGATGCTTGCCAGCTCTCTGGATTGTGGCACCACTTGCACCGAAGGTGGCAGCCTTTAAGGAATATGCTCGTGCGGATGCCGGGGCCATCGTGCAGGGCAAAACGCTTCACATCAAAAATAACGCCGCTTGTGTTTTCTAATTCCATAGCCGGTATTATTTTCAATCCGCGTGACTATTCAAGAGCGGCAGAGAAAATCCGGCAAGATTTCTGCAACCTGCTATAATTGGAAAAGCGAACGTTTTTTTTGATAGTTCGTACTTGTAATGTAGGACTGATTTAGTATAATATCAGGTAGATTGAAGAAAAGAGCTGAAATATGGAAACCATAACAACATTTTTGAAAGACTTCTGGGCCTTGCTCGCAGAGATGAGCCCCTACCTGCTGCTTGGATTTTTAGTGGCGGGTCTGGTGAGTGTGTTTCTCTCAAGCGAGTTTGTCCGCAGGCATCTGGGCAAGCGCAGTTTCGGTGCTGTGGTAAAGGCATCGCTTTTCGGCGTGCCTCTGCCGCTCTGTTCGTGCGGCGTGATGCCGGTGGCGCTGTCTCTCAAGGAGGCGGGCGCCGGAAACGGTGCGGCGGTGTCGTTTTTGATTTCGACTCCTCAAACCGGCATAGACTCCATCGCGATCACATACTCCCTCATGGGGCCGGTGTTTGCAATTATACGGCCGATTGCGGCGTTTATCTCAGGTGTGCTGGGTGGAACGGTAGTGAATATGTTCGGCGGCCCCGAGCAGAAGCCGGAGCCTCAGACTTGTTCGAGCTGTTCGTCCGGAAAGTCGGCTGAAGCAAAGAAACCGCGAGGCAACATCTTTGTTCGCGCTCTTGACTTCGGCTTTTTACATCTGCCCAAGGAAACAGGCCGCGCAATGCTTATCGGGCTTCTTGTAGCAGCGCTGATAACGGCGCTTGTTCCGGAGGACTTCTTCACATCGCAAGTTTCGAGCGGCTTTCCGATGCTGCTTTTGATGGTGCTTGTGGGGATACCGATATACGTTTGCTCTTCGGCGTCAGTGCCGATTGCGGTTGCCCTGCTGATAAAGGGCATAAGCCCGGGCGCGGCGCTGGTTTTTCTGATGACAGGCCCTGCGAGCAACGCCGCGAGCTACGTTGTAATGTGGAAGCAATTCGGTGCAAGATGTGCGGTGCTGTACTTTGTATCGGTGGTCGTGAGCGCGCTGGCCGCGGGGATGATTGTTGACTACTTCGCGCTTGAAATGGGCGTCAAGATGGTAAATACACAGATGGCAATGCCTTCTCCTCTGCTTATGAACAGCTCGGCGGTCGTTCTGCTGGCTCTGCTGCTCACAGGTACATGGCGTGAACTTGCCGGCAATAAAAAACAAAAGGATTAAGAGACAATGAAAAAAACAAAAATACACATAGACGAAGAAGCGTGCATCGGATGCGAGAAATGCGCGAACGTCTGCCCGACGGGCGCGATTGAGATGGTTGACGGTAAAGCAAAGCTCGTTCGTGAGCTGTCCTGCGACCACCTTGGCAAGTGCATAGGCAAATGCCCTGTGGATGCAATTACATTCGAGGAGTATGAAGTAAGCGCGGAGGAAGCTGCTGCGATGAAAGCGAAGCAGGGCGGCGGTTGCCCGTCGTCGAGGCCGCAGAATTTTGGTGGCGGATGCCCGAGCGCAAAAGCCATGAGCTTCTCGCCAGCGGCCGCGCCCCAATCAGCGGATACCGTTTCCGGTGCCTCCGAGCTGAATGCATGGCCTGTCCAGCTGCACCTTGTGCGCCCTGACGCTCAGCAGTTTTGCGGGGCGGATGTGCTTGTCGCAGCCACTTGCGTTCCCTTCGCATACGCCAAGTTTCATCAGGTGTTGCTGAAGGGCAAAGGGCTCGTAATAGCTTGCCCCAAGCTCGACCGTCAGGACGGCTATGTTGACAAGCTCGCCGATATGTTCAGCGCCGGTAAACCACGCAGTGTAACTGTTGTGAAGATGGAAGTGCCATGTTGCAACGGCCTCAGTGCAACGCTGCAAAAGGCCAGAACGATTGCAAAGAGCGAGCTGCCGATCCGCGAGGTTACAATAAGCCTGCGCGGCGAAATGCTGGGCGAGAGATACCTTTAAGAAAACAAAGACGTGGATGATGCAGAGAAATGGCTGAGCACAAATTGAAAATGACATATTCAAAATTCAAGAAATCTTAGCGTCTTTGTGTCATCCGTATTGAAAACAGGTACGCGGTGCCTTTCTCCTTGCAATCGGGCTGTATCATACTACAATCCCGTGAGCATTAGTCAGGAGATAAGATTTTGCCGCAGAATAATAACAGGATTGAGTTGCTTTGCCCCGCAAAGGATGCCGGAATCGGCCGAATCGCAGTGCTCAATGGCGCGGACGCCGTTTATATAGGCGCGCCGAAGTTCGGTGCAAGAGCCGCCGCGGGCAGCAGCGTTGAAGAGATAGCAGGGCTTTGCGATTTCGCCTCGCTCTACAATGTAAAGGTGTATGCGGCGCTCAATACCTGCCTGTTTGAAGATGAGCTTGCCGAGGCGAAGGCAATCATCCGCGACCTCTCCTGCGCGGGAATCAGCGGCCTCATCATACAGGATATGGGCATTCTCCGCATGCAACTGCCCGATATCCCCCTCATCGCCAGCACGCAGGTAGAAAACTCCACCCCCGAGAAGGTGCGCTTTCTGGAGAGCTGTGGCTTTTCCCGCGTGATACTCGCGCGCGAGCTTTCGATTGAGCAGATCAGGGAGATTCGCGAGCAGACGAGCGTCGAGCTGGAATGCTTCGTGCATGGGGCGCTCTGCGTGGCCCGCAGCGGGCACTGCTATTTGTCCCGCGCGATGGGCCCGCGCAGCGGCAACCGCGGCGATTGTGCGCAGTGTTGCAGAAAGAGCTACTCCCTCACAGATTCCGCGGGCCGCTCTCTCGCAGCGGAGAAGTATCTGCTCAGCCTCAAAGACCTGAACCTCACAAGCAATCTCGGCGAGCTGCTTGACGCGGGCATATCCAGCTTCAAGATTGAGGGCCGCCTGAAAGATGCCCAGTATATCGCCAACAACACCGCCTGGTACCGCAGGCGCCTTGACGAGCTACTCGAAGAGCGCGGCCTTTGCCGCAGCAGCTCGGGGGAAAGCCGGCATCATTTTGAGCCGGCGCCCGAAAAGACCTTCAACCGCGGCTTCGGTAATTACGGCCTCCACGGCAAGGCGCGAAATATCGGCAGCATCGACACGCCAAAGAGCAAGGGCGAGTACCTCGGGCAGGTGAGCCGTGCCGGGTGCGGTTACTTTATGCTCGATTCCGCCGCGCAGCTCGCCGCGGGAGACGGCATCTGCTTCATGGCCGCAGGCGAGCTCTACGGCGCATACGTCAACCGCGTTGACGGGGATGCGATCTATCCGCATAAAGACATTCCGCTCGTTGAGAGGATGGCCGTTTACCGCAATTTCGACAAGCTCTTCAGCAAAGCGCTTGAAATACCTTCCAAGCGGCTGATTGATGTCGTTTTTGATTTGAATGATGCCGGCGGAACGCTCACGCTCACTGCGACAGATGAAGACGCCGTCAGCGCGAGCGTGTCAATCGAGCTGCCCGAAGAGGCTAAGAATGCCGATAGAGCGCTTGAAACTTTCCGCAGCCAGCTTGCAAAGCTCGGCGGTACGGCTTTTTCCTGTAAAGGGGTTTCGATAGAAACAGAGCGGGCATGCTTTATGCCCGTATCAGCGATAAACGACCTGCGCAGACAGGTTGTCGATAAGCTTATTTCCGTACGCAAGGCTGCTTTCAGGCACGGCAGCCGCAAGGCTGAGGATATGACTTTCCCCTGCCCGCAGCAGCGCCTTGATTACCGCGCCAACGTAACCAACTCACTTGCAGAGGAGTTTTACCGCTCCCGCGGCGTAACAGAAATAGAACAGGCCGCCGAAAAACGCGGTACTCTTGAGGACCGCGTGCTTATGCACACAAAGTACTGCGTTTGCAGCGAGCTTGGCATCTGCGCGGAGTACAAGGATAGGGGCGAGCCGCTCTACCTCACAGACGAATCGGGCAATCGATTCCGAATTGACCTGCTCTGCGGTGAGTGCGGGATGGAAATCCGCCCCGCGTAAACATTGCTTGCAAAATGGCGATGTCCACCGTTTCACCATTACAGATTGATATAACACTCCGTGCGAGAATTGTAGAGACGCAAGATTTTGCGTCCCTACACAACTTCACTGATTGCAAATGTTTGTGGTCAGTTCTTGTAGTAGTCCAGCCCGAGCACCTGCATAATCGCGGTGAGAACGAAGTTGAACGGCTTGTTGAAGTGCGGCAGGAAGTACACATCCGTGAACGCCAGGTCAACGAGCGTAAGCTTGCGCTGGATGGCGAGCGCGAGGTAGTATATCACTTCCGAATGGTTGCTGTTGCCGTAGGAGCCTATCTGGGCGCCGAGCATGCGAAGCGTGCCTTTTTCGTAAACGATCTTGAATCTTGTGAGGTCGTACGACCGCATAAACTCGGGACGGTCGTTGTCCTCAACGTAGCTCGAAGCCGCTTCGATGCCGTATTTCGCCGCGGTATCTTCGTTGATGCCGGTACTGGCGAGCTTGTTGCCGAATACGCAGATTGCGTTTGTCCCCGCGACGCTCTCCACCTTCACCAGCTCATTGCCGGAAATATGACTTGCCGCAGCGATACCGCTCTTGACGGCGTTTGTCGCAAGCGCGACCTGCATTGGCCTGTCGAGTGAGGCGTGGTGCATTGCAACGCAATCGCCGATGCCATAGATATTCGGCAGGCTCGTGCGCATATGTTCGTCCACAATCATCGCGCCCCCCGGCACCTTCTCGGCATCCGGCAGGAGCTCTGTGTTTGGCTTGAACCCGATGCACTCAATCACGAGATCCGCATCGTAGCTGCCCTTATCGGTAACGATTTTCTTTACCATCCCGCCTTCACCGACATAATTTACAACCTTCTCTCCGAGTGCGAGAGCGATGCCGCTTTTGCGGATATCCGCTTCGAGGCGGTCAGTAAATTCTTTATCGTAGTATCTCGGCAACACGCATTTCTCGAAGTCCACGAGCGTTACCTTTTTGCCCTTGACCTGATAGGCTTCGGCAAGCTCGATACCGATATACCCCGCCCCTACAATCGCTACCGACTTGATTTCGGGATCGTCTGCCTTGCGGATAAGCTCCTGGGCGTGCTGGAAGAGCTTGCAAATCTCGACGTTCTCAAGATTCCTGTTCTCTTCGGGGATGCCAGGGATGGCGATGGGCCAGGAGCCTGCGGCGTAAATCAGCTTGTCATAGCTGTCTTCAAAGACGTCGCCCGTTTCGAGGTTTTTAACCGTTACGAACTGTTTTTTTACGTCAACCGCGATAACTTCATGGCTCATGCGGATCTTCGCGCCCTGGCTTTCCAGCTTCACGGGCGTACAGTAGAACAGCTTCTCTACATCGGTTACTTCCCCGCCGACAGTCAGCGCGATGCCGCAGCCGAGGAATGAGATGTTCGTGTTGCGGTCGTAGCCGGTGATATCGTTGCCGCTGTTTTGAGCGAGTAGCGTACGGATTGCCGAAGTACCCGCATGATTGATTCCTACTACAATTATCTTCATATTTGTCCTCTTATGAAATTTTCCTCTAAGACTCGTCCGGTCTTATTTCATTCTGAGATTATAAGCTTATACGTATCCATTGCAATCATCAGTTCTTCATTTGTGGGGATAAGCATTGCGGCGATTTTTGAATCGGCGGTTGAAAAAATAACATCCTTCGCCTGATTTTTAGTCTCATCAACTTCAACTCCTGCAAACGCAAATGCCTGCATAGCGCGCGAGCGGATCATCGGGTTGTTCTCGCCGATACCGGCGGTAAACACAATCGCGTCCGCGCCGTTGAGGGCGGCCAGATACGAGCCGATATACTTCTGTATGCGATAGATGAGCATATCAACGGCGAGCCTGGCATCGTCGTTGCCGTTTTTGGCCATCTCGATAATATCTCTGAGGTCGCTTGTGCCTGTGAGGCCGAGCAGGCCGCTCTTTTTGTTGAGGATTGTGTCCATATCCGAGGCGGTGATGTTGTGGTTCTGCATAATTGAAAGAACCGCGGCGGGGTCTATATCGCCGCATCTTGTGCCCATGATGAGGCCTTCGAGGGGGGTCAGGCCCATCGATGTATCGATAACCTTACCATTTTCGAAAGCGGTTATGCTGCTTCCGTTGCCGAGGTGGCAAGTGATGATTCTGCATTCTTCGTACGGCTTGCCGAGCACCTTGGCCGCCTCGCGGGATACGTACTCATGGCTTGTGCCGTGGAAGCCGTATTTACGGATGCCGTCTTCTTTGTAGTATTCGATCGGCAGGCCGTACATATAGGCCTTGGCCGGCATAGTCTGGTGGACTGCGGTATCAAACACGGCCACATTCGGCGTATCGATGAGCTGCCGGCAGGTGTAGATGCCGGTGAGGTTGGCGGGGTTGTGCAGCGGCGCAAACTTCGAGAGCTCGTCAATTGCCTCTATCGCGGCGTCATCAATAATGACGCTCGACTTGAACACCTCGCCGCCATGTACCACTCTATGTCCGATGCCGTTAATCTCGCTGACAGATGAAAGCACACCCACCTTTTCGTCTGTCAGAAGCGGCTCGATTGCAAGCATTGCTTCTTTGTGGTCTTTGAGTGGGGCGGTTATCACGCAGCCGTCCTTGCCTGTGGGCTGGTGTTTGATTTCGGAGCCGTCAATTCCGATACGCTCGGCAGAGCCTTTGGCGAGCAGGTTGAATTTGCCGCCTGTTACGTGAAACACCTGATACTTGAGGCTGCTTGAGCCGCAGTTTATAACGAGAATGTTCATTAGAGTCAGACCTTTGTCCTTTAGCTTTTCAGCTTATATGTAATAATAAATGCCCTCTGACAGGGCGTATAATCAGAAAAGGGCGCTGAAAGGGCGCCCTTTATTTTTTTTTCAGCATTCGCTTTGTATTGCCGTGATTGCCACCGTAGCCACAATATCCCTTGCGCTGCAACCTCTGGAGAGGTCGTTTACGGGCTTGGCGATACCCTGCAGGATGGGGCCGTATGCACTCATCTTCGCCAACCTCTCGGCGAGTTTGTAGGCGATGTTGCCTGCGCTGAGGTCGGGGAAGATAAATACGTTTGCTTCGCCGCCGAGAGCGCTTTCGGGCGCCTTCTTCGCTGCAACCGCAGGAACAAACGCGGCATCGAACTGAAGCTCACCGTCAAAGGCGTACTCGCCCTTGAATTCCGCGGCGAGTTTTTCTTTTGCGAGCTCGGAGGCTTTTTGCGCCGCTTCAACATCAGGGCCGAGTCCCGAGCCTTTGGTAGAGTAGCTCAGCATAGCTATTTTTGGAATTATGCCGAAGCTCCTGGCTGTGTTGGCAGTGGCGAGGGTGATGTCGGCGAGTTGTTCGGCTGTGGGGTTGAGGTTCAGCCCGCAGTCGCTGAAGAGATAAATCTCATCGCCGCGGCAGATAAAGAACATGCTCGAAACTGTTTTCATATTCGGCGAGCACTTGATAATCTGCAGGGCGGGGCGGATTGTATCGGCGGAGGAGTGTACCGCACCTGAAACAAGGCCGTCTGCTTCACCCGTTTTGAGCATCATTGTGCCGTAGTACATCGGGTCTTTCACAAGCTCAAGCGCCTGTTCGATTGTCATGCCCTTGCTCTTGCGGATTTCGCAGAGCTGCTCGGCGTACGACTGAAGGTTGTCGCTCGTTTCGGGGTCTATAACAGCAATTTTGCTCATATCCGCGCCGGCGGCTTCAAGCTTTGATGTTATGGAGGGGGCGTCTCCGAGGACGCTCAATCGGGCAAGACCCTCTTTGGATACTGTGGCCGCGGCCTCTATCATGCGCGCGTCATCGCCTTCAGGCAGGACAACGTGCTTGTTCAGGGACTTGCTTTTTTCCGAA
>JBFWMM010000031.1:0-30228 GCA_050251615.1 Phycisphaerae bacterium
GCAAATTCCGGCTGCATCAGCGGCTCGCCCCCCGAAAGCGTTACTCCGCCCTTCTCGCAGAAATACGGCTCATAGCGCATTATCAGCTTTATCGCTTCTTCACTGTCCATTGTACGGCCTGTATTCTTCCGCCAGGAATCGGGGTTGTGGCAGTAAACACAGCGCATCGGGCAACCTTGCAGGAACAAAACGCACCTTGTACCCGGTCCATCGAGTGTGCCGAGTGTCTGAATCGAATGAATGTATCCTGTTGCTGCCATTATCATCATTATATAGCGCCCAACAGCTCTGACAACACTTAATAACGGGAGCAGTCAAGAAAGCCGCAGTTTATGCCGCTAAGTCCAAATCGACAAACAGCGCTTACCTGAATTGTATTTCCCTGAGCCTTTTGCGTCCTCCGCGGTTGCATTCTTATCTATTCTTTCTTCGTTTCAGTTTTAATTTACCACGAGGCCGCGAAGAGCACGAAGGGTTATAATTCTGTCGATGGCAGGCGCAACATTACGCTCTCTTCTTTCGCTTATTCTTTTCATCGCTTCGTTTAGAAGTATTTTGATGACTTCAGCCATTCCATCAAATCCATTTTCAATTAAGAGTTCCATTGCACCACTGAATTCGTTACAATACTGTTGGTGGGGCATTTTGTGTCTCCGTTTTGGTTTTAGTTTTTCTAATAGGAGAACGAAATGTACCCGCCATTTCAAGCAAAATCTTCTATTTATCCTGAAGATCTTGTAAATCATGTCAAATAATCTTAGACGGGATAAACAGGATTGACAGGATGAGGGCGCTTCGCGGTTAATCTATAACTGCTGCGGCAGTAATGGGTTAGTGCAGGAAAGGCGCGTTGCGATTGGCTTTGCCTGAATTAGTATTATTTGCGTCTATTAGTGAATATTAGCGGTTTCGTCTGATTGGCGGGGCGCTTGTGCGCCTCCGCTCTAAAACCCTTCGTGGCCTTCGCGCTCTCCGTGGTGATATAAAAACCATACATTGAGCAAAAGCATAAAACGCAATCGGGTAACTCCGCGGTTGCATTTTATCTTGTGGGGCCTGTAAATCATACCAAAAAAAACAGCCCCTCAAATGAAGGGCTGCATTTTTTATTTTTTCGGCCTTGCTTTTTTCACCAGCGAGACAAGATCTTCGCTGTAGATGCCGGGGAATTTATGTTTCATCGCCGCGGCAACCAGTCCGAGGAACATCGGGCTCGGATCAAGCGGCCTTGATGTCAGGCACGGATGAGATTGAGTGCCGAGGAAGAAGGGATGGTCCGGAATCTCAAGAATCTGCATGA
The DNA here is from genome assembly GCA_050251615.1 of Phycisphaerae bacterium. GTDB lineage: Bacteria > Planctomycetota > Phycisphaerae > Sedimentisphaerales > Sedimentisphaeraceae > Sedimentisphaera. The sequence goes on from JBFWMM010000031.1 coordinate 1,301, forward strand.
TGTTGTAGTCAGGCGCGTGCCCGCTGAATACAAGCCCGTTTTCTTCGAGTGTTTCGATATACTTCGGGTCAACCTCATAGCGATGTCTGAAGCGGAGTCTTGCACTGAGTTTGTCAGAGAAGAGTTTGCTGGCAAGGGAATCTTCCTTAATCGCCACGGTCCTTCCGCCGAGGCGCATATTGCCGCCAAGGCCTTCGATCTTCTTCTGCTCGGGGAGCAAACCGATTACGGGATGTTTGCAATCGGGCTCGATTTCGGAGCTGTTGGCGCCTTCAAGCCCGCAGACATTTCTTGCGAACTCAATAACAGCCATCTGGAAGCCCATGCAAAGGCCCAGATACGGCAGCTTGTTTTCCCGTGCATACCTTATGCACTCGATCTTACCTTCTGTCCCGCGTACCCCGAAGCCTCCCGGCACTATAATAGCATCCACATTGCGCAGAGACGATTCCACGTTTTCTTCGGTGATGTCGGTTACTTCAATCCATTTCACATTGACCCTGCAACCAATCCAAGCTTCGCAATGCTCGATTGCGTTGCTGATGGAGGCATAGCTGTCTCGCACGGAGATGTATTTGCCTGTTATACCGATTGTAACTTCGTTTTTCTTTTCCCTGGTAACACGGTCAGTAAACTCGCACCACTTCGCCCATTCATCGCGTTCTTTGAGCAAGTCTATCTTGTTTTCAACGCCGAGCATCTTGATGATACTGAAATCAACACCACTTTTACGCAGCATTGATGGAATCATATAGATACTGTCCGCATCGTGCATACTGAATACGTTATCGTAAGGAACGTTGCTGAACAGGCTAATCTTCTCGAGCACCTGATTCGTAACTTCCTGTTCGCATCGGCAGGCTATGATAGAGGGCTGAATACCCTTCTGAAGCAGCTCACGTATGCCGAGCTGAGCGGCCTTGCTCTTCTGTTCGCCGAGTGTCTGCGGGGCGAGGATGTATGTAAGAGCTACGAAGCAACAGTTTGATTCGCCTTCTTCGTTGGCAAGCTCACGCATCGCTTCGATATAGAAGGCGTTTTCGAGGTCGCCGGCGGTGCCGCCGATTTCAACAAACACCACATCCGCTTCGCTGTCTCTGGCAAGGCATCTCAGCCTGCGCTTCACCTCACCGGTAACATGAGGTATCACCTGAACATCTCTGCCGAGATAACCGCCCCCGCGCTCGTTTTTCAGAACGGAGCTGAAGATCTGGCCATTAGTGCTGAAATTCTGGCCGCAGAGGTCGATATTGAGCATGCGCTCGTATGTGCCCAGATCCATATCGCATTCCATACCGTCATCAAGCACGAACACCTCGCCGTGGCGAAACGGATTCAGCGTTCCGGAATCCATATTGAGGTATCCCTCAAGCTTGATCGGCGCAACTTTGAGCCCTTTGTCCTGCAACAGCTTAGCTACGCAGGAGGAAAATATTCCCTTGCCAAGGCCACTCATTACCGTGCCCAAAATGACAACGAATTTCGTCTTGCCCTTCACGTAGCCCTCAGGGATAGGTGAGAAGAACTCTGTATCGGATGAGATATTGCCAACGCTTGCCAGTATGTTTTCTTTTTTTGTCATAGCCGTGATGGGTCAGTTCTGTTTGTATCTTTCAACGAAAGTTTTGTATTGCTCTTCAGTATCGATTCCTTCGGCGTAATGCTCCACAACCGAAGTTATTATTTTGTAGCCATTTTCGAGTGCCCTGAGCTGCTCAAGAGATTCGCACTTCTCCAGGGGAGTCTGGGCGAGCGCGGTTATTTCCATCAGGAAATCTTTTCTGTAAGCGTATATGCCGAGATGCCTGTACATCAGGCTCTGTTCGGGAGCCTTTTTGTCGCGGTTGTACGGTATTGGCAGTCTCGAAAAGTAAATTGCATAGCGATTGATATCAAGTATCGTCTTAACAACGTTGACATCATTTATCCACGCCGGATTTTTTATCGGTGTAACGAGTGTAGCCATTGATGCGTCAGGGCGGCTTTCAAGAAGACGGTAAAGCGTGTCGATGCAGTCCGGATCAATTTCCGGCTCATCCGCCTGTACATTTATTACGATGTCAGCGTCTATATCTTTCACGGCCTCGGCGATGCGGTCGGTGCCGCTTTTATGCCGGTTGCTCGTCATAACGCAATCGGCGCCGAAACTCGCGCAGGCGTTAAACACCTTTTCGCTGTCCACCGCCACAAGCACTTTGCTCACAGTCTTTGCACATAATACCCGTTCATAGGTGTGTTGTACAAGGAATTTACCGGTATCACAGGCGAGAACTTTTCCGCAAAAACGACTTGAATCATACCTTGCGGGTATTACTACAATGCTTTTCAATTACGCATTCCTCGCAGTTAAGTTTGCCATTAGTTTGAGAAAAACTCACTGCCTAAACAGTCTATCAGAAATGGGGTAAAAAGTCAACCTGTTTTATGTCTCCCGCTCATTGCTTATTGCAGATGTCAGCTTCAAAAAAACTCGTTCCTGCTGCCCCATGCCGGCAGTTCAGTATTTCGGCTTCGGGATGGTATCCAGAATTCTCAGATAGCTTTCGTATCTGGAACGGCTTACAGCGCCCTTCTCCACGGCGTTTTTAACAGCGCAATCGGGCTCGTGCGTGTGCGAGCAGTTGGAATAGCGGCAGCTCTCTGCGAATTCGTCAAATTCATCAAAGTACCACTTCAAATCCTCCGCCGCGAGATCCCACAGACCAAACTCACGAATGCCCGGGGTGTCTATGATGCGGATGTCGCCGTTAATGTCGTAGAGGCGCGAAGTGGTTGTTGTATGGCGGCCGAGCCCCGTTGCATCGTGCACCTCGCCAACCTCGCCATCGATCTCGGGGGAGATGCTGTTCAGCAGGGATGTTTTTCCCGTGCCGCTATGGCCGACAAACACGCAGGTTTTGCCGTGCAACAGGGCGAGCAGTTCTTCTGTGCCGGCGCCCGTTTCCGCGGAACACTCCACAATCGGCAGCCCTATCTCCGCATACGGAGCGAGAATCTCAAGCTCCACGTCCTTATCTTCAGGGGTGAGCAGGTCAATCTTGTTGACGCATATAACAGGCTCAAGAGCGCCCTTTTGAGCCGCGATGAGGTATCTGTCTATGAGGGTGGGTTTGAGCTCGGGGCGTTTTATCGCGGCCACAATCACCGCCACATCCACATTGGCGGCTATCGCCCGCTCTATACCGGCCCTTGTCGGGTCGGGGCGCGAGAGAAGGGTTTTTCTGTCAAGAACGTTCTGCACGACAGCCGTCCCGTCTTTGGCATAAGCGAATACTACTCTGTCGCCAACGGTCAGCGCGCTTTTCTGCGTCATGAACAGGTCGGGACCGAGCAGAGCTTCCGTCTCGCTACCGTCATCGAGTACGAGCGAACATTCTGTCGAACGGACGGTAAAAACCGTTGCCTTGATCCTCTCGGAATACTCTCCCAGCTCGGCACGGTACCTGCATGATTCTTTGATCGAGTTTATTCCCTCTTCCTCAATCACTTTCAAAGCCCAGTCATCTATCGTAACATTTTCGATGCGGCTCTTTTTCTCAAACGAAACTGAGTTGTCCCAGTCGTTTCTGCCGGAATTGTTACGAAGTGAATGTCTTTTGTTGCGCGCGTTGACCTGTGCGGCTTTACGCAAATTCGCCGCACGTTTGTAGAGCTGTTTTTTCTCTGTAACCGTAAGCTTTGAGAGCTGTTCATCGAAGAATTTGCGTTTGCTTTTTTTCAAACTCCGCCCGCCAGAAGAGCATCTTTGAGCGCAATAGTGCCATCGTATAGCGCCCTGCCTATGACAGCCCCTGCCACAGAAACCTGGCCGAGCTTCGTAATATCGTCCACTGTTGTAATTCCTCCCGCGGCCACAATCGGCACATCAACCGACTGCACAAGCGCTTCGGTGCGCTCAAGATTCGGCCCTTCGAGCATACCGTCTTTCGAGATGTCGGTATAGATAATCGCGTTAATCGGCAGATTTGCCGCCATACGGGCAAAGTCTATCAGCTCACAGGAGGAGTTCTCAAGCCAACCGTGAGTGGCTATCTTGTCTCCGCGCGCATCGAGCCCGAGAACGAGCTTCTGTGGATATTTCTGCGCCATATCCGTGAACCAGTCAAATTCTTTAACGGCTCTCGTTCCTATGATGATTCTGGTAACGCCGACATCAAGCAGCATTTTTATGCTGTCCTCGTCGCGCACGCCCCCACCGAACTCCACCTTGATCTTGCCGAGTTCCGTAATCTGCTTGACCGCCTCAAGATTCACAGGCATTCCTGCTTTGGCTCCTTCGAGGTCTATCACATGCACCCAGCCGGCGCCGTCTTTTATAAAGCACTTCGCCTGCTTGCGCGGATCGTCGTTGTAGTTGATCTGCTTGGAATAGTCGCCCTGGACGAGCCTTACACATTTACCATCAATCAGATCTATAGCAGGAAGTATATCCATTATAACCTTTCAAAAAAGTGCCGCGCTGCTTATCAGAACTCTGTGAGCCTCAGCAGCAATTCTTCTGTTTCTTCCCAGCCGATGCAGGAATCAGTAACGCTGATCCTCGGGCTCAGGCTACCGAGCTTGAGCGGCTGGGAACCCGGCTCAAGGTAGCTTTCAAGCATTATGCCCACAATTGACTTATTACCTTCGAGCTTCTGGCTCACAACGTTCTCAATAACTTTCCGCTGATTGCGGTAATCTTTTTCGCTGTTGGCATGGCTGCAATCAACCACGATTCCCGTACCGATTTTCTCCTTGCGAAGGAGCGCCTCGGCAAAGGCTATATGCTCAACATCATAGTTGGGGCCGAGCAAGCCGCCGCGGAGAATGAAATGAGTATAAGCGTTACCCTTCGTTTTCGCCAGAGCAACCTTGCCGTCAACGGTGATGGCGAAGAAGAAATGCGGGGTGCGGGCAGTCTTTATCGCCTGCGCGGAAATGTAGAGGCTACCGTCGGTGGAGTTCTTGAAGCCCACCGGCATTGAAAGCCCGCTGGCCATCTGGCGGTGTATCTGTGATTCGCTTGTACGCGCGCCGATAGCCGACCAGCTGATGAGGTCAGTCAGGTACTGCGGCACGATTGGGTCGAGGATTTCCGTAGCGATGGGCATTCCCATATCCAGGATTTCGAGCATTATGCGCCTGCTGGCTTTAAGGCCTTTTTCCATATCGTACGTGCCGTTGAGCTCGGGGTCGTAGAGCAGGCCTTTCCAGCCGATTGTCGTACGGGGCTTCTCAAAATACGCCCTCATAACGATGAGCAGCCTGCCCTTTGTCTTTTCCTGAAGGCCGGCAAGTTTCTCCGCATACTCAATAGTGGCATTTTCGTCGTGTATGGAGCAAGGGCCGACAATCGCCAGGAAGCGCTTGTCAACATGCGAAATAATATCCTTTACCGCGTTGCGGGAATCCATTACCGTTTTGGCCTGCGTAACGCTGATCGGGTACAACTCGCGCAATTCGCGCGGTGTGATAAGCTCTTTGAGTTCGGCTATGTTTATATTGTCTATTGGTCGCATTATTTTTCTCTATGTTGATATAATCAAGCAACTCGGAGCGACAAAAAAAGGCGGACAACCGAATTGCCCGCCCTATGTTAGCTATTTTGGTCTTTTCGTCAATTTAATTGGCCATCGTAAAGAGCCTCGGCTATGGCATAATCCTCAAGGTCAACCTTGCCGTCATCGTTGAGATCGCCCGCCTCGGGAGCTTCCGAGAGCCAGTTATCGGCTATATCAAAGAGCCTGCCAAGCGACTCCCCTGCTTCCCATTCGAGAATCGGGTAGTTGTCCGAAACGAAAAACCAGTATGCGGTGTTCCAGCTAAGGTCAGTGTATGTGCCGAGCAGAGCCATCTCTGCCGCACTGCGGCCGAACGTTCCCGCGATGCTACCGTTGCCGACGCCCGTTGTCATGTAGGCGCTGTCGAAGACGCAACCGTATGCAATCGCGGGATTGTCAACCAAATCAGCACCGATCACAGCACCGCAAGAGTTCCAACCGCTTTCATCAGTAACCGCGCCAACGGAATAGCTGTCGCGCAGAACGCCTCCATTCACGCCAACCAGCATACCTTCGAAGCAGGCAACACCCGCCGCGCTCATATCTCCAACTGCATAGCAGTAAGCAATGTCTCCAAGGTTATAGCCTGTGATAAGGCCGACAGTGGTAAGGTCGGCATCAGGGCCTACAATGACATTGCCACTCGCATAGCAGGCTTCAACAACGCCGTTATTTTCAGAAACGATTGCTCCTGCGCAGGCGTCATCTCCGTTGATATTTATTTCAACATCACTTATCGAACAGTTTTTGATTGTGCCGCCATCGTTGTAACCGCATATTCCGCCGATGCCGCCAACGCCGCTGAGATTGACATTGCTCATCACGAGAGACTCAATGAGTCCTTCATTTATGCCGAACAAGCCGCAGTAACGTTCACATTCTACCGAATAGCCGCTGATGGTATGGTAAGCTCCGTCAAAATGGCCGGTAAACGAAGTGGATATGGTGCCAATGGGATCAATATCGATGCCGGTCAGATCAATGTCCGCATCCAGAAGAATGTTTGAATCCCAGTAGTTCGGGTCCTGTGAAACTGCCACCAGATTCTCCGCCGTGCGGATAATGTACGGTGAATCTGCCGTTCCGAGGCCTGCAATGCCGTTCTGCCAGATCAGCTCCGGGGCAGACTCGCCCATTGCCCAGGCCGTTACAAATGACCAACCGGCATCTGTGAAGTGGGCTGTTTCGACCATCTGCGCTCCCGTGAGAGCGGTTCCGGCTCCGCCTGTGCCATTGTCGGAATTATAGAAGCAGTTTGCGCTTGCCTGGCTTGTCAGCGGAGCGAACGGGACGAAGTAATCGCCGCCGGATTTGGCTGTAGAGGCGTAGCACATTTCAATTGTATTGTCCGATGAGGCCGTTGCTATGAAGCCTCTTATAAGCGAGGCATCGGCAACCATCGTAGCGCTGTAGCAGTTTACCACATTAACATCCTGCGCATCTGCGATAAAGCCTGCCGCTTTATCCGCACCGGTGATGCTTCCCCCTGCCACATAACAATTTGAGAAAGCCGTATTAACGGCTGAGCCCGCGATGCCTGCCGCACTGTCGCCGAAGAGTACAGGATCCACTACGCCGAGATTATCGATGGTGGCAGAATCGGTTGCACCGAACAGCGCCACTGCCCCTGTCCCGCTGGCAATGAGCGTGAAGTTCGAGATCGTATGGTAGTTACCAATGAATACGCCGGTAAACGGAGCGTCCGCAGAGCCAATGCTGCCTGCGTCAACGCCGGCCATATCAATGTCGCAGGTAAGCTTGTACCATTCGCCCATTTGGGCGTTCGTGCTTGCGAGGTCTGCGATGTCCAGCGGGGTGCTGAGAAGATACGGAAATTTGAATGTACCGAGGCCGCCGCTGAACGCGTATTCGGAATCAAAGGTAATTACAGCAGTCTCGTTGTTGTGGACTTCGTCAGACTCCTCCACCGCGCCGGCATAGTCGCATTCGGCCTTGAGATAGAACCTGCCGCCGTCAACGGATGCCGCAAAGGAGAACGAGCCGTTAAACGTTTCACCTGCCGCAAGCGCGGGTACATCCACGCCGACAACCTCAAGGGCCTGCGTGCCCCAGTCGCTGTCTGCTGAATTCACAAGCAACATCGCCTGTGAGGCTGCGGCAGTGCCGTTGCCGGTATTTGTTACCGCAAATAAGGCCGCGGTATCTGCACCGACCGGCGCCCTGACGGCATCGGAGAAGAAACTGATTGCAAGGTCAATCCTGGGCTTCACGGTAAGAGTGATGCCGGCAGATGTATTGTTGGTCTCGCTGGATTCATCAATCACGTCTTCAGTGTCGATTTTGGCAATCAAGCTGTATGTGCCCGGCTCCGCGGGAGCTGTGAAGCTGAAAGACGCGGCAGTCTGGCCGGCGGCAATATCAGCAGAATCAACTTCCGCTCCTTCAAGATAGAGCTTCGCGGTTGAAGCGCCTGCCTGCGATGTGCCTGCGTTGGCAATGGTTACATTCACTTCTGCCGTTTCGCTGAAGTAGGAGGAAAGCTCGGCCTCATCTATACTGATTGTTAGGTCGTAGTTTGCCTTCACAACCGCGTGCGCGGAAGCAGACACGTTGTTGCCATCGGCGTTGTGTTCATAAACCACGTCGGTGCTGTCAGCCTTCGCCCAGAAGTAGTATGCGCCTTCGGCGAGATTCACCGTAAAGCTGACGCTTCTGTCTGCGCCGGCGTTTATGCTGCTTACAGGCTTGGAGCCGTAGGAAGCTGCGCCGGAGAAATCATCAGTTGAGCTGTAGTATAGCTCAACGCTTGAAGCGCCGGCTGATGCGAGCCCATCATTGCTGACGGTTACGCTTACGCTGAAATCAACGCCGTCATAGGCGTTCACGCCAGCGGTGCTTACCGAAGCGGTGAGATCGGGCGAGTTGACTACCGTAAGCGAGATGTTCGCTGTCTGGTTGGACTCATCGCTTTCGAGAACAGCATCCACGCTGTCAACAACCGCGCGAAGCGGGTAAGAGCCTGCCGTTGCTGGCGTAGTGAAGTTAAAGGTAACTTCCCTGCTCTCGCCGCCTGTGAGGCTGATTGTCTGCGCAGGTGCAACAGCGGTATCATTTGCATAAAGCAGTGAGACGTTGAAATCGCCTGATGCGTCAAGGCCGTCATTGGTAACGGTTACCGTGACGCTTTCTGCTACCGTAGTGTGGTCAGAGAGGCTGCCTCCGTTGTAGGTTGCAGTGAGGTCTATACCCGCGTTCAGCGTGAGCGTTACCACAGCGCTTTCGTTGGCTTCGTCTGTCTCGGTTACGGCATCGGCGCTGTCGGCGACTGCCTTGAGGTAGTATGTGCCCGCGGCGTAAGATGTCGTGTCGAAGCCGAGAGTAACAGCATCATCGGAACCGGCTGTGAGGCCGGCGGTTGCCGCGCTGTCAACCTGCTCGGAGGAGGCAAAGCCTGCGTCCGTGCTGAGCAGAAGAACCGTATCAAACGCGCCGAGAGCAGAGCTTCCTGCGTTGGCAAGAGTAAAATCGACTTCTACCGCGGCGCCCTTGAAGGCGGTTTCGGCGGTCTCAGTCGTCGATACCGTAATGTCTGCTTCGGGCATATCCCGGCCGGTGAACGTGGGCAGGAGGCCGGAGCCTGTGCGCCAGATGGCCGCGTCCCATGCGGTGAAAGTATCAGCGGAACACATCTCGGCAAGAGTCTTTTCTTCACCCGCCCCGCTCTGGCTTACGCCGCTGAGCTGCGCATTCCAGAAGCAGCCCGTTACGGTCGCGCCGTTTGCGATTGCAACGAGAGCACCCTTGGTGCTACCGCTGACGACGCCCGCCGCATAGCAGTTTGTGAGGGTAGCGTTGTTGGAATCAGCCGTAATGCCGCCGCCGAAGCCGCTTGCGTTAACGGCCGCGGTGGTATAGCAGTTTTCGATTGTGCCCCAGTTGAGGTATGCGATGCCGCCGGCCTGAATACCGCTGACACTACCCGAGGTGAAGCAGCCGGAAATTGTACCGCGGTTCACGGAGGCAATTATGCCGGCATTGAATGTCGCGCTTACGTCTGCATCGATGACAAGCACGTTCTTAACAACGCCGCCCGCCTTGATGTATTCAAACAAACCTGCGTTTGGAGCGCTTGAAACAAGGCCGCTGATTTCAAAGCCTGCGCCGTCATACTCGCCTTCAAACTGGCTCAATACGCCTGCTATCGGCGTAAGAGCGCCGGCAGTGACGTCGGCTGTCTGTAGGAAGTACTTATCCATATCTTCCGGAGAAGCCGCCATCTGCGCAAGGTCGGCCGCGGTGGAAATCAGATATGGAGCGCTTTCAGTTCCGAGGCCGCCGCTGTACTTCTCGGAGATTGTCAGGGCGAACGCACCGGTGAAGTTGTTTGCTTCGCTGGTTTCCGTAACCGCTTCCGCGCTGTCAACCATAATGTTGAGGAAGAGCGAGGCGGCTTCTGTCTCTGTTACGTCAAACTCAAAGCTGACATCTGCCGTTGCGTCTTTTGCGAGTGAGAAGACAGTTTTTGTCTGAACGGGCGTAAGCGATGCCCAGACGGCATCTGAAGCGTCTGCCTTGTAGAGCGAGACGGAGAAGTTGCCGGAGTTGCTTATGCCGCTGTTTACGACTGTCGCGTGCACGCTCATCTTTCCGCCGAGATATGCGACAACTCCATCTGTCGGATAATCCGAGGCGCTGAGGTCTATGCTCGGGGTAACATCAAGCGTAATCGTATCGGCCGAGTAGTTGTTTGTCTCGTCAGTCTCGACAATGCTGTTCGGGCTGTCAGTGAGAGCGCGGAGGTAGTATGTTCCGCCTTCGGCCTGCGCGGTGAAGGTGAAGCTGCCCGAAGCCTCAACGGACGGGAATACGTATGCGGCGGTATATTGTGCTACCGTATCGGCGCCGGCGAAGTCCGTCGTTTCGCTGATAAGGAGAGCAGTTACGACATTGTTCACGGTGTCCGTACCGGTGTTGAAAATCTTGAGTGGCAGATAAACCTGCTCGCCTGCCATTACATCGGGTGTCGGGGCGTAGGCAAAGCTCGGAAGCGAGCAGCTCACATCAAGCTTGTTTATTACGCTGAGCGTGCCTGCGGCCAACTCGTTGTTGTTCGGGTTGGACTCGACAACCGCTGAGTTTGAATTGACGCGAATCTTCGCTTGATACGCCCCTACAGATGTTGTCTCAAAGCTGAAATCAACTGCCGCCGAAGCGCCTGCGGCAAGAGCTGTTACGCTTTCTGTTGCCGCGGAGAACCAGTTTGTCCCGTTGGGCGAAAGCACCAGAGCCACATCAAAGCTGCCTGCGGTAGCCGTACCGATATTTTCAATCGTCGCATGGCAGTCCACGGTGTCGTTAATATAAACGGTTCCCAAAGTATCTGCCCCTGTTACGACAAGGTCAACCGCCACTTCAACCGTAAGCATGCCGGTGGTCTGGATATTGTCTGCGCGGTCGGTCTCATCGAGAGCCTGTGTGTAATCCGCTACAACTCTCGCCTGATACGAACCCTCATCGGCATTGGCGGTGTAGATTATTGTCTTGCTGATTGTGCCATCGGCCGCAAGGCCGCTGACAGCCGCCGTAGCAACGCTATTCCAGCTGATGCCGTCTTCGGAGAGCTGCAATGACAGAGTAAACGCGCCCGCGGCGATGTCTCCTTCGTTGCCGAGCGTTACATCCACGCTCACATCTTCGCCGAGCTGAACAGTGCCCAAGCTCGCCGGCGTGCTGACAAAGTATATATCGGCTTTGTCGAGCATTGTTATTGTGCCAAGGGAGGTGATATTGTTGGTTTCGTCAAGCTCATCGATTACGGCTTCCGAATCAACCACCAGACGTGTCTGATATGTGCCGGCCGCAAGGGCAGGGGCAAAATCAAAGCTTACCTGCGCAGTGCCAGCGGGAGCGATATCGGATACCGCCTCCACGGCGGCGGCTGTCCAGCCCGAGCCATCGGCGGAAAACTCAAGAGCCACGCTGAACGCGCCCGCGCTGCCGTCTCCGACATTTGAAATCGTGGCGCTGAATGCGAGATTATCGCCGACTGCTACGTCGCCGAGCGTCTCGGGGGCCGCAGCTACAGCCAGTTCAACCTGCGGCTCGACCGTTATCTGCGAGCTGCCGGAGATATTGTTCATATTGTCAATCTCCACGACAACATCATCATAGTCAACCCAGACGGCGTAGTAGTCGTCGCCCGCCCCTCCGAACGAAATAACTGTAAAATCAACGTTGGCAGTCGCGCCGGAAGCAAGGCTTGTAACCGTCTTTGATTGCTGAAGGGTTGCAGTCTGGTTAGATATGGCAAGCACCCAGTCTTCTACCGGCTCGGAAGAACGATACAGATTCACTGCAAACTCGCCCGCATCGCCGGTGCCGCTGTTGGAAACGGTCGCGGTAAGAGTTACGTCCGTGCTCGGGTCTTCTGTTGACTGAGCAGGCTGAAGCGTTGCTGTCAGCTCGGCTATAGTGTTTATGGTAACAGCTATCGTCTCAGACCAGTTGTCCGCTTCGCTGAGCTCGGGAATCTCGTCATTGGCGTCCGTATAAACTCTGAAATACAGAACGGTTGCAAAGTCGGGCACGGTAAATGTAAACGAGTCGGAGTGCGAAGCGCCGATTGACATCTCCTGCGAAACGCTGTTAAGAGCAATTTCGCCGAACAGGCCGTTGGGGTCTTCAGCGCTGCCGAAACTACCCTTAATGCCGACAAGCTCGTCCCAGCCTTCATCTATGCGGCTGTAAAAGAGGTGCGTATTGTGGTAGTCTGCGACTTCTATACCGTTGTTGGTTTCCTGATAGCTGACCGTAACCTGCCGGCCGGTATAAACTGATTGCTCTGTTTCATCCGCGGCCACTATAAGGTTCGGCAGCTCCATCGGCTGCACGCCTACGCCCTCAAGACGCGGGAAGTCTTTCGCGTCAACGATGAGCCAGGTCGAATCGAAATCATAGCCTGCCGCGCTGTATGTGCTGTAGAGCTGGAGCTCTGCGGATGTTTTGCCCGTGAGGCCGCTTGATGTGGCGCCGGCGCCAATGCCGTCCAGTCCGCCGTCTGTGCCGTAGAACGAGCCGGTTATGGGGCCGCTTGTGAGGTAGCCGGCAAATCCGCCAGCGTATGTGAGCATGTAGGAAACGCTGCCTGCGGCGTAGCAATTAGTGATGTCGCCGGCGTTTATGCCGACAAATCCGCCGACCGTCTTGGAGCCACTGACCGCCGCAAGGGAGTAGCAGTTTTCGATTACCGCGCCACTGCTGTTACCCACAATTCCGCCGACCTTGGAGTTGATGGTATTTGTGGAAACGACAGTTCCGTCAGACACGCTGTTGCTTAGCGTGGTACCCGTCCTGATATAGCCGGCAATACCGCCTACTTCCGTATCGGACTGTACATTCAGATTGCTGTAACAACCGGAAATCGTGCTTGTGCTTGCGTATCCGCAGATACCGCCGGCATCATCACCGAGCACGTTTACCGCGGTGGAAAGGGGGCCGAGATCATTCAGAACTGTACAATTCAGTATGCTTGCGGCGTTACTCTCACCACAAATCGCGCCGACTCTGTCAGAAGCTGCGCCGCCCGTTATGATGGGATTCATAAGAAAAACGTTTTTTACGACAGCGCCCGCGCCGAGGAATCCGAACATACCGAGCCTTGAGCCGTTGCCTGTCAGACTGTAGCCGGAAATGCTGTTGCCGCTGACGGCAATCTTTCTGCCGTCCATTGTCGGGAATTTACTCTCAATATCGCCGCCATTGAATGAGCCGGTAAACGGCGTAACGGCTGTGCCTATGGATAAATCGGGGTAGGCGGAGAGGTCTATGGGGCGAGTCAGGAGGAAATGATTGCTCCAGTCTGCAGGAGTAGTGGCGAGAGTGTTATAGTCTTCGGCAGTGGAGATTTGCCAAGGATCTGCCTCTGTTCCATCACCACCGCTATAACCGAACACTAATGCTACAGCAACCACCAATAACAATAATACAACTCGCTTGCACATATTCTTGACTCCTAAAAATACGGGGTTTTTACCGAAGTTTCGATTGTACTGCGTCTGAGCGATATTGATCGCCTCGAAGTTTACAACCAACACATTTACATTGCTACGTGCTACGTGCTACGTGCTACTATACCATAAAGAACTATTTGTTCAACAATTAAAAGGTTGCAATAATAACAATTAAACAAAAAAAGTCTCACCCTGAAATTTCGGGGTGAGACTTATAAAAGAGCAATCGTTTCAGACGATTGCTCTTTTATTATTTTATTAAATAAGGTACAAGGCAGGCGATACCTGCTTATGGCTTAGAGCCTGCCGATGCGGTTCATCGCTTCTTCGACGTTTGCGAGGTTGTTGAATGCGCTGAGACGGAAATAACCTTCGCCAGATGCGCCGAATCCCGCGCCGGGCGTACCGACAACATTCGCCTTTTTGAGCAGATAGTCGAAGAACGTCCAGGAATCCATGCCGCTCTTTGTGCTCAGCCAGACGTACGGTGCGTTTTCGCCGCCGAATACGTCGTAACCGAAGCTTGAGAGCGATTCTCTGATTACGCCGGCGTTGTTCATGTACAGGTCTATCACTTTCCTGATCTGCGCCTTGCCCTCTGCACTGTAAACGGCCTCCGCGCCCCTCTGGGTAACGTAGGAAACGCCGTTGAATTTCGTGCAGTGGCGCCTGTTCCAGACGGGATTTACAGCGGTCGCTTCGCCGTTTGCGCGGTATGCCATAAGGGCCTTCGGAACGACGGTAAACGCACAGCGAACGCCCGTGAAGCCTGCAACCTTCGAGAAGCTGCGGAACTCAATCGCCACTTCTTTCGCGCCTTCTATCTCATAGATGGAGTGCGGGATGGAGTCGTCCTGAATGAACGCTTCGTATGCCGCATCAAAGAGAATCAGCGCCTTGTTTTCGCGCGCATAGTTTACCCATTTTGTGAGCGTCTCTTTTGTTGCCACCGCACCGGTCGGGTTGTTGGGGTAGCAGAGGTAGATTATATCGACTTCCTCTTCGGGCAGCTCCGGCGAAAAGCCGTTTTCTGCTGTGCAGGGCATATATACGATGCCCTCGTAGCGGCCGTTTGCGCCGGCATTGCCCGTGCGGCCGGCCATAACGTTTGTGTCCACATATACCGGATAGACGGGGTCCTGCACCGCGACAACGCAATTCTTGCTGAAGATTTCCTGCAAGTTGCCTGTGTCGCATTTGGAGCCGTCGCTGATGAATATCTCGCTCGGCTCAAGCTCAACGCCTCTGGATGCGTAGTCGTTTTCGATGATCTTCTCTGTGAGGAAGTCGTAGCCCTGTTCTGGGCCGTAGCCGTGGAAGCCTGATGCGGTTGCCATATCGTCAACTGCCTTATGCATCGCCTCTACGACCGCCGGCACGAGCGGCTCTGTTACGTCGCCGATACCAAGCTTGATTATCGGAGCATCAGGATTCTGCGCGACGAACGCCCCGACGCGCCTGCCAATCTCGGGAAAGAGATAGCCGGCCTGAAGCTTGAAGAAATTTTCGTTTATTCTGATCATTACTGTTCCTCTGTATGTAACTGTGATTGTCTTCTCAGCTGTAAAGCATCTTGTCTTATCTTATTGATAAAAGCGGTTTCGTCAAATCACGCTTCGAGCGCAACCGGCACAATCTCGCCGAATTCCGTAAAGAACAGGCTCGCCAATTTCACGCGTTTGCCGAAAATTCTGCCGGCGGCGTCTGCATACGCTTTGAGCTGACCGCTGTATATCTCAACGCGCCCGTCCATCGTTTTATCGGTTTTGAAGTCCACGATTTCTATGCCGCCGTCGTACTCAATCACAAGATCTATCACGCCCTGCACAATCACTTCACCCGCGCCTTCAAGCCCAATTTTACTGCGCTCGATGAGGGCCGTAAACGACCATTCGCTGTGCGCGGTATGCGTGAGAGCCGCCCTGCCCGCAGGCAAGGAGAAGAACGCAAGCACCTTGTCCGCCTTAATCGACTGCGCAACCTTCCCGCCGACAGCCCCATCTTTCACAAGCGCTGCAATCATCTCTTCGACATCCTTCAGCGCGGGAGCTTTTCCTGCCTTTATCAGCTTCTCGAAAACCAGATGCGTCGCCGTGCCGCGCTCAAGCGGATCAACCTCCGGCTCAAGCATAGCCCGCGCCGCCTTTGCGCCGCCGGCAAACTTCTTGTCGTGTCCGATGGATGAGGCGCTCATCTTCGTCCTGACGCACTCCGGCTCCCCGAGCGCCGCCAGCTTTACGCTGTTGGCTTTGAGTTTTGCAATTATATCGTTTGCCTCCTGCGATTTCCCCCCTGCGCGTGAACTGACACCGGAATCTGCATCGAGCTTCGGATACACAACCTTTTCCGCCAAGTCCGTTTCCATCAGGAAATCCCAATAACACTTGTAATCCTTCTTCTTGCCGGTTTTATTTTCCGCCGGTTTTTTCTTTTTCGCGGTCTCTTCTTCAACTTCAACCGGAGGCTCCTTCTTTCGCGCACCGACAATCACAAGCTTTTCTCTGGCTCTCGTCATCGCAACATACAGAAGCCTTCTATGCTCATCAACAGCATTTTCTTTTTGTTTATCAGTAATGCTCTCGGGAAGGGTGCCTTCAGCTACTTTTTCCAGCGCCGGTTTGACGGCAAGCCCGATTTCCGGCAGGAAAACCACCGGCTGCGACTGCCCCTTTGTAAAATTGGTATCCGCTCCGGCAAGGAAAACCACAGGATACTCAAGCCCCTTGCTCTTGTGGATTGTCTGAATGGTTACTTCATCGCCGCCGGAAACCGCAACAGAATCGGGGTCATTATCGGCAAGCACTTCAAGATGCTTGAGAAAGCCCTGTATTGTCGCAATACCCGCTGAGGTACTTTCTTCGTAGCTGCCGGCGAGCTTATGGAGCGAAAAAAGATTCGCCCTGCGGAACTTGCCGAGCTTCTGGCTTGAAGCAAAGGCAAGGTGGCCGTTGTGATTTATAATGCGCCAGATCAGCGCCGAGATAGAGAGGCGACAGGAATCTTTCCGCAGCGCTTGAATTTCACTTCTGAATGCTTCAATCTTTTTCCGGAGAGATTCGTCTATGCAGGCGTCCAGTGCGCTCGAATTAAGTTTTTTGTCTTTTGCAGTGAGTGCTATCGCGGTAAGCTCTGAGTCGGTAAAGCCGTAGAACGGGCTTCTCAAAACGGCCGCCATAGAAACCGCGTCTTCGGGATTGTCAAGCAGCCTCAGCACCGAACAGACATCTGCGCACTCAGCAGTATCGGTAAACCCGCCGCTCTGCCAGGTGAACGGTATTGCCAACCTGCGGAACTCATCTGCGTATATTGGAGCATGAGACTTGCCCTTATACATCAAAACGGCAATATCCGCATAGCTGATCGGTCTCGATTTGTCCTTGTCCTCGCGAACCGTATTGCCCTCAGCGACAAGCTCTTTGATTTTGCGGGCTACATACTGCGCCTGCATCCTGCGCCCCTCTGCAAGGCCCTTCTCGTATTCAAGGCAAGCAATCTCTATCCTCTCTCCCGCCAGATTACATTCGGGGTATTCTGCGCCGGCTTCGAGCTCGTGAGTGCTATCGTAGGTTATAACGGGGCTCATCCCCTCCGCCATCACCTTCCTGAACACCGTATTAACCGAATCAATCACCTCGCCGCGCGAACGGAAGTTGTCCTTGAGCTTGAGCACCTCAGCCTTCTCCTCCGCGGCATTGTCTATATGCTTGAAAAACAGACTGGGGTTGCTGTTTCTGAATGCGTATATGCTCTGCTTGACATCTCCCACGAGAAAAAGGTTTTCCCGATTCAGGCTTGTAATGATGCTGTCCTGCGTATCATTCACATCCTGATACTCATCCACAAACACATATGTATAGCGCTCGCGAAGCTGCCTTGCAATGTCTTCGTTTTGAAGGATTTTCAGCATAAACTGCTCAAGGTCGTTGAACTCTATGATGCTGGCGTCTCTCTTCTTTTCCGCGAGCCTTCCGCGGTACCTTTTCAGCACCATAACAAACGCATCAACATCCGCCGCGCAGTTATCTTTTTCTGATTTGAGCAGGCAGTCGCCAAGTACTTCGTCCTGATTCGGCAGAGCTGAGACTTGTGAATCAATCTTAAGAATCATATCAAGCACGGTTGGTGAGAAGGAGCCTTTTGCTCCGGCAGGCGTTATTTTATGGTCTCTGCCTTCGAGCAGGGTTTTAAGCTTATCTGCATCTTCACCGCCTTTTTTGATAATGTCGTTCACAACCTCTCTCAGCGTCTCCTCTTTAAGAGCGGCAAGCTCCCCCCCCTCATCGGCAACGCGCAAACCGGCCTGATAGCCGACTTCATGTGAAAACTCCTCGATCACCGCCTTGCAGAATGAATGGATTGTGCTTATCTGCGTCTGCTCAACGAGCTTGAGCTGCGAAGCATAATTACATTTACTTACATTTGCCGCTTCCTTTGCCGCCTTTTTGAGGCGTGCGTAAATGCGCTCCTTCATCTCGGCTGCCGCGGCCACGGTAAACGTAATTATCAGCATATTCTCGATGCTGATACCGCTCTCAATCAGGCGAACAACCCTCTCTGTAAGCACGGCGGTTTTGCCGGTGCCCGCCGAAGCGCTTACATACACAGCCCCTTTGGCATCTATAATCGCCTGCTGATCCTGCGTCCATGGTATTTTGCTCATCTCTCCATCTCCTCTCTAAGCTTCTCAGCAAACTCAACATTGTTTATTCTGCCGAGTTTAATCTGCTCCCTGCGCTCGTTATACACCTCCTCAAACCTGCAAAGCGAGGCATAATCACATTGCGAGCAGGGCTTGTCGTTTGGCAGGTTCAACGGGCTCACTTCCATTGCTCCCGCGAAAATCTCTTTTACCATTTCACCGGCCTTCCACAGCGCGTAATCAAGGACGGTTTTATAATCGTCCGGTTCGAGAACGGCATTCGACCAGGTCGCGTGAAACTTATTCTTCTTTGTTTTTGCCATCTGGAAAAAACTGCTTTTCTCGCCGGCCTCGCGGCAACCGAACTCCTCGGCAAAATCCTGATCCAGATAGCCTTTTGCCTTAATTATGTAGAAAGAACCTGAGCCATCGCCTCTTTCCACAGGCTCATCTCCGGTGGTTGGCTTGCTTGCCTGATAGAAAAAGCCCACAGGATTAAGCCCTGCGTGCTTTAGCGCCGTTACATAGAGAGGAAGCTGAATATCGTATCCGTAAAAAATGGCGTTTTTATCAACCGGATGTGCGCTGTACTTATAATCGTAGCAGACGCTGTATTCCGTGCCGTCCATAACGCCTCTGTCAATGCGGTCTATCTTGCCGCAGAGGGTTATCTTTCTTTTGTCGTCTTCATACAGTACAAGCGGATTATCTTCGCCAAACTCAAACTCCGACTCACTCAGCTTGAAGCTTGTTTCCAAAGCCATAAGCCTGACAGAAAGAAGAAGATTTTTCAGGAGCGCCTTCATCGAATCTACAACGAGGCCGCCATGCTCATCAACCTTGCTCAACGCGGCAAGTTGCTCTTCATTGCCAAGATACTCCTCGAAAGCAATATCAAGCATATCACAAAGTTCTTTCTCGCTTACATCGCCGAAACCCTCACCGGCACTGATGAGTTTCTTTGAAATAATATCAATGACTTCATGATTTGCCGTTCCCTGAACCAGAGCCGAAAACTCGCAGGCTTTTTCCGCGCTCAGACCGAGTATGCTGTAAGCAAAGAATTTATAAGGACATTCGGCGTAATTCTGGATGCGGGTTACGGAAAGGGGGTTTTCGCCTCGAAAGAATTCGATTAAATCGCCGGAATCTGTTTTGACCTTGTTGTCATATCTCGCGCCGCGAACTGGTGCGCTGTCCTCACCGAGAGATGCAAGGTCTGTCTGATTCAGTTTTCCGGCGCAGTACATCGCGGCGGCCTTAGCCTCCAACACCTTTTCCGGCAGACAGGTATATTCGGCATCAGAGAACGCTACACTTCTGCTTTCAAGCCCCACCGCCTTGAAATCTTTTATAAACTCAGCCGGAAGCACTCCCTTTGCTCCGCTCGGATAGCTGATATACAGTTTCTCCGATGCGCGAGTAAGGGCTATGTAGGTGAGATACTTATCAAAAACAATTCTCTCCTGCTCTTTGGGTGGCAAGGCGAGCTGTTTTTCAACCGCCGCTCTCTCATACTTCGAGAGAAGCGTACTTGTTGCGCCAGGGTACGGGAATTTCTCGCGCGTTGCGCCGAGGATAAAGAGTACCTTCAAATCGGGCTTCCTCGTGCGGCGAATATCTCCCGCTACAACCTGATTGCTCATAGCGGGTATCCTGCCGAGGTCTCTCGCCAGAAGATCTCCGCGGATAAGCTCGAACAGCTCCCTGCCATTTTCAGGGTTGCCGCCGGTTATCTGCTCCATTTCATCAAGGATCTGCTCTATCGCCTTGCGAACAGTCTCTGCGCTTTCAGAGGAATCTCCGGCGGGCTTCAGTTCAAGCATTTTTTTCAGGCACTCTCTCACCTGCGCAATCTCAACCCTGTCAGAAAAAAGCGCATTTGCCTCAGTTATAAAATCATAAAGAGCTTTGCATTTGGAATCTTTTATAATCTCAAGCCTCGCCTTGCGGCCGGGTGCCTTTTGGCGCAGTTTTTTCTCAATCCTTAACGCCGCCTCAAGCTCAACCGGCGAGCATGGATTCTTGAGCCATGCGCTGAGTGGCTCGAAATCAAAGCCGTCAAGGGCAAGTTCCAGAGCGAGAGCCGTCATCTTTGCGTACGGCTCATTTATCAGCGGCTCGGCATGGTCGATAAAGAGGGGAATGGAGTAGTCTGCGAAAACCGATTCAAGCTGGAGGCGATAATCATTTATATCGGGAGCTACGATACCTAACTCCTCGAATGTACAGCTTTCTGTGGCAACGAGCCTGCAAATCTCCTCGGCGACCGCCTGAACCTCATCGTATTCGTTTGCGGCATTGAGCAGCGATACGTTTTCAACGGCATCTTTGGTTAAAGCGCTGCCAAGGGCCAGACACTCCTCAAGCTTTTCAAGCGTTTTTGTGCCGGAGCCCCAGCGATGAATATCGGTGAGCGTCTTTATGTCGTCAATTCCAAGTACATCTTCAAGCCTGCTCATCGTGTCAGCGGAGGGCTCAAAAACGGGATTATTCGAGTTCGACGGGTCGGCGCAAAGGGTTAACGTGCAACCGGCGGCCTTGGCGCAAATCGCCTTCAAGGCCTTCTCCTCGACGGTGGTAAATCCCGAGAAACTGTCCACCCACACCGAGGCACCATCGAAGAAATCACTGCTTTCTATATCAGCTATCAGACCCTGCACAACAGTATCGGGGTCGTCAAGGCCGAGAGAAGCAATCTGCTTCCCGTACTCGGCATATAGAAGAGCGATGTCGGCATATTTATCGCGAGTATAGGCGGGCAGGTCATTTTCGCCGGCGTTGATTGATTCGATGAAATTTGCGGAAATGTCGCACTCACTGAACTCCTTGAACAGAGAGGAGAGGTCATCTGCGAGGCGTGCGGTGGCCGCGTCTGCTTTGAGTACCTTGAATTTGTCTTTGAGCTGCCTTATCACCTTCATCAGGAGCAGGCGTTTGCCCGTCTTGCTGATCGGCTCGAGTTTTTTCGTCTCGCCGCTGATCCAGTAGTGCAGGCGTGAGAAAGACATAACATAGAGCCTGTGATATGCCTTCGCGCGGCAGCGCTCAAGAATGGCCTTTTCCATCTGATATGTCGCCTGCTCTGGAACGAGCAGAATAAGTTTCGCATTGTCCCCTGAATCGTTGAGGCGCTCAGCTATCTCTGAAACGCAAAGATGTGTTTTACCGGAGCCGCTCCGGCCGAGAATTACCTTTACTCCCATATCGTCTCCTTTCACGATTAAGCCAACTGGAGCATTATATAAACAAGCGCGTCTTTGTTAAGTATTATTTAATGCAAAAGGATAGGCAACCGCAGAGTTATAGATTTCCACTCTCTCTTTTTACTCTTTTCTGCCTTTTGCCTTGTGCTATTTGCGTGTGCGAAACTTTTTTCTTGATTTTTTTTTCTCTTGTGTTATAAATACACGTTCCAGTGCGTCCGTGCGGGCGCGTAATAACAGCAGAAATGTAACGATTGAATATATATCAGTTAGTTTGAAAGGCTCAGATTTCAATGATCAAGGTTAAAGCGAGAGCTGGCGAATCAGTACAGCAGATGGTGAAAAGGTTCAAGAAGATGTGTGAAAAAGAAGGCGTAATTCGTGATATGAAGCGCCACAGCTTTTACGAAAAGCCATCGGAAAAGAACCGTCGCCGCAGACGCAAGCCCACTCGCTCTTTCAACTGATTGTTGTCTGAAGTAGCGACACGCGATTAACGAGGGAGCCGAATCGGTTCCCTCGTTTTTGTATGCGTATCAAACTAACCGCCTATCGCTATGTGCGATGCGGTTTTTTTTGAGTAAACTGGAGCAAGCTGAATATGAAAAACGGTAAAGTTATAAAGGTGCTTCTTCTCTGCATCGTCATGTTCTGTGCGGGATACGTTACCGCGGTGTATCATGCGAAAGGCTCATTCGATTCGCCTGAAGGACGGGACATAACGGCGAAAGTGGACGAACTGAGTGTTAAAATCGGCGAGGCCGCCGCAGTACACGGCACAAAGGCTCTTGAGCTTCTGCGCGACCAGATCGACAGAATGATCGCTGAGAAAAAAGATGCTGACACCGCCGAACCGGCCGAAGAAACAGGTGGCGAAGACAAATAGAGTTCAAAAACGTAGAAATACAAAAATGCACAAACATGCGCCCTGCTCCAATACATTTTCGTAGAATAGCGGCTCCAAACAAGCGTTGAGCACGATAATAATACCGCCCTGCTCGCCTGAGAGGGGCTATGCCCCGAATTTCAGGTTATATTGGCCTTGTTCTTGCAACAGGTTGTTACCGGCATCTACCGCCGTTGGAATCATAAAGACTTTATTTTTATATATCACCGGAAACAATAATGAAACGATACCCGAAAGACCAGGGGCTTTATACGTCCCGCAACGAGCATGACGCATGTGGCGTGGGCGCGGTTGCCAATATAGACGGCAGGCGTGAACATAGAATCATCGAGCATGCCCGTGATATACTTCTCAATCTCCATCACCGCGGCGCAGCAGCCGCAGACGAAATTACCGGCGACGGCGCCGGCATTCTGATGCAGATTCCCTACGAATACTACAAGGCCGTTGCAGATTGCAAAATACCCGCACGCAATGAATTTGCCTGCGGCATGATATTTATGCCCCGCGACGACGCCTCGCGCGAAGCTTGCAGGGCCATGATAAATGAAGCCCTGGGCTACTACGGCTTTGAAGTGTGCGGCTGGAGAATTGTTCCCGTATGCAGGGATTCACTGGCCGAGATCGCCCTTTCAGCGGAGCCCGTTGTTGAGCAGGTATTTTTAAAAACGACTATGACTATGGATACAGAAATCTGCGAACGCAAGCTGTATATGGCGCGCCGCCGCGCGGAAAACGTCGCGCACGCGCAGCTTGCCGAAGAGAACCGCTTCTATGTGTGTTCGCTTTCGAGCAAGACAGTCTGCTATAAGGGTATGTTCATGGCGCACCAGCTCTTCAGCTACTTCCCCGAGTTGAACGATGAGCGTATGTTGAGCGCGATTGCCGTTGTGCATCAGCGCTACAGCACCAACACCTTCCCCAGCTGGCCGCTCGCGCAGCCGTTCAGGTATATGTGCCACAACGGCGAGATCAACACGCTCCACGGCAACCGCAACAACATGAAGGCCCGTGAGTATGCGATGGAGAGCGAGCTGTTCGGCGACGACATCAAAGACCTCTTCCCCGTTCTTGAGAGCGAATCCAGCGACTCAGCCACCTTCGACAACTGCCTTGAGTTGCTCACAAGAGGCGGCAGGCAGCTGCCCCACTCTCTTATGATGATGGTTCCCGAGGCCTTCGGCACACGCTACCACATGAGCGCCGACAAACGCGCGTTTTACGAGTATCACGCCTCCATTATGGAGCCGTGGGACGGACCGGCCGCAATCCTGTTTACAGACGGCGATATCCTCGGCGGAACGCTCGACCGCAACGGCCTGCGCCCCTGCCGGTACGTTGTAACCAAGGATGATATGGTTGTGATGGCGAGTGAAGTAGGCGTGATTGACTTCGCCCCCGAGCAGATCAGGCAGAAAGGCCGCCTTCAGCCGGGCAAGATGTTTGTTGTTGATACGGTCGAAAAGCGTATCATTCAGGACAACGAGGTTAAGAGCAAGATCTCCCGCCGCAACCCGTACCGCCGCTGGCTCGCGGAAAACCGCATAGAGCTTCGCGGCCTGTTCAGCGCTTCTTCCGGAATCAAGCCCGTCGGTGCAGACGAAACCTACAGCCGCCTGCGTTGCTTCGGCTACTCGCGCGAAGAGTTTAATATGATCATCAATCCGATGGCCCTCAACGGACAGGAGCCTGTCGGCTCGATGGGCAACGATGCCGCGCTCAGCGTGCTCTCGGATATGCCCAAGAGCGTCTTCACATACTTCAAGCAGAGATTTGCGCAGGTTACCAACCCGCCTATCGACCCGCTCCGCGAAGGGCTGGTTATGTCAACGATGCAGTATGTCGGGCGCAAGGGCAATCTGCTCAAAGAAACCCCAGCGCATTGTCGTCAGCTGAAGCTGCCGCATCCATTTATGACAAACGACGATATCACAATGCTGCGCGAAAGCAGCAGGAAGGGGTTTGTCGTAAAGACGGTTGAATCTCTCTTCGACGCAACCACCGCCGACCACGGCAAGGCGCTCGAAGCGGGCCTCGATAAGCTCATCGAAGGGGCAAAGAAGGCAATCACAGAAGACGATGCCTTTATCATTATAATAAGCGACAGGGGCGTAAGCGCTGAAAAAGCTCCCATTCCGGCTCTGCTGGCGGTGAGTGCGCTTCACCACGGCCTGCTCAAAAGCGACATGCGCGGCCAGGCGGCTCTCATCCTTGAGAGCGGCGAGCCGAGGGAAGTAAACCACTTCTGCCTGCTCAGCGCGTACGGCGTGGACGCGGTCAACCCGTATCTGCTGATTGAGGCTGTCGGTATGCTCAATCAGCAGGGCAAGCTCGGCACAGTCGGAGAAAGCGGCGTTCTGCTGGATAACCTCATCAACGCCGTCAAGAAGGGCGTCCTCAAGACGATGAGCAAGATGGGCATTTCCACAATCCGCAGCTACCGCAGCGCACAGCTCTATGAGGCTATCGGCCTCAACACAGAGCTTGTATCAAAGTACTTCTGCGGCACAGATTCAAGGATTGAGGGCATCGGGCTGGAACAGCTTGCGATTGAAGCTGTAAACAAGCACAGCAAGGCCTTCAACCACGCTGAAACAGACATGCAGATAGAGTTCGGCGGCGACTACCACTACCGCCGGAAGGACGAGAGACACGGCTGGACGCCTCTGGCCATTACAAGGCTTCAGCACGCAGTTATGGGCAACGACCGGAAAGCCTATGACGACTTCTCAAAGGAAATCAACGAGCTCGACCACAATATGTGTATGATTCGCTCCCTGTTCAAGTTCAAGGCGGGCAAGCCCATTGACATTTCGGAGGTTGAGCCGGCAAGCGAAATTGTGAAACGTTTCTGCACAGGCGCGATGAGCCACGGCTCCATCAGCCGCGAAGCGCATGAGTGCCTCGCAATCGGAATGAACAGAATCGGCGCCATGAGCAACACAGGCGAAGGCGGCGAGAGTCCCTCGCGCTACAACCTCGAGCCCAACGGCGACGACAAAGCCTGCCGTATCAAGCAGGTTGCAAGTGGCAGGTTCGGCGTAAACATCAACTACCTCGCCCATGCGAAAGAAATCCAGATCAAAATGGCACAGGGTGCCAAGCCCGGCGAAGGCGGACACCTCCCCGGCCATAAAGTTACCGAGGAAATCGCCGGTCTGCGCAACTCCATGCCGGGCGTATCGCTGATTTCACCCCCGCCCCACCACGACATCTACTCCATCGAGGATCTCGCCCAGCTGATCTACGACCTTAAATGCTCGAATCCCGGCGTGAAGGTTTCGGTCAAGCTGGTATCGGAGATCGGCGTGGGTACGGTTGCCGCGGGTGTGGCCAAGGGCAACGCCGATGAGGTTCTCATAAGCGGCGGCGATGGCGGCTCCGGCGCAACGCCCCTATCCAGCATCAAGTATGCGGGCGCTCCCTGGGAGCTTGGCCTTGCCGAGACGCAGCAGACGCTCGTCCTAAACGGCCTGCGCGACAGAATCCGCGTTCAGACAGACGGCCAGCTGCGCACGGGACGCGATGTCGTAATCGCGGCAATGCTCGGCGCTGACCAGTACGGCTTCGGCACAAGCGCGCTTGTGGCTGTGGGTTGCCTGCTTATGAGGAAGTGCCACCTGGGCACGTGCCCCGCCGGCATCGCCACGCAAAACGAAGAGCTGAGAAAGTGCTTCATCGGTAAGCCTGAATACATCGTAAACTATATGATGTTTGTCGCGGAAGAGGTGCGTGCTATTCTCGCACAACTCGGTATTCGCAAGCTTGAAGATATTATCGGGCGTAGCGATATGCTCGAAACAAACACTGCTATCAACCACTGGAAAGCCAAAGGCGTTGACCTCTCGAAGCTGTTCTACAAGCCCGAACCGGCAAACACCGACATCAAGCTTACAAGCAGGCAGGTGGACAAGCTCGCAAACCACTGCGACTGGAAGCTTATCGAGATGCTCAAGGACGGCATCGAATCGGGCAAACCGGCAAGCTGCAACTTCAAGACAGTTACTCAAAACAGAACACTCGGCACGATCCTCAGCAGTACGGTTACGAAGAAGTGGGGCATGAATACCCTGCCCGACAACACCCTCACCGTGAATATGACCGGTTCAGGCGGCCAGAGCTTCGGCGCGTTCCTCTGCAAGGGCATCACGCTGAGAATCGAAGGCGATTCCAACGACTACCTCGGCAAGGGCCTTTCAGGCGGCCGCATCGTCGTAAAGACGCCGAAAGAAGCCAGCTATATCGCACACGAAAACATCATCGTGGGCAATACGCTGCTCTACGGCGCGACAGCCGGTGAAGTATTCATCAACGGCGTTGCAGGCGAGCGCTTCTGTGTTCGTAACTCAGGCGCAACGGCGGTTGTCGAAGGCGTGGGCGACCATGGCTGTGAGTATATGACAAACGGCGTAGTGGTATGCCTGGGCCGTACAGGCCGTAACTTCGCTGCCGGTATGAGCGGCGGCATCGCATATGTTTTCGATGAAGCGCAGCTCTTCGACACGCTCTGCAACCTTGATATGGTTGACATTGAGTTCGTCTATCAGGAAGAGGACAAAAAGCGCCTCCACCACCTTATCACAAAGCACTACGAAGAAACAGGCTCGGCAAGAGCAAAGCTGATTCTCGAATCCTGGGCCGATATGGTGGGCAGGTTCGTGAAGGTTATGCCGGTGGACTACCGCAAAGCGCTCGAAAGAATTAAAGAGAAAGAAGCCAGAGACAACGACAACGCTCCCGCAACCGAGGAGGTGTACAACAATGGGTAAACCGACAGGATTTATGGAATACAAACGCATCAACGAGGGACACAGGCCCGTCGCTGAGCGCGTAAAAGATTACAACCAGATTATGCTCCCGCTCACGCCGGACCAGCTCACAGAGCAGGCCGCGCGCTGTATGGATTGCGGTGTGCCGTTTTGCCACGGTTGTGGTTGCCCGCTGGAAAATCGAATCCCTGAGTTCAACGACTATGTCTATAACGAACAGTGGGAAGACGCGTGCAAAGTGCTTCACTGCACAAACAACTTCCCAGAGGTAACAGGGCTCGTGTGCCCGGCCCCTTGTGAGACGGCCTGCACGCTCAGCATACACAATGAACCCGTTACAATCAGGCACATTGAGTACCAGATTGTGGATAAAGGCTTCCAGAACGGTTGGATCAAGCCGATTATCGCGGAAAGAAAAACCGGCAAGAAGGTTGCCGTTATCGGCTCTGGGCCAGCGGGCCTTGCCGCCGCTCAGCAGCTCGTAAGAGCCGGCCACACGGTTACTCTATACGAAAAGGATTCGGCTGTCGGCGGGCTTATGCGCTACGGCATCCCCAACTTCAAACTGGAAAAGGGACTGCTCGACAGGCGCGTCAAGCAGATTGAGGCCGAGGGCGTGAACATCCGCACGAATGTGGAGGTGGGGGTGGATATCACCGCTACCTTCCTTCAGAAGACATACGATGCAGTCTGCCTCACAATGGGCGCAGGCGTCCCGCGTGATTTGAACGTGCCTGGCAGAGAGCTTAAAGGCGTACATTTCGCTATGGAGCTGCTCAGCCAGCAGAATAAGGTGGTAACGGGTGAAAGCGTCGAGGAGCTCATAAGCGCTAAGGGCAAGAATGTCGTCGTGATCGGCGGCGGCGATACCGGCAGCGATTGCGTGGGCACGAGCAACAGACACGGTGCGGCAAGCATCTCACAGTTTGAGATTCTGCCGAAGCCGCCCGAGAGCAGGCCGGCAAGCCAGCCGTGGCCGCTCTGGCCGCAGATTATGCGCACAAGCTCGAGCCAGGAAGAAGGCTGCGATAGAAAGTGGTGCGTGGGCACGAAGGAAATCATCGGCGATGGTGAGAAGGTTACAGCGCTGAAGTGCGTCAATATCGATTGGGAGAAAGACGATGCGGGTAATTGGAAAATAATTGAGAAGGATGAGTTTGAGGTTAAGGCTGATCTCGTACTTCTGGCGATGGGCTTCGTGCATGTCCAGCACGAGGGAATCGTGGAGCAGTTCGGCCTTGAGCTCGACGCCCGCGGCAACATCGCCCAAAACGGCTTCAAAACGTCCGCCGAAAATGTATTCACTGCCGGCGACGCCCTCACCGGCGCTTCGCTTGTTGTGCGCGCTATCAACTCAGGCCGCGAAATGGCCGAAGCGGTTGATGCATACCTCAAAGGGTAAAGCAAAATGCAGGGGTGCAAATTCATTGAGTCCTGATGCAACTGTAAGCAATTAAAAACACCCGTCAGAAATGGCGGGTGTTTTTTTAAGTAGGGGCGCCATTCTCCGCGCCCAAAACGGTAACGTAAGCGCCAACCGATGCCGGTGAATTCAAACCGGCTTGTAGGGGCGCGATTTATCGCGCCCTCGCTTACAATTTCGGGGCGCCGTTCTCCGCGCCCTTGTAAATGCCGGCGTTGTTGGAGGTTGCATTATCGGCTCGGCGCTTGTCTTATCCGGCCGCATCAAGCAGGCGCTTTCCGCCGATGGATATTGCCAGGCTGCCCAGAGGCGCCGTGAGCAGGATGCTCATTGCGGCGACTGCCAGAATTATTTCGCCGGGGCCTGCATCCATCCCAGCCGCCTTCATAGCGAGCAGAGGAGATGCGCCGATAGCCGCCTGAACAGTTGCCTTGGGCAAGTATGAAAGCGTGATAAAGATGCGCTCTTTACTGT
>JBFWMM010000031.1:30328-31484 GCA_050251615.1 Phycisphaerae bacterium
ATTATTTCGCCGGGGCCTGCATCCATCCCAGCCGCCTTCATAGCGAGCAGAGGAGATGCGCCGATAGCCGCCTGAACAGTTGCCTTGGGCAAGTATGAAAGCGTGATAAAGATGCGCTCTTTACTGTTGAAATGGCTGCCGAGCAGGCAAAGCTGTACGGCGATGCTTCTTCCGAGCAGGCCGATAAATATCAGCGCAATACCGCCGGCGCCCGCCTTCACAGCCACAGGCACATTCACCTGCATACCCACAAACACAAACAACAGAAGCTGCGCAAACACCCAGACCTTCCCGAGCTTTGCGGAGATTTCGTGAGCAAACTTCTCGCGCTTCTCAAGTATGATGAAACCGGCGGCCATAATGGCCAGCAGCGCCGAAAACGGCACAGCCCGCTCCACAACCGCCTGAATGTGTATTATTATGACGGAAAGACCGAGCATTATAAGCATGCGCTTTGTCGCGCGCGGGTCGAAGCGCTCAAAGAAGCGGCAGAGAATAAGCCCTGTCATCAGGCCGGCGATAATTCCCGTAATCACGCTCACCGGCACCCGCGCGAGCTGGGCCGCGATATTCACATCTGAGCCGGTATATGAGCTGATGAGGGCGCCGCAAAGGACAATCGCAACGGCGTCATCGCAGGAAGCTCCCGCAAGTACGAGCGTGGGGGCACCCTTCTCCGCACCGCGCTTTTCCTCAATAAAGCGTAACATCAACGGCACGACCACAGCCGGCGAAACCGCCGCCAGGATTGAGCCGAGCATAGCCGATTCGAGAATGGATATGCCGAGCAGGTGCGGACCGGCCAGCGTTACAAACCCCGCCTCGAAAAGACATGGCACAAACCCCATCAGAGCCGCCCTGCCGCCCACCTTCGCCAGCGCCTCTTTGCTCATCTCAAGGCCGGCGCGAAGCAGTATCACAACAAGCGCAATCATGCGCCAGTCCGCCGCGACGGCCGCAGTCTCCGCGTTTACCAGAGCAAGCGCATACGGGCCCAGCAAAACGCCAAGCAGGAGCAGCCCAACAAGCCCGGGTAGCCGGAGCTTTCGGGTGAGGTAGTCGGCGAGAAGCCCGAGCAGTATAATTTCAGCTAATCCAAGCGCCATCTGTTTTCCATTTAGATTGAGTTTCAGGGGCAAGTATAGCTATTTGGCCT
>JBFWMM010000032.1:0-13896 GCA_050251615.1 Phycisphaerae bacterium
AATGGAAATCAGCGAAGAATGGATGACAGGAAAAAAATATTTGGATATGAACGTGGAATTTGAGGACGAATCGCCATCTGCCGATTCAAGCATAAAAGGAATTTACAGAAAAGGTGTTGCGTAATCGTTTTGCGCGGGGGCTGCTGGTTCGGCGGCACTTTCTGTGCCGTGTCGAACAGGAACTACAGCAAACCGGAGGATACCGGCGACGATTACGGCTTCCGTGTTGTACTTCCGTAGTGGTGCGCAGCATAACGGGCATTCACGGCATTGGCGGGCTTCTTGCGAAGCTCCGCTCTTCGTGCGAGCCGTTCGCGCGTGGAATAATACTCAATCGAGCATAAAGCCTGCTCGCGCAGAGCGGAGGCGCGCAAGCGCCCCGAAATTGTAGAGACGCAAAATCTTGCGTCTCATGCCGGTTACGAACGTATATTATCCGTGGCACCGGTTTGGTTTTTCCGGCATCGATTGGCATTTGCGTGAGCTTTTCTTCGCATTGCTTACGCAATGGCGCTGTTTCGGTTTGAATTCACCGGCATTGATGGGCATTTGCGTGAGGGCGGTAGCGATGAACCAATAATATTTCAGGCGGGCATTTTGGCCCCGCTACCCTTACTTTGCTCTTTAACTGCGGGCGCAGTTTGATATAATAACTCGTTTGGAACTAACCGGTACTTTAACCAATAAGGATAAGATAAGATGTCAAACTCAAAGAAAATCGTTCTTGCGTACAGCGGCGGGCTTGATACAAGCGTAATCCTGCCGTGGCTCAAAGAGACCTACGGTTATGAAGTAATCTGCTATGCGGCAGAGCTCGGTCAGGGTGATGAGCTCAAGAACATCAAGGATAAGGCCATGGCCACCGGCGCGATTGAGTGCGTCGTTGACGACCTGCGCAAGGAATTTGTGGAGGAGTATGTATGGCCGATGCTTAAGGCGGGCGCCATATATGAAAACGGCTACCTCCTCGGCACAAGCATCGCTCGTCCGCTCATCGCCAAGAGGCAGGTGGAAGTGGCTCAGCAGTTCGGCGCGGTTGCCGTGGCACACGGTGCGACAGGCAAGGGCAACGATCAGGTGCGCTTCGAGCTTACGTTTATGTCTCTCGACCCGAGCCTTGAGATCATAGCTCCGTGGAAAGACCCGAACTTCAAGCTCAGGAGCCGTGAGGCGGCGATTGAGTACGCTCAGGAGCGCAACATCCCGATCGACCAGACAAAGCGCAAAATCTACTCGCGCGACAGAAATCTCTGGCACATAAGCCACGAAGGCGCAGACCTCGAAAACCCATGGAACGAGCCCAAAGACGACCTGTTCGTTATGTCGAATCCCGTTTCCAAGGCTCCCGATAAGCCTGACTACGTCGAAATCACGTTTGAAAAGGGCATTCCCGTAGCACTGAACGGCGAAGCGGTTGACGGCGTTACAATGATTGAGAAGCTCAACGAAATCGGCGGTCTCCATGCGGTCGGCCAGATGGACCTCGTTGAAAACAGGCTTGTCGGCATGAAGAGCCGCGGCGTCTATGAGACACCCGGCGGTACAATCCTGATGAACGCCCACGAAGCCCTCGAAACGCTCACAATGGAACGCGAGACCTATCACTACAAGAAGCAGGTTGCGCTGAAGTATGCGCAGATTGTTTACAACGGCCAGTGGTTCTGCCCGATCCGCGAGGCGCTCGATGCCTTCGTTGACAGCACGCAGCAGGTCGTTAACGGCGTTGTGCGTGTGAAGCTGTTCAAAGGCCGCGCGACAGCGGTCGGCATGAAGAGCCCCAACAGCCTCTACAGCGATGCTCTCGCAAGCTTCGAGATGGGCGCTGAATACGAATCAACAGACGCAATCGGTTTTATCCGCCTCTTCGGCCTGCCGATGAAGGTCAACGGGATGGTTAACCGCCAGCTTGCCGGTAAATCCGCAGACTGAGCGTCTTCCCCAAAAAAATAAAAAAACAGGGCAGTTACGGCTGTCCTGTTTTTATTTATTCAGATTGGAGCATTGCCGGCGCTAAGACAGAAATTCCTCGCAGGAAATTGTCTGCTGCTCGCCGCTCTGCATATCCTTTACGACAAGCTCCCCGTTTTCGATGTATTCGCGGCCGAGGATTATCGCTTTTGCCGCCTTCTGGTCGGAAGCGGCCTTCATCAGCTTTTTCATCTTCGCGGCCTTATAGGAAAATTCAGCGCTCTTTCCTGCAAGGCGAAGCTTTGCGGCGATTGCCGCGGCCGTGGGAACGAGTTCTTCATCAAGCGCAGCGATGTAGTAATCAATCGCAGGCTTTTCAATTTCGCCGGTGATAATGCCCTTTTCGCGCAGGAGGATTTCGAGGACGCAGTCGCCCATGCCCATGCCCGTTGCGCTGATCTCGGGGCCGCCGAAATCTTTGAGCAGATTATCGTATCTCCCGCCGCCGCATACCGCGCGCAGCTCGCCGGCCTTGTCGTGTACTTCAAACACAACGCCGGTGTAGTAGGCGAGGCCGCGGACGATGTTTATGTCGAACGAGCAGAAATCCGCGATGCCCATCTCCGAGAGCATGGCAAAGAGCTGCTTCATCTCATTGATTGCTTCCTGCGCGGTGCAGTTTGCGGGCAGAGCGGTTTCAATCTCTTCAAGGCTGTTCGCGTTGAACACCTCTATAATCTTTGCGCGCTTATCCGCGTCGTAGAGCTTTTCTTTCAGCATCTCCTCGAATGCCTCCACGCTCACCTTGCTCTTCTTGTCGAGCACGGCGTATATGCCGTTATGCAGCTCGGGGGCGATGTCTGCGGCTTCGAGGATACGCGCGAGCATCTTGCGTGAGGAGATTTTCGCGGTGATGTCGTCTGCGGTGAGGCCGCAGCTGCGAAGGTAGTCAACGGCGCAGAATATCACTTCCGCATCCGCCACAACGCTGTCAACGCCGATTATGTCTATGTTCCACTGGTAAAACTCGCGAAGACGGCCCTTTTGCGGCCTCTCTGCCCTGCACACCCTTGGCACGCTGAACCACTTCACAGGGCGTGGCAGCGCGTTTATCTGCTGGTTTACCATGCGCGCAAGCGTGGGCGTGATCTCGGGCCTGATGGCAAGCCCGCGGCCGCCTCTGTCCTCGAAGTTGAACAGCTGCTCGGCGATTTCCTCGCCGCTCTTCTGCTCGTACATCTTGAGGTACTCGAAGATAGGGCCGTCGTATTCCTCGAAGCCGTTGCGCAGAGACGCCTGCTTCCAGCCGTCAATAATCCAGTTGTGGAGCCGCATCAGCGGGGGGTAGAAATCTCTCGTGCCTTTTACGGGGGGAATTTTCATATCTGTAATCCGTGCGGGCGATTCGCCCATTCTCGTTTACTTAAAGTTGTAGTGTTTTTTGAACGGCTTCTGAATGTCCCACTGGCATTCAAGCCCGCAGGGCAGCTCGGCGTAGTCGCCCTTTTTCAGTGTTACGGCGCCTGTGCCATCGAGGTTTTTTATGGTAACTTCGCCCTCAATGATCAGCACCATCTCGGTCTCGGTGTAGTACCAGTCAAATTTTCTCGCCTCGCTCTCCCAAACCGGCCAGCTTTCGCATTCCGCGATAAGCTCCGGCGAGGGTGCATTGTTTACGGTTATATCGTTTGTTGTCATTGGGCAGGCCTCAGAACTCTGCGTTCTCGAAATCGATGTACTCGCCGGTGAGGAAGCTGGTTACGAGTGAGTAATCCATCGCGCCGTTACAGTTCGGTTCGTATTCGTATATCGTTTTGCCGTAGCCGGGGGCTTCGGCGAGCTTGATGTTCCTGCGGATATGGATGGGGATAATCTCTGCATCGGCCCATGGCACGCGCGTGCCGCGGGAGCCGTCGAGGAACTCCTGGATGTCGTTTTTTACCTCCTGTGAGAGGCTCGTGCGCGAGTCGTACATGCAGAACAGTATTCCGCTGATTTTCAGAGCGGGGTTGATCTCCGCGTTGACGAGCGAAACCGTCTCAAAGAGCTTGCTCAGGCCTTGCAGCGCAAAGAAATGCGGCTGGAGCGGTATAACCACTTCGTCCACGGCCGCAAGCGCGTTGAGGCTCAGCAGGCCGAGCGACGGGGGGCAGTCTATGATGCAGAAATCGAAGTTTCCGGCCGCCTCATCAAGTGCGTTGCGCAGGCGCATCCGGCGGTCGGGCTCGCTGACAAGCTCATTTTCCGCGCCGACAAGATGTATGTTGGAGCCGAGTATGCTGAGGTTTTCGCGCACCTCCACCGCCGCCTCACAGACCGTTGCGCTATTCATCAGTACTTGGTACACGCTCGCTTCGAGCTCCTCGGGGTCAACGCCGAAATGTATTGTAAGGTGTGCCTGCGGGTCGAGGTCTATTACAAGCACCCTGTTGCCGCGTGCGGCAAGCGCCGCCGCTACGTTGGCTGTGGTGGTGGTCTTGCCTACGCCGCCTTTCTGGTTCAGTATAGCGATACGTCTCAATTTATTTCTCCTCTGCGGGCGCTTGTTCGGGGGCCGGCGGTTCCTCAGGCGCGGCTTCGGCGGTGCTGAGCTTGCGATAAACCGCATCGAGTATGCCGTTTACAAAGCGCGATGAATTTGCCGAGCCGAATTTCTTCGCCATCTCAACGCCTTCATTTATCGCGACCTTCATCGGAATCTCATCGCAGAACGCCATCTGATAGGTGCATATCCGCAGTATTGCGCGCTCCAGCGGCATAACCTTCTGCACAGACCAGTGCACAAGCACTGATTGCAGGAGCTCATCGCATTGCTCAATCTTTTCGATTGTGCCATCGAGCCAGTTTTTTGCCAGACGGCTCGTCATATCATCTTCTGCGTTTTCACGCAGAAACAGGGCGGTTATCTCGGAAGCGCTCCAGTTTTTTATGCCCCCAGCGGGCTTTTCTGCCAAAGAGGGCCTGCAAAGCCCCTGCTGTTCGAGCTGAAAGAGCAGTTGCATCGCGATTTCACGCGCGGATATATATCTGTTGTGTTTTTTTGACATTCGTTATATCTGCTTGAGCACGTTGACCATCTCAATTGCGCCTTGTGCGGCGTTGGCGCCTGCGTTGCCGGCCTTTGTGCCTGCGCGTTCGATTGCCTGCTCGATTGTGTCAACCGTAAGCACGCCGAACATTACGGGAATCTCTGCTTCGTAGTAGGTCTGGCCTACGCCGCGCGATACCTGCTGGCAGACATAGTCGAAGTGCGGCGTCTGGCCGCGTATGACCGCGCCGAGGCAGATAACCGCATCGTATGCGCCGCTTTTGGCGAGCTTCTTCGCCGCAAGGGTGATCTCGATCGCCCCGGGTACCCACACTACCGTGATGTCGGATTCCGCCGCGCCGTGCCTTTTGAGGCTGTCGAGCGCGCCGCCGAGCAGCTTGGAGCATATAAATTCGTTGAACCTGCTTACGACAATCGCAAACTTGCTGTTTTCGGCGAGCAGGTCGCCATGGATTTCCTTAATCATTGTTCACTCTTTCCAAGTAGATAAGCAATAAATAGAAACGGTATTTTAACCGTTTACAGGCTTAACTCAACGCTTTTTTTCAAATGTTCTATTCGAGGCCCATCAGGCGAAGTGTTCCAGGTTGAAGTTGTCCTGCTTGCCCAGAGCTCATCCGGATGGTAACTGTATGTATGCCCGCTTTGTGATTTTTATAATAGATTCCCCGTTGCTTTCTGCGTCGTATTACAGTGCGAATTAGCTGCCTAATCAAGCTTTAAGTCTAAATATAATACGACTTATCCAACATTGACCGGCGTTTACGCAAGCCGGTCTTGTAGCGGCGCAACGCAAGTTGCCCGCTTATCCGCCACAAGGATCAATGAAAAGCGAAAGGTAATTTATTCAGGCTTCTTTTTCATCATTCGGATTTCTCCGAAGATGCCGCCGGCAAGCTTGCCCTGTTTTGCCTGAATGCGCACGGTTACCGCCTCGCGGCCCTCTGTTAGCGCTTTCGGGATAGGGTAATTCACTGTGAAGAATTCGTTTGGCTTGTTGTCTTGCAGGGTCTGCGTTGCGATGATGTTTGAATCGATGATGATGTCGAACTCGCGCCCGTTTCTGTCGGAGCCCCAATACTTGCAGGCAATCTCCATAGCCGCGCTCGCATCGACTTTCATCTCAAACTCAAACCAGCCGCCATTGGCCGCATCGCGCCATTTTATCCCTTTGAACTCTCCCACTCTGC
Organism: Phycisphaerae bacterium; assembly: GCA_050251615.1. Taxonomy (GTDB): domain Bacteria; phylum Planctomycetota; class Phycisphaerae; order Sedimentisphaerales; family Sedimentisphaeraceae; genus Sedimentisphaera. Next base: position 6,148 of record JBFWMM010000032.1, read on the forward strand.
TGTTTTGCCCTGTGAGGTTGTGGTCGCGCTCGGGCTGCATCTCCCCGATTCGGAGGATGTCGGTCGTACGGGCGTCGAGCTCTGCGCGTTCTTTCAGCATAGCTCTGTATTGCGCCTGCCTAACCTGCCATTTCGCGGGCGTGAAGCTGTCGAGATATACGCTGTAGGGCTGCTCCGCAATCTCGTAAAGCGGTATCATAGTGAGAGGTTTTGTGGTAAATGTGGTGCCTGTATCAAACCTGGCGATGCCTGTGGCGATAAAGGTGAGGTCTTTGTTTGCCCTTGTTATGCCGGTTAGAATCTCTTCGTCAGTGCCGACGAGCAGGGGCAGCTTGCCGTCATCGAGAAGCGTCGCCAGCAGAACCGGCCCGTACATAAACGCGCCGCGCTCCGGCTTATCGGACAGGGCCTCTCTGCGAAGGCCCATAGACATATCAAGCGAAATCGTATCGCCGGCCTCAAACTTACCCGTAACGTTCATATAGCCGTCAGCGCTCTTGCTCACTTTCACAGGCTTGCCGTTCAGTTTGACAAGTACTCTCTCCGCCCAAAACGGCTTGCGCAGGGCTATGGTAAGCTCCTTGCCGGCAGCCTTTTTGAAGGACAGCACCGTTTTACCTTCGAGGGGCATATCGGTTTTCTGCGTGATTACGGCTCCCTGAGCCTTCCAGCTGAGCGTAGAGTTTATAAACAGATTTACGTAGAGCTTGTTGCCGGAGTGGAAGTAAATTGAATCTGCATACTTTGTGTGGTTTTCCATTCCCGTACCCACGCAGCACCAGAACGAATCAAACGGCGTGCTGAAGGTCTTTTTCGCGGGCATATCCATAAAACCCTTGTACATCAGCATTCCTGTTGTCGGGTGCTGATGGGCGAGGATGTGGTTGTAAAGCGTGCGTTCGTAGTAGTCCATATAGCTTGCGCGGGGCTCAAGCGCGAAGAGATGGCGCGTGAGTTTGAGCATATTGTACGAATTGCAGGTTTCTGTGCTGTCGTGCATGGGTGTCGAGAGCGCATCACGCGGGCCGAAATGCTCGTTGGAGCTGTTGCCGCCGTTCGCGAATGTGTGGTGCGCGGTTACATCGTTCCAGAAGAAATCACTGATGTTGAAAAACTTCTCATCGCCTGTGAGCTCATATATCGTTGCCGCGCCGACAATCTTGGGTATCTGTGTGTTTGCGTGCTTGCCGGGGAGTATGTTTTCCTCACGGCTGAGCGGATCCAGAATGGCCTTATGGTAAAACTTCTTCGCCAGCTCAAGGTACTTCTGTTCGCCCGTTACGGCGTAGAGCTCTGCGCAAATCTCGTTCATGCCGCCATGTTCGCAGGCCAGCATCTTCTGCCAGTTCTCATTTGTCAGCTCGCGCGTTACATCAATAGCCCAGTCCGCCATATTCACAAGCACTTCCAGCGCGTCTTTGTTTCCCGTGAGCTGATACGCGTCGAGCAACCCCGCCATCACCTTATGCTCAGTGTACCAGGGCACCCAGATCCCGTTCAGGTCGAAGCCGGCAGAGCGGATTTCTCCCCTGCGAACCTCCTCAAACGCGCGCTTGCCTCCGGGAAAGGCCGCAAGGTACCCATCGCCGTTTGCCTGCTGGCATTCCTTCAATTCACTGACGATATAATCAGCTCTTGCCTTAAACTCCTGTGCGCCGCCTGAGGCGTAGTCCATGCATATCGCGGAGAGGTAATGCCCCAGACAGTGCCCTGCGACACCCATTGATTCCCAACCTCCGTAAACCTCCCCTTTCGGTTCAAGGCCCGCTTCTTTGCGAAACCACGCCATAAAGCGGTCAGGGTCAAGCTCAAGCAGATACTTTTCATTTCTCAGCATAGCGTTTTTGAAGAGCCCATCGCCAAGGCGTACATCTTCAAGGTCAAACGCCTCTGCCTTGAGCTCCACCTTGCGGGGGGCCTTATTAAGTGGGTTGTCGGAGAGGGAGTCTGCACAGGCCAGAGTGCCTGCCAACAAAACAGCAATGATACCAAATCTATTCATAAGTTCGCTTCCTTAAAAAATCCAGTAAGAAAAATGCAATTCCAAAAATTCTATTTTGTATTCTTGCCGTTCTCTTGCAAGGCGTTTTCTGAAATACCGCCGCTTAGTTTCTCCGGCAAACGCTTATTTCGATTTGTAGTATTCCTGCAGGTCGTAAAACGCCTGCTTGCGTTCGCCCTTTTCGCTTATCAGGCCCTTGCGGTTCCAGCCATCCTGAATCTTCGGCAGCAGCCTTCTCGGGGACTGAAAATCTGCGAGAATCCAGGGCGTTGTGCCGCGCAGGAAAGGAATCTTATCGAGCATGATAAACTGATGTTTGTAGAGGTTGCTCTGATACTCCTCCGACCACATCGTTTTATCGGTGCCGTGCTTGCCGAAGAGGGCGCCGCCGCCGTACTCGCTGATTATCATCGGTTTGTCGTAAATCATTTCCCATTCGAGGCTGTCGCATTTCTCCGGTGTGCCGTCGTACCAGCCGACATACTCATTCACGCCGACAACATCAAGCTCTTTGCCGAACGGGTCGTCTATGATGATTGTGCGGTTGTCCTTGTAGTGTTTTTCAAGCGCGGCGCTGATGAGTCTTGTGTTGTCGAGTTCTCTTGCCTTATTCGAGAGCGCAGTGAGGAATTTCAGCCTCGCTTCCGTTACAGGCGTCTCATTGGACATAGACCATATTATCACTGCGGCGCGATTTTTATCGCGTCTTATCATTTCATCAAGCTGGCGTTCGGCCAGTGCATAGGTCTGCGGGTTGTCCCATTGGATTGTCCAATAGACGGGATTTTCCGACCAGAGCAGCAGGCCCATCTCCTCGGCGAGGCGTATCATATGTTCATTGTGGGGGTAGTGTGCAAGGCGTACGAAATTACAGCCAAGCTCTTTCGCCCATCCGAGCAGGATTTGAGCCTCTTCGCGCGTGGCCGCGCGGCCTTGCCTCAGCGGTGCCTGTTCGTGGATGCAGATTCCGCGCAGGAAGACGCTCTTTCCGTTGAGCAGGATTTCATTGCCTTTTGCTTCTATCGATCTGAAGCCGATTTTGTCGCTCACACTGCTCTCGCCCGCTGTAATGGTAATGTTGTAGAGCTTCGGGTTTTCGGGGCACCACCGCTCCGGCGAGGCTTCTATCACAAACTTCGCCTCACCATCGCGGCTCATAAGCACTTCTTCGCCCTCACAAAGCCCTTCGATGGAGATTGTTGCGCTGAGAGGCACGGCGTTTCCGTTCATTTTGATATGGCCGGTGATTGAGGTGCCCTCACCGGAGAGGGATAAATCATAATCGCTGACAAACGTATTCTCCGTTTCGATAAGCATTACGTCTCTGGTAATGCCGCCGAAATTCCACCAGTCGGTGTTTAGCGTGGGTACGGCATCGGCGCGGCGCTCGTTATTCGCCCTCACAACAACAAAATTGCCATTCTCGCGCAGAAGGTCGGTTATTTCAAACTGGAACGGGGTGAACCCGCCTTCGTGGCGGCCGAGCTTTGTCCCGTTGAGATAGACATAGCTCTCATAGTTGACCGCGCCGAAGTACAGGAAAAGGCGCTTGCCATCTTCGAGTTTGTAATCGAAATCCTTTTTGTACCAGATGGTTCCCTCGTAGAAATGCAGCTTTTCGTCCTGCGAGTTCCAGTCCCCGGGGACTCTCAGCTCCCGGGCGTCCTCGAAGCTGTACTCCACGCGCCCGCTCTCATCTGCGGGGATATAGTTGCGGAAAAAGCCGTTGGCGTCCTCCTGCCGGCGGTAGTCGTAGAAACCCGTCTCGTACATATCCACGATGTACTGCCAGTTGCCGTTGAGCAGGGTATGCTTGCGGGCATATACATTTTCCATAAAGTCTGCGGCAGGTGCTGCGGCAGTGATGACGAGCAGCATAAACGTTGCGGCGAATTTCTTTAACATAATCTCTCCATTTCATAATCACGAACCTCCTCTGAAGGTCGGTTCGGCATAGTTAACAAGCCGGCCGGTTGGCTTATTGTCAGTTGTTGGTTTTCAGCTCAAGCGTGATGACGGGATTGACAAATTCAACCCAGTCGTAGGATGTTTTGTCTTCTCCGTCCGAGACTACGAGCGTGAGGAATCGGTCGCTGTCGTTTATCGTGTGAGAAATCTGCTCAACGAGAATCTCCTTCGTTCCGGGCTGTCTGCCGGCGGCAATGAGCTTGCCGTCGATATAGACCCAGTACTTGATCGCGCCGGTACCTTTTCGCGCGCGGTCTGTCGTGTATGTGGTTTCAAACGAGGCCGCCCGCAGATTGGGGTACTCTGCCCTTATCGCGTCAAGGTCGAACGTAATCGCACTGTTTGCGTGCATGAAGATATGTGGCTCATCGAAGCCTGAATTGAGGTACTGCCAGTATTTGCCCTCCTCGCGCACCTGCACCTTGTCGAACGTGGAGATGTCGGTCCAGTATGTGTTGCCTGCTCTCCAGGCATTGCCCGCTGTATCTCCCGCGGAATTTATTATCTGGTTCTTGTCGCTACCGGGCACGAATACGCCGTCAACGAATCTATTCTCCTCGACCTTGTGGTACTCCATATTTCCCTGTGAGTAGGTGTTGTCGAGGCTGTAGCTTTCGTACTTGCCGCTTGCGGGGTTCAGGGCCATTCCGGCGAGCTCCTCTTGCCCGTAGCGGGAGCCGTCGAGCGCTTCGGCGAGATTAAACTTTTCGCCCCTCCAGACCTGTCCTGTTTTCGAGTCGAAATCACGCACGATGCCAAGTCCGCAATACTCCGCCACTTTTACGGCGCCGCTTTCTCCGTTTACCGCCACGGCTTCAAGCGAATTTACTCTCTGCGGTACCGGCGCGATTTTCTCGCCGGGCTCGTCCAGCGCGACAACCCCCTTGAACACTCTCATCTCACAGTTCTGCTGTTCATCAAGGATAAGCCCGAACTGCGTACCGATGTCGCGGAAAACCTTGCTCTTTGTGATGATTGTGAAGCCGGAGGCCTGCCGAGGTACATTCGCGCTCACCTTGCCGTACTCCATCTTCATGGAATTGTCGCTTTCGATACGGAACTGCGCCGGCCCCTCCAGAAATACCGCCGCTCCGCTGTTGAATGTGAGCTTGAGCAGGCCCTCGCTGAGCAGGTAGCTGCCCGTTCTTACGGGGTTTCCGATGGCGTAGTCCGATTTGGACCAGGTCGCGCCGAGATTGTCGCTTACGCTCGCCGCGACGGGGCGGTAGAACAGGTTTGCGTAAACAACAAAGAACAGGATAGCAGCCGCACATCCCGACGCAATCCAGACAAGAGGCTTTGAGAGCTTGTTGTGCTTCAAATCGCAGGGCTCTTCGCGGCTGGGCTCTTCCTTTTGCTTTCTGGGCAGAGCTTCGGCTCTGCGCTGTTCTTCCAGCACCTCATCCCAGAGCTTGCTGTCTGTGAAAACGGTTGTATCGTCTTCGTTTTCTTCGAGCATTTCGAGGATTGATGAGCTGTCGATGGAGCTGAGCTGTGAGTGGATATTCAGCACGCGCAGGTAGTACATCCTTGCCTCCGCGTCTTTTTTGACCAGAGCGAGCAAATCCGCCATTTCCTGCTCGTCAGCTTCGCCTTCGAGAAGCGGAATTATTCTGCTGTATAAAAGGAATATCTCGTTTTTTGTCATTTTCAACTCCAGGCCTCCATCGTCTGTTCGATGCAGTCCTGCAACATGGCGTAAATATGTGCCATGCGTTTGTAGATCGTGTTCAGAGAGCGCCCTGACTGCCCCGCGTATATTTTCAGGCTCGTTCCCTCTTTGAAGCGAGCTTTTATCAGCGCCTGGTCTTCGGGGCCGAGCTTGCTTACGCAACCGTTCAGCGCGCTCAGCCGTACATTGTCGTTCCTGAACGCCTTTGCACATTCCGAGCCCACGGCTTCAAGCATCTCGTCATCGAGCAGGGAGCCGAGTTTTTTCTTTTCCCTGTAATACTTGAACACCTTGTGGCGCGCAATCGTGCAGGCCCAGCCGAGGAAGTTTGTGCCCTGTTCATAGCTCTCAAACTTATCCCACATCACAAGCACCGAGTCCTGAAGTATGTCATCGGCATCGTTTTTGTTGGGGACGAACGAAAGGATGTAGCAGAAAATCTTTCTGCTGTTGTCAACGTAGAGTTTTAGAAAATCATCTTTTTGCCGCATACCAATCCTTTTGCATATCCTGAAAGAGTATCTTGCAGGCACTTGAAAACTTCCTGCTTATTTTCGCAAAAAACGATACTTTTGCAAAAATAAGGCGAAAAGGCAAGCGATGTAATTCAAAATTCAAAATTCAAAATTCAAAATTCAAAATTCAAAATTCAAAATTCAAAATTCAAAAAAACTTCGTGCTCTTCGCGCGCCTTCGCGTGCTTAGCGGTTAATCTATAACCGCTTCGCCTGAATTGTATTTCCCCCACGGTCGCGTTTCGGCGATCGCATTCCGCCGAAGGGTGAGTTTTTCGTGTTTTTTTTGCAAAACGGCTTTGCTCATTCATTTTTAACTTGTAAACCCTTTATCTGTTTGGTATATTCAACAATGTGTCGTTGGCGCGTCTTTACTTTACGCGTCTTTCGGCACGGGATTTTGGAAGCAAAAAGCCCTAACCTTGCTCAGCTGCCTATGCGAGGGAACGGCAGGATGCTTCAGGCAGCAAAATCTAAAACTTTATTTGGTGTGGGGCTTGTTGCCCCGGAAAAGAATCATTTAATTTCTCAATGAAAGGTTTTTCGAATGAAAAAGTTTTTCTTTGCAATGCTTCTCGTAGCAACTGTTGCTATGGCAGGCACAGTTACCTTCACCGCTCAGGATAACGGCGATGGTACCGCAACTGTAAGCTACACGGCTGACGCTGCTGTAGTTGGTTTCGCTCTGGATGTTGACAGCGATGTTGACGTAACAGACGTAGCTATCGACTCATTCTTCGACGTGTTCATGGACTACGCAAACGCTGAAGGCGATGCTTATGTTTATGGCGCTGGTTCTCCGATCGCTGCTCAGGAAGCAGCCGGCGTTGCAGCTCTGCCCGCCGCTTCTTTCTGCATCAGCGCAGGCGGCCTCGAAGACGATGAGACCGACGTACCCGCACTCACAGGCGAGATCGTTATCACAACCGGTGCTGCAGCTTCTGTAACACTTGGCGAGAACGCTCTTCGTGGTGGTGTTGTTGACTATGATGGCGCTATGACCACAAATCTTCCCATCACATTCGACATCACAGCAGGCGGCCCGGAACTGATCGCTGTACCTGACGTAACAGGTATGACACAGACAGCTGCTGAAGCTGCTATCACAGGTGCCGGCCTCGCAGTTGGTACAGTTACCACAACCGAAACAGGCGCTACCGAAGCTAACGACGGCACGGTTGCAAGCCAGGATCCCGCTGCTGCTAATGAAGTAGAAGCCGGTACCGCGGTTGACATCGTTCTCTACGAGTACGTTGCGGCTCCTCCTGCTTGTGCAGCTTACGACATTAACGGCGATGGAATGGTTTTCACCAACGACATTACTGCGCTTGTTATGTACCTCAACGGTATCGGTGCTCCGTATCTTGTACCGGCAGTAACTGACGGTGTTAACGACCAGTACGATGTTAATGGCGATGGAATGGTTTTCACCAACGACATCACTGCGCTCGTTATGTACCTCAACGGTATCGGTGCTCCGTATCTTGAGCCTTGTGCTTACTAAGCGAGCGGCTTAGGTAGTTAACTAACTTTTATTTTCAGGAGATTCTAAAAATGAAAAAGATTCTTGCTTTAGCTCTCGTTATGAGCGT
>JBFWMM010000032.1:13996-31179 GCA_050251615.1 Phycisphaerae bacterium
GCAAAAGGCAGTCGAAGCCTTTGCTTAAAGCTTGTGTGTCAGTCATTTTCCTTTGTCAGCCCGACGCTCCTGTAATGCGCGAGCTGAAGCTCTGCCCAGTCATTGAAGGTATCGTTGTCGATACGGGCGTGAATATCGTTCATCAGGCGCTGGAAGAAGCGGATATTGTGCATGGAAACGAGCGTCGGCCCGAGCATCTCGCCAACGTTGAAGAAATGGCGCACAGCGGCTCTTGGGAAGTTTAGGCAGCAGTAGCAATCGCAGCCCTCTTCGATCGGCGAACTGTCTTCGGTGTGCGCGCTGTTACGCATACGCACGGGGCCGTTCTGCGTGAAGGCGAAGCCGTTTCGTCCGTTACGGGTCGGCAGGACGCAGTCGAACATATCCACGCCCGCGCGCACCGCTGCGATAATATCGCTCGGCATCCCCACGCCCATCAGGTAGCGCGGCTTATTTGCCGGCAGCAGCGGGGCGGTATGTTTTACCGTACTTATCATGTTGGTGTGTCCCTCGCCCACGCTTAACCCCCCGATGGCGTAGCCGGGGAGGTCGAGCTCAATGAGCTTTTCGGCGCAGTAGGAGCGCAGGCTCAAATCGATGCCCCCCTGTACGATACCGAACAGCAGTTGGTCGTGCGGGCGGCCATGGGCCTGCTTGCATTTGCCCGCCCAGTCTATGCTGCGCTCTACGGCCGCTTTGAGCCGCTGCGGCTCGCATGGGTAGGGCGTGCATTCGTCGAAGGCCATTATGATGTCTGCGCCGAGCTGATTCTGCACCTTCGTTGCCACGCTCGGCCCGAGAAAGACCTTTCGCCCGTCGATATGGCTGGCGAATTCCACGCCGTCATCGCCGATGCGGTTGAGCGTGCTGAGGGAGAATACCTGATAGCCGCCGCTGTCTGTGAGTATGGGGTTGTCCCAGGCCATCAGTTTGTGCAGGCCGCCGAGCTTCTCCACGACATCCGCGCCCGGGCGCAGGAACATATGGTATGTGTTAGCCAGGATAATCCTGGCGCCTGTCGCCTTGATCTGGTCGGGGGTGAGCCCTTTAACGCTCCCCCTCGTGCCGACGGGCATAAATACGGGCGTGCGAATCTCGCCGTGAGCAGTATTCAGTACAGCCCTGCGTGCGCCGCAGCCGGCGGCGGGTTTCAGGACTTTGAATTCTCCAATTTGCATCAGTAAACTTTCTCTAATTTGAAGCCGGGGTAGTAGTGTTTGAGAATGTCGCGGTAGTTGTGGTTTTCACGGGCCATTTCTTTCGCGCCATACTGGCACATGCCCACATTATGCCCGAAGCCGTGGCCGTCAGTTATGACAACCTCATCTTCAATCACTTTCACTTTGCAGACCGTGCTGCGGAATTTTGTGCCCGAGGGGTCAAGTGTGAGGCGAAAGTCTTCGCCGTAGAGCATATCCGTTTTGCCGGTTTCGCCCACCAGCCCTACTTTCAAAATCTTTATGAGGTTGCCGTTTTCTGCCGTCTGCGTTATCTCAATTTCTTTCAGGCCGCCGAGTTCTGTGAGGCCGGGGTAGTTCGCGATGAGTTTTTCGTATGCCTCTTTCCGGCTGATTCTCAGCTCCGGCCAATTCAGATACACACTCTTCGCGCTTTTTGCGCAGAAGGGGCAAATCACGCCCGGAATGTTTTGAGGATCGTGAAAAACATCCCTCGAATCAAACGTGGCACCGGCGCAGGTTGAGCTGAAGTATGCGCGGAGGACGCTTTTGCCATCTTGCGAGAGTACCTGTCCCTGTGTCTGCGCGAGAATATCCCAGATCTTCCCGCTCTCCTCGCCAACGCCATCATACACCTGGCTTGCCTGCGTTGAGCGGACGTGCCAGAGCTTGCCTGTACGTGCTTCGATGCAGCTTATTGCGTAGCTCCTCGAAGCAACCGCCTGCGCTTTCAGTGCCTCGGCCGGCCAGCGCTCGGGCATCTCGGAAGCTATTACGCCGGCAAGATACATCTCAAGCGGCAGCTCGTTTATCGCCAGCGGATTCCCGCTGCTCGGGTGGATCGTGATTGTGCCGCGGTACCGGCGGCCGTTGAGGGTAAAGCCATCCTTCGGGCTGTATATCCGCACAGGACCGTCAAAGGGGATCGAGTCTATTGTTATTCTGCCCGACTCCACACTCACCGGCACTTCGCCGGAGCGCGCCAGGAACATCTCGATTCTGGAGGAGTTTTCCTCGCACACTTGAAAGCTGCCGGCGCAATTGAACGAAAAGATTTTATCGCCGCACAACATCACCTTGATCATCGGCGCGTGTGAGGAGAGTATCTCTGCGAGAGAGTCATAATTATCCGCGCTTCTGCGGCAGGCGCCGAAGAATAGAATGCAAAAAAAAAGGCTGCAAGTAGCAAGCAGCCTGATTCTTTTGAATATGTCGGTGCGTTCGGGCATCAATCCTGCTTTTTGAGAGACAAGCCGTACTTATCAAGCTTTTCCTTGATTTCCGTGAGGCTGGTTGAGCCGAAGTTTTTGCAGCCGAGGAGCTCCTGCTCCGATTTGGCCACGAGCTCACCGAGCGTCCTGATGTTGAGCCTGTCAACCGCTCTGCCCGCCCTGACGCTCAGTTCAAGCTCGGAGATGGGCTTCTTGAGCAGCTCTTTGTGCGGGTCGTACTCGTCGTTGGATTCAGACTCAAACACAACGCCCTCGTACATGCCCAGCTCAAGGCCTTCGCTTTCGAGGATGTCGCGGATTTCGTGGAGGCTTGTTTCGCCGAAGTTTTTGTATGCCAGCAGTTCCTGCTCGTTGATTGTGAGCAGGTCGCCGATGGTCGCGATGTTCATCTTTTTGAGGCAGTTCTTGCTACGCACGGAAAGTTCGTAGTCGGTGATTGGCTTATCGAACAGCTTTGTCTTGACACTGATCTGTTCGCCGGGCTCAATCGGGTCTTCGGAAGCGGTTGCCCCCATGATGTCCTTGCGGAAGAGGATCGCGCGCTTGTCGTTCGGGTAGTACTTCAGCACCAGGTTCACGCAACTCAGCGCGTTGTCGAAGTTGCCTGTGTCTTCGTAGAGCAGGGCAAGGTTCATCAGCGCGTTTACGTTGATCGGGTTGGCCTTGGTTACGCGCAGATACAAATCGATTGCCGCCTCGACATTGCCGTAGAGGTCAAGCAGGTTTGCAAAGCCGAACAGGCTGTCAACATGATCGTTATCAATAGTGAGAGCTGCTTCGTAGTTCTCTGTTGCGCTCTCGTACTCGCCTATATATTCACAGTAGCGCGCGTAAACGCAGTGGAAATCCGCACTTTTGCCCTTAAGGGCCTTGGCGAGATTGTTCAGCTGGCTTCCGGCCTGTTCGATGAGGCCGGCCTTGAGCATAGCCTGAATCCTCTCCAGCTCAACGGCCGCAGGGTTTTCGGACTTCTCCACAGCTTTGCGAAATTCTTCCAGCGCCTCAGCCTTGCGGCCGAGTGCGAAAAGCGCTTTTGCCTTGCAGTAGAGTGCGATTCCGCTCCCGCAGGACTCCAAACTCCTCAGAGCCGCATCGTAGCGGTGAGCAACGCTGTAACCGACGCCTGCTTTTTCGGCCGCGTCTTTTTTCCTGGAAGCTGCCAGCGCGTCAACCTGCTCTATGAAAGCTATCTGGTTAGACTCGGAGTTGTTCACTGCGAAGTTGAGCTCTTTATATTGATCAAGCGTTATCGGGGCCTTAGCCGCGAAGAAGCTCTCCCAAATCTTTTCGATCTTTTCCTGCATATTGCGATAGTCCAATTTCTATATTCAAGTATGGTTGCGTAAACGCACAGTAAAAATAACATTATAATAAACAGTCAAGCCAATGCAACCCCCCGCGCGTAGATGCGTTCGGTTTCTGTCTGACTTCCCCTTCATCTGCGGGTATTTGCGAGGTGTGTCCGCGATAACAACATTCTCCGTAAACCGTTATATGTGTTAAAAGCGCTTCGCAGGCTCAAAAAACAAGTTGCCTTATCAATATGTTCCCTTATAATCTCCATACTTTGCAAAATTTGAAAAATTCAATAACAGGAGTTATTTATGTTCAATAGCTTTGTATTAGCAGAGGCAGATGTGGCCGGCAGTACAGTAACGATGGAGCAGGCAGCGCCTTCGGAAACCAGTGAAACCATTCTTGTTAACGGCTCTCCGGCAGCCGGAGAGACCCAGGCGCCCGCGAGGTTCGCACCGCAGCAGATAATTCTGCTTGTGGGTTTGTTTGTACTTATGTATTTTATGCTCTTCCACGGCCCCAAAAAGCAGCAGAAGAAGCAACAGCAGATGAGGGATGCACTTGCCAAGGGTGATAAGGTGGTAAGCATCGGCGGTATCTACGGAACCATCGTTGACATAAAAGACGGCACGGCAACCCTCAAGGTTGATGAGTCAACCAACACTAAGATAAAGATCAAACTGAGTGCTGTTGCCGGCAAGGCAGGCGAGCCGGAGAGCAACGCCCGCTGAAGTGTATTTGATGAGAATGTTGTTTTTAATGTGGTTTCATTTGGGAAATAATGATGGAAAATAGACAGCGCTGGAGAGGTGTGTTGATTGTGGCTCTTGCGGTGATGGCGTTACTTGCCGTCTGGCCGCCGCAGAGCAAGCTGAAACCCGGTCTTGATCTGGCCGGCGGTTCCGGTATTACGTATAGCGTAGATACCGAAGGCATCACAGACGAAGAGGCCAAGGGGCTTGCAGACAGGGTGATTCCTGTTATCAAGAAGCGTATAGACCCTGAAGGCCTTTCAAATGTTGTAATCAGATCTCAGGGCGATACACGCTTTGAGATTCAGCTTCCTCTTGCCAGCGAAGAAACTCGCGTTCTGCGCGATGCTTATCGTAAGGCTTTCGAGGCGCTTGAAGATAAGAACATCAATCTTGCCGTGGTTATAAGGGCGCTTTCGCTGCCCGAAGCTGAACGCGAAGTCAGATTTGAGCAGTTTGCCAAGACAGACGCACACAAACAGCTTCTCAAGGACCTGGCAACCGCCTATGATGAGCGTCAGGAGCTCAGAAAGGCGAGAGATTTGGAGGCCGCAGCCGTTGCAGAGGTCAAAGCTTCCCTCCAGGACGCCAAGCTCAACACAAACTCGCTGGACTACTACTACCAGCAGTGGAAAGACCTTGAGGGCGAAGAGCTCGACAAGGCTCTCACTGATTTTGCCCAAAGGGCTGATAAAGATAATCTCGAAGCGAATATCGCTTTGCTCAAGAAATACCTCGCCGCGCAGGCGAAGTATGCGGCTGTAATCGACAAGCTCACAGGCGGTGTTGCCGATAAGTACAAGACGGCGATTGAAAACGTTTCAAAGCTCAACATCAATGTTGGTGCGCTGGTTGAGATTATGGATACCTCCGGCAAGGACGATTATATCGCCCGTCTCAAAGCGGACTTCCCCGACCGTACCGCAGAGATCGATTCCTTTGTGGTTGCTTATAACAATTATGAAGGCGTTCGCGGCCGCCTTGACGACCCCGAAGATGTCAAGCGTATGCTGAAGGGTGCGGGCGTCCTGGAGTTCAGGATTCTGCCGAGCGTTGCCAACGGCGACCTCACAACCGAACAGGCCAAAGCTTACGTTGATAACCTCAAGGCAAAGGGCCCCAAGCTTGCATCAGACGCAAACTTCGTATGGTGCCAGGCTGAGGACATCAAAGGCAACGGCTTCCCGGGTGCTGTGGCAGGCGAGTTCGCGGATAAGCTCTACGTTCTTGCGAGCAACAAAGACGGCGAAAAGCTCCTGCGCAAGCAGGACGGTAAGAACTGGAAGCTCAACCGCGCCAGCCCCGATTACGACCAGGTAGGTCGCCGCGCAATAGGCTTCGAGATGAACGAAGTTGGCGCTAATATGTTCTACCAGCTCACAAACGACAACATTGATCGCCAGCTCTGCGTTCTGCTTGACGGCAACGCTATCAGCAGTGCGAGGATTCAGTCTGCTATCGGCAAGCGCGGTATCATTACCGGCAACTACTCGCAGACCGAGCAGGCAGATATGGTCAGCAAGCTCAACGCCGGCTCACTGCCCGCGCGTATCAGCGAGGCTCCCATAAGCGAAAAGACAATCGGAGCAACGATTGGTGAAGACAATCGCGATCAGGGCATCCGAGCAGGCCTTATCGGCCTTGCGGTTGTTATTGTGTTTATGATTGTTTACTACTCAATCGCCGGCTCCATCGCAGACATCGCTCTGCTTCTCAATATGCTCTTCGTCCTCGGCGTAATGGCATTCACCGGCGCGACATTCACACTCGCCGGTATTGCGGGCCTTATCCTTACAATCGGTATGGCGGTTGACGCGAACGTGCTTATATTCGAGCGCATACGTGAAGAGCAGGATGCCGGTATGAGCCTGAAATCAGCGCTCAGGCTCGGTTATGAAAAGGCCTTCAGCACAATTTTCGACTCCAACCTGACAACCTTCATCACCGCTTTCATTCTATGGAGAGTGGCTTCGGAAGAGATCAAGGGCTTCGCTATTGTTCTGATGATAGGTATCGCATCAAGTATGTTCACGTCTCTCTTTGCGACGAGAACCATATTCAACGCGCTTATCGATTCAGGCAAGCTCAAAAACAAGCTTATGATGCTTTCGATTGTCAATAAACCCAATATCAACTGGACCGGCCTCAAGGGCGTATTCTTCGCCGTTTCAGGCATCGTAATTGTGTTTGGTATGTTCAACTTCTTCAGCCGCGGCACAGACAAGTACGACATAGAGTTTACCGGCGGTACAAGCGTTCAGGTGAACTTCAAAGATGGCGTTGAAATGCAGCGCGATGAAGTTGAAAGGATTGTACATGAAGCAGGCCTTGTTTCGGCGAAGGTATATTCTGTCGGCGAGACAAACTCCAGCTATGAAATCAACACTATCGAGACAAACCGCAGCACAATTACGGTAACGCCGGCCTCCGGCAGTGATGTTACCGCAGAATCGCTCAAAGCCTCAATCGAAGGCGCGGGTATGCTGGTTAAGAACGTTAACGTTGAAGCGGCCGGCGATGGTTCTTTTGTTGTATCGACGAGCCAGCTTGCCAAGTCCGAGATGACCAAACTTCTCAACAAGGCACTCAAGGGCATCGAATATGAAGCGGGCGAGATGAGCGTTGATGAGATCGTCAATGATACTGTGATAGCGGCCTTCGGCGACAAGCTCGAAAGACAGGTCAACCTTGGCCTCACAGCATCCGAGCCCGCCATCATCGACGACAAGCTCGCAGATGCGCAGCCGGCACTGCTCGGCTATATTGGCGGCGTGGCTATCGACTGCACAACCACCGTTCCCGTAACGGCGGTTCAGATGGATGCGCGAATCAACGACCTGCGCTTCAAATCTGACTATCAGGACCTCTCCTGGTTCAAGTTCTACGTGCTCGACAGCAGCGGAGAAGAATTCACACAGGATGTGCCTGTAACGCAGTTCAAGTATGTTGCTCTGCACCCCGAAGCGGGTTCACGCAACCTCTCGGATGACGAGTTGAAGATATTCTGCGACAACGAGCTGGCGAAGGTAACCGCGGCCGCGGCCATCGAAACCTCTCTGCCGCGCGTAACGCAGATCAACCCGTCAGTGGGTAGCGAATCGCAGACAAAGGCTCTTGTGGCCATTGTGCTTTCGCTCTTTGCAATCATCGGCTATATCTGGATCAGGTTCGGTAGTGTGTCGTTCGGCCTCGCGGCGATTGTCGCGCTTGTTCACGACGTCTGCATCACGCTCGGCCTGCTTACAGCCTGCACATACATCGCCAACGGCCCCATCGGCGCAGCGCTTGGTGTGCGTGATTTCAAGATCAACCTTGAAATCGTGGCAGCGCTCCTGACCATTATCGGTTATTCGCTCAACGATACCATCGTTGTCTTCGACCGTATCCGTGAAAATCGCGGCGCAAGCCAGGATGTCTGGCCGGAGCTGCTCAACATGAGCATCAACCAGACGCTCTCGCGTACCCTTTTGACATCCTTCACGACGTTCATCGTTGTGCTTGTGATGTACATCTGGGGCGGTGTCGGACTGCGCGGATTTACATTCGCACTGCTTGTCGGTGTGGTAGTGGGTACTTATTCCTCTATCGCAATCGCGGCTCCTATCCTCCTGATTGGTTCAGGCAAGAAGAAGCCCGCTCACGGGAAATAAGCTTCATGCAATAGACAATTTGAAACACCCGTCAGAAATGGCGGGTGTTTTTTTTTGTGAACGTGTAATACAACCGCTAAGAACGCCGGTGCTTTCGGAGATTGCAACATTGGCGGGGCGCTTGCGCGCCTCCGCTGTGTTTCACCCACCAATGCCGGAAAAACCAAACCGATGCCACGGATAATATGCGTTCGTAACCTGGCATGAGACGCAAGATTTTGCGTCTCTACAATGCTCGCGCGGAATGTTTTATATCCAGTACCTGACCTCGGCGGCAAAACAACGTAATTGCTTGCAAATAAAGGACTCCATTTTTCGTGTAGGCACTACATCCCTGTCTTTTCAAGGATTTTGGCTTTTGGTATGTTGTTGCGGGTTTAGAGTTTGTAAGGGGTGGTGTCGGTTTTGAGGTTCAATGTTTTGTAGAGTTTTTTTGCATCCTCGTAGATTCCTGACGGCAGCACATAGCGGCTCTTGTCGCTCTTGTCCCTGAGGATACTGATCTGAATATTATTCAGTGCGTTTATCATCCTGGCAACAGACATCACCTCAAAGCGAAGCCTCACCCTGTATGCAAGGTTTTTCGCACAGCTCAGAGCGATAAAGCATATGATGACATGCGCCTTTATGCGCTTCAGTGTCCAGTGATAGGTTGTGTAAAATACTTTCTGTAAATTCAAAGCAGTCTTGAGGCCCGTTACGAAACGTATAATTGACTTTTTTTAATTCTTTGTTATGATATCATTCGTACACGAAACATTTCTGATAGAAAGTTTCGTGTAGCTGCATTCAGCAGCTTGTCGGTTACGTTAAAAAATTGAATACTCATCAGGTGCCCCCCCCCGAGGTACAACTGCTCAGCTGATTCAACTTGTAAAATGTAATTTAAGTGCAGGCCTGCAAGCAAGGTTAAGCCGCTACAGATTAAGAAGGCCTGTTGTAAGTAATAGGAATAATTTACAGGAGTTTTTACAAAATGATCGCCAAATCTTTTCAGAAGCCAAACTACATCTTCGCGTGTCTGCTCGCACTCTGCGCATTTGCAAGTTCGCTCGCCGCTGAAGAGACATCAATCTGGGACCGTTTTGAGACGGGTACAGGCCAAGCTGATGCAAGCCTGCTCGACAGCGCGCTTCCGATAAAGGCCGGCCCCCTAAAAATCGGCGGTTTCTTTCGCTACAACTATACTTACAAGGACTGGGACGAGACGTACAAAGATGATGGCCAACTCGATTTTGATACGGCGGCTGTAAATGTTGACCTCCAAAACACCGGCGATCTGATCGGTTCTTTCCAGTACCGCTGGTACAAAGAGCGCGACAACCACGATTACCATTTCCTGCGCCACGCATGGCTTGGCTATCAGCTTGATGACGACCAGATCCAGTTTGGTATCAATATGGTTCCTTTCGGAATCCTCTCTTACGCATCGCACAACTGGTTCTTCCAGCTACCCTACTACATGGGCTTTGAAGCAGATTTTGACCTCGGCTTAAAATACATCAAAAATGATGGCCCCTGGACTCAACACTTCGCTTACTACCCGATGGACGAAGGAAACTACTTCGGCGACAGCCGCGACAGCTCGCGCTACGCTTATGATGTAGTGGAGACTTCCGGAAACTGGATCGGCGAAGACTCAGACAACACCGAACGCAACCAGTTTAATTACAGGCTCGCATACACG
This sequence comes from Phycisphaerae bacterium, assembly GCA_050251615.1. Taxonomy (GTDB): domain Bacteria; phylum Planctomycetota; class Phycisphaerae; order Sedimentisphaerales; family Sedimentisphaeraceae; genus Sedimentisphaera. Next base: position 23,792 of record JBFWMM010000032.1, read on the forward strand.
TTCGACCACGCTGATGGCGATACGACTGAGCTTGGTGTTTCGGCTCAGTATTCCCAGATCCACAACGGAACGACCAATGACGACGGCAACCACTTCGCAGTGGGCGCGCACATGAATGGCAACTACGGCCCGTATAACGTAATGCTTCAAGCGATACGTTATGAGTACGACCTTGCCAACCCGACCGGCACAGACGACAGCTATGTTATGATGGGTGCATACGACTGGCCATACAAGGTTGCCGCCAAAGGCACTCTGCTCAGTGCGGGCGTAAGCAAGAAGCTCGATGTGGAGTTTGCCGGCGTAAACGGCATAACCCTCTATAACGATTACGGTGTTCTGCTTAAAGACAAATCAAGCTACAACACCTCGCACCAGAACGTTACCGGTTTTTCGTTCAACATCGGCCGCTTCACGACCTATGTTGACCTGGCAATCGGCAAAAACCATTCATGGATAGGCCCGGGCTGGACAGACTCATTTGCATCCGGCGATGATGGCGACTGGCATACACGTTTCAATGTAAACGTCGGGTACTACTTTTAAGTGCGTCGCAAACAAGCATACAATTTTGAATTAAATTTGGATAATTAATGAATAAAGTTGAAGTCAAAAATCTGTACAAGATTTTCGGGCGGCAAAACCATCGCGCTCTGAAAATGTTGAAGGACGGCTGCTCCAAAGACCGAATACTCAAAGAGACCGGTTGCTCTGTTGGAGTTAACAACGCCAACATATCGGTAAAGTCCGGCGAGATATTTGTGATAATGGGGCTCTCCGGTAGCGGTAAATCGACCTTACTGAGATGCCTTAACAGGCTGATCAACCCCACATCGGGCGAGGTCTTTGTCGATGGTAAAAACATAACAGCAATGAACAAGCAACAACTGAGACAAGTCAGGCGCGATGAGTTCGCGATGGTTTTTCAGCATTTCGGCCTGCTTCCACATCGTAATGTAATCCAGAATGTCGGCTTCGGGCTTGAACTGCAAGGCGTCAGCAAGGCAGAACGACTCGAAAAGAGTGCACAGGCAATTGAATCTGTCGGACTGAAAGGCTATGAGCAATCAGCTACTCAACACCTCAGCGGCGGCATGCAACAGCGTGTCGGGCTGGCGAGGGCTCTGGCCTCTGCGCCGGAGGTTTTGCTGATGGATGAGGCGTTCAGCGCTCTTGACCCTCTAATCAGGGCCAATATGCAGGACGACCTGCTCGAACTGCAATCACAGATGCACAAGACCATTATTTTTATCACTCACGACCTTGATGAAGCTCTGAAACTCGGCGACCGTATCGCGATTATGAAAGATGGTCTGATTGAACAGATAGACACACCCGAGCAGATTCTGATTTCACCGGCGTCTGATTATGTGGCAAGCTTTGTGGAGAATGTGGATCGTTCGAAGGTTATCACGGCTAAAACCGTTATGCGTATGCCGAGCGTTGTTGCGACGCATAAAGATGGCCCCGCACAGGCGGTTCGCTATATGAAGCAAACCGGCCTCTCCACGCTGTATGTGGTTGATAAAAACCGTGAAGTAAAGGGGTATATAAGGATTGATGATGCCATCAGGCTCAACAGTGAGCAAAAGAACTCTCTTGATGAAATCATACAGACAGATCTGCCGACTACTTCGCCGGACACATCACTGCTGGACTTAATGCAAACGGCATCCGAAACGACCGTTCCAATCTGTGTAACCAACGAAAAGAACCATATCCTGGGCGTTGTTACGCGCGCAAGTATGCTTGCCGCAATGGCAGGGGAGGGATACAACAATGGCTAATTTTACATTACACCCGGGCATCGGATTTGAGAAGTCCGTTGACTGGCTCAACCAGAATCTGGATTCGTTCTTTGACGGAATCAGTAATTCGGTTATGATACTGATCGAGAAGCTTGAATCGATATTCACAACGGGACACCCGCTGATTATGATTGGCCTGCTGGCTCTGTTTGCGCTATATGTCAGAGGATGGAAGAAGTGGGGGTTGGCGCTGTTTGCGGTGCTGGGCTTCCTGCTGATATACGCTATGGAGCTTTGGGATTATACAATGCAGACGCTTGCGCTCGTGCTTGTCTCATCGTTTTTGACCCTCATCATAGGCGTGCCACTGGGCATCCTCAGCGGCCGCAACGACCATGCAAAGATGATTATACGCCCTTGTCTGGACTTTATGCAGACAATGCCGGCATTTGTGTATCTCATTCCGGCGGTACTGTTCTTCCAGCTGGGCAAAGTACCCGGGGTTATGGCGACAGTTATCTTCTCCATGCCACCGGCAGTCAGGCTTACCAGCCTCGGGCTGCGACAGGTACCGGAGGAAGTTATGGAAGCGACAAGGTCTTACGGCGCTACGGCTTTCCAGCAACTGTTCAAGGTTCAATTGCCTATTGCAATGAAGAGTGTACTGGCAGGCGTCAACCAGACTATCATGTTGTCTCTCTCGATGGTCGTCATAGCGGCGATGATTGGAGCAGGCGGCCTCGGAGATCAGGTGCTGAAGGGCATAACCCAGCTGAAAATCGGGCTTGGTTTTGAAAGCGGACTTGCGGTTGTCGTTCTTGCAATATACCTCGACCGCGTAACGCAGGCGCTTGGAACAAAATGGAGTAAAGTTTAGACTAAGGAATTATGAAAATGAAAAACAAGACACTGAAAAAATGCCTGCTGCTTCTGGCCGCAGTTGCCATGACAACCGCAATGTTAGGTTGCACGGCTAAAAATGACAGCACATCTGATAAGAAGGTCGTCAAGCTGGCTTATGTAAACTGGGCAGAAGGCGTGGCAGTTACATACCTGATGCAGACAATCCTCGAAGATATGGGGTACGAAGTTAAAACGACAATGGCGGATGTTGCACCTATCTTTGCCTCTGTAGCAGGTGGCGATCAGGATATTATGATAGAGACATGGGTACCCACAACGCACAAATCTTACTGGGAAAAGTTTGATGGACAGTTCGAGGAGCTCGGCATCTGGTTTGACACAGCCAGGATCGGTCTTGTAGCTCCGTCTTACATCCCTATTGACAGCATCGAAGATCTCAATAGCTTCAAAGACGAGTTGGGCGGAAAGATTATCGGCATTGATTCCGGCGCCGGAATTATGGGCAAAACCGAGGACGCTATTGCAGAGTACGGGCTTGACCTTCATCTGATGACCTCAAGCGGCCCCGCAATGGTAGCGGCTCTTAAATCGGCAATCGACAAAAATAAGCCGGTTGTGATTACGGGCTGGGCGCCGCATTGGAAATTCGCCCGCTACGACCTCAAATTCCTCGAAGACCCCAAGGGCGTGTTCGGTAGCGATGAAGAAATCAAATTTATATGTCGCAAGGGATTCAAGGAAGATATGCCGGAAGTCGCAGAACTGTTCAGTAATGTGAAATTCACGCTGGAACAGATCGGTTCGCTCATGGATGCCGTAGCTCACGCCGATAGCAGCGAAGAGGAAGCTGTTGCAAGCTGGGCCGAGGCCAACGCTGACATAGTCGCAGGCTGGATGCCCGCCAAGACTCAGTAATCAAACGAAAGCTTCAATGGGCGCGATTCTTCGCGCTCATTTTTTCAATTTCTTCCCTGATATTTGTTTTTGAGCAAATGACCCTCTTTGACGCATATTAAATCGCTTAATGATAAAATCAACGTCTTTATCCTTTACTATCCGCCCTGTTAGCGTATATTATACGCTCTGATTTTAATTCCATAATGAAAGGCTACCCATGAGCGGACACAGACGACTCGAAACCCTTTGCGCAATGAAAAATATCGGAGTGATCCCCGTATTCTATAACGGCGATTTTGAAATCGCGCGTGATGTAATATGCGCCTGCGCCGATGGCGGGGCGAACGTAATCGAATTCACCAACCGCGGCGACCGCGCGATAGACATATTCAAGCAGCTCTGCATCTTTAGAGACGAGCATCGCCCCGAGCTTGTGCTCGGCATCGGTTCGATCTGCGACGCACCCACAGCGGCAATGTACATCGCGGCTGGCGCTGATTTTATCGTAGGGCCTTTGCTCGACGAGGCAACAGCCAAGCTCTGCAACAGCCGCAAGATCCCCTATTCACCGGGTTGCGGTAGCGTTACCGAGATACACCAGGCCGAGACGCTCGGCGTTGAGATATGCAAGGTGTTCCCGGGTTCGCAGGTTGGCGGGCCGGGATTCGTCAAGGCGGTTAAAGGCCCCTGCCCCTGGACAGACCTTATGCCCACCGGCGGCGTCAGCCCGACGCGCGAAAGCCTCACAGAATGGTTCGGCGCCGGCATCTGCTGCGCGGGGATAGGCTCCAACCTCATCACAAAGGAAATTGTCGCATCGAAGGACTACACCGCAATCACCGAGAAGGTGAATGAAGTTATCGCGATGATAAAAGAGATAAGGGAATCAAGATGAGTGTTCAGGTAAAAGCGAAAGCAAGCTGCAAGTACGACATCCTCTCGCTGGGCGAAGTGATGCTGCGGCTCGACCCGGGCGCCGAGAGAATCCACACCACCCGCCACTTCCGCGCCTGGGAAGGCGGCGGCGAGTATAACGTAGCCAGAGGCCTCAAGCGCTGCTTCGGCCAGAGGGCCGCGGTCGTTACGGGAATCGTCGATAATCCAATCGGCCGCCTGCTCGAAGACCTCATCTTTCAAGGCGGCGTGGATATGGAATACGTTAAATGGTTCGACTACGACGGCATCGGCAGGAAGGTGCGCGTGGGGCTCAACTTCACCGAAGCCGGATACGGCGTACGCGCGGCCGTGGGCTGCTCAGACAGAGCCAACAGCGCCGCTTCTCAGCTCAAAGCCGGCGATATAGACTGGAACAAAATCTTCGCCGAAGACGGCGTGCGCTGGCTGCATACAGGAGGAATTTACGCCGGCCTCAGCGAGACAACGCCGGATGTTGTGATTGAGGCGATGAAAGCCGCCCGTGCCAACGGCACGATAATCAGCTACGACCTCAACTTCCGCAACTCGCTCTGGAAAGACATCGGCGGCAAGGCAAAGGCGCAGGAAGTGAACAGAGAGATAGCGCAGTATGTGGACGTGATGATAGGCAACGAAGAAGACTTCTCCGCATCGCTGGGCTTTGAGGTGGAAGGGCTGGACGAGAAATGCTCTAAGCTTGACACCAACAACTTCAAGAAGATGATCAAGCGAGCCTGCGCGGAATACCCGAACTTCAAGGCCGTAGCCACAACGCTCAGAAACGCGGTAACCGCAACGAAAAACGACTGGGGCGCAATCCTCTATTCAGACGGCGAATTTTACGAAGCACAGCACCGCCCTCTGCTTGAGATTTTTGACAGGGTCGGCGGGGGCGACAGCTTCGCTTCCGGCCTGATCTACGGCCTCATGGAACTGCAAGACAATCAAAGCGCGATTGAGTACGGCGCGGCGCACGGGGCACTGGCCATGACCACCCCGGGCGACACTACCACCGCTTCGCTTGCGGAAGTGAAAAGGGTTGTCGGAGGCGGCGGAGCGAGAGTTGACAGATAGACTATGAAATAATGCTTGCAATCAGAGCGGGAGGGCGTATAATTCTGTAACTCTAAATGTACATAATTTTGAAAACCTCTCAGTCGAATGATGAGATACTGAAATAACTGGAGATTAACAGTGGCACATTCTTTATCAGCGAAGAAAAGAATCAGGCAGAATGAAAAGCGCAAAGAAATCAATCGTGCACGCAAGAGCAGAGTGAGAACTGAAATCAAGAAGTTCGAGCTGGCTATTCGTAATCACGACCTCGAAGCAGCTAAGACGCTTCTGGTAACCGTGCAGAAGCACATCGACAATGTAGCTTCAACGAATGCCATGCACAAGAAAACTGCCTCAAGGAAGAAATCACGCCTCATGAAGAAGCTCAACACTCTTCAGGTGAAAGATGCTTCCTGATTTTCAGCTAACAGACTGAATCACACAACCCCGCTGCTTAACGGCACGCGGGGTTTTTGTTTTGATTCACAGCGAGGCGCGGGATAACACAGCGGAGGCGCGCAAGCGCCCCGAAATTGTAGAGACGCAAAATCTTGCGTCTCATGCCAGGTTACGAACGTATATTATCCGTGTCCATAGGACGAGGGCGCCGATGAATCGCCGCCGCCATTACCGGAAATTTCGACATCGGCAGGCTGGTTTGAAACCAGCCCGTTTTACCGCCGAAGTCAGGGCATTTGTTTTTATTTGAGCAGTTCTGCAACCTTGTTTTCGAGGTCGGTGCGGCCGTCCTGATCTGCTACTTTCCCGTCCTTGCCAATAAGCCACATTGTTGGGATGCCGTTGATTTTGAACTGCTTGACGTATTTTGTCTCCCAGCCGAGGCCATCATAGCTCTGCGGCCACGTAATGCCCTTGTCTTTAAGGAAGCTTACCAGCACGTCTTTGTCGTTATCAAGGCTGATGCCGACGATCTCGAACCCCTGCTTGTGATATTTTTCGTAAACTTCAAGCATATGCGGCACTTCCCCCACGCACGGCCCGCACCAGGTGGCCCAGAAGTCCAGCAGGACGACCTTGCCGCGGTAGTCGCTCAGCTTGAAGGCCTTGCCGTCGAGGGCGGTAAGCTCAAGCTCAAGCGGGGTTTCCATAAGAGCGGCCTTTGCTGCAATGTCTTTACTGAAGCTTTCAGCTTCTTTCTGTGCCTCTGGGCCGCCAAGCTTTTTGCAGGCATCAAGCGCCTTTTGGGTAAGCTCGGGGTTGTAATTCGCCAGTACATTGGCAACCTGCAACGCATTGCCGCCGAATGAAGAGGCGTCTTTGAATCTGGGCGAGAGAACGGCCAGATCGGCGCAGTACTTTTTCAGCTCCTCAGCCGCGAGCGCCTCGCGCTCTTTCTCGGGCAGCTCTTCGTTTGAGATAGCGTTTACAACCTGCCACCCGCGGAAGAACAGGGCGTTTTCGGCCTGTTCGACATCGAGCTTGTCGTTCTTGAGAATCGATTCATAAAACGGCGCAAATTCAGTGGCCATTTCTTTATCGTCGCCAACATTGGCAAGTACATCAATAGCCTGCGGAAGATAGCTTGCCACCTTCTCGCTCGCAGGGTACTTGGCCATAAATTCTTGAATCTTGCCGAGGATGTCCATGTTGTACTTTTTCAGCTGGCCCTGATACTTTTCGTACAGTGCCATAAATTTTTCGTACATCTCCTGGCGCGCTTCGTCGTTTTCTGCGGATGCGTAGTCGGGGCGCTGTGGTTGGCCTTCATTGATGAATTTATCACGAGTTGCGATGAGAGCATCGATTGCCGCGCCTGCGGCCTGATCGGCCGCCGCCGAGACAGCAGCCTTAACGTCTGTCTTTGCGATTTCGCCAACTGAACCCAAATCAAGCGCCATTAGCGGTGATGCAAAAATAAGAATAGCCAGTAGCCTCATGTCATACCCT
>JBFWMM010000033.1:0-29989 GCA_050251615.1 Phycisphaerae bacterium
TGCGAGGGCCTGCGCGGCGCGAAGAAAAAGGTCTGGAAGGCTTGATTTGAAGAGAATCATCGTAACAGGCGGCGCCGGCTTTATCGGCTCGGCGCTCATAAGGTACCTTATCAGTGAGACGCAGCATACCGTTCTCAATCTTGACAAGCTGACCTACGCGGGCAATCTCACTTCGCTTAAAGAGGTCGAGGATTCGTCTCGCTACAGTTTTGTCCAAGCTGACATTTGCGACAAGCCTGCGATAGAACGCATCTTCGATGAGTACAGGCCTGATGCGATTATGCACCTCGCTGCGGAATCACATGTGGACAGGTCGATTGATGGCCCTGCCGCTTTTATTGAGACAAACATCATCGGCACCTACAATCTGCTTGATGTCTCCAAACGCTACTATGACAGCCTCGGCGATGATGCCAAGCGAGTTTTCCGCTTCCAGCATATATCCACAGACGAGGTTTACGGCAGCCTCGGCGATGAAGGCTTCTTCACCGAGCTTACATCTTACGATCCGCGCTCGCCATATTCTGCGAGCAAGGCATCGTCAGACCATCTTGTTATGGCGTGGTATCATACATACGGACTGCCGGTGCTGCTTACAAATTGCTCAAACAATTACGGCCCATACCACTTCCCCGAAAAGCTGATACCTCTGATCATACTCAACGCGCTTGACGGCAAGCCCCTGCCGGTTTACGGCAAGGGGGATAATGTTCGTGATTGGCTTTATGTTGACGACCATGCCAGAGCGCTATATACCGTGCTTGAGCGCGGCGAGCCAGGGGAGTCTTATAATGTGGGCGGAAACAATGAAATGCAGAATATAGAGGTTGTGCAGACTGTTTGCGATGTGCTTGACGAGCTTGTGCCTGCCGATAAGCCGAGAAGAGAGCTTATTACATTCGTAACCGATCGCCCCGGGCACGATAAACGCTATGCCATAGATGCAACAAAGATAAAAGAGCAGCTTGGCTGGCAACCTCTGGAGACATTCGAGAGCGGCATCAGGAAGACTGTTCAGTGGTACCTTGACAACGGCTGGTGGTGGAAGCCGATCCGCGAGGGTAAATACGCGGGGGAGAGGCTGGGAAGCAAGTGATAAGTCGTAAGTTGTAAGTAAATGCAGAACTACAAAAAGATAAGCGCTTGGAAGGCTTCCTTGACTTTATCCCTAAGTTATATAAAGTAACAGAGAGTTTTCCTGAAAGCGGAAAATACGGCTTGCTTTCTCAGCTGAGAAGAGCTACTGTTTCTGTGTCTTCCAATATAGCAGAGGGTGCAGGAAGGGGCAGCAATGCTGATTTTGCCAGGTTTTTAGATATAGCAATTGGCTCAACTTTTGAAGTCGAGTGCCAGTTGCTTGTCGCAAAAGAGCTTGGATTGGCTGAAGCCGAGGAGATTGATGAACTGTTAGTAGAATTAGATAGCGTCAAAAAGTTAATATACGGTTTTGCCAAGGCGTTACGCCACCCTAAAACCTAAAACCTAAAACCTAAAACCTAAAACCTAAAACCTAAAACCTAAAACCTAAAACCGTGAAACTGTGAAACAACGAAAAGGTATAATTCTCGCCGGCGGCTCAGGCACGAGGCTTTACCCCGTAACCAGGGTGGTAAGCAAGCAGCTCCTGCCTGTTTACGATAAGCCGATGATCTATTACCCGCTCAGCACGCTGATGCTCGCGGGCATCAGGGAGATTCTGATTATATCCACGCCTGAAGATACGCCGCGATTTCGCGAGCTTCTCGGAGACGGGAGTCAGTGGGGAATCAGCCTTGAGTATGCGGTTCAGCCGAGCCCGGATGGCCTCGCGCAGGCATTTATAATCGGCGAAAAATTCATAGATGGCGCACCAAGCTGTCTTGTCCTCGGAGACAACATCTTCTACGGCGCAGGGTTGCAACCCATACTCGGAAAGGCCGCAAAACAGGAAACCGGCGGGACAGTCTTTGCTTACTGGGTAAGAGACCCCGAGCGGTACGGAGTTGTTGAGTTTGACAAGGCTCACAGAGCCGTTTCAATTGAAGAAAAACCGACAGAGCCAAAGTCCAACTGGGCTGTTGTGGGGCTGTATTTTTACGATGAGAATGTTGTGGAGATAGCCAAATCCATAGAACCCTCAGCCAGAGGTGAGCTTGAGATAACAAGTGTCAACAAACGCTATCTCGATGAGGGGCTTCTCGATGTGCAGACGCTTGGCCGCGGATTTGCCTGGCTTGATACCGGCACTCCGGAATCAATGGTGCAGGCCGCCAACTTCGTACATACAATCGAATCGCGCCAGGCCCAGAAGATTGCCTGCCCGGAAGAGATTGCTTGGCGAAAAGGCTGGATAACAGATTCTGATTTGTATGATTTGAGCAACAAGTATCCCAAAACTGACTATTATAGATACTTGGCAATGCTCCCCGCGATGAGGACAAATAACTGATTTTATGGATTTTGCTAAGCTGATATTCGATTCTGCGATTTCAGAAGATGGTGAGTTTGTGTCAAACGGCAATTTCCGTGCGTGGTTTGAAGACAGGCAAAACTCTCATCGTTTTGTGATTGAGCCAATTCGCTTTGATGAAATGGTGAAATGGAGTCTGGATAGTACTTCGGGCAGAATACTGCACGAGAGCGGAAGGTTTTTCAGTATTGATGGATTGAAGGGTAGCGCTTTCGGAAGTTTGGGTGAATTCGTTTTCGAGCAACCAATCATAAATCAACCGGAGGTTGGATACCTAGGCTTTATTTCTAAGGTTTTCAACGGAACGCTTTATTTTCTTGTTCAAGCCAAAATGGAACCCGGCAATATAAATATGATTCAGATCTCCCCGACACTTCAGGCTACGAGAAGTAATTTTACTCGCGTTCATAAAGGAAGAGCGCCATACTACCTTGACTACTTTAATGGAAAAATCAAATCGAAGGTTATTTTTGATTCTCTTGAATCAGAACAAGGGGCCAGGTTTTTCAGAAAGAGAAACCGCAATATAGTTGTTCTCGTTGGTGAAGGGGTGGAAGTTCCTGTTTACGATGATTATTGCTGGCTGACTCTGGGGCAGATTCACTCTCTCATAAAAACGGATAATATCGTAAACATGGACGCAAGGAGTGTAATTGCTTGTCTCCCATTTTTGTGCGAGAAGGCAGACGGCGGGTACGCTTCAAAAGTATCCAAGTCGCTGATGTCTCACGAATCATGCGCAGTATATTCGGATATGGAGTTGTTGAGCTGGTTTGCAGAACAAAAATTTGGAAATCAAGTAAGTGTGGTCTCTAAGAGATTGGACGAATTGGACAAGTGGATCGTGGGCGATCGAGAAATATATCATGAAGAAGGCAAGTGTTTCTCAGTTGGTGCGTGTCGTGTTGAGGCGACCAGTCGCGAGGTTTTCAGCTGGACTCAGCCTGTGGTTAAGCCATGTGAACATGGCCTGTTTTGCTTTATTACAAAGACAATAGGTGACGTTCTTCATGTATTAGTACAGGCCAAGACAGAACCCGGAATTCAGGATATCGTGGAGATTGGGCCAACCGTACATTGCAACATGGGTGGGTGGAGCGAAGATAGAGAGGTTGCCGGAATTCCTTTCTTGTCATATGTTTTAAGCGCGCCTTCGTCTGCCATAAGATTTGACGCACTGCAGAGCGAAGAGGGCGGCAGATTTTTTCGAGAAGAAAATCGTAACCTTATAATTGAGGTTGGAGATGATTTTTCAGATGAAGTGCCTTCCAACTACGTCTGGATGACGCTGGCTCAGCTGAAGCGCTTTGTGCGTTACAATAATTTTGTGAATGTTGAGGCCCGCAGCCTGATCAGCTGTATGGGGCTTTATGAAGGATTTTATAATGAGGCTTAACTTTGGTGTAATTGGTTGCTCTACTTTTGCGAGGAATATCATGATTCCCGCAATTAAGGGTAGTCCTGGCGTAAGTCTGGAGGCGGTTGCGAGCCGCAGTAAAGAAAAGGCTGTTGCTTTTGCCGAACAGTTTGCTTGCCGAGCTGTAACAGGTTATCAGACCATCTTGGATGATGATCTTATTGATGCCGTATATATTCCGCTCCCAACCGGACTTCATGAGGAGTGGGTTGAGAAGGCGATTGAGGCAGGCAAGCACGTCCTGGTTGAGAAGTCCTTCGTTACATCTTATGATGCAGCATTGAGATTGATTGGACTTGCCAGAGAGAAAAAATTGATAATTATTGAAAACTTTCTGTTTCCTCTTCACTCTCAGTTTAATTGGATTAGAGCAAAGTTGCAGGATGGTATTATTGGCGAGCTTAAGCTTTTGAGAGCGACATTCAGCTTTCCCGCTTTTGATGCAGGTAACATAAGGAACAAGAGCGAGCTTGGCGGAGGAGCACTGTTTGACGCAGGTGCCTACGTTTTGAAAATCAGCAGTCTCATATTAGGAGATGATTTAGACTTGATCGGTGCAACAACCGAATTTAATCAAGATTTTGGGGTTGATTTTGCCGGCAGTGGTATCCTGAGAAATAGCAAGGGGCAGGTAGCTCAGGTTGCGTTTGGTTTTGGACTTTTCTATCAGTGCAACCTTGAACTGCTTGGAACAGAGGGGAAGATTAGTGCCGGAAGAATATATACATCTAAGTCGGATTTTGCCCCTGAGATTGTTGTAGAGACCAAATCCGGAAGGGAAGTATTTTCTCTTCCGACAGACGACCAGTATGGTAATATGATTCCGCATTTTAAGGAATTGCTTGCTGGCGGTAGCTATGATAATTCATATAATGAACTTTTATTGCAGGCAAGGCTTATGGACACCTTTAAGAATGCAGCTGAATGAAGAAAATTGATAAACCTATATTTGTAACAAGGCCTTCGCTGCCACCTCTTGAGGATTTTGTAGAATGCCTCAAAGAACTCTGGGAGACGAAGTGGCTTACTCATGACGGAAGGTTTCACAAAGAGTTTGAGAAAGCAATATGTGAATACCTGGATATTGACTACTGCACACTTTTCTGCAATGGCACATTGGCTCTTCAGGCGGCACTGGCCATTCTGAATCTGGAAGGTGAGGTCATTACTACTCCGTTTACATTTGCCGCTACGGCAAATGCGATTGTGCTGAGCGGGCTGAAGCCTGTTTTTGTCGACATTGACCCAGATACCTTTAATATCTCGCCAGAGAGTATTCGTAAGGCTGTAACGGATAAGACATCTGCAATTATGCCGGTGCATGTATATGGCAACCCTTGCGATACAATGGCTATCGACGCAATAGCGGATCAGTACAATCTAAAGGTTATCTATGATGGCGCACATGCCTTTGGAGTAAAGCAAGAAGGGGCCAGCATTCTCAGTGCAGGCGATATGACAATGGTCAGCTTTCACGCCACCAAAATAATGAACTCTATTGAGGGCGGCGCGATTATAACAAACAATTCTGAGTACAAGCGGAAACTTGATTTGTTCAGGTTTTACGGTCTGTCAGGTGAAACATCCACAGAGTTGATTGGGACAAACGCTAAAATGAACGAGGTGCAGGCCGCTATGGGATTGCTTAATCTGCGCAATATAGACGATAATATCGCTTGCAGACGCGCATTGGCAGAAAAATATAGAGAATTGCTTGCCGATGTTGATGGTATAAAGGTATTGAACGATTTTCCGGGAGTACGGCATAACTATGCCTATTTCCCTATACTTGTTGATGAAAAACGATACGGTATGAGCAGGGACGAGCTCTGCGATAAGCTCAAAGAACATAATATATTTGCTCGAAGGTACTTTTATCCGCTTCTGACGGATTTCAGCGCTTATAACGATTCCAATTGCAGGATTGAAGAACTTCCCGTGGCAAAAAGAACAGCAAAACAGGTGCTTTGCCTGCCGTTGCATACGGAGCTGACTGAAGAACAAATACGTCAAATTTTGGAGAATATTGCAAGTGTCTAAGATTAAGGCATCAGCCGTTTATCTGCCGGATAAGATATTGTCAAATGATGACTTAGCTAAACAATTTGAAGGATTTAATGCCAAGAAGGTTTCTAAGAAGATTGGAATATCTGAGAGGCATATAGCTGGAGAAGATGAAACGGCCTTGGATTTGGCTGAAAGGGCCTGTTCGAAGTTATTTGATTCATACGACAGACAAAAGGTCGATTTTTTAATATTCTGCACTCAAAGCCCGGAGTACATCCTGCCTACAACAGCCTGTGTATTGCAAAACAGGCTTGGTCTAAGGACTGACATCGGAGCTTTTGACTATAATCTCGGATGCTCCGGCTATGTATATGGGCTTGCGATGGCTAAGTCGCTGATTGCGGGAGGTATGGCATTATCGGTTTTATTGGTTACTGCGGAGACGTACAGTAAATATATTCACCCTCAGGATAGAAGTAACAGAAGTATCTTTGGAGATGCGGCAACCGCAACAATAATTGAGGCATCGGACAAAGAAGGTATTGGAGAGTTTGTGTTTGGTACAGATGGGTCCGGGGCTGATAATCTGATTGTTAGAAATGGGGCCTCTAAAAAACCATACGACTCTGAGGCCTTGCTGAGAGAGTATTCTCCTGGCAACTTCAGCACAGACAATTACCTCTACATGAACGGGCCTGATATATTCAACTTTACCATTGAAGCCGTTCCGAAAGCAGTTGAAGCCTGTCTAAGCAAAAACAAAGTTACTTTTGAGGATATAGACCTCGTTATTTTGCATCAGGCGAATAAGTACATGTTAAACTACTTAAAGCTTAAAATGGGGATACCAGATGAGAAGTTTTTCATTGCAATGGAAGGAGTTGGCAATACGGTGTCCAATAGTATTCCAATTGCATTGAAAATGGCAATGGAAAATGCTATAATGGCAACCGGCGGAAAGGTGTTGCTTGTTGGTTTCGGCGTTGGCTATTCCTGGAGCGCCGCCATAATAACTTTTTAATTTAAAATGGAGCGTGAAATGACAAAGCTGGACTTATGCAATGAATTATCTGAGTTAATGGAGTTGGATGATACCCTGACCGTCGAGTCTGATTTAACAGAGCTGGAAGAGTATGATTCAATGGCTCTACTGTCCATAATTGCTTTTGTTGACAAGAACTTTGGCAAAACACTTAAAGCAGATCAATTAGCTCAGGTGGTTACTGTTCAAAGTCTAATTGATATAATAGGCTTAGATGCCTTTAGTGATTAATTTAGGGATTAATGATTTTGCATAATTCTGAGCTGAACTACAAAACAATCCTAAGCCTTGAACACAAATCTGTATTAATAACAGGAGCTTCGTCGGGTATAGGAAGAGAATGCGCTATTGCAGCGAGCCAGCTTGGCGCAAATGTTGCTCTTGTTGCAAGAAACAAGGAAAGACTTGATGAAACATTGAGAGCTTTGGAAGGAGAAGGGCACTCCGCGTATCAGGTTGACATAACTGACTTTAACTATTTACCGGAGTTGGTCAGTGAGGTCGTCCAAAAACACGGAAAGATCAGCGGTTTTGTACATTCTGCCGGAATTGAATCAACTCTGCCATTAAGAGATACCAGGGTTGATGACTATATACGCTTTTTTGAAACAAATGTCTATTCAGGCTTTGAATTGGCTCGCATAATATCTAAGAAAAAATTCTGTTTGACACCCGCGAGCTTCGTTTTTATGTCTTCCGTGATGTCCACCTTAGGGCAGCCTGGGAAGGTTGCTTATTGTTCATCCAAGGGGGCGATTGGTGCTGGAGTAAGAGCAATGGCTCTTGAGTTGGCTCCCAAAGAGATAAGGGTTAATTGCGTACAGCCCGGAATGGTTAAGACAGAGTTAGTCGAACGCTTCATTGAATCAATGCCGCAGGCAAGCATTGACAAAGTGCGAACAATGCATCCCCTCGGATTAGGAAAACCGGAGGATATAGCAGCATTAACTATGTTCCTGTTGTCAGATGCATCCAGATGGGTTACAGGTGCTTCTTATTTAATTGATGGCGGGTACTCTGCTCAATGAAACTTTCGCTTTCACGCAGGGTAAATGAAAGTTATCTTGAAGAGGTAACAAGCATCTTCTATTATAACCCGAAACAGGCTACTTTGATTGACAGGATTGTGTGCCTTGTTGATAGGTATGGGGAGCCTCGCATTTCTGTAGTTGAGGGTTGCATTGAAATGAAGCTTGAAAAGGAGAAGGGATCATTTGGTCTGTTTGTATCGAAAGGCCCCAAGCTTGTAGCTGTAGCAGTTTGTGTGGAGCGGGATTCGGGAATAGAGATTGTTCACATGACAACAAACACCAAAATTAGAAGCAAAAAGTTTGTCAGAGTCCTGCCGGCGCTGATAATTGAGCAGTTAAGCGCATCAGATGGCTGCAGAGTTTCCTTCGGATACTTATAGAGATTGTATTAGGTTTGTCTTGAACAATTGGATATGATGTATTAAAGGCTGGTTGATCTAGAAATATAATGGCACCGTTTACTGTTAATCGAAAATCAATATTATGATGAATACGAGTTTCTATAAGCCTGACGAGCTAGGTAGCATTGGGCTCAAGAAATATGGTGATAATGTTCTTATTAGCCGTAATGCTAATTTCTACTCCCCTGAGAAAATCTCAGTAGGGAGTAATGTACGAATTGACGACTTTTGTATATTGAGCGGAAGAGTTGACATTGGGAATTACGTACATATTGCATCCTCGGTAACCTTGATCGGAGGAGAGGACGGTATTGTCATAGAAGACTTTGCAGGTATATCGCATAAAGCAACGGTGTTAGCTGTTTCAGACGATTTTAGCGGTGGTAGTATGACAGGGCCAATGGTACCAATAAAATATAGAAATGTGAGTCATGGAACTGTACTACTTAAAAAGCATAGTTTATTAGGAGTGGGCAGTACTGTCATGCCTAATGTTATTGTAGAATACGGGACAGCTATTGGAGCTATGAGTTTTGTTGTGAGGAAAACGAAGCCATGGTCGGTTTATTTTGGTGTGCCGGCCAGAAAGTTATCAGAGAGAAAGCGGGATCTACTTAAGCTTGAGAAGCAATTTATGGGGATGGAGTAATTCTTGTCAACCCATACCCTTAGACATAGAGCGATTAATGGCGTGGTCTGGAAGGGCGCTGAGACTTTAGGCCGCCAGGGAATACAGTTTGTCGTATCGGTAATACTTGCCCGTCTGCTCGCTCCGGAGCAGTTTGGCTTGATTGCCATGCTGCTGATTTTTACGCAGATTGCTCAAGTGTTTGTTGACAGTGGCTTTGCTACCGCTTTGATTCAGAAGAAGAATACCGACATCAAAGACGAGAGTTCTGTCTTCTTTCTTAATATAGCAGTGTCGATACTGGTCTATGTTATCTTGTGCCTGTCCTCCGGTGTGATATCCAGGTTCTATGGAGAACCTGTTTTGGGGCGGATTTTGCCTTTAATAGCTATTAGCATTATAATCAGGGCTTTCGGGCAGATTCAGAGAACACTGCTGCGCAAAAATATAGACTTTAAATCTCAGGCTAAAGTTGGAATTATCAGCGTTGTTGTTTCCGGTGCGGTGGGAATTTATATGGCTTACGCCGGTTGCGGCGTGTGGGCGTTAGTCTATCAGCAGATTACAATGGCATTAGCGGAGACAATAACATTTTGGTGCGTAAGTAAATGGCGTCCTCAAATGATATTCTGCTGGAAGTCTGTTACGCAGTTATTCGGATTTGGCTCAAAGCTTCTGGTCTCTGGCCTGATTGATCGTGTTTTCGTGAATATCTATGGTCTGATAATAGGCAAGTTGTTTGCTCCGGCTGATCTTGGTTTTTATGATCGCGGAAGGGCTCTGCCCCAGCTGGCTATGACATCAGTTAACGGCACGCTTATGGCCGTAATGTTTCCGGTGTTTTCGTCCATGCAAGATGATAGGGTAAGACTTAAACAGGCTGCAAGAAAGACACTGACAATCTCGTGCTTTGCGATTTTTCCGCTTATGTTTGGTTTAGTTGCAGTTGCAGAGCCGTTGGTGCGAGTTCTTCTAACTGATAAATGGCTTCCATGTGTGCCTTATCTTCAGATAATGTGCTTTGTCTATGTAACATGGCCGATTCATGTGGCAAATCTTCAGATACTTAATGCGATAGGCAGGTCTGATATCTTTCTCAAGCTGGAAATTATCAAGAAAATCAATATAACTATTGCAATACTTGTAACTTTCAAGTTTGGCGTTCTTGCTATGGTCTGGGGACAGCTTGCTACGGCGGCAATTTCAGTTTTTCTGAACAGTTACTACAGCGGGAAGTTTATTGGCTATAAAACATCTGACCAGCTGAAGGATATCTCAGCGTCCTGTTTACTTGCTTTATTCATGGCTTTTGTTGTATGCTTAGCAGGCCTGCTTGCCTGGCCCAATATTTACGTACAACTTGTTTGTCAGGTTCTTTTGGGTGTTGCAGTGTATATCGCAGGCGGCAAGGCCATGAAATTGCGAGCCTTAACGGAAACAGTTGATATTGTCAAAGGCGTGTTTAACAGCAAAATAAACGCATTGCATCTTACAAAAGACGTACAGTCAGATGAGGAACTGAAATGAAGCAAGGGGTTTATATCTTTATGCCGCTAGTAGTAAGTGGTATAGGTGGAGGCCAGTTATATATACGTAATAAGCAACGTCTTTTGAGGGAGCGAGGATGGGAAGTTCTAATATTTCCGGGAAAATTCTATGGCTTACAAATATCAGGATTGTGTAACGATAATGTACATAGCTTTAATGAACTGCAGTTCAGTCCTTTTGTCTTTACAAAAAAGAGAAGGGAGCGTGTACTTGCTGAATTGGAGGAAAGAGTTTCCTCGGGGATTGGACCTGTGGTTATTGAGTCTTCTACTGTTGAGCAGTCCTTGTGGGGCGAATTACTGGCGGAAAGAACTAATGCTATACATACAACATTTCTTTTGGGTGAAAATCAAGGAAAGCTTTCTATTTCTCTATTGAAGTATCTGGATTTTAAGCATTCGAATAGGCAATTAGTTGGGATTCATGGTAATATTCTTCCAACTATTTTTAACGATTACAAAGAACTGAGCAGGAAAGAGTCGTATTCCTTTAAAGCTTGTTGTAGCCATGGGGTAGTGGAGAATTGTACTCATTCAGAGATTGACAGTTTAGTTAGAGCAGACATAAATATCGGGTGTATTGGTCGAATTGACAAGCCTTATGTTCAATATGTGTCTGATGCGGTACTGGAATTTGCAGCAAATCACCTGGATAAAGAAATACTGTTTGTGATTCTTGGAGGATATCCATTCAATAATAGTTTGACAAAAGAAATTAAAGATAAGGCACTCTCATCCTGTAACTGTGTCATTAAGGTTATTGACTGGACATACCCCATTCCGCTAAACTTAATGACAAAAATGGACTTTTTTGTTTCAGGAACAGGGTCAGCCGTTCTTACTGCATTGGAGAGGAAAGTGACTTTGGTGGTTGATGTCAATGACTGTGGTCCGGTTGGAGTGCTTGGCGTTAATACAAACTCCGCATTCAGAAAGGTACCTGGTATCGAGGTACGATTGGTGGATGCTGTTGAAGACGTCTATCAAAACTTAATGGTATATGAAGAAGCCCTTAAAGATGCTGAAATAGATTTCTATAGCCCGGAAAAAGAGTTCGATAAACAGATGCAGTTTCTTGGCAGCTTGGATTTGAAGCCGAACTATTACAGTTTTAGCAGATTTAAGTTGGAGGGTGCTGAGTACATTGAAGCGTTTTTGATTCATATAATGGGGCTTACTTTGTACAATAAGGTTTTTCAAGTTTGTAAAAGAGTTAAGCGTGTGGTATTAAGGGGGCAGTCGCGTCCATGTTAAGTGTATTAATCGCAGGCGATTTCTGCCCCTCATTTGGCAGCAATGCTTATCCAGCCGAAAAGATCAGTCCGGAAAGCATATTTACCGATTTTTTGCCGGAGATTCAGAAGGCAGATTTTTCTATAGTAAATCTTGAGTGCCCGTTGACGGAGTCTCATACACCCATAAAGAAATGTGGGCCAAACCTGAGGGCCGGCCGTCTCTGGGCCGATTTACTGAAGGATTCCGGCTTTGATATGGTTACTCTCGCAAATAATCATATCATGGATCAGGGCCCCCAAGGCCTCACTGATACGTTTAGAGAATGCAAGCGTGTGGGCCTTGATACGGTAGGGGCCGGAGATAATCTTGAGGAAGCCCAAAAAACTTACTACAAGGAAATAAAAGGCACAAAGCTCGCGATCGTGAATTTTGCAGAGAATGAGTTTGCCTCTGCCGAACCGGACAGGCCCGGGGCTCATCCAATGAATGTGGTTCAAAACAGCCGCAAGATTATGGAGGCAAAGAAAGAGGCCGATTTCGTGTTGGCAATTATACATGGCGGCCATGAACATTGCAAATATCCGAGCCCGAGGATGGTTGAGCAGTATCGCTTTTATGCGGATATGGGAGCCGATGCGGTTGTTGCCCATCATACCCATTGTATTGGCGGGGCTGAGATATACAATGATACCCCCATACTGTACAGTATGGGAAATTTCTTTTTCCCGAGAGAAACGCAGTTCGATCGGTGGTTTACAGGCTATGCGGTACAACTTAATACAGGAGCAAAGGGTACGCCGATTTCATTTGAACTGCTTCCATACTCTCAGTGCAAAACAAGCGAAGCTGTGTCTTTGCTCGAAGGCAGGGAGCGAGAGGATGTAACCGCCGAAATAATGAACATAGGCAGTCAGATTCAAAGCGGGGAGGCCTGTTCAGAGTGGCAAAAATTTGCAGACTCCGTACAATACTCCTATCTGTACAGCATGTCTGCTGTGCCGCGCCTGCTCCGGGCTGTGTTCAGGCGCCTTGGCATGCAGAAGTTGCTACTGAGGAATAAGCCCAAAATGATAAAGCAGCTGAATATGTGTAAGTGTGAAGCGCATAACGATTTGCTTGTTCGCTCTTTTGAAAGGTATTTACGTTGAAAATAGCAATACATAATAGACCAGGTAGCTTCAGCGATTCAAAATGAGAAGTAGAAATGACTGTTCCAAAGAGGGCACTGATGGAATTAAAATATGAGTATGATAAAGAACAATATTTATAGAGGACTTTTGAAGAGTCCACTGGGTATTTGGTTATATTACAGATATGTCTTTTTTAAGCGCAATAGGTATTGGCCAAATTTTAAAACCCCTAAAACATATAATGAAAAGATAAATTACAGGAAGAATAACTACACGCACCCGCTCTTTGCTGTCTGTTCAGACAAAATTGAGGTTAAACAATATGTGTCTGATATAATAGATGATAGTGTGGTTATCGACAATTATTATGTGGGGCCAAGTATAACACCTGGTCTTATCGCTGATATAGTTAAGGATTATGGCGATGTGTTTTTGAAAGCAAACCATAATTCCGGCCCTGTGCAGTTAATCACTGTTAACTCTTCATATGAAGATATTCAACTTGCCTGTGAGTCTGTAAATATGCAACTATCAGTTGATTTCGGCAAGTTGGTTAATGAGAAATGGTACAGCGAAATTCCCCCAAGGATTCTTGTAGAAAAGCGGCTTAGACCCGAAAAAGGTGAATCCGATATTAAGGATTATAAATTTCACTGTTTCAAACAGCCAGATAAAAGCATGAAAGTTATCTTGCATGTTGATTATGCAAGAAGCAATAATCATACTCGTAGCTTTTTTGATGCCGAAACATTAGAATGGCTACCTTTTTCGTTAAGATATCCTAGCATTGTTACTAAGTTTGACAAGCCTGATAACTACAAAAAAATGCTTGATATTGCAAAAAGGCTCAGCGAGCCTTTTTCGTATGTCAGAGTTGACTTATACAACATAGGCGGCAATGTGTATTTTGGCGAATTGACATTTGCACATGGTGGCGGGGCAGAAGAGTTCAGTGCATATTGTTATGATGAATGGATGGGGAAACTCTGGACTGAAGATCCCAGGATATGAAATGATTGGCAAGCTAAGGCAATAGATATAAATGATTTACTCTAACGATTTACATTGGGCGCCTTCTGACTCTGCAAAATGGGAAATGAGGGTTTTTGACCGAACAAATTGGTTCTATAGTGTTTTACTGGGGATATACCTCTTTACGGTGCCTTCTTTGGCGTATATGAGCAGTACGGCGAGTATCTCCAAATATATAGGGTATGCTGTTACTATATTGGTTGTCTTAAAAATATTTATGCGGGGTTTTGTCTTATCGACGGAGATTTTCTTTTTTGCGGGATGGCTTTTGTGGTCTTTGACAGGCGTGTTTGTGTATATTGCCCCCACTCTGTTCTGGATGATTATGTTCAGGATGGTGCAGCTTTTTGTGCTGTACATAGTTATTCTTAGAGTGGCGGATAGTTTCAGTAATATCAAAATAATTAGCACATTACTGTTTCTTGGTTTTATAGAAGCGATTATTTATTCTTTTGTGCTTAGCGATTACTCTTTGGGAATGGAGACTGGGGAGAGAGTTACCGGCGCGACTGAAAATTCAAACAACCTTGCCCTTCTTATACATCATATGCTTTTTGTTCAATTAGCATTTTTCGAGTTATCTAAGAAGAAATGGGTAAAGATATCAATGCTGCTGCTGTTACCATTGCAAGCTAAGTTGATTATTGCCTCAGGCTCTAAGAAGGGGCTAATCTTCTTTATATTCATACTTGCATTATGGCTTTGGTTTTTTCATAAAGGCGATATCATAAAACGGCCTCTACTTTTTATTTCTATTGCAATAGGAAGCGCCTTTTTTGCAGTTTGGTTCGTTAGTTCACTTGAGAATACCACATTGCTTAAGAGGTTGGAAGGTCTTCAAACAACGGTTAGTGAAGGTGGTGGTGGTGCAGACGATGCGAGAATTCTTTTAGCAAAAGATGCTTGGAGGGTGTTTTGCGAGAATCCTGTTATTGGTGTTGGAGTAGCTAATTATGCGCCTCAAGGAATATTTGGTGTTTACGCGCATAATTCATATTTAGAGTTGCTGAGTAACGGTGGGCTTATCGGGTTTGTATTGATGATGGGGGTTTTTGTCAATTTAGCAGTTAGGGGGTTTAAAGGAAGGAAGTCTTCCAATCATACTATTTCGTCAGTCTCCAAACTTGTATTGATTTTTATTTACTATGTTGCTTTGGTATCGAATGTGGCTCCATTGTATTTTTCGCACTATCATTGGATTATTATAGGCCTGATGACTTCATTTTACATAGTCTTCCGTCGGTATCAGCTATCGGATAGCAATCAATCAGGAAGGTATATATATTGAAGACACATATACTCATTACTTCAGTATATTACCCATCCCAGGCATACCCGGCCCGCCTGACATTCGTTCAGCAGTTAGCACATGCAATTGTTAGACAGGGCGTGAATTGTACGGTCATATGCCCTGCAAATTTGCGTTGTTCATTTAATAGAAGTGGCAATCCTTACCACGAAATTGAAGATGCCGGTGATGGAGCGGTCGTCCATGTTTATCGTCCCTCTTATTTCCAGTGCTATTTTGGAAGAAGGATTGAAAGTCAGTTACAATTGGGGCCTTTAAGTACTCCGAGGATAATGCAGGCTAATTTTACATCCGCTATCTTGAGAACCATACAAAAACACAAATTTTCATTCGATGCCGCTTACGGTCATTTTATGTATTCTGGGGGCGCGGCAGCCATTAGGATAGGTAAAAAACTTTCCGTACCTGCTTTCGTGGGATTTGGAGAAAGCACTTCGGGTGATAAAATTGGAACTGTAGAACCCTTTGGTGTACAATATGCAAGCAAGGAGTTGATTGGAGCAACAGGCGTTATTACTAACTCCTCATTGTTAGCTAAGCTGGTTAATCATATGTTAGGTTATCCTTCTCAGCAGACGATTATTCTTCCCAATGGAGTTAATAGGAAACTTTTTTATCCCAGAGAAAGGGCTTTGTGCCGAAAACTTGTTGGGGCCGAAAAGGATGATTTTGTAGTTATCTGCGTGGGGCATTACAACTGTAGAAAAGGTCAAGATCGTGTGTTAAAAGCGGTAGAGCAATTAGAGGGCGTCAAGGTTATTTTTGCCGGAAGGGGGTTGCCATTTAAGCAAGGCGGTAAGATACTGCATAGCAGGTCAGTCACGCAGAATACATTACCTGAGTTGCTGTCGGCAAGTGATTGCTTTGTTTTACCGACATTAGGAGAAGGTTCTTGTAATGCTATAGTAGAGGCTATGGCTTGTGGCCTGCCTGTTATTAGTTCTGAGGGTGACTTCAACGATGACATACTGTCTCCTGAGATGTCTATCAGGATTAATCCTCTAAACGTGGAAGCAATAAGGGATTCAATAGTTACATTGCGTGACAACCATGATCTTAGAGATAAAATGTCTCAGGCATCATATCGTCTGTCGGCAAACTTTGATATAGATGACCGTGCGAAGAAAATGTTGAATTTCATTCGAAACAGTCTTTGAGTAAAGTGTAGAATATATGAGAATAATATGTGTATGTGGGGCGCGACCGAATTTTATGAAGATAGCGCCTATAATGAGAGAGCTCGAAAATAACACTGAAATCACACCGCTTCTTGTTCACACAGGGCAGCACTACGATGAAAAAATGAGTGATCTTTTTTTTCGAGAGCTTGGAATACCGGAGCCGGACATTAATCTTGGAATAGGCTCAGGTTCACACGCTGTGCAGACTGCTGAAGTGATGAAAGCGTTTGAGCCGATAATTCTTGACTTCAAGCCTGATTTTGTTTTGGTTGTAGGTGATGTGAATAGCACAATAGCTTGCGGCTTGGTTGCGGTAAAGCTCGGAGTTAAGCTTATACATGTAGAGGCGGGGCTTCGTAGCGGCGACCGTTCTATGCCGGAAGAAATAAATAGAGTTTTGACTGATGCTATAAGCGATTTACTTTTTGTAACCGAGCAGTCAGGAGTGGACAATCTGCTTGCAGAAGGAGTTTCGCCTGAAAAGATACACTTTGTTGGCAATGTGATGATTGACACATTGCTTGCAAATAGAGAAAAGGCTGAGAGCTCGGCTATTCTTGAAGAGTTAAATCTCACCAAAGGAGAGTATATTGTAGCTACACTGCACCGGCCAAGCAATGTGGATGATCAGTACAACTTCAAGCAGATATTAGATGCGTTTGTTGAAATACAGATGGATATTCCAATTGTTTTTCCAATCCATCCTCGTTCAAGAAAAAATATAGAACAAATGGGCTTTAGCAACCTGATTAACGGAGCGAAAGGGATTAGGCTCATTGAACCTGTAGGTTATCTTGATTTCATGAAATTGCTGGCAAATGCAGCCGTTGTAATGACAGACTCAGGAGGTATTCAGGAAGAGACTACGATTTTGCAAGTTCCCTGCATGACATTAAGAGAGAATACCGAGCGCCCCGTTACTATAACAGAGGGAACTAATCAGTTAGTCCATGTTACTACAAAGGATATTCTGGAAAAGTATCAGGCGTTGAAGAGCAAAAACTTTGTTGCAACAACTAATGTTCCGCAACTCTGGGATGGAAAAGCTTCTGAACGAATATTGACGGTTTTGTCATAACATCTGTAAAGGGTTCTCTTTATGTTCAAGCCTAAAGTGCTAATTATAAATCCTGTATTGGCTCAGTATCGTATTCCAATCTTTAATTTGATTGCTCAAACTGTTGACTTGACTGTTTTGCACAGTGGAGAAAGCGTTGATAGATCTGATATGCAATTTAGACAATTATTAATGCCACTTCTTAACCTTGGACCATTTGGTTTTCTCAGATGCAGACTTAACAAACTATGTAAGCAGTTTGATGTGGTTGTCTCAGAAGGCAATATAAGGTACCCGGATAGGAACCTCCTCATTATGAATCCAAAGCGGGCATATAAGTGGATTTGCTGGGGAATAGGAGTTTCTGCTTCATACAAGAATAAGTTTGATCAGAATAAGAAGTTTGACGCAATCAGGCATTTTATTTTCAAGCGAGCAGATGCCAATGTGTTTTATTCAGACTATCCAATTGACAAATATCTGGCCGCCGGCTTTAAAAGAGAAAGTCTTTTTGTTGCAAACAATACTGTTCAAGTAGATTATGATGAGTCTAAGTCTTACACAAAAAACAGCATTCTGTTTGTAGGTACCCTTTACAAACAGAAGAAAATTTATGAATTATTAGAAGCATACAGGCAGGTTTGTAAGCAAACTGATAATATGCTACCTCTTAATATCATAGGAGGTGGTGATGAATATGATAATATAAAAGATTGGATTTCCAGGTACGGCCTCGGAGACAAAGTTACATTAACCGGGCCGATTTTTGATCAATCAATTCTGCAAAATTATTTTCGCAAAGCCTATGCCTGTATCTCTCCTGGCCAAGCTGGTCTTTCAGTATTAACGAGCATGGGATATGGCACACCGTTTGTCACAAAAAGTGATGCAATTACTGGGGGCGAGATTTTTAACATCAAAAACAATGAAAATGGTGTACTTTATTCTGATCAGTCCGAGTTAGAAGGCATAATCTGGGATATAATAAAAAACAGCGATAGATATGTCGAAATGGGCCGACTGTCCAGAGAGTACTATATAAATAAGAGAACTCCTCAGCAAATGGCCGATTCCCTTACCGATGCAATTAAATACTCATTGGAATGCAAATGAAAAAACTGTTTCAAATTAATTCTGTGCTCAATTCAGGGTCAACCGGCAGGATAGCCGAAGGGATAGGCGAGATAGCAATTCAAAATGCTTGGGAGAGTTATATCGCTTATGGCCGGCATGCTAATGAAAGTAAATCTCATGCGATAAAGATTGGTAATAAGTTTGATGTTTATAGTCATGTGTTACAGACAAGATTACTCGATAGGCATGGATTGGCATCAAAAAGAGCAACTGTAAAACTAATAGATAGAATTAGGGAAATTGGTCCAGATATAATACATTTGCAGAATATTCACGGTTACTACTTAAATCTTCCTGTTCTCTTTGGTTTTTTGAAGGAGTTTGACAGACCTGTTGTATGGACTCTTCATGACTGCTGGGCTTTTACTGGTCATTGTGCGTATTTCGATTATATAGGGTGTGACTTATGGAGAAGCGGTTGCAATAATTGCCCACAAAAAAGTAAGTATCCGCGAAGCTGGTTGTTTGATGGCTCTCTAAGAAATTATGAAATTAAGAAATCATTGTTTACTTTCATGCCAAATATGACCTTGGTTTGTCCTTCAAAATGGCTGGCTGGCTTAATCGAAGAGTCTTTTCTTTGTGATTATGAAGTTAGGGTTATACACAATGGGATTGGTTTGAATAAATTCAAACCGTACAGTAGCTATATTCGTGAGAAATATAATCTTGTGCATGATTTTCTGATTGTAGGTGTAGCGAATATATGGGATACCCGCAAGGGATTGCAATTTTTAGTAGAGCTATCTAACCAACTTAAAGATGACGAAAAGATGATATTGGTTGGCTTGAGCAAGAAACAAATAGGCAGTTTGCCGGAAAATATCATTGGAGTTGAGCAAACAGAGAGTGTTCAAGATCTTGCAGAAATATATAGCAGTGCAGATGTGTATTTGAATCCTACTCTGGAAGACAATTTCCCGACCACCAACCTTGAATCTCTTGCTTGCGGTACTCCTGTTATTACATTTGATACAGGTGGTAGCCCGGAGTGCATAGACGAAAATACCGGTATAGTTGTGCCAAAAGGGTCAACCGCAGGTCTAATTGATGCAATCAGTAAGGTGCGAGCTAACGGCAAGCAATTTTACAGTAATAATTGTACGCAACGTGCTCGATACATGTTTAATCAAAATGACAGGTTTGCAGAATACATGAAATTATACAATGATGTATTGCTTTAGCAGCATTTTTTTTTCAATAGTCATCCTGACATTTCCCAAGGGAATTGCTCTTGCATCAGAGAATATAGCGATTAATGCCAATTATTCTCTTGCGCCTAAGCCTAGCTATAGGCTTACTACAGATCCTCTGGATTTCAAGCAACTTACTGATGGTGTAGTTGGTAAGAGTTGGTGGTATGATGCATACAGGGACAAGACGGTTGGTTGGTGGAATGCAACTCTTATTGATATTACCATTGATTTAGATAGCTCAAAGAATGTAGGTGAGGTTCTGATACATACTACCGGAGGCGGCAAGGCCGGTGTTGAATATCCTGTTTATGTATTAGGATTAGCGTCTAATGACGGGCTTAATTATTCACTTGAAAACATCTTTGAAGCAAAGGGTTGGGTATTCAGTAAGCAGGGCTTTGCCGAAGCAAAAGTTATTCAAATGCCCTTTAATGCTAAATGCAGATATGTGAAACTTTTGATTCGCCCATATGATAAATCTTTTTTCTCTGATGAGATAGAAGTTACAGCTTCGGATGTTGAATGCACTCAACCGCTTGGGCCTGTTCTTGCCAATAATGAGGCTGTCGATTATTACGTCAGATTAAAACAGCTTGTAGCAAACGCAGAAGCTTTAAGGCAAAGATTGGTTTCCACTGATTTAGAAATCGGGAACCAGCTTGAAAAGTTGGAAGCATTTCAACTTGAAATAAGCAACTTTCAGAACGAGCCTGGCGCAACTTTAAGACTATCTTCTTTGGAAGCTCTTTTTTGCAAAATAAGGGCTGAATTTCTCCAAGTGAAGTACAATGTTCCCTGGTATATTAGTTCCAGTGACATCCGCGAATTGGTAAGGTACAGAGATGTTGCAGGGCCAGCGACGGCAGGAGCATGCTTAAATATGTATCTTTGGCAAGGCGAGAATGCATTGGCTGCATTCAAAATAACTAACAGTTCGTTGCAGGATATGCAATTTAAGCTTGCGCTTTCTCCTCTTAAAAACAATGACGACTATTTGCCATCGGAGCCTTTTGTGGTTCTTAGGCGAGCGTTTTATGTTTATTCTCACAATACTGAATTATTTGCAGATCCTCTCGTTCTCCAGGGAACTAAACTCTTCGCTGTTAAGCCTGGCGAGACAGTACAAATTGTTATCGAGTTCAATTCCAAAGGCCTGGATGCAGGTCTGTACAGCTCAGCTGTTTATGTTAATTCATCAGGGGGCACAGGAAAGAAAGGTGAGGTAATACCGTTAGCTGTTGAGGTGTCAGAGCAAGTTTTTCCTGAGAAAATTGACTTCATGACATGCACTTGGGATTACATTACCGACCGCACTGCCTTTACCTGTGATATATACGATGTTGCCAGCGCAGACTTGAATAGGCATCACGCTAACGTTTCAGTGATCTATTCGCAGTACTTCGTCAAGCCTGTGCCTGATGCAAATGCGGGAGTTAAACCCGTTGGTATTAGTCCAAGGTTCAAGGAGGAGCTTGACTTGAGAAAACACGCAGACTTCTTCCTGCTCTTTTTCGGTTTCTCTGGAGCTCGCGGAGATATAAGCGGCAAGGCTAAGTATTTTGGCGACGATTTTGAATCCGGCAAATGGGAACGGAACTTTGCGGTATATATAGCAGATATAGCCTCGTACATGAAGCAGCTTGGTTATGATTACAGCGATTATGCTATATATGCGTTTGATGAGTATATCGGCCCCAACTTCATTCGCGTAGCAAAAATAATCCGAGAAGTGAATCCTGAGATACAGATATACGCAAACGCCGTAGGCGGAGGCATAGAAGATGTAAGAAAAGCAAAAGGCTTGATAGACATCTGGTGTCCGCCTTTAGGCGCAATTGCAAAAGACAAGGTTTTGTTGGAAGAGATCAAAAGCTACGGCTGTGATCTGTGGAGCTATGGCAGCCTTTCCAAAACGGCCTATGCAAACGGCAAGCTCGATTTGCTTGCCCCAATAAAGGCGGCTGCGCTTGGAATTGATGGGGCCGGATTCTGGGCTTATACTGATTGGCGTAAGGGCGGTGGCGGCCAGTTTAACGACTATGACATCCGCGGGTACGGCGCTGTTTATGATGGCCGCTATGCTCCGAAAGATTGCATCTATGAACCGATTGTTCCTTCTATTCGCTGGGAGCTTTGGCGGGAGGCGGTTGAGGACGCCGTTGCGCTTCGGGGACACAAGGATTTGCTCGATGAGTTTATGGCAAAGCCGCCGGAAGAGATTACAAGTGAATATCTTATGGATTTACGAAAAAGAGCTGACAAAGAGGGCTTGAATGAGTAGAATACTTGTACTTTCTTCAATAGCATTTGATCAGTAAGAAAAAACAATACCTGAGGAATAAATGAAAAGACTTGACGGTAAAACAATACTGGTAACCGGCGGAACGGGTTCGTTCGGCAAGACTGTAACTGACAGGCTCCTCGAAACGGCTTGTAAAGAGATTCGTATCTTCAGCCGAGACGAGCTCAAGCAGGAGCTTATGCGCATAGAGTACGCCAATCCGCGGCTGAAGTTCTATATTGGCGATGTTCGCGATAGGGACTCAGTGGATAATGTGATGGATGGCGTGGATTTGACTTTCCATGCCGCAGCGCTCAAGCAGGTGCCGTCCTGCGAGTTTTTTCCGATGCAGGCAGTCCTCACGAACATAATCGGCAGCAATAATGTCATTCAAAGCGCCATAAAGCATGGGGTAGAGAAGGTCGTCTGCCTGAGTACAGATAAGGCTGTGTATCCTATAAATGCGATGGGCATAAGCAAAGCCATGATGGAGAAGGTCGCTACGGCCGCATCGCGCGCCAATAAGAGCGGTACGGTGGTCTGCCGCGTGCGTTACGGCAATGTGATGTGTTCGCGCGGCTCGGTTATTCCGTTGTTTATGCGCCAGATCAAGCAGGGCAAGCCGCTTACGCTCACCGTTGCCGAGATGACGAGGTTTATGCTCCCGCTTAGAGATGCGGTGAGTCTTGTATTGTTTGCGTTTGAACATGGGCGCCCCGGCGATCTTTTCGTCCGAAAGGCAGCCGCCTGCACGATGGAAGACCTCGCCAAGGCCGTTCGCAACATAATGAAAGCAGATAACGAGATCAAAGTAATCGGCATAAGGCACGGCGAAAAGCTGTACGAATCTCTCCTGACTGTCGAAGAGCTTCAGAAGGCCGATGATATGGGTGAATATTACCGCGTCAGCAACGATGACAGAGACCTCAACTATACGATGTACTTTACTGAGGGTGATTCCCAGAAGCTGCCGACAGAAGATTACAATTCCCATAACACCAGGCGCATGGAGATTCCGGAGGTTGAGGAGCTCCTGCTCAGCCTGCCGTACGTCCGTAATGAGCTGAAGGACTGGAAGGTCTGAGTGCTATGAACATTGGCATTACAGGCAAGTGCGGCTTTGTCGGCTCGCATCTTGAACAAAGGCTTTCGCGCGAGAAGGATTATGTGGTTCTGCCATTTGAAGATTCATATTATGATGAGCCGGACAAACTCCGTGAGTTTGTGGCTGCATCCGATGTGATTGTCCATCTTGCAGGCGTCAACAGAGACGAGCCGGATGTTATATACAATAAAAACATTGAGCTGATGCAAAAACTGCTTGACTGCGCGGATAAAGCGGGCGTAAAGCCTAAAATTCTGTTTTCTTCCACTACTCAAATAGAGAGAGACAATCCTTACGGTAACGGCAAAAAGGCTGCAATGAGGTTGCTTGAGAGATGGTGTGGCGAAAATAATGCGGTTGCTGTTTCTATGGTGGTTCCCAATGTATTCGGTGATAATGGCAGACCGTTTTACAACTCTGTTGTTGCGACGTTTTGCCACCTCGTGGCAACAGGCGGAGCTCCCGAAATTAAGGTTGACGGGCAACTCGATATGATAAGTGTCGGGTGTCTTGTGGACGACATTGCTGAACTGGTTCAGAGGCCGCTCAGCGGCTATTCGGTTGAATACATCAAACCTCGTATCAAAGGTATTCGAGTTACTGAGATTCTTGCCCTTTTGCAAAAATACAAAGAGCATTACGATTCCGGCAAAGTGCCTGAGACAAACGGTCTTTTCGAGCGTGAGCTGTACAGCACGTTTATTACCTATATGGATAGCGGCAGCTGGCAACGAGAGCTCAAGCTTAACACTGATGACAGAGGCAGTTTTGTTGAGGTGTTCAAATTTGAGAAGGCCGGTCAAGTGTCATTCTCAACGACTAAACAGGGAATAACTCGCGGCAACCACTACCATACACGCAAAACAGAGAAGTTCTGTGTGGTTTCCGGCAGGGCCAGCATCAAGCTGCGAAGGCTTGGCAGCGAAGAGGTAATCGAATACGTTGTAGGCGGCGATAGGCCCAGCTGGGTGGAGATGCCTATCAACTATACGCACAACATAACCAACATTGGCCAAACAGAGCTGGTTACACTGTTCTGGATAAGTGAGCCTTTTGACCCCGCAGACCCTGATACATTCTACCAGGAGGTATAATACAAGATATGAAAGTAGTAACTATACTTGGAACCAGACCGGAAATCATCCGGCTTTCAGCTGTTATGAAGCGTCTGGATAAGCATGTTGACCATATCATTGTGCATACGGGGCAGAATTACGATTACGAGCTCAACGAAGTTTTCTTTGAGGACCTTGGCGTTCGCAAACCGGATCATTTCATGAATGTTGACACATCGAGCCTTGGAAAGGTGTATGGCAACATTTTAATTAAGGCTGAGGAGATTCTCGTAGCGGAGAAGCCTGATGCGGTTTTGATTCTTGGCGACACTAACAGTTCTATTGCCGGTATCATTGCCAAACGCTTGAAGATTCCTGTGTTCCACATGGAGGCCGGAAATCGCAGCTTTGACCAGAATGTGCCAGAGGAGACCAACCGCAGAATTATAGACCATATTGCCGACTATAACCTTGTCTATACCGAACACGCCAGACGGCATCTTATCAGCGAAGGACTTCCGCACAGGCGGGTGTATGTTACTGGTTCTCCTATGAAAGAGGTGCTTATGGATAGCCTCGATAAAATAAAGGCGTCCGGTGCTCTCAGCTCGCTCGGATTGACTGAGAATGGTTACTTCCTTGCCAGCATTCACCGCGAGGAGAATGTTGACAGGCGCGACTCGCTCGGCCAGATACTCGATGCATTTGAACGTCTGATAGCTGAATTTAATATGCCGATTATTGTCAGCACGCATCCGCGTACCAGGAAGCGCCTTGAAAAACTTGGCAGAGAGAAGCTTGACGGGAGAATTGTCTTTATGAAGCCGTTTGGTTTCCTTGATTATGTCAATTTGCAGATGAATGCAAAATGCGTCATCTCGGATAGCGGCACGATATGCGAAGAGTCGAGCGTGCTTAATTTCCCCGCAATCACGCCGAGAAATGCAATTGAACGCCCCGAAGCTATCGATACAGGTTCGATAATAGTAACCGGACTTGACGCCGATACGATTGTCGATGCGATTCGCATACAGACATCTGATGACATAAGGCAGAATGCAGTAGCAGTGCCACGGGATTATCAGGTATGCAATACATCTGAGCGTGTGCTCAAGATAATTGTCGGCAATGCCAAGCTCAACGCAATCTGGGAAAACCTCAAGCAGAACGACCTCTACTGACATGAAGATACTCTTCATAACCCATTACTTTCACCCTGAGCCGTATTTTCTCGGGCTCCCGACAGCCAAGGAGTTTCAGAAGCGAGGACATCAGGTTCAGGTGATAACCGGCTTTCCAAACTATCCTGGCGGTAAGCTATATAGAGGTTACCGTGGGAAGTTTTTTATGCGAGAATGTATTGAGGGAGTTGATGTTATCAGGTTTCCTATGTTTCCCAGCCATGATCGTTCGCCTATTAAGAGAATTTTTAGCTACCTCTCATTAGCTGCTTCTATGTGCTTCTTTGCTCCATGGGTTGTTAGAAAAGCAAACATTGCATACGTTATACAAGGCCCAGCCACTCTTGGGATGCCGGCAATCACTCTTAAGTTCTTGCGTGGTATACCGTTTGTGTATCAGATACAAGATATGTGGCCAGACTCACTTACGGCAACAGGGATGTTTAAGAGTAAAGCAGGCCTTAAATTTCTTCATGCTTTTTGTAAATTAATATATAAACACGCTAAACACATCGCGGTAATTACCCCCGGGATGAAACGGACGCTTGTGAGCCGAGGAGTTAGGTCAGATAAAATATCAGTTGTCTATAATTGGTGTCATGTAGATGCATGTTCTGATACTTATTGCACTAATCAAGTTGCGGATGAAATCAAAGGTAGCAATACGTTTAACATACTGTATGCAGGAAACATGGGGCCTGCGCAAGATCTGGAAAGTGTCATTGAGGCCGCTGAAATT
Organism: Phycisphaerae bacterium; assembly: GCA_050251615.1. Lineage (GTDB taxonomy): Bacteria > Planctomycetota > Phycisphaerae > Sedimentisphaerales > Sedimentisphaeraceae > Sedimentisphaera. The sequence goes on from JBFWMM010000033.1 coordinate 26,159, forward strand.
GTTGCCAAACTTACAGACACCGTCAGGATTATATTTGTCGGGCCTGGTGTTTGCGTTAAAGATTTAAAGGCAAAATCAGAAAAACTTGAGCTCACTAATGTTTTATTTTATCCTGCTCAAGATCAATCAAAGATGAAGGGGATATTAGAATCCGCAGATGTGTTATTGGTGCACCTTAAAAAAAATGACCTGTTCAGGATAACTATTCCTTCAAAAACTCAGGCTTATTTAGCCGTAGGCAAGCCGATATTAATGGCTGTTGAAGGCGATGCGGCAAATATTATAACAGAGACAAAAGCTGGTCTGGTTGCAGAACCGAGCAATCCTGCCAGTATTGCGGAAACAATAATTCAGTTTTCAGCCTTAAAAGATGGTGATATTTTGACGATGGGTAAGAATGCAAAAGACTTCTATAATCGGGAGATGTCATTCGAGATTGGTATTGCCAAATTAGAAAGCTTACTCAAAGACTCGAAAGACCGTAAATGACTTTCAATCTAACAGAGTCTGTAGTTCTATAATATGAGGATGTGATAAGATGGGAATTAATATAGTTTGCAGCGATGTTTATCTGCCGGATAAGATATTGTCAAATGATGACTTAGCTAAACAATTTGAAGGATTTAATGCCAAGAAGGTTTCTAAGAAGATTGGAATATCTGAGAGGCATATAGCTGGAGAAGATGAAACGGCCTTGGATTTGGCTGAAAGGGCCTGTTCGAAGTTATTTGATTCATACGACAGACAAAAGGTCGATTTTTTAATATTCTGCACTCAAAGCCCGGAGTACATCCTGCCTACAACAGCCTGTGTATTGCAAAACAGGCTTGGTCTAAGGACTGACATCGGAGCTTTTGACTATAATCTCGGATGCTCCGGCTATGTATATGGGCTTGCGATGGCTAAGTCGCTGATTGCGGGAGGTATGGCATTATCGGTTTTATTGGTTACTGCGGAGACGTACAGTAAATATATTCACCCTCAGGATAGAAGTAACAGAAGTATCTTTGGAGATGCGGCAACCGCAACAATAATTGAGGCATCGGACAAAGAAGGTATTGGAGAGTTTGTGTTTGGTACAGATGGGTCCGGGGCTGATAATCTGATTGTTAGAAATGGGGCCTCTAAAAAACCATACGACTCTGAGGCCTTGCTGAGAGAGTATTCTCCTGGCAACTTCAGCACAGACAATTACCTCTACATGAACGGGCCTGATATATTCAACTTTACCATTGAAGCCGTTCCGAAAGCAGTTGAAGCCTGTCTAAGCAAAAACAAAGTTACTTTTGAGGATATAGACCTCGTTATTTTGCATCAGGCGAATAAGTACATGTTAAACTACTTAAAGCTTAAAATGGGGATACCAGATGAGAAGTTTTTCATTGCAATGGAAGGAGTTGGCAATACGGTGTCCAATAGTATTCCAATTGCATTGAAAATGGCAATGGAAAATGCTATAATGGCAACCGGCGGAAAGGTGTTGCTTGTTGGTTTCGGCGTTGGCTATTCCTGGAGCGCCGCCATAATAACTTTTTAATTTAAAATGGAGCGTGAAATGACAAAGCTGGACTTATGCAATGAATTATCTGAGTTAATGGAGTTGGATGATACCCTGACCGTCGAGTCTGATTTAACAGAGCTGGAAGAGTATGATTCAATGGCTCTACTGTCCATAATTGCTTTTGTTGACAAGAACTTTGGCAAAACACTTAAAGCAGATCAATTAGCTCAGGTGGTTACTGTTCAAAGTCTAATTGATATAATAGGCTTAGATGCCTTTAGTGATTAATTTAGGGATTAATGATTTTGCATAATTCTGAGCTGAACTACAAAACAATCCTAAGCCTTGAACACAAATCTGTATTAATAACAGGAGCTTCGTCGGGTATAGGAAGAGAATGCGCTATTGCAGCGAGCCAGCTTGGCGCAAATGTTGCTCTTGTTGCAAGAAACAAGGAAAGACTTGATGAAACATTGAGAGCTTTGGAAGGAGAAGGGCACTCCGCGTATCAGGTTGACATAACTGACTTTAACTATTTACCGGAGTTGGTCAGTGAGGTCGTCCAAAAACACGGAAAGATCAGCGGTTTTGTACATTCTGCCGGAATTGAATCAACTCTGCCATTAAGAGATACCAGGGTTGATGACTATATACGCTTTTTTGAAACAAATGTCTATTCAGGCTTTGAATTGGCTCGCATAATATCTAAGAAAAAATTCTGTTTGACACCCGCGAGCTTCGTTTTTATGTCTTCCGTGATGTCCACCTTAGGGCAGCCTGGGAAGGTTGCTTATTGTTCATCCAAGGGGGCGATTGGTGCTGGAGTAAGAGCAATGGCTCTTGAGTTGGCTCCCAAAGAGATAAGGGTTAATTGCGTACAGCCCGGAATGGTTAAGACAGAGTTAGTCGAACGCTTCATTGAATCAATGCCGCAGGCAAGCATTGACAAAGTGCGAACAATGCATCCCCTCGGATTAGGAAAACCGGAGGATATAGCAGCATTAACTATGTTCCTGTTGTCAGATGCATCCAGATGGGTTACAGGTGCTTCTTATTTAATTGATGGCGGGTACTCTGCTCAATGAAACTTTCGCTTTCACGCAGGGTAAATGAAAGTTATCTTGAAGAGGTAACAAGCATCTTCTATTATAACCCGAAACAGGCTACTTTGATTGACAGGATTGTGTGCCTTGTTGATAGGTATGGGGAGCCTCGCATTTCTGTAGTTGAGGGTTGCATTGAAATGAAGCTTGAAAAGGAGAAGGGATCATTTGGTCTGTTTGTATCGAAAGGCCCCAAGCTTGTAGCTGTAGCAGTTTGTGTGGAGCGGGATTCGGGAATAGAGATTGTTCACATGACAACAAACACCAAAATTAGAAGCAAAAAGTTTGTCAGAGTCCTGCCGGCGCTGATAATTGAGCAGTTAAGCGCATCAGATGGCTGCAGAGTTTCCTTCGGATACTTATAGATATAAGGTTTAATTGTAATGAAACAAACTGTAGGTAAAAGATCAAAGTCTGATATAGAAGCAAGAGACCGATTCTTGGAAACGGGGAAGGTACCGATAGGCTTTGCTATTACCAGGGGCATGTTAAGTGCAATCCGAGATCCTTGGCTCACCGCTATAAAATATATGACAGGGCCTCTGGGATTCAAACTGCGCCAGCTTTACTGGGCTAATAAATTGGCATACTCAGGCAAAGGAGTGCTGTTTGACCCGGACGTTTCTTTGACGGGCCCAGAGAATATAAGCATTGGAGATTTCTCTTACTTAGCTAAAGGAGCTCAATGGTATTCGCCTGAAGGATTTATCAAGATTGGAGAGCGTTGCCATATTGGCGGCAGGATTCTTGGGCATGGTGGAGTTGAGATAGGGGATTACGTTGGTTCTGCTGGAATTATTCTTAGCGCAACAGACAGCCATCAAGGTGGTTACAGGATGTCTGGGCCGATGATTCCTGAAGAGCAACGGAGGGTGCGAAAGGCAAAAGTCGTTATAAGTAAGGATGCTTTTATCGGCCAGTTCTCAATTGTTATGCCGGGGGTTACCGTTGGAGAGGGAGCAATTGTAGCGCCTCATTCATTGGTAGTTACGGATGTGCCGCCATGGACTGTGGTCAAAGGTTCACCGGCCGTAGTATTTTCGAAGAGAAAGAAAGTGAAGTTTTCCGATGTGTAACGGTGTTGCAATATGAATGATTTAATTTTGCTTTCCGCGCCGTATTTCGGCGGGAATGAAAAGAAATATGTAAACGACTGCATGGAGAGCGAATGGGTGTCCACATCCGGCGCCTATGTCTCCAAGTTTGAGGATTATCTCGCCGATTACG